>WRAY01000016.1 GCA_009779975.1 Bacillota bacterium | reverse complement strand
TTTCCAAATTTCTCACTCCCGATTCACGAGTGTAGAGTGAAATGATTTTCACCATAATTTTATCAGAAATTATGACGAATTTTTCCTCCAGTCCATTTGCTTTGATTTGCTTTGGCAAGAGATATTTTTTGGCTATTTCTAGTTTTTCTTCATAAGTGTAGCCAGAAAGTTCAATGACTTCCATTCTGTCAAGAAGCGGCGATGGTATGGTGTCAAGCGTGTTGGCGGTTGCAACAAACATCACCGATGACAAATCATAAGGCACTTCAATGTAATGGTCTTTGAAGTTGTGGTTTTGATTTGGGTCAAGAACTTCGAGCATTGCACTTGCCGGATCGCCTCTAAAATCTGATGACATTTTGTCAATTTCATCAAGCAGAAATACAGGGTTATTGACCCCTGCTTGTTTCATTCCTGCAATAATTCTTCCCGGCATTGAACCGATATAAGTCCGTCTATGCCCCCTTATTTCCGCCTCATCCCGAACTCCGCCCAAACTCATTGTCACCAATTCCTTGTTTGCGCTTCTTGCAATTGATGAAACAATAGAAGTTTTTCCAACTCCCGGAGGACCGACAAAACACAAAATCGGACCTTTGAGGTTTTTTGTCAATTTGTGAACCGCTAAAAACTCAACAATTCGTTGCTTAATTTTTTCAATTCCGTAGTGGTCTTCTTCAAGAATTTTTCGAGCCGTTTTTAGGTCAAGATTATCTTCGCTTGCTTCATTCCAAGGCAAATCCAAAATCCACTCAACATATGCCCTTGACACTCCCAACTCAGGCGAATTTGAAGCCGCTTTTTCAATTTTGATTATTTCTTTGTTCAGTTTCTCAACAACTTTTTCGGGCAATTTCTTTTCCTCAATCCGTCTTTTGTATTTGTTTATTTCATCTTCAACATCACCTAGTTCATTGTGGATTGCTTTTATCTGCTCACGCAAAAAATATTCTTTATGGTTTTTGTCAATAGCCTCTCTTGCTTTTGTTGCTATCTTTTTTTCAAGATGCATTATTTCACACTCATTAAAAAACCAACGATGAATTTCTTCAAGTTGACTGTATTCATCTTGAATTTCAAGAAGTTTTTGTCTCTCGACTTCATTTTTAATGAGGAATGTTCCGACAATGCCAACAAAATTTCTGATGTTGAAAATGTTGAGCGAAAGCATTACATCGGGCGGAAGTTTTGGATTGAGTTTTTTGTATTCCTCAATTTGCTCAGACACCCTTCTTTTCATTGCTTCAACTTCCGTCGGATTTGACGGAAAATTCGGATAGTCTTTCAGTGTCACCTCAAAATACGGCGTCATTGAAACATAGTTCCCAATCTCCTTGCGTTCTCGACCAACAACTAAAATACGAAGATTGTCATTCGGCAGCCTCATCACTTGTTTAATTGTCACCAAAGTTCCGACTCTGTTTATGTCTTTCGGCGTTGGATTCATCGTTGACAAATTCTTTTGCGACACCAAAAAAATCTCCTCACCGGAGTTAATCGCCCCCTCCGCCGCAAGCAGTGACTTGTCTCTTGACAAATCAAAATTGAGAGATTGTCCCGGAAAAACAACAATCCCCCGCATAGTAATCATTTTGTAAGTTCGCTCTCTGAGAGGAACAACTTGCTGAACTTCATTCAAAAACTCTTCCATGTTTATTAAGTCAAAATCTGTCATGAAATAATCAGCACTACGCTCATAAATCATTCATGATAATTAATACTCCCGAATTTAATATACCACAGCAAGACAAAAATATCAACCATTTTGATACCGGTTCATATAAATTTTACAAGTTAAATATAGTGACTATAATTATTTAGTCAAAATGCTTTTTTTGCTTGACTATCTATTACAGACATGCTAAAATGATTAGTATAATGTCTTGTGCATTAAAAAGGAGGCTCATTATGGATGAAAGAGTTATAGGAAAACGAACAGGTTTTGGACTAAAAGGCAGTGCAATATTAAGTGTTTTAATGACTGTCGGACTTATCATTGGTGCGGTTCTCATTTTTATACTGATGGAAAACAATTCTTTTTGGAGAATTCCTCTTTTTGCCGGTCTTTTGGCAGCATCAATTGTTGCAATATTAGGCTCAATTTGGGGTATATATAATTTAATTATAGGTCCGCCAAAAAATTTAATAGTTTTATCAAACGAAAAACTTTTTGTCTATCCTAGAAAAAACAAAAAACACATATTGGAACTCAATGAAATTATAAGAGTAACAGATAAAATTCACGCAACCGGCTTTGCAGATCAGTATTATGGCAAAATTATTATTGAAACAAAAAATGAACATATTACTGTCCCTTTTGTGTCAAAACACCGAAAAGTTGCTCAGGAAATCAGGTCATTATTGCGTTAAAAATTATCACTTAGATTAAAAAAATCCTTAAGTTTTATTTAACTTATGGATTTTTCTTAATAATAAATTTAGATTTACGCTATCTCTTTTTGGGGTTGAGGTTCTTTTATTTTTATGTCTAGTTTCTTTTCTTTTAGTTCTTTGGCTATTTTTTTGATTATAGGCTGTCGTTTTTCCAATATACATTCGGGAGTAACGATTATTTTGCCGATTGTTTTATCAGACGGCGCACGATACATAATGTCTAACATTGCGTCTTCCATTATTGTTCTTAGTCCCCTTGCACCGGTTTTTAATGCGATTGCTTTTTCAGCGATTGCGTCGACTGCCGCTATGTCAAACTCAAGTTCAATGCCGTCCATTTTCAAAAGAAGTTCATATTGCTTTGTTATGGCATCTTTTGGTTTTGTCAGGATTTGTTTGAGTGCGTCTTTGTCGAGCGCTGATAATGTCACGACAACCGGAACTCGTCCGATAAATTCAGGTATTAAGCCGTATTTGACTAAGTCTTGCGGCTGAACATCCTGAAGCGACCTTTGGATTTGTTCGTCTTTTGTCAAAACTGTTCCGCCAAAACCTAGTGATGAATTATTGTCACGATTTTGTATGATTTTGTCAAGGCCTACGAACGCACCGCCGAATATAAACAAGATGTTGGTTGTGTCAACATTGATGCATTCTTGCTGAGGGTGTTTTCTTCCGCCTGTCGGAGGAACTGAAGCAATGGTGCTTTCCATGATTTTGAGCAGGCACTGCTGAACTCCCTCGCCTGAAACATCTCTTGTTATGCTCATGTTCTCGCCTTTTCTTGCGATTTTGTCGATTTCATCGACATAGATTATGCCTTTTTGGGCTTTTGCTACATCAAAATTTGCACTTTGCAAAAGTTTTAACAAAATGTTTTCGACATCTTCTCCGACATAGCCTGCCTCGGTCAGTGTCGTTGCATCCGCTATTGCAAAAGGAACATCGAGAACTTTTGAGAGAGTTTGGGCAAGAAGAGTTTTTCCGCTTCCTGTCGGTCCAAGCATCAAAATGTTGCTTTTTTTCAATTCAACTTCATTTTCGTCTTTTTCTTTTTTGCCCTTTGCTTGTTGAGTTAGGTTGTGATTGACCCTTTTGTAGTGGTTGTAAACCGCAACAGAAAGCACTCTTTTTGCTTGATCTTGCCCCACGATAAAATCATCGAGGACTTTTTTAATTTCCTCGGGTGCCGGCAATTTCACGAGTTCCAACTCGTTTGACGCCTCAATCTCTTCAATCATCATGTCATTGCAAATTCCAATGCAAACATCGCAAATAAAGACATCCTCAGGACCTGTAATAAGGTGTTTTGCTTGTGATTTTAGTTTGTCACAAAAACTGCATTTCGGCTCATTTGTGTTAGTGTTGTTGTTTTTTGCTGCCAAGTTATATTGCCTCTCTGTTTTAAAAAATAAGTTTTTACATAATTCGTAGGGGCGGCACAACCTGCCGCCCGTTGTTGGTCACGAGTTCGGCAACGGGCGTGCAAAAGCCGCCCCCTACATTTTTTGCGTCAAGCACACCCAATTTCGACATGCTTTTACTAACTTCATTAAGGTGTGCACTTCACGAATGTCTTTCCTATATATTTTGTGGTTTTTTTTCGGGTTCGCGTTGCTCACCCCTACAATTTTATTTCTTTATTTGCGTCTTGAATACACCTTATCTATTATTCCATATTCCAATGCTTCATCAGCGGTCATGTAGTGGTCACGGTCTACATCTCTTGCCACTCTCTCTTCCGGTTGTCCTGTGTTTTTTGACAGGATTTTGTTTAGGCGTTTTCTAATGCGTGCAATGCGTTCAGCGGCAATTATCATATCGCTTGCTTGACCGTATGAGCCGCCTGAGGGTTGATGAATCATGATTTCACTGTTAGGGAGTGCAAATCTTTTGCCTTTTGCACCGCTTGACAGCAAAAAAGCACCCATTGATGCTGCCATGCCGACACAAATAGTATTGACATCGCACTTAATATAATTCATCGTGTCGTAAATTCCCATGCCAGCAGTTACTGAGCCGCCCGGTGAATTGATATAAAGACTAATATCTTTTTCCGGGTCTTTGCCTTCAAGATGAAGAAGTTGGGCAATAACAAGGTCGGCATTATAGTCATTAATTTCGCCTGTCAAAAAGATTATTCTGTCTTCAAGCAGTCTTGAATAAATGTCATATGACCGTTCGCCTTTAGTTGTGTGTTCAATAACTATCGGGACAAGAGCATCTGTTACAAAATTATTTCTGTGCATTATTATAATATCTCCTTTATTCTGCTTTTTTAGTAGTTTTCGGTTTTGTTGTTTTTGTCGGTGCTTTTTCTTTTGTCTCTTTTGCAGCACTTTTTTTGTATTCGATTGTATTTTCTTTTTTCAATAAATCAAATAGTTTTTTGACTAAAATTTCGGAATTTAGTTGCATGAACCTTTCTTTCGGCATTTTCTTCAAATACTCATCAGTTGTTTGCTTTGCGCTTTCTGCTTCTTTTTCAATCAACTCTTCCAAATCTTTTTGCTCGACTTTTATTTTTTCCGCTTTCACGATATCTTGAAGAACAAGCCTTGTTTTAATCATTTTTTCAGCCTCCGGTCTTCTTTCTTTTTTGAAATCCTCGGGTGTTGTCTGCATGGCTTTTAGGTAGTCCTCAATTTTCATTCCGCCATACATATATTGAAGCCTTTGGGCAAACTCGTCAAGCATACCTTGTGTTTCATCGTCAATCATAACGGAAGGAATTTCAACTCCACACCCTGCAACGATTGTGTCTATTAGTTTTGTTTCGGTTTCGGTTTCGCCTCTTTTACGGAAGTTTTCTTCTAATTTTGCTTCCAAGTCTTTTTTGAACTCTTCAACAGTCTCAAATGGTGCTACATCTTTTATGAAGTCATCAGTCAGTTCAGGCAATTCTTTTATTTCAATACCATTGACAGTGACAGTAAAAACAGCGTCTTTTCCTTTCAATTCTTCGGAATGATATTCATCGGGAAATTTGACTTTGATGTCAAGAGTTTGACCAATTTCCGCTCCGATTAAACCGTCTTCAAAGCCGGGAATAAACGAGTTTGAACCGATTGTTAAGGATTGTTTTTCAGCAGTTCCGCCGTCGAATTTTTTACCTTCAACGCTGCCCGAGTAGTCAATATTTAGAATATCGCCTTTTTCAACCTTTCTGCCGGTGACAGCAACCTTTCTTGAACCTCTTTCACGAAGTGCGGTTATTTCTCTTTCTATATCCTTTTCACTAACAGTATATGACATTCCCTTGATAGTTAAACCTTTATATTCACCTAATTTTATGTCAGGTCTTGTCACAACTTTCACTGTGAAAACAAGTTGCTCTTTCTCGTTTGACGGCAAACTTTCAACATCAACCTTCGGCTCGTCCACCGGAATAATTTCTTTGTTTTCAGTAAGTGCCTTAGCATAGCCCTCAGAAATACAAATATTAATTGCTTCATCAAAAAAGACCCCTGCTCCGTAGTAATTTTCAATTACTTTGCGCGGAAGTTTGCCTTTTCTAAAGCCCGGAATTGAATATTTTTTCTTTTCTTTTTCGTAGGCATTATTAACTGCCGTTTCCCATTCGGCATGGGTTAAGGTGAACTTAAAAATTGCTTCGCTATTTTTTTTCTCTAGTGTGTAGTTCATTTTTGTTTTTTGTCTCCTAAATTGATTTATCAATATTAATTCTAGCACTTTAAAATAATACTGTCAACTCTCTTGACTAAGTTTTAAAAAAAGTGTAAAATTTAATTATGCCGTTTGATGCATTAAATTTGAATTTTTTGACGAATGAATTGAATAAGACTCTCAAGAATGGTAGGATTGATAAAATTATCATGCCGAGTTTTGACAGTGTTGTTTTTTTTATTCGGGCAAACAACAAAAATCATACTCTTTATATTTCGGTTAATCCTTCTGCTCCAAGAATTCATTTGAGCGGACAAAAATTCACTGCCCTTGAAAAACCTCCTGCATTTTTGATGCATTTGAGGAAGTATTTAACTTATGCAAGGATTTTGAATGTTCGGCAACTTGAATTTGAAAGAGTGATTTTTTTCGATTTAGATGCAAAAGATGAGTTGGGAAATATTGAAAAAATGACACTTGTTTTGGAGTTGATGGGCAAAAATTCAAACCTTATTTTGACCAAAGAGGACGGAACAATCACCGATACTTTAAAGCGGAACAGTCTTGATTTGAACGCAAAAAGAGTTATGTTTTCTGGGGCTAAATATGATGTGCCGCCCGCTCAGGACAAACTTGGGTTAAAATGCGAAAAAGAGGTCTCTAGCGTTTTAGACACCTTCGAGAGCGGAAATTTGACGAATTTTGTCTTAACTCACTTTCTGGGACTTGCAAAAAGCAGTGCTGAGGAAGCAATTTTTCGCTCAAATGAAAAAAGTAATTTAGCAAAAGAGTTAGTTAATTTGTATGATAAGACAACATTTTCCCCATGCGTTAAAATAGTCAATGAAAAAGCGGTTGACTTTTTCTTTAGAGATTATTTAAGCGTTCAAGGCGAGAGAAAAGATATGGAAAAATTGTCTGACGCAATTGAGTTTTATTTTAATACCGGTGAAAAAATATCCTCCCTTTCAAAAGAAAAAAATCGAGTGACCATGTCGATTGAATCTGCTGTCAAAAAAGAAAAAAAGAGACTTGATGAAATAGTTTCAAAAATGACCTCATGTGAAAATTTTGAAGAAGACAAAATTAAAGGTGATTTATTGTTGTCAAATCTACACTTAATAAAGAAAAATGACAAAAATATAACTGTTCAAAATTACTATTCCGAAAACTTGGAAGATATAACTATTGAACTAGACACAACAAAAACTCCTCAAGTTGCCGCTCAAAAATTTTTTAAAACCTATCACAAAAAGAAAAAAACTATTGAAGCAAACAAAGTGTTTAAAGAAAAGTCGATGACTAATCTAGAGCATTTTGAATACCTTTTACAATGCGTTAGTAATGCCAATTCTGAAAAGGAATTGAGTGAAATACTCATTGAATTAACATCAGTAACTAACAAAAAACTGTCTTCGACAGGTTTAGCAAAAGGTAAACTGCCATCAAAAACAAACCAAAACAAAAAAGAAACTTCCCCGTCTCTCCCTATGTCACTTGAATTTATGGGACACATCATAAAAATCGGAAAAAACAACACCCAAAATGATGCCCTTTTTAAAGGAGCAAAAGCAACTGATATTTGGCTTCATGTAAAAAGCGATTTTGGTTCACATGTTATTATTGAAAACAACTCTTTTGACTTTCCTCCCGATGAGGTTATTGTGAGAGCGGCTGAACTTGCGGCATACTATTCAAAAGCAAAAGGAAGCGGCAAAACCGGCGTTGATTATACCTTCATTAAAAATGTGAAGAAGTTAAAAGACGGCGGACCGGGCAAAGTCACAATGACGACATTTTGGACACTGCTTGCAGAACCAAAGGATATTTAATCAATTTTGTTTTTTTAAAACCAATGAAAAACAACCTCAAAGAAAATCTTCAAGGTTGTTTTTTTGTTTCAAAATTTCATTCTTTAGGTCATTAAATTAACGAATAAATAAAACCAAAGAGAGCAAGTCCAAATATTAGTGCCATGATGACGGCGTTAATTAATGCCCTTTTGAATTCAGGTGATTTTTTTGAAATACCGCTGAGCATTATTTTAGCAACTCTATAGATTGCAATGCCTGCACCGACAACATAGAACGCAAGTCCTACGCTCATCACTGCACCCATGACAAAAAGTCCGATGAATATCAAAATTGCTCCGACAAGCATCAATAAATCTGCAAGATGCCTTAAGCCTAATTTCGAAAAATAGCCTTGTTTTTTTCTTTTTTTAACTGCTGTTGCCATATTTTATTTACTCCTTTAAGTCTTTAATAACCGCCGTTACTAAATATTCTTACTATTGTTAGAATTGCAAATACTACTATCAAAACCAATCCGACAATCCACAGCACAAACCAAAGTTTTCCTCGGGATTTAGCCTCATTGTAGGATAGCAAAATCGGAATAACAAGTGCGATTATCATCACAATAAATGCTACTGCTATCATGGCATCAGTTATTGCTTCAATAAAGCCAAGACTCCAAGCAATTGCTAAAACCAAACCCGCAATCAGAACAATAATAAACATAATAAAGAACAGCATTTTGTCTGTTTCTTTGTTGCGTTTACCCATATTTTAAAGTATCCTTTTAAATGTTCTTTCTGTCTTTTATGACCACCAAAGAACTAGTCCGATGTTCAAAATTGCAAATACAATTATCATAATAAGTGCAATAACCCACAAGACAGTCCACACAGTTCCCCGTGCCCTTGCTTCACGAAAAGATAAGATGATTGGAATGATAAGTGCAATGGTCATGATGAAAAATGCAATGTTAAATGCAGTTGCTCTAACAGATGGCACAGCCATACCGATTGTCCATGCAATCCCTAGTGACAAACCAACACCAAGCACTATAAGAAGTGCGAAAAATGCTAATCCGTCCCTCGTTCCTCTACCGCCGCCGCGTCGTCTACCCATAATTAGTATCCTCCTTTTGAGTGTTTTTTTGTGGTTTTCAAATCAATCACTCATAATATGTTATGTTAATTTTTTTGTTTTTATTAATTTAAAATAACTTTAAGTCCTTGAACCGGGTTTATAGAGCGGAACATCTGTTTTACAAATTGGACACTCTTGAGGTTCATAACTTTTGACATCGATTGGCAAAAGTGCCCTAAACAGTGTTCCGAATTCGACCTTTCCGTTTGAGCGGTCAACTATTGAAGTTACTGCAACTACAACACTACCCAATTCTTTTATTAGTTCAACCACTTCTTTTGCACTGCCGCCGGTTGTGACAACATCTTCACATACAATAACTTTGCTTCCCTTTGGAAGTGAAAAACCTCGTCTCAGCGTCATTTTTCCGTCAACTCTTTCAGCAAAAAAGTTTTTTACTTTCAAATGGCGAGACAACTCATAGCCCATTATTATTCCGCCGATTGCCGGTGACACAACAAAATCAATTTTAACATCTTTGAACAATTCCGCAGTCGCTTTACATAATTTTTCCGAAATAACAGCATTCTCAAATAACTTTGCACACTGCATATAAGTGTCGGCATGCCGCCCGCTTGTCAGTTGAAAATGACCGTTTAAAACTGCGCCTGACTGATGAAAAAGTTCTAGTATTTCTTCTTTTTTTAGCATTTGTTAATTCCTATTTAGTTGGAGTTAATTATATTGAAGTGTTCCAACAATCTCATTAATATCTTTAATATTACTATTTTTTAAATATGTTGTCAACTCATTTACTATTGTTTTGCAAATAAAAGGGTCATAAAAATTCGCCGTTCCGATTTGAACAGCACGCGCTCCCGCTATCATAAACTCCAAAACATCTTGATAAGACTGAATTCCTCCCATGCCGATTATCGGAATTTTAACATTTTTGAACACTTGAGCAACCATGCGTAGTGCAATTGGTTTGACCGCAGGACCTGACAATCCGCCAAAGTTGTTGCCGAGAATTGGACGGCGAGTTTTTAAGTTTATACTAAGACCCAATAAAGTGTTGATGAGTGAAATTGCATCTGCTCCTCCTTGTTCTGCTGCTTTTGCGTTGTCGATAATGTTTGCAACATTCGGCGTTAGTTTTATCATAAGCGGTTTTGTTGTTGCTTTTTTTGCCAATTTTGTCATTCTTTCTACTTCCGATGGCAACACTCCGAAAGCCATTCCGGTTTTGACATTCGGACACGAGATATTTAACTCAATCATGTGCACTTTGGTTGTCTCAATTTTCTCAAGAAGTTTGACATATTCTTCTTCAGTTTTTCCGGCACAATTCGCTATAACAACAGTATTGAGCGATTCCAAAAAAGGCATCTCGTCTCGAATAAAGCCGTCAGCACCCGGATTTTGCAGTCCGACACAATTGAGCATGCCCATATTAGTTTCTGCAACCCTCACTCCGTCGTTGCCTTGTCTCATCTCATATGTCAAACCCTTTGTTGAAATTCCGCCTAAGATATTGATGTCATAGAGTAAATTGTATTCCCTGCCAAAACCATAGCAGCCGCTTGCTGTTATTATTGGGTTTTTAAAATCAACTCCTGCAATATTTACTGATAAATTTGGATTACTCATTATAATGTCACCTTCCTTATGTCAAAAACCGGTCCGTCAAAACAAACCCTTAAATTTTGTTCTTTTCCATTAACATCAACTTTACAAACACACACCAAACACGCTCCGATACCGCAAGCCATTCTTTCTTCACCCGACATATAACATTCAATGTCGTGTTTTATTGCTGCTTCTTTTATTTTTTGACAAGTCACATGAGAGCCGCAAACCAAAATCACATCCGGTTTAAAACCAGAGTTTAACGCTTCATCAAACATTTCATTGACATAACCTTTAAAACCGGCTGAGCCGTCAACCGTTGAGATTTTAAGGTTTGATTTTTTAAACTCTTTTTCAAACATTATGCAGTCTTTGCTTTTGAACCCCCAAAATGCATGATACTCTTTGTCCGGACATTCTTGAAGTATCGGACGAATCGCAACACCGCCAATACCGCTTCCGACAAGAGCAATTTTTTTGTGATGAGGTTTTAAAGCGTGGCTCCAACCGTTTCCAAGCGGTAAAAATGCCGACAATTTGTCTCCTTTTTTAAGTTGGAAAAGTTCTTTTGTTCCTTTTCCAACAAGAGCAATTCCAAGAGTAACAGATTTTTCATCCCATTTGTAGATAACAAACGGTCTTTTCAAAATCTGTGATTTGTCGGGTGTGTCTAACATCAAAAATTGCCCCGCCCCAATTTCAGGCAGTTTTTCTTTTGATGAGAGTTTCAACTCAAAAACCTCAGCATTAAGAAGTTTGACATATTCAACTTCAAACTCAATATTTTTTTTCATTTGATTTATCCTCAATCATATTTTTATGTTTAATTATTTTTTTAAACTAATTTCAATCCCATCTCAAAGGCTTTTTGATTTAGTTCAACAAAATCTTTTTTGACTTCTTTTTCAATGATTTCTTTCCAGTTCATGCCCTCTAGTTTCATCTTTTTGACTAGCGAACCTAGAAGAACTATATTCATTACTTTTGGGTTACCGAGTTCAACCGCCGCTTTGAATGCATCAACTATCATGATATTTTTTGCTTTTGACTTCAATTCGTCCAAAATTTTATCTGAATAATCAGCAACACCGCTAACAACAGGCATCGGGTTAATTTGATAGTCGTTGATAACAACTTCGCCGTCGGGTCTAAGATATTCAAGCCATCTTAGTCCTTCCATTTTTTCAAACGACACCAAAATGTCCGCTCCGCCCAATTCAATAACCGGTGATTGCACTTTCTCACCGTATCTGACTTGAGAAGAAACCGAGCCGCCTCGTTGGCTCATGCCATGAATTTCGCTCATTTTAACATCAAATCCGCTTTGCATAAGCCCGATTGTTAATAATTTGCTTGCAAGTATTGTTCCCTGTCCCCCGACACCTACTAATAAAATGCTTTTTGTTTTTTCGTTTTTCATGATTATTTCGTCTCCTTTTCGATTGCTTTTTTAGGACAGATTTGAACACAGACATCGCAGCCTACGCATTGCGGGAAGTCTACTTCTGCTTTGTTAGTTTTTCTGTTCATACTTAATGCCGGACAGCCGCATCTTATGCATAGTTTACAACTAATACATTTTGACTCATCGACTTTAACTTTAGTTGTGAATGGGTTGCCGTATTGTTCTCTTTCCGCTTTGTCCATTCTTTTTAAGGGGCATGGCCAGACTGTGATTATGACAGATGCTTCGTCGAGCGCCAGAGCATCGTCAAGCGCCTTTTTGACTGCTTTTAAGTCATTAGGGTCAATTTCAAAAATGTGCTTAAAACCGAATGATTTGACAACTTCTTTAAGATTGATTATTGGTGTCACCTCTCCGCTTAATGTTTTTCCAGAACCCGGGTTTTCCTGATGTCCTGTCATTCCTGTTATGCGATTATCTAAAATAACACTGATTGCTTTGCTTCCGTTATAGGCAATATCCATCAATGAGTTTATGCCTGTGTGCAGGAATGTGCTGTCGCCCAAAATACCGATTGCTCTGATGTCTTGACCGCTTTTATCAAAGGCTAGTTGCATGCCGTGAGCAACGCTGAATGCTCCACCCATGCATAGGCATGTGTCCATTGCGTTATATGGCGGTGCAAAACCCAAAGTGTAGCAACCGATGTCTCCGGAAATTGCAATCTTTTTGCGTTTTGACAACTCATAGAAAAAGCCTCTGTGAGGACAGCCGGCACATAGTGTCGGAGGACGAGGCACTAATAAACTTTTGTCATAATCAATTTGAGGAAGTTGTTTTCCAGTTAATGCCCCTCGAAGAACATCCGCTGTCATTTCACCATATGGCGGGAAAGTGTCTTTTCCTTTGCATTTGTAGCCTCTCGCTTTTACCCAATTTTCTAAGTATGGGTCGTTTTCTTCGACTATGTAGAGTGTGTCCACCTCTTTCATGAATTTGTCAAGCAGGTTGTTTGGAAGCGGATTAGTGTAGCCAAGTTTTAAAAACGCAACGGCATCGCCAAAAACTTCCTTCGCAAAATGATAGCAAGTTCCTGATGCAAGAACCCCTACTCTTTCGCCTTTTTTGGTTTTTACAGTGGCTTTTTCAATGTAATTAAACGGATTGTTTTCGCTATACTCCGCCAAATCGTTCATGCGTTTTTCAACAACAACCCTTCTCTGTCTTGCCATTTGAGGCACCATCAAGTTCTTTTGAACATCCTTTTTGTATGGCTTTGCAGGGACAGTTTTTCTGTCTCCGCATTCAACAATACTCTTTGAATGGCAAATTCTAGTAGTTAATCTCATTAAAACCGGCGCATCATATTTCTCGCTTAACTCATAAGACGCAAAAAGCATATCACGGCATTCTTGAGAGTTAGAAGGCTCAAACATAGGTAATTTTGCACTCACCGCATACCAACGATTGTCCTGCTCATTTTGACTTGAATGCTGTCCCGGCTCGTCAGCAGAAATAAGCACCATTCCGCCGTTCACCCCCATATATGAGAATGTGAACAATGGATCTGCCGCAACATTCACACCGACATGCTTCATTGCACAAATACTTCTAACACCCGCAATCGATGCCCCGATAGCAGCCTCTAGCGAAACCTTTTCATTGGGCGCCCATTCACTGCGGATATCTTTGAATTTAGCAATATTCGCCAATATCTCGGAACTCGGCGTTCCCGGATATGCCGAGGCAAAGTCTACTCCTGCCTCCCATGCCCCATAGGCAATCGCTTCATTGCCTGTTAGTAATCGTTTTGTCATTATTTTATTTTATCTCCTTTTGTTGGATTTTTTTAATTTCAATGGATACTAGATTTTCAATGCACAATTGTTGATAAATTTTATTCGGGCTCGCGATGCTCACCCCTGCAAGCACTCTCCCGTAGGGGTGAGCATCGCGAGCCCGTGTTGGATTGCAAGCCAAGCAACAGGCGGGAGATTCCATCCCTACATATTTATTTTTCCATATCCCCATCACACAAGCCAAACAGTTATCATTAGTGGTATTCCTATCGTAAAAGCCCCGACCATGGATAATATGTCTTGTAGTTTTAGTTTTATGGTTCGTCTGTAGAGTATATAAAAAGCAAATGCTGAAACTACTATTATTGAGCCTAGTATTAAAGCCGTTGTAAAATCATTATGCCATATAGTTGCTCCACTTGCCCCAAGCCCCACTGCAATGAAATATGGTATTAATGTTTTGTAGCCAAACCAACTATTTGAAACTTGGTCAACATTCTCCGCCTTTTCTTTTTTGGAGAGCAAAATCAACCCTACCCATGCCAAAATCCCGAGAACTGTCAAAACAATAATGCCTACCCACCAATATTCCCAACCCCAAAAGTTACTTTCTCCTCTGATTGCGTTATTTTGCCTGACAAACAACCCTATCAAAGGCGAAACTGAAAACCAAAGATATGCTTCTAGTGCAGGGGTTGATGGACGAGCATACCAATACCAAGAATGTCCGCTCCAAGGGTCATATCCATAATGTCTTCTCAATGGCACCATATTGTGTATCATTAGAAAAAGCATGAAAAAAGCACAACTCCAAAATGCCACAAAAACAAGTCCGTCAATTTGAAACAAATGAAATGCACTCTAACTCCAACTCTTTTTCTGTAATAGGTTTTTTGAATGCTATGTTAAATTTATGTATATCATGTTGTTCAACTTTGATGTCGCCGCTTTTTAGTAGTTTTTTTCCACCGATAAGACCATAACTGTCGCAAATATCTTCTAATTCTTTTAAAGAATGACTTGCAACGATTACTGTGCAATCAGTTCTTTCAACTAATTCTTTTATTCCCTTTTTGAAAACATTCCTTGCATTGGGGTCAAGTCCGTCAAAAACCTCGTCTACAAACAAGTATTTGGGACTGCATGAAAGAGCGATTGAAACAAATAGTTGTCGTTTCATTCCTTTTGAGAGGCTTCTCATGGGTGTTAATAAATTAAACTTATATTCTCTTTGATAGTGCCTTAATATATTTTCATCAAGGTCATAAAACACTTTGTAGCGAGCAACTATATCTTTTCCTGTCGTCAGCGGTGTTGAAAAAGGCTCATCCGGTAAATATAAAATCTCTCTTTTCTTCTTTTCATTTTCAAAAATTTCTTCGCCGTCTATTTTAACGCTTCCCTCGTCTGAACGAAATACACCCGCCAAAATACGCAAAAGAGTGGACTTTCCAGCACCATTTATGCCAACAAGCCCAAAAATACTTCCCGCTGGAATTTTGAGAAACAAATTCTCAATAGCCACAAACTTGTCGTATTTTTTTGTTAAATTTTCAATCTCTATCATTTACCCTCCTTTACCCTCCTTTTTTGCAGAATGCACAATTCATAATGCATAATTGTTATTAAGTTATTTTATTTTTGATTTTAGATCAGATAACATATCCAGAGCCTGAAGAGGGGTCATATTGTCAAGATTAATATCTTTTAGAATGCGTTCGATTTCTGATTTTGGACGAACGAGAGCATCTTTTGCAGCATTTTCCACTACTTCAAAACTCACCTGCTCTATTCTCATCATTTCCCTGTTTTCCAACCCGATTAGTATTTCTTTTGCACGGTTTGTCACATCTTGCGGCAGTCCTGCAAGGCGGGCAACTTCTACTCCAAAACTTTTATTTGATGCACCTCTTGCTAATTTGCGCATGAACACAATTTGATTGCCAACTTCCTTGAGTGTTAATTTGTAGTTTTTAATGCCGCTAAGCGTTCCCTCTAGTTCGGTTAATTCATGATAATGAGTTGAGAAAAGGACTTTTGCTTTTAATTTTTTTGAAAGGTATTCAAGTATTGATTTTGCAATTGACAGTCCGTCATAAGTTGAAGTGCCTCGTCCAACTTCGTCAAGAATGACTAAAGATTTGTTCGTTGCACTAGAAAGAATATTTGCAACCTCGCTCATCTCAACCATAAAAGTTGACCGTCCGCTCAAAAAATCATCATGAGCACCGACCCTTGTGAAAATTCTATCGATTATGCACATTTCACATTCATTTGCAGGAACGAAACTTCCCATATGAGAAAGTATTGCAATGAGTGCAACTTGCCGCATATAGACGCTTTTTCCAGCCATATTAGGACCTGTTATCAGTTTTAGTTTGTTTTCACCATCGTCTAAAAAGGTGTCATTTGGAACAAAATGCTCATTTTTTAAAAGTCTTTCAATTACTCCGTGCCGCCCTTCTTTTATCTTGATATGCTGAATTTTTCCGTCAATTTTTGGACGAGTGAAGTTATATTCGACTGCAACTTGTGCATTTGAGCAAAGGAAATCTAAGAGTGCGACCGCTCTTGCAGAAGATAGAATTTCGTCTAATTTTTGCTTGATTTTACTGACTACCCCGTTATATAACTCTTCCTCTCTTTGAGATGATTTGTCTTTTGCCGAGAGTATTTTTTCTTCCAACTCTTTTAATTCTTCCGTGAAAAATCTCTCGCCGCCTGCAACAGTTTGTTTTCTGATAAAGCGATAAGGAACTAAATTTAAATAACTTTTTGAAACTTCAATAAAATATCCGTATACTCTTGTATAGCCGATTTTTAGTGTTTTAATGCCGGTCTCCGCTCTTTCTTTCAATTCTAACTCAGCAAGATGACTTGCAATATTGTCACGAAGCGCCACGAACTCATCTAATTCTTTGTCAAAACCTTTTTTAATAACTCGCCCAAGTGACAATTTATTTGGACACTCGTTGTCTATGCTTGAATTGATAAGAACTGTCTCATTTTTGAAATCATGAAGAGATGAAGCAATTGATGAGAGAATTTTTGTGTTTACACCAAGCAGAATAGTTTTTAAATTTTTCAACTCACTAAGCGAAACATTCAAACTAAGCAATTCTCTTGGACCGATAGTTCCATTAGATACTTTACTGCTAAGTCTTTCAATGTCGAAAATATTTTTTAGGTGACTCTCAAGTTTATCTCTTAAAATGTTGTCTGTTAATGCCTCAACTCCGTCAAGTCTGTCGTTAATACTTTTTTGACACATTAGCGGACGAACTATCTGACCTTTTATGTAGCGTTTACCCATGGGAGTAAGAGTTTTGTCGATGAGCCACAAAAGACTTCCTCTCTTTTTACCATCTGATAAATTTTCAAGAAGTTCTAAAGTTTTAGTTGCGATACCATCAAGTTCAAGGCATTTGTTTGCGTTGTCATCTTTTGCCGTATTCAAATGATCCAGAACTCGTTTTTGTGTTTTGTTGATATAAGAAATTAATGCCCCTAGCGCACTTGCTGCTAATTTTTTGTCTTTCAAATCATGTCTGGATGTCTCTTTTAAAAGCATAATATTATTGAATGCTTTTTCATAGACAAACTCTTCATCATTAAAAAGAGAAAAAGGACAGACGGAACCAAATTTGACAACAGATAACTCAACGCTGACTGAGAGCATTTCATTGTTGCAAATAACTTCTCTCGGCTTAATTCTTGACAAAACATCATTTAGTTTTTGAGAAAACGGCGAATGAAATTCAGCATAGTTCATCTCTCCTGTCGTTATATCCGTCCATGCAATACCGACTGCACTGTCCTCATAATAAACGCTTGCTAAAAAATTATTCTCACTCTCATCAAGCATGTTGGTGTCGGTTATTGTTCCCGGTGTCACAATCCGAACAACATCTCTCTCAACTAATTTTACCCCAGGACCTGCCTCACTTGTTTGCTCTGCAATTGCCACCCGATAGCCTTTGTCAATCAACTTCGCAATATAGTTGTCAACCGCATGGTGCGGCACTCCGCACATCGGTGCTCTTTCATCAAGTCCGCAATCACGTCCTGTCAAAACTAAATCCAACTCTCTTGAAACCGTTTCAGCATCTTCAAAAAACATTTCATAAAAATCACCAAGCCGAAAGAATAAAAGCGCATCTTCATGGCTTTCCTTCAAATCCAAATATTGCTTCATCATCGGCGTAATTTTTTGATAGTTAATCTTTTGCTTAGTCATGGTTTTTTTATAATATGTTGTTTTTTTAAATTAAATTTCTCTTTTGTCATTTTTACTAGAATTTAAATCTTTGTTTTTGTCTGACCATTTGTTTCATTTGAGGCATACCTTGCATTCCTTTTGCACCTTTTTTGTTGAAACTTTTCATCATATCACGGATTTGGACAAATTGCTTTAGAAGTTGATTGACTTCTTGAACGCTTGTTCCCGACCCTGATGCAATTCTTTTTCTTCTTGAGGATTTTATTAGGTCAGGATTTGCTCTTTCTTTTGGCGTCATTGATTGAATTATTGCTTGATTTTTTGCCATGACATTATCATCAAGTTTTGCACCTTTTAATTGCGAGGACATACCGGGTATCATTTGGGCAATTTCTTCTAAATTCCCCATTTTTTTAAGTGACTTCATTTGAACAAGATAATCATCAAATGTGAACTTATTGGCAAGAAGTCTCTCTTCCATTTTTTTGACTTCTTCTTCCGTGACAGCACTTTGAGCCTTTTCGATAAGCGTCAAAACATCGCCCATTCCGAGTATTCTTGATGCCATTCTGTCGGGATAAAACGGCTCAATGTCTCCCATTTTTTCGCCAACACCGGAAAATTTTATCGGCTTTCCTGTGACCGCTCTAATTGAAAGCGCTGCACCGCCTCTGGTGTCGCCGTCTAATTTGGTCAAGATAACGCCCGTTAAATCAAGCCTTGCATTAAAAGAAGTTGCAGCCGTTACTGCATCCTGACCTGTCATTGAGTCAACAACAAGAAGTATTTCAGTCGGATTGGTGATTTTTTTGACCGCTTCTAACTCTTTCATTAACTCGTCATTAATATGAAGCCGTCCTGCTGTGTCGATGATTACAGTATCATAGCCTTTTGAAACCGCATGATCAATTGCTTCTTTTGCGGTCTTGTCAGGTCGGTTTGTCCCTTTTTCAAAAACTTCAGTGTTGACGCTTTTGCCGACAACTTTCAATTGATTAATTGCAGCAGGGCGATAAATATCACAAGCAACTAAAAGCGGTTTTTTTCCTTGTTTTGTTAAGAACTGTGCGAGTTTTCCGCACATCGTTGTCTTCCCCGCACCTTGAAGTCCACACATCATTATTACTGTCGGCGGTTTTGGCGAAACTTCCAACTTTGCATTTGTCGTGCCGAGCAGTGCAACTAACTCATCGTTAACAACCTTAATAACTTGCTGACCCGGGGTCAAACTCTTGATAATATCTTCGCCGACTGCCTTTTCGCTAATGCGGGCAACAAAGTCTTTGACAACATTAAAATTGACATCAGCCTCAAGTAAGGCGATGCGTATTTCGCGCATGGCTTGTTTAATTTCATGTTCTGTCAAAGTGCCGCGAGATTTGAGTTTCGAAAAAACATGATTTAGTTTATCACCAAGTGATGAAAAAAGTCCCATAGGAAATTATTTTATCATATCAAATTTTTTTTGTCAAACAAAAAAATGCTAAAGTTTCAAACTTCAACATTTTTCATTTTTTATAATAGGAGCAAAGCAACTTGCTCGCAAGGGTTGATTTGCGACAAACCTCAACAAAGGTTTAAAACCTCGACGCTTGCTCTGGGGTTTAAATATCCTATAATCTAGGAACTAACGCAAGCAATGAAGTCACCTTTTTATTTTTGTGATAGAATATCTCTTAGCAATGTTTTGTTTGACAATAGTTGTCCTGCGCCAAGGATTGCGGCATATTCCGGGTCTTGTGGTATGTGAACTCGAAGGTCTAGTTCATAGGAGAGAAAGTCACCAAGAGCAATAATTCTTGCGGCACCGCCCACAACATGAATTCCGCTTGCATAAACATCTGAGGCAAGTTCCGGAGGCAGCATGTTGATTATGCTCTCGACTGCATCTCTAACTCTTAGGTAATAGGGTCTTAGAACACTGTAGACATCTTCTGCTCTAACCTTTTCGCTCCGAATATATTTTGTTGACAAATCAAGTCCTGAGACCATTGTTGTTGAAATGTCTTTTTCAAGAAGTGAACCGATATCCATGCGAAGTTTTTTTGCTGTCGGCATTCCAATTTTAAGGTTATATCTTCCGCTGACATGGTCACAGAGTGCTTTATCCATGAGATTTGTTCCGACAGAAATCGCACACCCTTGAACAATGGACGAGAGCGATATTGCGGCAACTTCAGTCACTCCTCCCCCGATACTGACAACTAAGCCGCCATAGGCAGTATGAACAGGCAATTGAAGTCCGACACCGCTAAGAAGAATGTTCTCAATCAACTTTACTTCCTTAATTCCGGCAGCATAAGCAACATCTCCATACTTTTTTCTCTCGGCAACACTCAGTCCCATAGGAACTCCGACAATAGCCTTTATTCGAGGCTTAATCAGCGAATTATTTGATACAATTTTTTTCAAAAATTCTTTTAAAAGTATGCTCAAACTAAGCGGGTCATGAATAATACCCTCTGAAATAGGCGAAATAACAAAAGTGTTTTGAGGAGATTTTCCGGTCATTTCATAGGCATACTGTCCAATCGCCCGAACATTTTTGCGTTTTCTCTCGCCTAAGAATGCAATACAAGTAGGCTCATTCAAAACTATACCGCTGTCTGCCAAAAAGACATAGGTTGTTGATGTTCCGTATATAATTCCAATTTCAAGTGTTGTCATCTTTTGTTTGCTCCAGTAAGGGGCATACTGCCCACTCAACATAACATATTATTACTTTAATTCTACCACACAAAATAAAAGATGTCAAGGGTCTTCGACCTCTTTGTGAGAAATTACTATTAAATGAAACTGCCTCACAAAGGCATCAAAGATGCATGTCAACTAAAAATGTTGTCATCTCTTTTTTTGTATTATCTTATTTTTAATTAAACGATTTGCCAAAAAATTCACAGAAAACCCAAAAAAATCCCACTACCCAACCCTCAGCAAAAATATATCAACAGATGGTATTTAACTTGTAAGCATTGCCCGTGTAACGATACCCTTTCAAATGTAAATTGTAAAAAGTAGCAGTTCTTACACTATTATCCGATTTAGGTTTCGACAACCGTCGCTAATTCCCCACGACAAGGTATCTGTTCGCCTATATTTTGAGCCTACCTGCTTTTTTGAATTTTTAAATGTATTATTTTGTAGGGGTTGCAACCTAACGCCCGTTGTCGTAATTATAATCAAACAGCGGAGACGGCAGAGTGCCGCCCCTACAAATAAACTGCAAAAAAAACCTATGCCTCTATCAAATCAGTTGACCAATTCAACGCTTGAATTTCGCTGTCAACTTCACGATATTTTGCGGCGACTGCTGCAAATTTTTTCTCAATTGTTTTTGCGTCAACGATATTCACAAACTTAATTTCAGATTTACTCGCCCTGACATTATAGCCCCTTAGTTGCGAAGCAATTGAAGAGTATGCATTGCGTTTTAGTGCAAGGCAATCTCTTTTTGCAATAAGTTCCATAATTGAAACACCTTTTGCGTTTTTCGTGACAGCGTTAGTGTTATTGATATCAGCAACAAGTTTTTCAAATTTTTCGACTAGTTTTTCATATTCTTTGATTAACTCATTCGGCTCTTCATTCGGCACATCTCCCTCTTGAATACGACAATTTCCGCAAATACGAGTAACAAACCTCTCCATTTGCTTTTTCATATCCGCCCTAAGTATTAATGCTTCTGCTAGTTTCATAAATATTTTGTCTCCTTAATTTTAATTTTTTTACATGCTCTTTATCATTTCTTCAACCAACCCCAGCGGCAAGCCGACGACATTGTTTAAATCGCCTTCTACTTTTTCAACAAGTTCTTGCAAATCCTTGTCTTGGATACCGCAACCTCCTGCTTTGTCGTAGGGATTGTTGTTTTTTATGTAGTTATTAACCAGTTCTTCGTTATATTCCTTGAATGTGACGAGAGTGATTGCATGGTTGATTTTTATGTTGTTTTTTGAAATTACGGCAACTCCTGTTATTACTTCATGAGTTGTGCCGCATAGTTTTTTAAAAAATTGTTTTGCCTCAATTTCGTTTTTTGGTTTGCCGAGAATTTCACCGTTAACGACTACTATTGTGTCTGCCCCCAAAACTACACTATCAGGATTTTTGTCAAACACAACTTTTGCTTTTTTAAAAGCAAGAGTTGCTGCCAAATCTGACGGCTCTAATTTTTCAAGACCGCTTTCGTCAATGTTCGATGGAAGGACTGTTATGTCTAATCCGTTCAAACTATTCAACAACTCAAGTCGTCTGGGCGAGTTTGATGCTAGAATAATATTCAAACTAAATTATCTCCAAGTTCTTTTTAAATGCTCTTGCAAACTCCGGTCCTGCTTTTAGTGCGTCTTTTATTTCAAGCGAACAATCTCTGACTACTTCCGTTTTCATTATAACACTGTCGCCCAAAACATCGCAACTTATGTTTTTGACATCACATGACATTGACCTGTCTAAACTTGAAGCAATTCTGAGTATTGCCGAAAGTTTCAAGACGGCGACCAAGTCCTCAGGATTGAGAAAGTTTTCAAACTTTTTCCACTCTGCCATATTAAATTCCTCAGACTTTTGGTTCATAGCAACGAAAGCGGCAAGGATTATTTCACGATGAGAAAAGCCTTGAAGCCCTGAGTTTAAAATGAAATAGAATGAGTGTTTTGGGTAGTCATAGAATTTTATTTTTAGACCTGCATCATGAAGCAGTGCCGCAACTCTTAATACTTTTAAATAGTGTCTTGGCAGTTTGTGAAGAACTCTTAATTGTTTATACAATGTTACACACAAAAAACAAACATGCTCAGCGTGTTTAACATTAATATCAAATTGTCTCATCAAAGTCTGCAAAGAATGCCCCAAAACATCGCTTATCGGCTTTTCAAGAGTTGTCGGAACTGCGTGTTGATAAAGCAGCCCCTCTCTTATTCCCGAGCCTGATATTATTATATTTTTGAAGTTTGAAAACTCCATAAAACCTTTAATACATGCAAGAGCAGAGATAAAAAGATCTGCCCTTTCCGCACTAAGTCCCTTTATTTTCGCACGCTTGTCCGCATCTAAAACTCTTCCCAAATCATAAATAGTGCTAAAATTTTCTTCCGAAATGTGAAAATTATGAACCATATCAAAAGGATATCGTCTTTTTCTCATTGTGATTTTTGCAAGATTTCTGAACGCTCCACCAACTCCGACGAATTGAGTATCTGGGTCTAATTCCTTGAGCCATGTGCAAGACGAAAATTGGTCAAGACAATAATTTTGAATCATTTGTGCCTGCTCTGTCGGATTCAACTGCAAATCAGAGAACAAGTCAGAGAGCGACATTGTTCCGAATGGGAAATATTCTTGATTGAGAATGTTTCGCCTGTTGTAGTGAACAAGCGACACACCTGAGCCTGAAATGTCGAGTATCACGCCTTTGGGGACTTCTAGTGAGTTTATGACCCCACGATAAATTAATTCCGTCTCTTCGGGAGACGACAGAACTTTAAATTTAAAACCGCAAGTTGCGTGAATTTCTTCTAAAAAACTCTTTTGATTTTTTGCTCGCCTTACTGCATTTGTTGCAACGGCATACACCTTTGAAACGCCATGCATATCAGTCAACTTTTTGAACATTTTCAGCGTTTTAATTGCTTGCGAAACTCGTGCCGGCTTCAAAAAACCATCTCTATCCATGTCTTGACCTAGACGAACTTGTTCTTTCAATTCATCACAAACAACAAAATGTCCGTCTCTAAGAATATTTGCAATAACCATTCTCACTGAATTTGAACCCATGTCAATGACTGCCACTCTTTCTACAATTTTTTCTTGTTTTTCCACTCGTTTTTCCTTTTTTTCTTCTCTTCATTTTTAGAAAAGTTTTGTTAGATTGATTTAGTTTTTCCCATATTTTTATAACAGGACAAACCTCTACAACTGCATTATATCACACATTTTTTAGTTTGTCAATACCCTTTTGAAAAATTTTTTAAATTTTTTTTTAAGGCTTTATTATTGAACATTTTCACGAATAACTGCAACTGGTTGTTTTCGGGCGATTTTCAAAATTGGAAGAAAAATGGCGGCGGCAACTCCTGCAATTGTCACGGCACTCATAAGAAATATTTGACGAATTCCAAAACTTATTAGGGTGTAGGTTTCGGCAACGGCGCCAAGATTGGAAAGAAAAAACATATCAAGAAAAAAGTAACCAAGAAAACAAAGAATGCTTGCAAGGATAATGCTCAAAATTGCAATGAGCACTCCCTCATTAATAAATATTCTTGCAGTATCAAAGCGACTTGCACCGAGTGAACGCAAAATACCGATGTCTTTTTTTCTCGAACTTATGGAAGATGCAATAAATGAATAGAGCAAAAACACCGAAAACACAGCAAATAAAATTGCAGCGAGCGCAAAAATCTGAGTAAAAAGACCAAACATGCCGTCAATTCGATGAATAGTATTAGCATTAAATGTCCAAACAACAAAATTAAAAAGGACTTCTTCTCCTTCAGTATTTTCTCTTAAAATTCCTTCATGTTGCTCCAGTGTCTGCAGCACATTCATTCGCTCTGCATGAGTGTTTGCAGGCACTAAAATTGCACCGAAACTATGTTCAATAAGATTTTCAAAAATATGCGGAGGAACTTGTGAACCAACAGTATATTGCATAAAATCTTCATAAAACCTCGATAACGCAAAAAAACTGTTTAAATAAATATTTCTCGAAAAAAGCAACTCGCGCGTTATATTGCGTGCTTCGCGTGTCGATTCGTGCGGTCGGTATATTAAAATCGGCTCATATTTAGATATATCAAAGTCAATCATACCAACAATTCTTAAAGGGCGTGTACTTCTGACTAACCTGCCCTCAAACATAATTTCCGGCCATATCTCGCGCTCTTCAATTTGACTGAATGATGATAATAACTGTGCTCCGCTTGGCAAGTTGCCTTCATCCCAAACTTGATGTGAGCCCCACAAATATTCATTTGCATTTTGATTGCTTTCTGATATTAAACTTATTCCGAATGTTTGATATCGCCTGAACATAAAATTTGTTATAACAACTTCACTTGTATCATTCGGCCATCGTCCGGCAGATAAATTAAGACCAAGTTGAGAAGGGTCTTCAAGTTCAATTGAACCTTCCACAAAATTAGTCCACGGATCCCAAAAAGTTCCGTGCAGATATTCAGTATATGACATATGACGAGCAAATTTTCTGTATGGAAAAAATCGTTGATAGTAAAACGACAAATTCATCTCACTGAATTTTTCAATATCACGAGATAACATAGATGTTCGAAGACTTAATTCACCATCCCTTTGAAGTGTTTCTTCCGGAATTTCATACAGCGCAATAGAAACAAAAGGAAGACCTGTGTTTTCCAACTCCTCTGCCATCAAGCGATTGACATCATAGCCGCCGACAACATCGGCAATGCCGAAAATGCCGATAGCAAAGACTGCCAAAATGATTGTGAAAGCCATGCGAATCCATTTTGCCCGCATGAATAAAAACGATAATTTTAAAGAACTTTTAAAAGGTATTTTGACCTTTGTTTTTATGTCCATTTGCGGAGGTGTTTCCGCTGTTTCAATCAACCCTTCTTGTTTTTTGTTCTTGACAAGTATTACTTTTTTTCCCTCATCAAGCAGTTTGTCAACTTGTTCTTTGTCAACTTTTTCAACTGATAATCGGACTGTGTCACTTGTTCCGTCACCGCTATAGACATCTGAAATTTCGCCGTCACTAAGTTCTAAAATTTTGTCTGCATAGCGATGAGCCGACTCCATATCATGACTGATAACAATAACTAAACTTTCTTTAGACAACTCACGCATGAGTTCGAAAATCTCACGACTCGTCACACTGTCAAGATTTCCTGTCGGTTCATCCGCAAGCACGATTTTCGGTTTTTTGACGATGGCTCTTGCAATCGCAACTCTCTGTTTTTGACCGCCAGAAACATTCCTTCCGAAACGATTTTCATAGTTTTCCAGTCCAACCTTTTCAAGCGCTGAGGCAATTTGTTCTTTTGTTGCGATTTGTTGTCCAATCTCCAACGCAAGCGAAACATTTTGTCCAATTGTGTATTTTTCAATAATGTGAAATTCTTGAAACACAAAACCGATATTTAACGCTCTGTAGGCATCTCGTTCTTGTTCGGAAAAGTTTTTACTGGACTTGTCATTAATGATTAACTCACCGCTTTCATAGTCGTCAAGCAGTCCCAAAAGATTTAACATTGTTGACTTGCCGCTGCCGCTTTTGCCAACAATAAAAACCACTCCTTTTTTCGGAAACCTAAAACTAACCCCTTTTAAGGCATGCACATCCCGACCTTTCTTGTCGACATATGTCTTGTGTATTTCTTTTAATTCAATCATAAGGTGTTGATAGAATATTGTTATTGTTTCAGTCAAATAAAATTACTTTATCCAACTTGTGTCATTTCTTATAGTTAATTCTTTTTGGCTGCCTCGTCTGGTTTGAATATAGCCGAATGTTATTGTGTCAGGACCTGTGTGAGTGCCGATGATAGGACCGATTACACTCTCTTCAATTCTTGCCTTCGGAAATTTGTCTGTAATCAACTTTTTGACAAACTCAATCTCTTCACGAGACGCACAGCAATGAGCAACCAGAACAGGATAAGCAAAGTCAATCCCGTCTTTTTCTGCCAATTCCAAGGTTTTTTTGAGTGCGTTTTGGCGACCTCTGACAGCAGTATGGGTCACAACTCTTCCTTCTTTTATTGTTAAAACAGGTTTTAGACTCAAAACAGAACCTATCAATGCTTTGACCAGCGAAACTCGCCCGCCTCTTTTTGCATAGATAATATCAGCCACAGCAATATAACACTTGACTCTTTCTCTAAATTCAAGAACAAATTCCACAACCTCTTCAACACTTGCTCCATCATTTAACATTTTTACAGACTCTAAAACAGTGTAGCCTGCAACGCCTGAGAGTCCTTTTGTGTCAACATGCGTAATTGTTCTTTCCGGATATCTTTCCTTCAACTCTGCAATCGCCGTCCTCATACTGTCAAATGTTGCACTCGTCACTGACGAAAAACTGACATATAAAACATCATGCCCTTCTTTCAAAACAGGTTCCCAATATCCAAGATAGTCAGTTGGATTTAAAGCATGAGTTTTTGACACTCTTCCGTCACGCATACTTTGGAAAAAGCCTTCAATCATCTTCGTGTCTCTTAGATGGTCATAATACCCTTCTTCACCATCAAGAGTAAAAGGCATTTTGATTATTGAAATGCCATACTTATCCAAGGTCTCATAGTGTAAATCACAAGTAGATTCCGCAAAAAATTTTACCATTATACTTTCTTCTTTAAAACCTCTTTTTCGTCTCTTTCATTGTCATCGTCATTATCTGCAATTGCACATATATATTATTGACAATAAAAAAAACCCCTAAGCACTATTGCAACCAAAGCGGCTCGCTCATGCTATTAGAGGTTTATCTCCTTTTATACTTTGTTAGTATACTTTATTTAGTTTTTTTTTAACTGATATAGTCTATTCAGTCAATAACCATATAATAACATATTTTTTTACATATTGCAAGTAGTTTGATAGGCAAATTAAATTTATTTTAAGATTATTTTTTGTGAACAAAATGTGAGTAACGAGCGTTTTTCGCATACTATGCCTGACATAACACGATTTTTACACTAAAAGACCGTCTTTATAGCGACCTTTTGGTGTTAATGTCAATAATTCTTTAGTTGGTGCGTTTGAATAAATTTTTATGTAGTTTCTTGAATAACCTACAGTATAGTTGTCTGCATGTTCCTCAACTAACACTTCATGAGGAATGTTTAGATTTGATTTTAGGAACTCTTTTCTAATCTCATCTCTTAATATGCCAAGTGTTTTTACCCTTTCTTTTTTTATCTCAGCATGGACATCCGGCAATTCCTCTGCTTTTGTTCCCTTCCGCATTGAAAACGGAAAAATATGCATGTCGGCAAATTTCAACTTCTTGCAAATATCATAAGTTTCTTGAAACTCTTTTTCACTCTCTCCTCCAAAACCAACTATAACATCAGTTGTGACGGCAGCATTCGGCATTAACTTTCTGATGAGGTTTACCTTTTCGCAAAACTCTTCAACAGAATAATTCCTATTCATTCTTTTCAAAACCGAATTTGAGCCACTTTGAAGCGAGAGATGAAAATGCTCACAAAAATTTGAATCAATACAAGATTTTAAAAACTCTTCGTCAATAACAACACTCTCAAGCGAAGATAAGCGTTTTCGAATATTAATTTGCTTTAACTCTTTTATAAGAGCGGTCAAACTTGAATTAGTATCACGCCCATATGATGAAATGTTTATGCCTGTCAGAATTATTTCTTTGGTTCTTTTTTCAGCCGCTTCTTGGATTATTCCCTTGATATCATATGAGCGAGAACTTCCGCGAACTAAAGGCACAATACAATATGAACAATAGTTATCACATCCGTCTTGTATTTTGATAAAGGAACGAGTTTTTGATGAAACTCCTTCGTTAACCAAATCTTCACTCTTTGAAATATCACCAAACGAAGTCAGACTTTCTGACATGGTTTTTTCGCCCGATTGCTTTGTTGGCGGAAATATTTCAAGAATTTTTTCAACAAACTGCTCCTTGTTCTTTGTTCCCCAAATGAGTATTGTTTCACCTCTTTCAAACTGTTTAGCGTCACGCTCAGATGCGCAACCAAAAACGAAAACTTTCGCGCTTGGATTCACACTCAATAGTTTTGTGACTGCTTGTCTTGATTTTTTTTCTGAAGTATGTGTGACACAACATGTGTTTATTACAAAAAAATCAACATCTTCCAATGAGCCTGTCACTTCAAATCCGTGTTGCAAGAGCATTTTTTCAATATTTCCGCTCTCAACTTGGTTGGATTTGCAACCTAATGTGTAAACATAAAATTTCATTCTCTGCTGTCCTCTCTGCATATTTGATTAGTTAAAATATTATATTAGTTTGACGCAAATTGCTTTTTATAATAGAAGCAAACCAAAGGTTGGTTTGCGACAACCTCAAAAGGTATAAAACCCCGACGCTTGCGTCGGAAGGAAACGGTCGAAGGCATTTCGGGTGCAGGGCTCACCCTGCGGTTTATTACCTTTTATTTTCAATTATTCAAACACTCATTCAAGATGCCCCAGTTCATGCATAACAATTGAAAGTGCGGCAATAGACGCTGTTTCCGCCCGCAGTATTAATTTTCCCAGTGATAACGGTTTTATTTTTAACTTCTCAATCTCTCCAACCTCGTCTTCTGAAAATCCACCCTCACTTCCGACTATTATTGATGAATTTTTATATAACCCTTTTTCTGAAATATGTGAGCGAATATTGTGAATTTTTTCCTTTTCATAAAAGAAAAAGTGTTCGCTATGAGTCGGCAACCTCTTTAAAACCTCTTCAAATAATAGAAATTCAACCTTGACAAGATTTGCTCTGCCACTCTGCTTTGAGGCATTCTCGCTTATTTTATTGAGTCTGGCAAGATTAATGTTCTTATTGTTTGTGAATTGTGATGTAAAAACTATTATATTTTTCACACCCAACTCAACCGCTTTTTGAACAACCAGTTCAGAGTTATCACCCTTTAACGATGCAAAATACAAAGTTATCTCTATGTCGCTTGTTGACAAATTTTTTTCTTGCCTAATTAACTTTGCATCACTCTCATTTTTTTTGATGCTCGTTATTAAAAAGTGATAATCAAACCCATCGTTAGGACAAAGGATAATCTCATCACCAACCTTTAGTCTCAGCACATTTGCCAAATGATGATGATTTTCGCCGTCTAGCACCACCCTGTTTTCAATCTTATCAACAAAAAATCGCCTTAGGCTTTTATCAATATTTTTAAACTTGTTTTTTGAATATTGCACTGAACCAACCATTTTCTTCTTTCTCCTTGATTAGTTTGAAATGTTTTAAATACTCTTTTTTTACCTCTTGAACTCTGTCATCAATAATGCCGCTAATAATAATTTTTCCGTCATTTCGCATGTTATGCGTGACATACTTCACTAATTTCAACAACAAATCAGCAGTTAAATTTGCCAAAACAATATCAAACTTATTTTCAACACCCTCAAGCAGACTATTGTTTTTTGCTTCAAAGTTTGCAAGGTTATTTGTTTTTGCGTTTTGATGCACTGCGATAATTGCGTTTTCATCTATGTCCAGAAACAAACAATCTTTTGCCCCAAGTCTTAGTGATGCAAGCCCGAGTATTCCGCTTCCGCACCCAACATCAACAACCCTTTTGTTTTTTAACTCAACTTGCTGAACATGCTCAATACACATTGAAGTTGTCTCATGAAGCCCTGTTCCAAACGCTAAACCAGGGTCTATATAAAGCGTTTTTTTAATGTTTTCGCTCTTTTTTTTCCACTCTTCCTTATCCCATGTCGGAACTATAAACATATCCTTAATCTGTTTTACTTTGAAGTATTTTAAGTGAGCCCTTTCCCAGTCTTTTGAATCTATTACTTTTGTTATTAAATTCAAATTTCCGGTTTCACACTCCGACATTTTTACATAAACCTCCAATTCCTCTTTAACAATGTTCTCATCAAAACCATCATCAAAGAAACCTTTTACCACAACCTCAATATCATTAACTATCACTCCATCGTCAACATAATCCCAATATGTTTCTTCTAATGTTTTTTTTATTTCTTTTGCATCAAAAATTGAAGTGCCTTGGCTTCCCAATTCACCTAAAACAAATGCGACTATCTCGCTAAACTCACTTGTTGTGCTGATGCTTATCTCTTTGAATAACATAAAAATTATTGATTATTTAAATAGTATGCGTCACATACTTCACAAAAAAGGGCTATCTCACTGATTTGTAGAATAACCCATTTTTATTTATTATTTATTAAATTTTGCAATCTTATCGTAGTTACTTTCAGTCAAAAGACCGTCCAGTTCTTTTAACATATTTTTTTGCTCTTTTGTTAGATTTTTTGGAGTTTCAATCTCTATTGTCACCAAAAGGTCTCCTGTTATCCCTCTCTTTCCGTGTTCAATGCCTTGCCCTTTGAGTTTTAAAATTGTTCCGTTTTGAGTTCCTTCGGGAAGCGGAAAAGCAAGTTTTGTTCCTTTTAGCATAGGAATTTGAATTTTTGCCCCAAGCATTGCTTGAGTAAATGTGACAGGAACTTCGACGATAAGGTCCATACCTTTTCTTCTGAACAACTTGTGAGTCATGACATTTATCATTAAGAGAAGATTTCCGTTTTTTCCGCCTGCAACACGAGGGCGCTCCCCCTCGCCTGCAACCGTCATTATTTGACCATGCTCAATGCCCTGAGGAAAAGTTATTCTCAAGTTGACATTTTTGCGAACGAGTCCTTTTCCTGAACATGCAGCACATGGGTCTTTTATTATTTTTCCAGACCCTGAACACGGCGCACACGCTTTCATTGAAACAACCCTTCCGAACGGTGTTTCTTGGGCATATCTGACACTTCCTGTTCCACCGCAGTTATTACATTTTGAATATTGAGTTCCGCCCTTTGCTCCGGTTCCTTTACAACTTGAACACGACTCAAATCTGTTAACAGCGATTTCTTTTTGCACACCAAAAGCAGCCTCTTCAAATGTTAGTGTCACATTTAGAGTAATATCTGCAGCGCTTCGTTTTGAGTCCCTGACATCTTGCGCTCCGCCCTGAAACATATTGACAAAGTCATCAAAGATAGAACCGCCTGCACCGCCCGCTTTGGCAAAATCACCAAAGTTAGAAAATCCGCCTGCACCGCCAGACCCGCCAAAACCTGCACCTTGTTTGAAGGAGGAAAAACCGCCTTGTCCCTCTCTGTCGTATGCCGCCTTTTTTTGAGGGTCGCTCAGTGTTTCATAAGCCTCATTAACCTCTTTAAATTTGTTGGCTGCAGCCTCGTTTCCTTGATTTAAGTCCGGGTGATATTTTTTTGCGAGCGAGCGATAAGCATTGCGAATCTCGTCTTCTGATGCGCCTTTTTTTATGCCTAATGTGTCGTAATGCGTTTTGCTCATATATATATCGTTTCCTTATGATATGATTGATTATATACTCAATCTATGCGGTTGGATAGGACGGCTTCTTTTGCCGTCCTCCCCACATAATATTCTTACAAATCTTCAATCGGTTCAGCGTCAACAAAAGTTTCTTCACCGCCCATACCGCCATTGTTTCCTTGTTGATACAACTTTGAGAAAATACCATTTGATAGTTTTTGCAATGTGTCAACTGCATCATGGATTTTTTCAATATCGTCAGACTCTAGTGCCGCTTTGACATTGTCAATTTCAATTCTAAGAAGTGATTTGTCTTCGTCAGTTATTGAGTCACCATTTTCATTTAAGAATTTTTCAATGCTGAATGCAAGCATATCCGCTTGGTTTTTGGTTTCAACAATTTCTTTGCGTTTTTTGTCGTCTTCGGCAAAATTTTCCGCATCTTTTATTGCATCTTGAATTTGTTTTTCAGTCAAGTTAGTTGAAGCAGTGATAGTAACTCTGTGTTCTTTTCCTGTTCCTTTGTCTTTTGCCGAAACATTAACAATACCGTTTGCATCAATATCAAATGTTACTTCAATTTGAGGAACGCCTCTTGGCGCAGGAGGAATTCCGCCTAGTTCAAAACGAGCAAGCGTTTTGTTATAGGCTGCCATCTCTCTTTCGCCTTGCAAAACATGAATATCAACGCTAGGCTGACCGTCTGTTGCTGTTGAAAAAACTTGGGCTTTTTTTGTTGGAATAGTTGTGTTTCTTGTGATTAGTTTTGTGAAAATTCCGCCGACTGTTTCAATTCCAAGTGAAAGCGGAGTAACATCTAAAAGAAGAACATCTTTTACTTCTCCGCCCAAAACACCGCCTTGAATTGCAGCACCTAATGCAACGCACTCATCCGGATTAATGCCTTTGAACGGATCTTTTCCTGATAATTTTTTAACTGCTTCAACAACAGCAGGTATTCTTGTTGAACCACCGACCAAAATAACTTTGTCGATGTCTTTTGTCGTGAATTTTGCATCCGCCATTGCCCTTTCGGTCAACTTTATTGTTTTGTCAACTAAATCTTGAGTTAACGCATCAAATTTTGCTCTTGTCAATTCATAGTCCATATGCAATGGACCCGCTGAACCGCTCGTGATAAACGGCAATGAGATTGAAGTTTTTTGGAGTGTTGAAAGTTCAATTTTTGCTTTTTCTGCCGCTTCTTTCAATCTTTGGAGTGCCATTTTATCTTTTGAAAGGTCAATACCGTTATCATTTTTGAATTGAGTAACAAGATGATTGATAACTTTTTCGTCAAAATCATCACCGCCGAGTTTGTTGTCACCGGCAGTTGCTACGACTTCAAAAACTCCATCACCTATTTCCAAAATAGAGACATCAAATGTTCCGCCGCCTAGGTCGAAGATGAAGATTTTGTGATTTGTTGTTTGACCTTTGTCAAGACCATATGCCAAAGCCGCCGCTGTCGGCTCATTAATAATACGCATAACTTCAAGTCCTGCAATTCTTCCGGCATCTTTTGTTGCTTGGCGCTGAGCATCTGAAAAATAAGCAGGAACAGTGATGACTGCTTTTGATACTTTTTCGCCCAAATACGCCTCTGCATCTTGTTTTAATTTTCCCAAAACCATCGCTGAAATTTCTTGCGGCGAGTAGTTCTTTTTGTCAATTTTAACTTTTCTGTCAGAGCCCATATCTCTTTTAATAGATATAATAGTTCTCTCAGGGTTTGCAACCGCTTGGCGTTTTGCAACTTGCCCGACAAGTCTTTCTCCATCTTTTGCAAAACCAACAACTGATGGTGTTGTTCTTGCACCTTCTGCATTAGGTATAACAACAGGTTCACCGCCCTCCAGAACGGCAACGCATGAGTTAGTAGTTCCTAAGTCAATTCCAATAATCTTTCCCATTTTTTTATTCCTCCTGTGTTTTTAAACACTAGTTTTTTTAAATTTTGTTTTTTTATTTTTTTTATATTGTTCGGGAGGTCAATGACTATCCCTACTGTTTTTTTTCTTAGATTCCGACTTTTACAACTGAGTGTCTTATTACTCTGTCTCCAAGTTTATAGCCTTTTTTGAAAACTTCAACGACAATGTTGACATTTTCGGGGTCTTTCACTTTCACTCGCATGACAGCCTCATGTAAGTTCGGGTCAAACTGCTCTCCGAGTGCCGGCACTTCCACCACTCCAAAACCGGCGATAACTTCGTTAAATTGGCGATAAATCATTTTTACACCATCGGCTATAGTCTCATCAGTGATGTGTTTTATTCCATGTTTAAAAGTATCCAGACACGGAAGAATTCTTGACAGAACTTCCACGATACCATCCTCTTTTAAACGACTTTCTGCCTCTTTTGTCCGCTTGCGATAATTTTCAAAATCCGCTTGCATTCGAGCAGCAAGGTTTGACATTTCCGCTGTTCTTGCTTTCTCTTTTTCAATAGCAATTTGAGAAACTTCCGCCGCTTGCTTCAATGCCTCAATATTGTCTTTTAAAGTTACATTCTCATGTTTCAGCGAGGCAATAATTTGAGCCTCCGCCGACATTTTTTGGTCTTTTTGCAAAGGCGGCAAGCCTGCACTCATCCTTTGACTGTCAACATGACCGGTTGAATATTTTTTTTCGTGCTCAGACATCTCGTCCTCCCATTAAGTATATTTTTTGTTTTTAGGAAATACTGATTAATTTTTTAGTTTTAGTCCTCTTCTCCTTCAACGCTGTCTTCTTCTATGTCGTATTCAACATCCACTTCTTTTATGTTATCATCATTTTGCCCGGGCTCCGGAAGAAGATTGATTGTTCTTCCTATGTGGTCAAGAACTGAGACAACTTTTGGATAATCCATTCTGATTGGACCAATAACTCCTGCTTTTCCGATATTTATGCCTCTGACAGTATAGTTAGCAGTGATTATTGCACATTCCGGCATTCCTTGTTTTAGTTCGTTATCTTTTGAAATAAGAATGTTTAAACTCATGTCATCATTGTTTGCAAGAACCGGCAACAGTTCATTTTTGCTGTCAAGCAATTCCAGCATTGCCTTTGCTTTTTCAATATTTGAGTATTCGGGCTGTTCAAGAAGTTTTGATGACCCTTCCAAAACAAATTCAGCAGAATTTTCATGAACATGGTTTTTAAGGATTTTTAAAATAGTGTCAAAAATTTGCTCAAATTCTTTTTTCACTTCTTTAATAACTTTTTTTGTTTTTGCAACTTGATTGAGAGTGTAACCTTTGAAAGCAACTGTTGCAAAATCTGCCGCATCACTTAGGAATTCATCATTAAGATGTGAAGAAACGCTTGCTTGTGCATCTTTTAAAACTCCCCTGTCAGTGACAATAATAACGAGTGCGGTCAACGGCGTCAGGCGAACAATTTTTATGTTTTCAATAATAGCGTCGCCAACTGATTGAACAAATGCAATTGATGTTAAGTTAGTTATCTCGCTGATAACTTTTGCAGTGTTTCTCAAAACATCGTCAATTTCGGATAGTTTTCTTTGAAAATGCCTTTTGATAATTTTCAACTCACTTCGAGTTAACTTTCGTCTCGGCATCAACTTTTCAACATAAAATTTATAGGCATCAATTGTCGGAACTCTTCCGGCAGAAGCATGAGGCTGAACCAAAAAACCCATTCCTTCAAGTGCCGCCAACTCGTTTCTTATTGTTGCAGACGACAAAGCAGGCAAATGTTTTTTCTGAATTTCACTTGAAGAAACCGGCTGAGGCTTATCCATAAAACTTTCAACCATTGCTTGAATAATTTTCTCTTTTCTTGAAGATAGTTTCACCTTTTCACCCATGGAGCATAACACACTGCCAAAAAGTCTCAAAAGAATGTCTGCTAGCACTCTCACCCCCTAGACTGCTAGCAATAGAATATCATTTAAAAAAATGCATGTCAACTAAAAAACATGCATTTTTTAAAATTTTTGTAAATTTTTTGTGTAATTAAATATATATTAAACTAGTTCCAAAATCAAACTATTGAGAACATAAAAAGCATTTTTTGAACATTTCAAAAAATTACCATCTTTAAGGAGCAATCCTTGCGAAATCAATCGTTTAATTATCTCCTCTTTTTTTTCAATTAGGTTGTGATTATAGTTAATTTTTAGATGATTCAAATCAATACCTTTTGAAGTTCTTAGTGAAAGCATGATATATTCAAATATTTTGTCATTTTTTGTTAATAAATTCTTTTCATATCGAAAATCATGGTTTAGATACTCTTTTATTGAACTAACACATTTTTTCCGTTCATCATCAAAAAACGAATTGCCTGTTATCCCGAGTGCTAAATAATTTGAATGCTCCCAATATTTTGAATTGTGACGAGATTTATATTTGTCTTTTGCAAAATTTGACACTTCATAACGAAAAAAACCATTTGTTTCAAAAATATCAACTGCTATATCATACATATCTCTTTGAACATCAGGGTTAGTTTGTATACTTTGAGCATAAAATGAAGTTCCTTCGTCAATTGTTAGCCCATATAAAGAAATATGTTTTATGGGTAATAACGAAATATTTTTGAGAGTTTTTTGAAAATTGCCAGGAGATTGAGTTGGAAGTCCGGATATTAAATCAACACTAATGTTTGTTATTCCGTTTTTAAGGAGCATATTAAGTGCGTTTTGAAAATCTCTAAATGAGTGTCCTCTTTCAATTTTTTTTAAAAGTTTATCATCATCGCTTTGAAGCCCTAAACTAATTCTGTTAATGCCGGCATTTTTGCATTCATTAACAAACTCATAGTCACAACTCTCCGGATTTGCTTCAACCGTTATTTCACAATTTTTATCAACTTTGCAACGATTGGCAACTTTGTCTAGTATTTTTGAAATTAACCCATTAGATAAACAACTTGGCGTCCCGCCGCCAAAATATATAGTGTCAATCTCTAAACCACTAAAAACACCATGCTCAAGTTCAATTTCCTTGAGCATGGCGTTAATGTAGTTTTCTTTCTCTGCATCACTCCCAATGATTGAAAAAAACGAACAGTATCCGCATTTTGAAGTGCAGAAAGGAATGTGAATATATAATCCTGTCTTATTAGTTTGCATTACTTTACATCAGACTTTAGTTTCTTCAACATTTTTTTTGCAGTTGCAACAACATTGTCAACATTAAAACCATAGATTTCAAAAAGTTTTTCCGAAGGTGCTGATGAGCCAAATTGGTCCATAGTGATATAGGCTCCGTCTAAACCAACGAATTTCCCCCATGTTAATGATGAAGCAGCCTCAATTGCAATTCTTGCACGGATATTACTCGGCAAAACTTCTTCACGATATTTTGCATTTTGTGCTTCAAATAACTCTATACACGGCATAGAAACAACTCTTGTTTTTATGCCTTGTTTTTCTAACTCTATTTTAGATTTTAAGGCAAGTTCAACTTCCGCACCTGTTGCAATTAGGATTAAATCAATCTCTCCTTCACAATCCGCAATAATATAACCGCCAAAAAGACCGCTCAATCTGTCATTTCCTTTTGACAAATTTTCGATATTTTGCCTTGAAAGAACCAAACATGTTGCACCTTTTGACGAAAGTGCACTGATGTAGGCACATGCTATTTCGTCTGAGTTATATGGTCTGATTACTTTCAAATCAGGAATTGAACGAAGCATAACCAGATGCTCAACAGGCTGATGAGTAGGTCCGTCTTCTCCCACTCCAATGCTGTCATGTGTTAAAACATAAAAAACATTCAAGTCCATTAAAGCACTCATTCTTATTGATGGTTTTATGTAATCTGCAAAAACAAAGAATGTTGAAGCATATGGAACAACTCCGCCATGAAGCGCCATACCATTGACAATCGCTCCCATTGCTTGCTCACGAATTCCAAAACGAATATTTCTTCCGGTTGAGTTTTCATAAGAAAAATCACTTTCGTCGTCTAAATATGATTTGTTAGACGGCGCCAAATCCGCACTTCCCCCCATCAAATTCGGAACTATCTTTGATAGTTTGTTTAAGATAACTCCGCTGATATTTCTTGTTGCATCAGACTTTTTGGAGAACTCAAATATTTCGTCTAATTCAGTCAAATCCGGCATTTTGCCTTTTAGATATGAAGAGTATTCTTCAAATTCAACAGGATATTTTGTTTTGTAGGTCTTTTGATTTTTTGCAAACTCAGTTTCATGTTTTGCCAAATTCGCAGTTATTTCACCATAGAACTTTGCAACATCTTGCGGCACTTCAAATTCTTTGTGTTTCCATTCAAGATTTTTCTTCAAAACTGCCAAAGCCTCTTTTCCAAGCGGTGCACCATGCGATTCAGATGAGTTTTCCTTTGATGAGCCAAAGCCTATTTTTGTTTTTATGATGATAATGCTTGGCTTTTCGGCTTCTTGTTTCGCAAGAGTGATTGCCGCATCAATCGAATTAATATCTTCGCCGTCTTTAACAGAAAGGACTTGCCAGTTTTGTGATTCAAAGCGAGTTTTGATATCCTCAGTGAAAGATAAATCAGTCGAGCCTTCAATCGTGGTGTTATTGCTGTCATATAGGCAAATCAATTTCCCTAACTTCCAATGCCCTGCAAGCGATGCCGCCTCATAGGATATTCCCTCTTGCAAGCATCCGTCCCCTACTAAAACAAATGTGTTGTGGTCAATAAGAGTTGCGTCATCTTTATTAAACTTTCCGCTAAGGTGTTTTTCAGTCAATGCCATACCGACTGCATTTGCAAAACCTTGACCGAGCGGTCCTGTTGAAGTTTCAACATGCGGAGTTCTCTCCATTTCAGGATGTCCTGGAGTTTTTGACATCAATTGACGAAAAGACATCAAATCTTCTCTTGTCAAACCTCCGGTTTTTGGGTCATTATTAAACAAGTGATATGAAGAATATAACAGCATCGAGCCATGTCCGGCAGACAAAACAAATCTGTCTCTTCCGGCAAAGTTCGGGTTCTTTGGATTCCATCTCATGTGACGAGAAAAAAGTGTGTAGACCATGGGTGCTGCCCCCAAAACCATCCCGGGATGTCCTGACTTTGCTTTCTCAATAGCATCCGCTCCAAGCACTCGAATAGCATTTATCGCTTGTTTTTCAATTTTTTCCATATGTAAAAAATTTCTCCTTTGTTGTTAAAACAACACAATAAATTAATTCTAACACATAAAAAAAGAGATGTCAATTCTTTTTGATGTGCCATGTGGCGAATTTTAAGCGAAAATAGTGGGTGTTTGGGGGTAAAACGGGTTGTTTGGGGTTGTTTTTGAGTTCTATTTTTGAAAAGTTTTAGGTCAGATTTAGGTCATTTTTAGGTCTAGGGTGTTTTCGAATGTCTTTTGAGAAGTTAAACATCAGGTCGATTAGTCACTAAATTTTGGATAGAGATTGCCGTAGATGTCTAGGACTTCCTGTTTTGTGATGTTGGGGTCGTAGGTTGTGTAGCGTTCAGAAGTCATTCGGCTGTCCTTGTGTCCCATTGCGTGTTGACGATATTTGTCAGACGCACCAAGATAGAATAGATTTGAACAAAATGTGTGCCGCAGACTGTGTAAGGAAATACCTTTGATTTTAAGTCCAATCTTTATAAGAAAATCTCTAAAGATTACTCCATACTTAAAGCCGTCGCCTCGCTTAAACATAGTGTGCCATTTGGTTCGGAGTATATCGCAGTAGGCTTGAGAGATTTTAACATAGCCGCTTGTGCCGTCGGTTTTATTACGATTGACCCACACTCTATTATTGTCAAAATCAGGCTCACAATTTGGGGCTTCATTTGCTCTGCATCCGGTCATTAGATAGAAGTCAATCTCATCAGCCATTTCGCTATCATGCTTTTTTGAATGAATAATTTTCTGCTCCTCTATCTTAAACCATCTTCCCTTTACTTTACTAAAGGTCGGACATTTTAATGTTGCGATTGGATTGCGTTCTATTATCCCTTCTTCAACTGCCTCCGCATAAGTCTTTTTGAGTATATAAAACGGGTTTTTAGGCTGTATCGGCAATTCATTCAAAAATTTTATAATGTCGCTTTTAGTATATTCATCTATCGGCTTATCTAATTTTGAAATATGCTTTCTTAATACTCCCTTTAGATTATCAGCAAATCCGCAACTTGTCTCAACACTTTTTTTGCATAGGTCAAATAGGATTGGATATTCCTTTTTCAACCTTGACGCAAAACGAGTGTGTTTGAGAATGTTTTTCAACTCTCTCTCATGTTCTGCTATTTTGCGTTTTAGTGAGCGATAGTCCTTATCAATTTCACGATGCCAGACACCTGCTATCATTTTCTGCCATTCGAATCGTCCGTCTTTCCGCAAACGGACATTTTTTTGTGTTCGCATAAACTCTTGTTCCTCCTTGTCGAGTTCTTTTGAGTTCTTTGCGAATTGACCTTTTTTACTTGACCCTCCTTCATTTTGTGTAAGATTATTGTAACATTTTTCGGAGTTTTTGTCAAGCGAAAAAGGGTTATTTCGAGGAGTATTTTCAATAGAAAATGCGACAAAACGGCTCACTGTTTCAGTGAGATTGGCAATCATTTTACTTTGTTCAATTAGTTGTTTTTGTAGTTCAGCACTCATATTGTTTTCCTCTTTTTTTTTCAAATACCCGACACACTTTGCAACCTTGCAACCTTGACAATGAAAAATGTTTTTTATGTCTTAAAACTGATAAAAAACGGCTTTAGTGTGGGATTTTTTATATAATTTTTGAAATCAAGGTTGCAAAAGAACATTGCAAAGAAGGCTGCAAAGAACATTGCAAACTTGACAAAAAATCTTAAAAACATTAAAAAATATCATCATCAATAGCACCTTGTGCTATGAGTTGTTCAGCAGTCATTTTTATTCTGTCCCCTGCCTTTGACACGGGATTGTCTTTGCTGATGTCGAAGTTGTAAACTTTGTGAATTCGGCGGAGGAAGGCTTGCCAAGTTGTCGGGTGTTCGGATTGAACATTTTTGTATTGTTGCTCTAGCGTCCAGTTTGTTGTTATGTAGACTTTTGTATAACAGGCTTCTTTGTTGTTGTATCGGCTTGGCAGCATGAGTGGATAGCCGTCTAGGTAATTAAGCATATCCTCTATTTTGAAAGAACTGCGGTATTCTTCAAATACGATGACATCCTGTCCTTCATATTGGTCAAATGCGGTGTGGTCATATTTTGTGACACGATAGACATTTTTGTAGCCATACTTCTCCATGATATATCGTGTCTTGCCTTTTGCTGTTTGTCCGAAGATATACGTTACTTCTAATGTTCGGAAAGTGTTATCAAATTTGTTTTCACGCAACAATAAGTCGTGAGCTGTCTTGATATTTGAAATCATATGGATGCGTTTAGGTTTAGATTTAATAAAATCTTTCCATGACATTTGCTTGTTAACAAGATTCATTATATCTTCATATAAAACGGCATGTTCATCTATCTCTTGTTCTGGGTCTAAATTTTCGATGTTCCCAATACGCTCCGATAGGTCATAGAGATGTTTTTCTTGTTTTCTGCAATTCGGTGTATCGTGAATTAAATAGTCATATGCACTTTTGGGAATTGAACAGCGTTCTACAAAAACAATCCCCATATCATCTGTTGCAAATGCTTTGAACCATGCACCTCGTTGTGCCTGTTCAAAATGCACCAAGAAATGATAATGCGGTTTTTTTAGTTCGTCGCTATCTGATTTTTTGTCTTTGTCGTGCAAGATATATGCGTAGTGCTTAATATCTTTTGAGTTAATAATTGCATCTAATTGTTCCTTGTGATAACAAGTTCCGCTCCACCAATGGGAACGAATTTTCGAATAATCCATTGTTTCCTCCTTTGCGTCAACTGACGCTTATTTTGTAAAAACCTAGTGAAAATAGGTTCTTGATTTGAGTTTTTTCTGCTTTTTTAAGACAGAATTTTTTAGTCGTCTTATATAATACTATATAGGTGTCACTTGTCATGAGGGGGGCTAAGGACATAGTTACTTAGCCCCCCCTTGCCAGACTGCTAGTTCCTTCTGATATATTTTTCTTTCTTCTTATCATACAAAACTTCACTATTCTTAATTAAATTGTCATAATGTTTTTTATCAAGAAAGCGACCACCTATGTCGTCGTCGCAATAAAGGTATTCAACCTTTGACTTAGGCTTTACCCCAAGTGCGTTCTTTTGAGCGACATATTCACGCTTGTCCATTTTGCTTCTTGTTATTTCAAAAGATACTCCGTTGTATTCTCCCGAAAATGATTTGAAAAACCTGTCCGGCTTTTTAATTTTTGTTTTAGTTTTTTTCATGTTTTTTAATTCTCCTTGCATCAATGATGCTTGTGTCAATGACACTTGCGATTAAAGTCCGCCGACTGTTTGTAATTATCAAAGTTATTTTTTTGTTTTATTTTATATATCGATCTGCATATCCCCTTTGTGCTTAATTGATAATGAATAATCGTCAAGAGAACCCTTAAACAATTCCGACTTATTTCCAACCTTATGTATTATTTGCACTTCGGTGTATGGTATTGCATCTTTGCGATTTTCGCGTTTTTTCACTGTTCCCATTAGTATACCTTTATCAATTAGTATCTTATCGTGACAAATCGGTTTATGTATGTTAAGCCTATGGCTAATCACAATCTTACCATAATCAAAAATTTCTTTTTTGCAATCATTCTTTTTCTTTTTCTCGTGCCACTCCCTATCTCTTGTGCCTGCTTCAAAACCATAGTCATAATAATTATTGTCACCTAGAGGACTAATTCGTTTGCCGCTGACCCCGGCGATATATCCGGTGCCATATTTTACTTTTGGAAGTAATTTTTCATCTTCCGTGCGACCATAGTCGTCAATTATTTCTTGGTAATGTTTTACTTTACCTACTTCAATAACATTTTTAATTTCTTCATTCATAATTTGTTTCTCCTTTGCATCAATGATGCTTGTATCAATGATACTTGTGTCGATGACACTTGCGGTTAATGTTCGCCAACTTATTTTTATTTGTTATAATAAACAGCCATGCGAACAGGGGCGCGAGGGCGGAGCCCTTTTCGCGCCATTCCCTGTTCGCATGGCTTTGTTTTTGTTCGCACTTTAGCAAACAAGCCTTTTTTTGTTGGTATGCAATTTGCATACCAACCAACTTTAGGACTGCTTTTCTCCTTGCGACAATAATTGTTGTTGCTCCTCGCCTTGTTGTAATGCGTTATGCTGTTGCAATTTTAAAGCATTTTCAAGGTCTTTTAATGCTTTTTCACTCACCTTTTTTGCTTTCTCTTTGCGTTCAACCACATCATTTTGAGAGAGAAATTTTGCTTCTTTTTTGATTGCTTTCCAATCCTTCTTGAAAGCCCATAGTATGGTTTTGGCAAAATACAGGACTACATCTTGACCTAGAATGACCTTTGATTTTTCTTCTTGTGAATTAGGAAATACTGCATGAATGTCGGGTGCAGTTTCACCAATTGACATGAGATGCATGTATGCCTTTTGTGCAGGCTCGGTCAAAAGATCCAAATATGACAAAGCCTTTTTCTTGGTTTTTTTATTGAAAAACATATTGCTCCTTTTGTGCTTTAGCACTGCGTTTAGGCGGCTCTAGCCACCCTTGAGGGACTTGAATCTGCGGAAGTCCTCCGCGACCGCCGTAGTAGAAATCTTGGTTTTCTCTTCCTTCGAGGAAATATTTGTGATAGCCGTATGAGTTGTAGCACGAGAAAATGTTACCCCAGTATTCGTAGGCTGTTGGCATCCCTTCACTGAAATTGCTTTTGGTGTCAGAAAATCTTTCTGCACTCTCAGTTGATGAAAACTCTAAGCAATTCCATTTTGTGTAGATAATATTTCCAAACTTGTCCTTTTGATGAGATAGTTTGAGAATGAAAATAAATCTCTCACACAGTCCTCTGATTGCCTTATCAATACTGACTGGTCGCTGACAAGTCAAAACAATGTCAAGATGATAATGCCTGTGTTGTGCAAAATAGTTCACTACAAAAGGCGGCATATATTTTCTTCTGCTGTCGTAATACATCTGTGCTTCATCCAAGCCTATGAATGAATACGGAGGTAAATAGTCCGTCTCTTGAAATGGGTTGTCATAGCCAATCCGCCATCCGTCCACGAAACGATTTTTCTGTGGTCGTTGAAATTCTTCTCGCAAGTAAACATCATAGTCAGTGTAGACAAGATGGTTTTTAAGTTGTGACAACTGATGCCCTGCTTTGTTGAGACTCCGAACATACTGCCTTAATCGAGATATATCGACTAAGGCAGATGTTCCGCCCATTCTCATTAGTGCGAACATTGTTGCAAGAGCCGTTTTTCCACTGCCGATGTCACCTGATATTATTGTTAGCATTATTCACCTCCACTCATTTTTTTGATGATAAATACTATAAATTTGATAGGAAGTGTTATGATAAATACCAATATTTTGATGATTGTTTTGAAGATGAGTACGATTGTTTTTATGATTTTTCCGATTATCCAAATTATTATCATTTTTTTACCCCTCCTCCTTCTTTTTCTTGAGTGACACTACAACCGAATAAATTATATAACCGACAAATGCAACACCGAGAATTATTCCGATGATGATGACGACTCGTATAAACCCATCTAAAAAACCGCCGAAACCGCTTAGTCCGCTAAAATTTAATAGATCTTCAAGAAAATAGCGTAAACTGTTGCCGGACTCTCGTCCCCAGCCGTCCGAGATGTGCATCGGAAGCAGCATGTCTGATATGTCATTCCCCAAAGCGCATCGCCATATCGGATTTTCATCTGTTCCGGAATTAATGACTAAGATATTTAATCGCCCAACAGGGCTGTCAAGGATTCCGATATATACCTCGCCGAAATGCTCAAAGAAGAAATCTTCCGTTGCACTAAACAAAAGGATACTATCCACTAAAGGCTGCTCAACCAAATAAATCTCATCTCGCCGACTACCTCTGGCGAAAGTGACTATTTGCCCTTCATAAATAAACACGGGAAAACCGCTTCGGGAGTCGAATATAGGGAAACCCCAAAAATTAGTTAATTGATTAGTGTAGGGATGAATAAACAAATACTCGCCGTCAAAAGTTGTGATGTGTTGCCGTGTGTCATAGGTCACGAGCCTTGCCCAAAAATGCTGATGCTCGCTTCTTAAATACACTCTCAGATCTGATAGTGTCCATTGCTCCCGAATGAACGCACCCCCTAAATCAAGAAATGAATCCATAATCGTTTCAGAGATGCCTTTAGTCAAAAATGCTAAAGCAAGTCTGGCACCACGAGAAATTCCAAGTTGCTCTTGTCTTGTCACAACCCATTCAATCGGTATTTCTCTGTTCATCATGTCAAAATATTTGTAACGGTATCTATCACTGCGACGAAACCACGAAAGAGGGTTTAAAAGATTTGCACCATAGTAAAATTGCTCTCGAAAGGCATAGACCGGACGGACATCATTTGCGTTGTTGTTCCATCGAATATTTACCAAAAAAACTTCGCATGACGGACTTATGCCCCTAGACCGAACAGGACGGTTTCCGAGCCTTAGAGTGTGCTGCATGTTTAGTGAGTCGAAATAGAACTGCAATGATGAGCCAGCACCGTCAATAACTTCGTTTGTCTCTTCGATGTAGAACAGCGGAGTTGTGCAACCGCCTACGGCAACAATGCCAACGCTTTCATCACCCTCGCCTTCGGTTAGAATAAGCGAAAAACCCTCATGAAAAACTCCTACAATTCGCCTGTTGCAGTCAGTGTAGACATCGCCCTCGTATCTTGTGTAAGGACCTTGTTCACCGACAGCGTGTTCGTTGGATGCCGACAGTGCTTCAAGGTTTGTGCTTCGGACAAATGATGCGATATTTAAGCCGTAATTCTCTATTTTGAAATTGTTTTCTGCAGTTGCGTTTATTGGTGCTTGCAGTTGCGGCATCAAAAATTGCAGAAAAATATATCCGACAAGAAGAATAATTGAAATTGTCATCAATAGCACTTGTCTTGCTGTTAATGTAATATTTGATGTTGACTTAAAAAACTTCATATAGTTGCCTCCTCTATTTGTAATTTTATTTGTTCGATTTCAGCGTTCAGATCGACTAATTCAGCGGAATATATGCTATAGGACATCAAAAGTTCTATCCGCTTTACACTCAAAGCCATTAAGCGTTGCAAGTTAACAATGCTCATTTGTAGATTATTTCTCAACCCGTCATATTCAACATTAATAGCGTTTAATTGCGATTGCAAAGACGATATTTCAGCAAAAACAATTGAATACCGAGCAGTAAGCAATTCAAGCCGGGCATTGTAGTATTCCAGCCTTAAAACGATTGTTTCATTATCAAGTTCATCTAATTCTCTTTCTAACTCGTCTGCTTCTTCGGTGCAGGGCTCTAGTTGATTTTCAGATTCCCTTTCCAACTCATCAATAATATTTCTGTAATACTCTTCTTGGCGGCCACTCTCTTGTCTTGCTTCATATTCACCGCTTTGCTTTCCTTGCTCATGAATTAATTCAAGATAATAGGGCGAAAACAGTTCGTAACCCCTAATTCTTGCACGCATATAATCAAAGTTCAGGATGACAAAATAGGTCAATAAGCATATAATAATTCCTGCCGTCAATAGCACAACCGGTATTACCCATTTTTTCATTATGTAGTCACCTCCTCTGTGTCTTCGACACTTTTGTCTTTTATGCGTTCTCGAACCTCAATGAGTCTTGTTTCAAAATGTTCACGAGCGGAGATCTGACCGCCTAGCATGTGTTCGGCAATTGCCCGTTGTGCGGTTATTTGAATTAGTCGCTCTTCCCTAAGTTGATTAAATTGTTGCAGCAAGGAATAATATCTATCAACAATCGGTCTTAAATTTATTGATTGCTGCCTGTTAAATGAATACACTCTAATAAAATAATCTCGTTCATACCACCAATTCCAATAAGTAGTCCAACCGACTTGAGCTTCCCATTCTGTACGAGTTCGCCCTGTCGCAGGACAGTTTCTAGGACAAGCCGGATTATGCGAAAAACAACAATAAGCCTGTCCCTGCCAACTTCCCCATCTATCAGGTGAAGGATTGGCACCAATCATAGATTCAAACCACTGAATGTTGGTAATCGCAAATTCTCTGACCGCGTTATATCCGTTCCACTGTGCAAGTTTTGAACTGTGCGTGAATACAACCTGTTCAAAGGTGTAGCCCTCAAGATGAGTTATAGGCGGAAATAATGATGGTAAAATCTCATCAAGCCACCAATTCAAATATGCTATGTCATTTTCAATCTGCCCTAAAATCGTTAGGTATACTTGCTCCAAAGTTTGTAAGAACTCAAAAGAATTTGACTCAAAAAAATTACCTAAGCCATAGTCAACAAGATAGATAATGAGATTATGCAAAACATCAACATGAGCCATTTGAGAAAGTATTTTTTCGTTTAACTCTCGAATAATTCCCTCTAAATACTCACGCATTTCAGCATATCTGTTTTGCCAATATTCAACCTCATTTTCAAGTTCCTCGATACGGTCACGGAAGGTTTGCAACTCCCTTGTTCCTAGTTGAAAGCCTTGATTAAAGCCTGCTTGATGTGCGTTGTCTAGATCCTCGCGAGTTATGACGGGCTCACCGTCATTGAGGTCAAAAATGTCCGTAGTGAACCCGACAACAACAAGAACAATGCTTAAGAGAAAGATAAGGACTAGAAAAATAGCAAAAAACTTTTTCATACTGTTACCCCCTTTTCAACTTCACGACAAGTATCGCAATCGTTCCGCCGGCAAAAATAGCCAGTCCTGCAAGAACCCAAACCCACCACAATTCAAACCACGGCATAGGCTCATAATCAATCGCAATAATAGGCTCAAATCTTGCAAACAATTCAATGTTTGATGTCAATCTATCGGTCAATGCAACCCGTTGTTCAAGTGCCTCATCATGATACCATGCAACGAAAACATATCCGAAATGCTGAGGAGCGAACAAAACATTCAGTCTCTCATTATGCGGAAGCCAGTGAGTAGTTCTTTGTCCCCTGACATTAAAAGTGATGCTGTTCATTATGGAAAAGCCACTTGTAGCAAACAACTCAATGTCGCCCACGATTGCATTATCAAGATGAAAAGCCGTTGACAAAAAATAATCTAAAAATACTTCCACTAACTCACCGCTCTCAATATCCAGTAAAGATGCTTGTCCCAATACTGTGCCATAGTCAACAACTATTTCCTGCCATACTTCGCCTTGCACAATAAATGTTACAGTGAAACGCATAATCTCCCACCTAGCATACAATCGAATATTTCCAAATGTGCCTTGCTCAATTTCAGCAACGGGATTGCCTGTGAATTCTGCATTACTATACCAACCGCGAAAATAGTGACCTTGGCGGGTTGGCTCAACGAGCGTAATTGCATCACTTTCAATAGTGAAAGTTGTTGGGTGTCCCGTTAAATTTCCGCCGTTGAGGGTGTAGGTTATGTTGTAGATTATTACTTCCCACCTTGCAAAAAACTCTCTGTCGTCAACCGAGCCGTGAGGGATATGTGTTACTGCCGCTCCGGTTAGTGCTGAATTATCGAACCAACCGCCAAACAAAAAACCGTCACGATGTGGGATAGGAAGTGTTATATTCGCACTGCTCATAGTGAATGTATCGGGAGCAGTTGACACGAAAGAACCGCCGTTAAGGTTGTATGTAATAGTGTAGGTGTTAATGCTCCAACGGGCAAATAATTGAAAGTTGCTAAAAGTGCCTTGTGTTATCTCAGCAATCGGAGTGCCTGTAAAATCCGAATTATTATACCACCCCTCAAATGTTCGTCCTCTGCTTATTGGAACGGGTAGCATAAATGTTTCACACTCAATAGTAAACTCCATAAAAGTTACTCCCATAGTTCCGCCGTTCAAATTAAAGCCGATAATGTATACTATCGGCACAAATCTTGCATGAAGAGTAATGTCACCTGTTACAACACCACCTGTGAATGGTTGAGTGAAAGCGGCATCTCTATACCAACCCGAAAACTCAAAGCCGTTTGGTGCAGGTGGATCGGGGGGAGGCGATATGCCTTCTTCAGTAGAAATAACATGATACCCAAGAACAATATTTTCAAAGCCGTCACAACAACATGTCCAATATGATAAAACAACTGTGAAATGCGAATTAACAGAAGGTCCTTGTATATTCCACAAAAATGCTCCGATAATTTCTCTCCAAATTATGGTGTTTGGCGGAAATGGCCATGTGTCAGCATGAGGACCAAGACCGTAACCCGTCATATAATAATTATGAAAAGGGTACCAATTTGTGTATCCGTGCATATGACTAGATAAATTTCCGTGATATAAATGAAACGCCATGTCCATGATGTTCGGAATTCTATTAAAAGCAATGTTATTATATATGGTTACAATCCCGTCATCGCCGTCAAAAACTGTTTCAAATGAACCGCTAAAAGGGTGAGTGAATGAAGTCTGCACCGAATTTCCTTGTGCCTCAACCCCCATTGTTTGTCGTGGACTCAAAAAAAATCCTGCCATTAAAGAACCTGCGAATAATGCAATCAATAGCACCACCGCAAGCAAAAGTTTACTTTTTTTTCTTAAATTTTTTAAGTTAATTTTTTTCATTTATAAATTTCTCCTTTTCTTGCATGATAGTTTTTCTATCATGTCAAGACAACGGGTATCAATGATACCCTTCGACACTCAATTTTGAGTGTCGTTAATTAGTTAGTATAATGACGGTCAATCGGCACAGATATTTGCCCATGCCGACTTACCACCATTAAACTCTGTTTTTGTATCTTAGATAACTTGACGGAGAGTGCTAATATTAGCAAAACCCGACAAAAGTGTCGAAGACACTATGCTTTCGGTTTTTCAATTCCGAGAAGTTGGCACTGCATATCGTTCAAAAAAACCATTTGAGTAACGGTGAATTTTTCCGTTCCTTGCAATGTAATTTCAAGCGCAATATAATCCTTGCCTGTTTTTTTGCTTGTGCCTTTTTTCCAATCGGCTTTTATAAGTTTTATATCCATTTTCTTGTCCTCCTATTAATTATTTTTGTTTGCGTTGAACCGTTGATTATGCACCTTTCGGTTTGCGTGTTGATGCGATTTCTGCTGCCTCTTGCTTTGTCTTTCCTTCTGACATTGCCTTTTTGTATTTGTAGATAGCGGCATGGTCTGATTGACATTGCAAGTATCCGCTGCGAATTCCTGCTTCATAATCAGTTAGCTCCTTTCCTTCTTTCGGGCCCGCAGTGTGAACCTTTGCTCGTCTGTCCTCAACATACTTCTTTGCACGCTTGGACGGGACTGACCAGCGACGCTTGTTAGGGTTGTTTGCCATTTGCTTAAAACCTCCTTTGCGTCAATGACGCTTTTTGTCACAAACCTTTTGTAAAAACAAATTCGCATTTCAATTGTGTTTTGTTTTCAAGGTTTATGGATTTTGTGCCTCTTGTCATGACTTTGGTCTGTGGCTGCAGCCGTCACGATTAAGCGGCTAATTAAGTTGTAGTTTTTTTATAATCTGTAAACGGAAAGCATTTGAAACAAAAGTTTCCGGCGATTAGATGAGGCGGCCGTCCCTATTCAAAATCGGTTTTTTGCGTCCGTCAGATTACTCTTTTTTTAGGCTTGTCCGGCATAGCAAAGCGTTCCAATAACTCCTCCATTAATTGAGCGTCTTTTCCGTCAAGAGTTGGCAGGATTCTTTTTAGGAGTTGTGTTTGTTCGGTGTTTATGTATTCCTTATTCGCCTGAAAACCTTCCATAACCCGAATTCCGCCGCCCTTGCCTTGCTCTGTATAAATCGGATAGCAGCCGCTAAGTTCGTCTATGTCACGACGAATTGTCATTTTAGATACATTAAACTCTTTCGCAAGATTTTCTAAAGTTTCTTGCCTTCTTGAATTTAACGCATATAAAATTCTCTTTCGCCGCTTCAACGCACTCACGGTGCTTTCCTCCTTTGGGTTTTCAACCCTTTTCTATTTAGGTCTTCGAACCTTTTGTCTTGACATTTTCTTTTGTGTCTGGACACTTCTCTTTTGCCACAAGCCTATGACTCAATTTTAAGTGTCAAAGTGTTCTTAAACTGAACACTTATAAAAAATTTCTTGAAGTTTATCAAAAATCTTTCTGAAATATAAATACAAATTATTAGAACTCTTCCAACAACAAAAGTGTCGAAGACACACAAAAGTGCTAAAAACACAAAAAAGACCGCACAGAAACGACCGACTGTTTATCCATTTTTTTTGGACTCATAGTCTTTTCGTTTCTGTGCGGCCTTGATAGCTTGATATAGGTCTAAACTTTTTTAGTCAAGATTGCTATATCATAACTTCCGGTTGCATCGTCACATTCACTTGCAATTTGCCATATAGGATTTACGGATTGATTACCCACCAATATTCGCAATTTACATGCACCTATTATTAAATTGTATTTTTCTTTTTCTTACTTTCTATTGTTATATCCTTTAATACTATGCCGAGTTATTTATATCTTCTGATACCTCCATTCCAGCACGCATAAAGCGAACTGATGTTTTCAGCTCTTTTCCATCATATGCTACCATGTGGGAACTTTTGCAAACAGCACAATACAAGATGCTCTCTTCACAAGCGCCCAAATCGGAGATTATAGTGTCACAGTTCGAACATCTATATTTTATCCTTTTTCTCTTTGTTCCCATATATCTTTTTCCCTTAATTCAAATTTTTAATTACTTTTAACGCTATGCCTTGTATACG
>WRAY01000015.1 GCA_009779975.1 Bacillota bacterium | reverse complement strand
GGTCAGAGTTTCCTCCATTGCCCAATATTCCCTACTGCTGCCTCCCGTAGGAGTCTGGACCGTGTCTCAGTTCCAGTGTGACCGTTCACCCTCTCAGGCCGGTTACTGATCGTTGCCTTGGTAGGCCATTACCCCACCAACAAGCTAATCAGCCGCGAAGTCATCTTTATCCGATAAATCTTTTACCCCAACTCGATGCCGAGTCGTGGTCTCATGCGGTATTAGCTTCTATTTCTAGAAGTTATCCCCCAGATAAAGGTAGATTCTTCACGTGTTACTCACCCGTACGCCACTGACGCATTGCTGCGCCCGTTCGACTTGCATGTATTAAGCACGCCGCCAGCGTTCGTCCTGAGCCAGAATCAAACTCTCATGTTCGATAATTTCTCAAAACAATACTACTGACTGTTTTGTAAAAAAGTACAATTTTATATCAACTTGTCCGACTAAAGCCAAGTCGATATTTTTTTGACAAGAGCGGATTTGCTCTCATCAAACTCAAAAAAACTATTAACGAGGTCAGTCAACTAAATTCAAGAGCGAGTAATATATTTGGTTACTTTGCCGCTCCACTTCTCTTTGACTAACATAGTCTTTTCAATGGTTCTTTCTATTCCCTTTTCAATGTCCGATTTGTTTATGTCGACAGACATAAAGTTGCTATCTCACGACAGCAACCTATCCATAATAACACATTTTAAACACCCTGTCAACGGTTTTTGTAAAAAAAGTTTTTTGTAATTTATGGTAAATTGGGGGCGATTTTCCATGGATTAATTATTGCCTCTAAGCAGCGTTACTGTTTCTTTTCTTAGTATTGAAAAGTAGATAATTGCTGTGATTGATATTGCGAAAGTGAGGGTTGCCGACATGGCGAATAAAAATGCAAAAATAATATTCAGAGGAGTGAAAACAAAAACAAAACCGAAAAACGCATTGAACGGAATATTTAAAATGCCTATAAGAGCGAATGAGAGACCAAAACCGAGAAATTGGGCTAGAAGTAATATGACTAAAAGTTCAATAAAATACATTGCCGTTAACTTTGAGTTCATCATCCCTTTTGCTTTTAAAATACCATAGAATGATTTATTCTTTTTTAGAAGGTAGTGTTGATTGAAAATTGTTGAGGCAAGAAACATTATGACAATAACGATGATTAGCATTAAGAGGAAATTTTGAATAAAGTCTTGAACTCTTTCAATGAAACGCATGTCATAGATTATGTTTTGACCGCCATACCACCAGTGTCCATGAAGAGCAACTTCCGGAAACAATTCAAAAAGTGAGTAGAGAGTGTCCTCAACGCCGTCAAAACTGATAAAGCATACCTCAACCCAAACGGCATCATCATTTGAAAGATCTGCCTTTGTTACTAAACGATTGAATGACCAAAGACTGTCAAGGCGGCTGTCCAAAATGCCAACAAGTTGAAACGAAAAAGAAGTGAAAACAGGCGCCAATTCTCCAATAAAAAAATCTCCGTCAAATATAACCATCTCGCCCTGCACGGTTATATAGGAGTTTATAAACATTTCAGGATTTGGAATGTTATGAAGTTCAAAAATTCTTTGACTAATCAAAATCTCACCTTCATTTTCTATGTCTCGTCCGCCCTCCATGATTGGACTTGTTCCATAGTTATTATAGAAGAGCAGTTCAATGTTTTTTGGGATTGTTGGTGACAGGGCATCAACGGCAACGATACTGGAAGACTGCCCTCCGACGAAAGGCTGTGAGTTGAGCCTTATTGTGATGTTTTGCAAAAATGTAGGGTTGAGCCTCTCAGCCCTAACACCTTGAACATTGTCAATCCCATACAGTTCGTTTTGTCTTTCATAGATATTTTCCCAAGTTGTCCGAAATCCTGCCCTGTTTTCTCTAAGACTTCCATGCATGAAATCATCAAAAAGATTGTTTAGTGAGAATGTGAAGAGAAGAGTTGTGATTGAAATTAAAAAGATAATCAAAAAACTAAAGAAAACTTTTAAGTAACTGTTTCTCTTCTTTAAGAGGTTATATAATGAAAGTTTTATGATGTCTGTCATTTTCATAACGGTGAATTGTGGTCAGTGGTCGGCAATTGATGTCTAGTGATTAGATAATCTTGTAGTGGCGGGCGTCCCGACCGCCCGTTGCTTGACTTCGTGACCAATACGGGCGGTCGGGACGCCCGCCCCGCCCCTACAATTTATTTTTTAACTACCTCTTAATAATGTCAACGGCTCTATCTTTGAAATTTTTCGTCTGAAAAATATATATCGAAGTGCTATAAGTCCCAAACTTGCCAAAAACATCCATAGGATTGAAAGAGGTCTTGCATGAATTATAAACTCAAAGTCAAAGAGATTCGTTGCTATGCTTGCATAGTAGTTTAGCATCACAAAATTTAATCCGATTGAGAGTGCAAACGAAACAATAAATAGTGCTAAAAAAACAGTGTAGTAAAGCAGTGATATTGTTGTAGAATTTGCCCCTAAAAGTTTTAACTTTGCAATAAACTCCCCTCTTGAATTAATCAAAATTGAAAGAATGTTAGAGAGAATAAAAAACGCAATGACTATCATCAAATAAGCAAGTGCCATGAGTATTGCCTCGGTCGTTCTCATCATCTGAATTGAATTTAACACCCACGGCGCACTGACATTTTCAAATCTTCCGTCTGCATAGGCATTTTGTAAAATGCGATAGAATGGATGGATTGAGCGAGCATCATTTATTTGAAATGCTATAGGAAGTATTGGCGGGAAAAAGCCATACTCTCTTTTTGTGTCATGCATGTCAAGAACAAGATTTAAAGGAAAATAAAATAGTTCAACAATCATGTCCTCATTGTTTCCAAAAACTCCGGCAACCCGAACATTAAAAACCGGAGCAAATTCTTCATCTATTGCTGTTACTGAAACGATTGAGTTGTAGGAAGCATTTAAACTCTCTGCAAGCATTGCTGATATAAAAATGTTGTAAATGCCGTCATTTGCAAAGTTGTCGCTTGCTCTCCATTGCCTCCCTTGAGCAAATCCGCTGATGTCCCGCTCTTGACTAGCGGTTAGTTCATCAAAAAAAGTAATTCCTCTCCCTGCAAAAAATCTCCACTCGTTTATATCTTCGGAAAAAGTGTTGGTTGAATAAAACTTTTTTTCGCCATAAGAAAACAAAACATCACTCAAAATCCCTCTCATATCCCAAACATTCCAAACATTAGCATTCTCCGCAAGAGGAAGAACTTCCCGAATTATGTCCGCTTCAGAAGAGTCTGTCCAAAATCTAAACGCTCCGTTTTCATAAATATCACGATCCAGTTCATTATAATAATTATCCATCAAGTCATTTGAAAACGAATATACTCCAAGTGCAAGCGAAAACACTATCGTTGCAATAAGCAAAAACAACAGGCTTTGTTTAATGACGAGGCGAAACTCGAGTGCAAATAATGATAGTGATTTTTTCATAGTTTGGCGGTTGGTTTGATAATTTACAGAAGCGGCAATATGCCGCCCGAACAATTTTATACTATGATGTGCGGGCAATCAATGCCTGCCCCTACAGGTTTATTCAATCTTTCCATCAACCAATTTAATAACTCTGTCGGCATAACTCGTATCATCCATATTGTGGGTGACCATTAGAACTGTTTTTCCGCTTTTGTTGATTTGCTTTAAGTGTTCAAGAACAATTTCGGTGTTTTTTGAATCAAGATTTCCGCAAGGCTCATCCGCAAGTATTATTTTCGGATTTGTCACAAGTGCTCTTGCAATTGCCGCTCGTTGTTTTTCACCGCCTGAGAGAGTGGCTGAAATTTGTTTTTCTTTTCCATTAAGCCCCACCATTTCAAGTGCTTTTAAAATCTTATCTTTTCGCACTGCCTTTTTTTCGCCTGCGATAATTAAAGGTATTTCAATGTTTTTGTAGAGTGAATAAAGCGGTTCAAGATAGAACTGCTGAAAAATATAACCAAAGGTTGAATTTCGCAATTTTGCCCTTTCCTTTTCAGATAAGTCGCAAGTTGAAACTTCGCCAATCAAAATATCCCCTTTCGAGGGTTTTTCGATTTGTCCGATGATGTTTAAAAGAGTTGACTTTCCGCTTCCCGATGCTCCGACAATTGCCAAAAATTCACCCTCTTCAATTTCCAAAGAGACATTGCTAAGGGCATAAAAATCCCCATATTTTTTTGAAATGTTTGAAATATTGATAATCACCAACTAATTATAGACTAAAAAACAAACAATGTCAAGAAAAAATAAATTAAAGTCAAGAAAAAATAAATTAAAAAAAGTATGCAAAAAGTATGGACTTTTTGTTAAGAATGATATATAATGTGGTTAGTAATTTTTGACTAGTGGTTGATTATGATCTATGACACATCCTTCACAAACCACTAAACACCAATCACAAACCACCAAAACTATGAGAATAGATAAATTTTTGAAAGTTTCCAGAATATTAAAAAGGCGTTCTGTGGCGGCGGATGCATGTTCCGGCAACAAAATTTTTGTCAACGGCAAAGCGGCAAAACCGGCATATCGATTGAAAATCGGCGACATCATCAAGATTGAATTCGGAAAAGGCGATGCCAGTTTTCGGGTTTTGAAATTGGACGAAAAAGCAAATAAAGATGCTGCAACCGGGTTATATGAAGTTATTAGTGAATAATTATAGGAGCAATAATGAATAACTTAAAAGAAAAAAATTTGAGCATATGTGCGTTAATAGTTTGTGCAGGGACAGGAACTCGTGCAGGGCTTTATTATAATAAACTTTTATATCAAGTCGGCAAAAAAACAATTTTGGAAATGACAATTGACAGATTTCAAAGGAGTCTTGTCGGCTCTATTGTTTTGGTCATCAATCCATATGATGAGGGTGAGATTCAAAGAATAGTTGATTTGTATCCGAATGTTTCATATTGTTTTGGCGGTCAAACAAGAAGTGACTCCGTTCGCCGCGGTCTTACGGAGTTGGGATATTGTGATATTGTTGTCATTCATGACGGAGCCCGCCCTTATGTCAAAGCGGAAACGATTGACGAGAGTATTAGAAGTGCGATTGAATATGGCAGCGGAGTGACCGCAATTCCGACAATTGACACAATAAAATTCATCAAAACAAACAAAATCATCCGCTCCCTTTCAAGAAGCGGACTATACAACATTCAAACCCCCCAATCATTCGTCTTTTCACAAATTCAAGATGCCTATGACAAAGTGAAAGGCAATTTTACTGATGACAGCGAAGTTTTTGAAAGAGCGGGATATTCTGCCCACATTATCGGAGGCGAGATTTCAAACATCAAAGTAACTCATCAGTCAGATTTGTTTGTGCCTGCTGTTTCAAATGTTAGAGTTGGAGTCGGATATGATGTTCACAAACTGGTTGAAGGAAGACGCCTCATATTGGGCGGGGTTGATATCCCCTTCCACAAAGGACTTCTCGGTCACTCCGATGCTGATGTTCTCACTCATGCAATAATGGACTCTATTTTGTCCGCTGCATCACTCCCTGATATCGGACAACTATTTTCGGACAAAGATCCGAAATTTAAAGATATTTCAAGTCTTTACTTATTGAAAAAAGTCAAGCAAAAAGTTTATAGAAAACTCTACAAAATATCAAACATCTCAGCGGTTATTATTGCTCAAGCCCCCACTCTTTCCCCTTTTGTCGACCAAATGAGATTTAATATCGCAGGAGTTCTGGAAATTCATCCCGACCAAGTCAACATTTCATGCACAACAACCGAAGGGTTAGGAGTTGTCGGTGAAGGACAAGCCATCGCCTCAAACGCCTCATGCACAATGATAGTCGAACCGAGTTTTACCAGCAAGAAGAAGTAAAACGCACACTTTGTCCTCTTTGCAATTTTTGCAGGGGACGCCGAGGGCGGCGTCTCCTACAATTTATACTCAAACAGTCCACAAATTGAACAGTCTTGAAAATATCTTTTTGCGAAAAACCCACGAAAGCAACCATTTTTCGTATTTCTAATACGAAAAAGAACGCTTATCGTGTGTTTTTCATCAAAAATCTATTTTATTCTTTGTTCAATTTCTAAACTGTTTGAGTATACTAACATATAAAATATGAAAATATTTGCTATAAGCGATCTGCACCTTTCAATTGCCTCAAATAAGCCTATGGATATATTCGGGGGAAATTGGCATGGATATTTGGAAAAAATCGAACACTCATGGAATGAATTGGTGAGTGAAGATGATTTAGTGCTTCTGGCAGGCGACCTCAGTTGGGGTATGACGCTTGAAGAAGCAAAACCCGACATTGAGTTTTTAAAAAGGTTCAAAGGCAAAAAAATTATCATTCGCGGCAATCATGACGGCTTTTGGTGGAAGTCAATAAGTAATGTGAGAAATGCTCTTCCATATGGCACTTATGCCCTTCAAAACGATGCTATGCGAATAGGAAATGTCACTATCGCCGGCTCTCGCGGGTGGCAAACTCCCGAAAAAGAATGGACAGCGGAAAACACTGACGACAAAAAGATTTACGACAGAGAACTAATCCGCATGGAAATGTCGCTGCAACATATGCAAAAAATCAAACAAGAAGGCGATTTGTTGATTGCAATGATTCACTATCCGCCATATAACACCAGAATGCATGAATCCCCTTTCACTCTTCTTTTTGAAAAGTATGGTGTTCATAAGGTGGTCTATGGTCATCTTCACGGCAAATCAGTTAGACCGTTCTTTCATGAAAAGAACGGCATTCAATATTACTTGACAAGTTGCGATAAACTAGGGAATAAATTGGCATTAATTAGGGGTGAATGATTGGGGAAATATGTCATAGAAACCGCCGATTAAGTTATTTTATTAAAAAGACGAATATTTTTTTCGTCATTGCGAAGAATTTGTGGAGCAGTCAGATGAGAGTAACGGAAAGATGATCACAAATTCGAAGCAATCCGGTTATGAGAGGCGAAAAAACAGCCATTCTCTCTGCTTCTATTACCGGATTGCTTAGGTTTTACGGTAATACTCCCTCTTTCTCACAACTCACTGCTCCGCAAAACCTCGCAATGACGAGCAATGAAACAAGGTTCTTTTTGCAATTCATCTTAATCGGCATTTCCACTGCACTTAAACTGCTTCATCATCAATAGGATCTGATTTTTTTGAGTCGGATTCTATTTTTGTTATTAGTTTTTTCAATGCTCGATACAAAAAAGGAAGAACAAAAAACAGCGTTCCGATGCTTGAAGCAACATGCACAACATAGAAAAATATTCCTGCCATATACCATGAGACAAACGACTGCCAAAAAATTCCGCTAGTAATACTTGCAATTCCGCCTATAAAAACAACATCAATAAAAGAAGACAGCACCCCGAAAAACATAGTAAATGCAACGCCGATAATGGCGGCAAATATTACTCGCTTGTTGTAGAGTTTTTCTTTTTCGGGCGACAGAATATCGCCCCTGCGATTTATCTTCTCTTTTAGCAAACTAACAACTAAAACCAATGACGGCCAGTAGATAATATATAAAACAACCCACCAAAGCAAAAATCCCCAAATCAAGATTTCAATCAGAACAAAAATAATTGTCACAAACAACGCATCACGCCTTGGCAATATCAAAGCATATGCGACAAGAAGCAGTGTCACAATTTCGACATTAGGCACAGCCCACGCAAGAGCCGTTTTTCCTCCCGTGAGCAATGCCACCATTAATGCAAGTATTGTTATGCGTTTTGCACTCATTATGCTAAAATATTAATAATGATTGCACTTGTTTCAATATCGTCGGCATACATATCATTTGGACGAAGAAGAAGCATGTAACTTGCTCCTTTAACAATCGGCATTGTGTCAACTCCGCGCAATGAACTAAAAAATGTTTTGTCATTATAAGAAATGGGGTTTAGCATCATTGAATAAGTTGTGTTATTGATTGTTGAAAACAAACCAATCCATTCATCGCTCGAAGGATTCAAATCGCCAATATTCAAAAAAAAGCGTCCCCATGCATCATCAATAGAACCGCTATATTCAATTTCCAAGCGCTCCTCTTCAACTAAGTCATTAAGCACTTCCCCTAGAAACTGCCTTTCTGTTTGAACATCAAACGATACCGAGTCAGTGATAAACAGATGACTTGGAGTGCAAGCAGTGAAGGCAAAAGCCCCAAGTGCCAGTGTGAAAATCAATGCGATAGTCACGAGCAATCTTTTGTTTCTTTTCATAAATAAAAAACCTCCTTAATGTTTTTCATTTTCGGAGGGATAGCGTTTTAGTTAAAATTTCAAAAACACATTAAAACAGTCTAACTGTTTGCAGTTAGATAGTTTGGCACACCATAACCTCCCTCCGAGATTATAGTGTTTTCTAAGGTTTTTAAGCAAGGTCTCCTGACTTAATGGCTTGTCCCTAAGGGATTGTCCTTTGAATACTTGCCTTCTCAGCGTTTGCCAATGGCTTTGCCGTATTCATTGTTTCCATTTACAGTAGCGGGGGCTGCTTCGGTTTTTCACCGAATTCCCTTTTCCTAGTAACCTTCTGATTGATATTATTTTAACATATTTTTTTAAGTTCGTCAAATGATTTTTTGATTTTATGAAAAATATTTTCCGCACCTTATAATATTTAAAATTACTGAACAAACAGCAGCAAATAATTAAACGCAATATTTGCCTGCAAATTTTTTAAAGCGGAACAAATTGAATAGGTGTTTGATAGTTTTTTAAATTCCTTGAAGGCTTTATAGAGATTTATATAGAGTTCTCGAATATGTGAAGGCGAGTCAATATCGGATAGTTCGTCGAATTTGTCTCTTAGTATTATTGCTTGATTTTCAATCGACAAAAGGACTGCTTCAGATGAAATTTGGTGCAAGGCAAAATCGCTTTGCAAAGATGAAATATTAGTGTATAATAGTGTTGGGTATTGAATGAAACGATAGAGGCTAATGTCGCTTTCATTGAATGTCAAGTTAGAAGTTGAAACTTGATGCAGTCTTGAATTTCTGCTTTGTGCCAAAGCAAAGGTTGCAGAAAACTCGCTGTCGAATGTTTGAGAAACGACCAAGAATGAGTCGTTGTGATGAATGACAAAACCTGCCCTGCCCTGCCCCTTTGATTGAGCGGATGCAAGTGAAGCACTATGATAGTTTGAGTGAGTTGAAGTCACAAGAAAAAAATATCGCTGAGGCGATATGGAAAAACTTCCCTCCACAACAACTTTCGGAATGAGAAAATATGATGCAACCAAAACTATGGCACAAACAAGCGAAACAAAAAATGCTATCCGCCAATAATATATTTTGCGTGCGTATCGTTTTTTTCGAGGTCTTTGAGGCATTCTATTTTGTCCATGCAGTTGCATATAGCAACAATCGTCTAATTCTTTGTGTGACATAATTAACTAATTTTATGGCTGCTTTTTAATACCTCTTCACAAAATTCATGATGGCATCTTTTCGGTCTTTTTTGAAGCAGTCTTTAGGAGATTTTCTTGATGAAATATCATATTCAAACAACACCAATTTGGGATGCTTTTAAAATGAGGGACAACTGCCCTATGTGTGAAATTTATCGCAAATCAAGCGACAGGTTAGTTTCTCAATACCTTAATGAGGCGGTCATGGAGAGCGACTATCGAATAAGGGTGAATAAAAGAGGCTTTTGTTCATATCACCTAAAAGAGTTGTATAAAGGTGAAAACAAATTGGGACTGGCGTTGCAATTATCAACTCGAACTGATTTTATGCTTGAAAATTTGAAGTTTGCGTCTGATTCAAAAAAAGCAAAAAAAGAATCTCAAAGGCTGAAAGAATTAACTTCAACATGTGTCATTTGTGATGAAGTTGATGACATGATGGTGCGATATGCAAAAACTGTTCCTCAAATGTTTCTTAATGAAGTTGAGTTTAAAAATGAATTGAAAGCAAGCAGTGGATTTTGTTTTGAACACTTCGTGTTACTCCTTGAATATGCAAGCAACAGCGGCAAAGCAGAAAAAGAATATTTATCCGTCCTTGACGATGTCATGCGAAACAATTTGACAAGAGTTAATAACGCCCTGAAAAGATTTTGCAGCAGTTTTGACTATAAAAGTGTTGAAAGAGGCGATGCGAATGCCGTTCGAAATATGGTTGAAAAATATTTATAGAAGTGAAAAGTAATAATAAGTTATTTTTGTTTTTAGGAAATCAACTAAATACTTCAACATCCCTTTTCACTTTTCATTTAAAACAAACCTCTTACCACATTTTTTCTCCATTGTCAATAGGTTTTGAAAAAATATTTTTGAAAAAACTTTCTTCATTTTCCTTGCATTTATTTATGCAATGGATTATAATAGTGTTACAATAAAATTCCGAATTGAAAAAAATTATTGCCTGCGGTGTTCGTTGTTTCGCTCGTATTTATAACCACAAAACAAAAACGGGATTGTTCGTATCTTTGTCATTATGCCATGCCTTAAAGCCCGCCGAGGCGGTGTCTGCCGCACTATGTGCCGCACAAGGAGTGCAGAAGGCAAAATCAACTTGCCCACCTGCTAAATTGCGGGTTGTTTAAATCGGCGAAATAATCGGCATCTGCGGGTGTGACTTTAACACTTTTGCTTAAAAACAAAAGTCTGCAAATAAAAAAAGGTGCTATCACTAAATTAAGTTTGATGCACCTTTTTTATTTAAATTGTTTTGCTAATCCCCTCTGCCCAATAAATAGTCAATAGAACAATCCAATACTTTTGCAATTCTGACAAGGCTGTCAAGACTCGGATCTCCCTTTCCGTTAATCCATTTATAGAAATTTCCAGTATTAATCTTTGTTTCGGTTTGCAAGCGATAAAGATTATATCCCTTTAATTCAACGGCTTGCCTAAACCAATTAGCAAAAATAGGATAAGGTTTTAGTTTTGGCAAATAATTTGTTTCTTCTATACCAATAAGATAATCAACAGAGCAGTTAAAATAATCTGCCAAAATTAAAAGATTACTTATTGATGGCAAGTAATTTTCATATCCTGCTTGCCAAACATAAATGCTGTTTTTGCTAATGCCTATTGCTTTGCTTAATTCTTCAACCGATAACTGATAGTCATATAATATATCTTTTAAACTTTCGGCAAACTTCTTCACTAATTCCATAATTTCGACAACCTCCTACAAAAAATACTACGCTTACTTTCGACCAAATTGTATTACTAATCCCCTCTGCCAAGTAAATAGTCAATAGAACAATCCAATACTTTTGAAATTCTGACAAGGCTGTCAAGACTTGGATCTCCCTTTCCGTTAATCCATTTATAGAAATTTGCCGTGCCCATATTAATAGTCTTGCTTAACTTATGCAGATTAAACCCTCTGTTTTTAACAGCAATATGAAACCAACTTGCAAAAGTCGGGGGCGGTTTTGGCTTCGGCAAATAATTTGTTTCTTCTATACCAATAAGATAATCAACGGAACAATTAAAATAATTTGCTAAAATAATAATATACTTCATTGACGGAACTGATTTAGACTTGCCCGAATGCCACTCATAAATGCGGTTTCTGCTAATACCAGTTACTTTGCTTAATTCTTCAACCGATAATTTATGATCATATAAAATGTCTTTTAGACTTTCGGCAAATTGTGTCACTAACTCCATACATTCGACAACCTCCTACAAAAAAGACTACTCATACTTTCGACCGAATAATTTACAAGTCGAAACTTCGTGTGTTATAATTGTTATAACAACAATGTTAAAGTTGTAATTACAAAAGGAGGATATGAAAAACTAATGACGGAAATAGAAAAACTCATTACACAAGTCGGCGAACTTGTGTGGATGGAAATAAATGAAGTGAAAGAAGTGAACTACAAAAGAAACAAAAAAATAACTTCTTTTTATGTTATCATGCTAAACGGAAGCAAATACATATTAAATTTAAAAGCAGTTTAAAAAATTGAACTAAAAAAGTCGCTTAATCAGCGACTTTTTTCTTTGTTTTTCATTCAATTAAATTCATTTTTCAAACTTAAACCCAGTGTCTTTACAAAGAAGTTTTGCGGCTTTTCTTCCGCTGACTGTGGCTAGCGGCAAGCCTCCCGGAGACATCATTCTAAAACCTGCAAAGTAGAGGTTTTCGATTGTTTCGCTTTTTTGCGGCAAAAACTTCAAACTCTTTCCTTTGCCGTTTTTGCCCATCCATGCTCCGTGATAAGTTCCGGCATAGCGTTCATAGGTCAAAGGTGTTGCGACGCTGAGATGTTTTATTTTGCCTTCAATTTGCGGAATGTGCTTAATGAGTTTTTCAATTATCAAATCTGCAAAGCGTTTTTTTTCTTCTTCATAAGTTCCGTTTTCTTTATGTTTAAGCCAATGTTCATAGTTGTCCCCCATTATTATCATTGTTATTGCGGTGTGACCTTCGGGTTGATAGCCAGCATAGTCAGCATAATGCGTGTAGTCAAATGAGTCATAGGCTCTGTCTGCATAGGTCAGCGGTTCATCAAGTTCAAACTCAACATATTTCGGCATACCTTTTAATGAAGTTTCGACCCCCAAACAAATGAAACTTGACACCATTGAATCATTTTTAGACGAGCGGATTTTTTCTGTCCATGGTTCTTCAATTTTGTTTTTGAATAATTTGTCGATAGCAACGGCGGTATCAGTTGCAACAATGACGCTGTTTGAAAATTCTTTTTCGCCGTTTTCTAAAATAACTCCGACTGCTTTTCCACCCTCAATCAAGACTTCTTTAACAGCGGTTTTATATTGAATTTTTCCGCCTAGTGACTCAAACTTCTCGACTATGTTTTTTATCAATTGATATGAGCCGCCCTCCGGATAGCCTCCGTCACAAGATGCAAAAAGCCCCATAGTGTATAATAAACTTGTTGCTGAAAATTCATATCCGACAACACTTCCCAAAAGACCTTTGATTAATGGATTTTTGAATTCTTTTGTTAGTTCTCCGACAGTTAAGTCGGTGTATTTTCTAAGTCTTAGTCCTGCCGGAATCATTCCAAAAACTTGGGATAACTTCATTTTTACCGGCACTTCAATCTTTGAAAACTTCTCAATATCTTTGCAAAGTCTTTTAATTGCTTTTTCATCTTCGGGTGAAATTTCGATTAGGTGAGATTGAAATTTTTTTATGTCTCGATAAAAATGCACTTCTTTCCCAAAATGGTTATAGGTGATGTATGGGTCACGGACAAAAATTTTAGTGTCATCTTTTATCGCACCGATTTCTCGCCAAATTTTGTGCATTGTTCTTGTTTCTTTTGAACCTGTCAGCCAGTGGAGTCCTCCCTCAAAAGTGTAGTTTCCTCTTTTCCAATTTGAGCAAAGTCCGCCGGCAACAGAATGTTTTTCAAAAATAGTGACATCATATCCGCTTGCAGCAGAATACACTCCGGCTGAAAGCCCCGACAATCCCGAGCCGATAATTATTAATTTTTTATTGTTTGTCATAATGTAATTATGTTCCTTATATCAAATTGCTATTACTTTTTCATAATCTTTAGAAAAACTTGGGCGGTTGCTATTGTGTCGTTTAGGGCACGGTGAGCGCCGGACAAGGGTATTCCCAAATGATTGGCTATTGTTTCCAGTTTGTAGTTGTGAAGTCCTTTTAGGTGTTTGTGGGCTAGAGTTAGGGTGTCTTGTGTTGGGTTATCAAAATAAATGTTAAGAGGCTTTCCGTGATATTTGATGAACGAGAGATCAAAACCTATGTTTTGGGCAACCAGAGTTGTGCCAAATGAAAACTTATAAAAGTCTGGCAAAACTGCTTCAATGTTTGGTTTTCCCTTCACCATTTCGTCTGTTATGCCGTGGATTCTGGTTGAGTCCGGTGGTATCGGCATTTCGGGGTCAATGAGAGTTGAGAATGTTTCGACCATCTCGCCGTTCTTAATTCTGACAGCGGCAATCTCAACTATTTTGCTTGTTTTGGGGTCAAGACCTGTTGTTTCGGTGTCAAAAACACAGTATTCATTTTGTTTCAACTCTTTTGGTATTGTTGTCGTTTTTGCAAAATCAGAAAGAAGCGACCGCTCGTCAATAGGCTCTAAGAATATTTCAGGAAAAACGGTTTTATATTTTTCTGGAACTGACATTTTTATCCTGTTGACTTTGAAGTCTTTCGGCATCGAACAAAGAGAGATATCGTTGATAAAAAAAACAAATCCTCCTTCGTTTCTCTTGTCGGCTTGCAACTCCCCTCTCACTAAAATTTGAGAGTTTGATTTTAAAGTTTCAATTTTATCAAGCGCATCTTTTCTGGGGAAAAACATGGCTTGAATAGAGCCGGTGAAATCCTCGATTGTCATACGATAGTATTTTCTGTCGTTTTGAGAGGTGTATGCCGCAATATTTGTCAGTGTTCCGCAAACTATAATTTCGCCGACATTTGCCGCATCTTCAATATAGGACGGAAGTTCTTCGATTTTTTTGCCGCAAAATGTGCGGATGTTTTCAACTTTTATTACTCGTCCGCATGATGAGTCTTCCAGTTTTGAAATGTTTTTTTCTTCAACTTCAAAGTTGTCCAATGACTCTTCTTTGCCGCCATTTAAAAATTCAAATTCAACTTCTTCTGAGTAGTTTCCGAGGAGGAATGCTTTGATTTGTTTGTCGATTTTATTGTCCAGTGCATAATCGAGTATGTAAGATGGGATGGTGACTGTGACTTTTTTAGGCGTTGATTTTTCATCAACGACAATGTCTTTGTCCGATATTGCAGTCATTAAACTCGGGTGATCTTCCAAAAATTCTTGAAATGCCGGCAGAAAACTTTTTTTAGTAAAGATTGAAACAGAAAAGTTTGCTTCAATTTTGACTTTTGTTTGAAGTATTTTTGTTAGTGCCGAGATAATTGTTTCTTTGTCATTCTCTGTCACTTCATGCTCTTTTGCATGAATAAAATCAAAAACAAATTTTTCTTTTGTTTTTTGCGTCAAAGCAGAAATTGAAGACAGCCGAAGATGTCCGTACTCATTGCTTGTTAAATCGTTTAGTTTTTTTATTAGTTTGTTTTGTTTCATTTTTTTATGTTGTGCGGACAGTCAATGACTGCCCCCGCAATTAATTTTTCAAATATCTCTAAGGCTTTTGCTTGCTCTCCTGTGAATATGATTTTTCCTTTTTCAAACACTGCGAATTTGTCACTCGCTCCCGCTACCCCCAAGTCGGCGTTTTTGGCTTCGCCGGGACCGTTGACGACACAGCCCATGACGGCTATTTTTAGTTTTTTATTGATGTTTTTTGTTAAACCCTTTACTTTTTCAACTATCGGAACTAAGTCAATTTTACATCTTGAACAAGTCGGACATGAAACAATTTCACAAAAATTGTCCAGTTTGCCGCATGCTTTTAATATGTTTTTTGCGACTGCAATTTCCTCAACAGGGTCTCCCGTCAATGACACACGAATTGTGCTGCCGATACCGTCAAGCAAAAGTGAGCCTATTCCTATTGCGGATTTATAAAGACCATCTTCATAAACTCCGCTTTCAGTCACTCCTATGTGGAGAGGATAGTCACACAGTTTATCCGCAATTCTGTTTGCTTCAATCATCGTTTTGACACATGATGATTTAAGTGAGAGAACTATGTCAAAGAAGTTTTCTTTTTCTAAAACTCTTGCGTGTGACAAGGCACTCTCAACCAAACCCTCTGCACTGTGACCATATTTTTTGACGATGTCCTTTTCAAGTGAGCCGCTGTTAACACCGATTCTTATCGGAACTTTGTTTCGCTTGCATGCAGTTGCAACTTCCCTCACCCTCTCGGCATTTCCAATGTTTCCGGGATTAAATCTAATTGCACTAAAGTTGATGTCAGCACACCTTACCGCTAAGCGATAGTTAAATTGAATGTCGGCAACTAAAGGAATTTTGGTGTTTTTTATTATGCTTTCACATGCCTTTACTTCCGCTTCATTCGACACTGCAATCCGAACAATATCGCATCCTGCCTCATCCAGCGCTTTTATTTGAGATAAAGTTGCCTCAATATCAAGCGTGTCAGTGTTTGTCATTGACTGAATACTGATCCTGTGTTCTCCGCCGATAGGCACATTTTTGACATATACAACTCGCTTCATTTGTGTTATTATAGCATAATTTTTATTTTTTGCAAACTATTTATTGACAACTTCATAAAAGAATGTTATATTAAAAGGCATGGACAACAAATCAAATACATATCGCATTGGCTTAGATGTTGGCTCAACAACAATCAAAACTGCTGTTTTGGACGAAAATGACACTCTAGTTTATTCAAGTTATGAGAGGCATCTATCGGATATTAAAGCAACTTTAATCAAAGTTTTGGAGAAAGTGATTTCCAAGTTTGACAATTTTTCTTTAGTTGCAACAGGCAGCGGCGGACTATCGGTGTCAAGTTGGCTCTCAATCCCCTTTTTGCAAGAGGTTGTTGCAGGAACTAAAGCGATTGAGAAATATATTCCCGAAACAGATGTTGCAATTGAACTAGGCGGAGAAGATGCTAAAATCACATATTTGAAAGGCGGACTTGAACAAAGAATGAACGGAACTTGCGCAGGAGGAACAGGGGCGTTTATTGACCAAATGGCTTCCCTTCTTGCAACTGATTCATCCGGTCTTAATGAAATGGCGAAAAAAGCGGAGATTATTTATCCTATCGCCTCTCGCTGCGGAGTTTTCGCAAAAAGTGATATTCAACCGCTGATTAATGACGGAGCAAAAAAGAGCGATATTGCAGCGAGCATTTTTCAAAGCGTTGTTAATCAAACTATTTCGGGACTTGCATGCGGAAAACCCATAAGAGGTAATGTCGCTTTTTTGGGAGGACCGCTCCATTTTTTGCCGGAATTGAAAAAAAGATTTGTTGAAACTTTGAAGCCGGTTAAAGCAATATCACCTGAAAATTCACAAATTTTCAACGCATTGGGTGCTGCAATTAGCGAAAGTGAAGTTTTCACAAAAAACCAAATTCAAAAAAAATTGAATGAATTATCAAACATTTCTTCAAAAGAGGTTGAACGGCTTGAGCCGCTTTTTAATGATGTTATTGAAAAGGTCGAGTTTTTTGCCCGTCACAAAGAGACCGAAGTTAAAAGAAATGATATTGACAAACACAAGGGAGCGGCATTTTTAGGAATTGATGCCGGTTCAACAACAACAAAAGTTGCACTAATTAATGAGAATGGTGAATTGTTATATTCATACTACAACACTAACGAAGGAAATCCGCTAAGAAGCGTTATTTCAAGCGTTAGTGAGATTTATTCCCTTCTTGATAAAGACGCCTATATCGCAAAATCTTGTGTCACAGGATATGGCGAACACCTCATTAAAGCAGCACTCGGAGTTGATGAGGGCGAAATTGAAACTGTCGCTCATCAAACAGCAAGTGAAAAGATACTGCCGGGAGTTCAGTTTGTCTTAGACATCGGCGGGCAGGACATGAAATGTCTTAAAATAAAAGACGGTGTTATTAATGATGTTTTATTAAACGAAGCGTGTTCAAGCGGTTGCGGAAGTTTTATTGAAACTTTTGCAGAAGCCTTGTCGCTTTCGGCAAAAGATTTTGCAAAGTTAGGGCTTAGTTCAACTGAACCCGTTGACCTAGGGTCAAGATGCACCGTTTTCATGAATTCAAGAGTAAAGCAAGCCCAAAAAGAAGGAGCAACTGTTAATGACATCAGTGCAGGACTTGCTTATAGCGTTGTTAAAAACGCACTTTTCAAAGTCATAAGACTTCGAGACTTTTCGGAGTTGGGCGAAAAAGTTATTGTTCAAGGCGGAACATTTTTAAATGATAGCGTCCTTAGAGCATTTGAAAAGTTGACAGGAAAAGAAGTTGTCCGCCCCGACATTGCAGGGCTTATGGGGGCTTATGGCGCGGCACTGCTTAGTCAAAAAAAATTCGTTGAGGGTGAAAAATCAAGTTTAAAATCTAAAAATGAATTAGAAAACTTTTCCGTTAAAAAGAGCAGTGAAAACTGCAAGTTGTGTCCGAATAATTGCCTTTTAACAGTTTCAACATTTTCTGACGGGAGAAAATTTATTACTAATAATAGGTGTGAGAAAGGAGCGGAAGTCGAGAGTGCGGGCAAACTAGATGCTAAGAGCGGCGTCCCCTGCAATGATGACACACCCATTGCGGCCGATATAAGAAACAAAACAGTAGGGGCGGTCACTGACCGTCCGCACAATGTTTACGACGAAAAGTATAAACGCTTATTTGCTCACTACAAGCCGCTCAAAAAAGAAGATGCAAAGAGGGGTGTTGTCGGCATTCCGAGAGTTTTAAATATTTATGAAAACTATCCTTTTTGGTTCACATTTTTTACTCAGTTAGGCTATAGCGTTATGCTCTCTCCCCGCTCCTCTCGTGAGATATTCGACTTAGGGATTGAAACAATGCCTAGTGAAAGTGTTTGTTATCCGGCGAAACTTGTGCATGGACATATTGAAGCATTAGTTAATAAAGGCATAAAATTCATTTTCTATCCGGCAATTCCTTATGAGTTGCAAGAAGATAAATGCTCGGACAACCACTACAACTGCCCTGTTGTTTCAACCTATCCCGAAGTTATCCGCAACAATATGATATTTGAAAACGATGTCAAATTCCATAGTCCGTTTTTGCCCTACAACTCAAAACCTCATATGATTAAAAGACTCATTGAAGAATTCCCGAACATTCCAAAAAGTGAGATTAAAAAAGCAGTTAATCTTGCATATATTGAGGATGAAAATTTTAAAAATGATGTTAGAAAAATGGGAGAAGCAGCCCTTGACCATATTCAAAAGACCGGCGGTCATGGAATAGTTTTATCTGGGCGTCCTTATCATGTTGACCCTGAAATAAATCACGGCATACCAGAGATGATTGCAAACTATGGTTTTTCGGTTTTGACGGAAGATTGCATTTCGCATTTGGCGAATTTGGAGCGGCCAATTAGAGTTGTTGATCAATGGATGTATCACACAAGACTTTACAAATCCGCTTCGTTTGTTCGAGGACGAGATGACCTTGACATAATTCAACTGAACTCATTTGGATGCGGCTTAGACGCAGTAACAACCGACCAAGTTCAGGAACTGATTGAAGAAGCGGGCAAAATCTACACAACACTCAAAATAGATGAAGTCAATAACTTAGGGGCGGCACGCATCAGAGTTCGTTCGTTAATGGCGGTTCTTAATCGCAGAAAACAAAAAAATATTTTAGCGAATAAAGAGTTGCCAAAAGCAAAAGGAAGAGTTCTGTTCACAAAAGAAATGCGAAAAACCTATAATATTATTGCACCCGAAATATCCCCTATTCATCTTCGAATTTTGGAAAAGGCGATGAAAAAATTTAATCTCAACATTCAAATTTTAGCGGACAGTCCAAAGACTGTTGAGATGGGGCTAAAATATGTCCATAATGATGCGTGCTATCCAACCATCATAACAATAGGCTCAATAATGGACGCACTGCTTTCCGGAAAGTATGATCTAGAAAATACTGCCGTTATGATAACCCAAACCGGCGGAGGATGCCGTGCAACAAACTATATTGCTATGCTTCGCTTAGCCCTTAAAAAAGCAAAGATTGACCATGTTCCGGTTATTAGTTTGAACTTTGCGGGACTTGAAAAAAATCCCGGGTTTAAGGTGACCGTTCCGATGATGGGAGACCTTGTCAAAGCACTGTTATACGGCGACTTGTTCATGAGGGTTCTCTATCGCACTCGTCCTTATGAGATTGAGAAGGGCTCGGCAAACGCTTTATATGAAAAGTGGAACGCAATCGTTAGCGATGGATTAGGCAACGGCAAAGATAATTTCAAGAACAATGTCAAAGGAATTGTTGCTGAATTTAATGCCCTTCCTGTTCATGATATAGTTAAGCCCAAAGTTGGAATTGTTGGTGAAATTCTTGTAAAGTTTCATCCATTGGCAAACAACTATGCCATTGACTTACTTGAAAAAGAAGGTTGCGAGGCGGTTGTTCCTGACTTATTAGACTTCTTCCTTTACGGCTTTTATAACAACACAATAAAAAGAGATCTGCTGAGCGGAACAACTTTAAGTAAAATCAAGGGCGATATCTATATTTGGTATGTTGAAAGGTTAAAAAAGCCAATGATGGAAGCACTGAAAGGAACAAAATTCGGCGCACCTGTCCACATTAAAAAAATGGCGAAAATGGCAGAGGATATTGTGAGTTTAGGCAACATTTCAGGCGAAGGCTGGTTTTTAACGGCGGAGATGATTGAATTGATTCACAGCGGTGTTAATAACATCATTTGCATGCAGCCTTTTGCGTGCCTTCCAAATCATGTCACAGGAAAAGGCGTCATGAAAGCCTTAAAAGCCCGTTTCCCTAAAGCCAACATTGTCCCCGTCGACTATGACCCCGGGGCAAGCGAAGTCAATCAAATAAACAGAATAAAGTTAATGCTCTCAACTGCGTTTAGGAATCTGAAGCAGTGATTTTTGGTTAGTGACTGATATCCTTTGCAGCGAGTAATTATCTCTCCAACACGCTTGTTCTCATTTTCACATTACACAACAAAAAAACTGCACTCTTTCTTTAGAGTGCAGTTTCTTTTTTAACTAGGCTCTTTCATAGCGGTTTCTATATGACCAAGATGAGTGGTCAAATTCCATTTGCAAATTGTTGCCGTCTTCGCTGATTTGAACTATGCGAGTGTGGCTTGAAAAAGTGCTGAATCCTGAAACAGTAAGAGATACACTTGAATTATTTGCATTAAATGTCCATGTTCCGCTCGCTGTTCCCCACCAATAATCACTTAATGAAAATGTTCCGTCTTCATTAAACTGAATGAAATGAGTAGTGCCTCTAACAGATGTTGTTGATCTTCCGATTCCTGCTGTATAACTGTTAGACCTTAGGTTCCATCTGCCATGGAGTTGAGATGCCTCTTCAACATCGCCTCCGCCAAATCCACAACCGGTCATCATGAAAGCGGATGCAGCAAGCATTAACACCAAGACGATAGATAAACCAAATTTTTTCATAGTATTTTTTTCTCCTTTGCCACTTAAGTAGCATATATAATAAACTATATTATAACATTTATTTTTACTCTTGTCAAACATTTTATGCGTTTTTTGTCGAAATTTCTTAAATTGACACTTATAGAGATATTCTCTCATACAATAGAATGTGACAATAAGTTTGTGTATGATTGTTAAAAATGAAGAAAATAACTTAGCGAGATGTCTAAATTCTTGCAAGGATTTTGTTGATGAGATAATTATTGTTGACACCGGTTCAACTGACGAGACAAAAAACATTGCAAGAGATTTTACTGACAAAATATTTGATTTTGTTTGGAGTGATGACTTTTCAAAAGCAAGAAACTTCTCAATTTCAAAAGCAACTTCCGACTACATATTTTGGCTTGATGCTGATGATATTATTGAGAATCATGACTTGAGAAAACTTCTCAAACTAAAAGAAAAACTGACTGAAAAAATTGACATGGTTTATTTAAAATATCACACCCGATTTGACAGCATCGGCAATCCGACTTTTTCATATTACAGAGAACGCATAATCAAAAATTGCAAAAATGCGAAATTTATTGAACCGATTCATGAGTGTATTGAACCTTTTGGCATAATTCTCCACTCAGACGCCGCAATCACTCACAGCAAAAAAGAAGACAGGAAAAAGAGTAATCATTTGGAGATTTTTGAAAATTACAAAAAATCTATGGGATATTTGACACCTCGTCTTCAGTTTTTTTATGCCAGAGAATTAATGCATTCAAAAAAATATAAAGCATCTATAAAAGTTTTTAGAGATTTTTTAAACGAACCAAGAGGTTGGATTGAACACAAACTTGTCGCCTGCCTTGACATGTCGAGTTGCTACAAAAAATTATTCGATGATGTTAATGCACTCGCTTCTCTTCTCCACTCATTCACTCTCGCCGCCCCGAAAGCGGAAACGCTATGCCGCATTGCACATCATTTTTATGACTCGCATGATTTTGTAGCAGCAATTTTTTGGTATGAATCGGCTCTAAAATGTGACACCAAAAATCATAGTCTTTTCGTTAAAAAAGAGTATGAATGTTATATTCCTTCAATTCAATTAGCCCAAATCTACAAAAAACTAAAAAAATATGACAAGGCAAAATATTACAACAGCCTTGCAGAAAAATACCGCCCAAATGACAAAGCAGTTCAATACAACAAAAAATTATTCGACAAAGAATGAGCAAAAAGACTGCTTTAAAGCAGTCTTTTCTAATTCAAACAAACAGGATTGCAGTTTTTGATAATAGTCACAACAATTTACAATTTAGGCAAAGAGATCGGGGGTAACAACATTTAACATCAAAAGCAATATCGGCACAGTGATGATGCATATTATTGCAGACAACAGAACACTTTTTGCAGCCGCTGTTCCATCGTCGGAAAATCTTTCGCTGAGCGCAGTCAATGTGATTGCCGCAGGCATTGCACAAATTATATAGAACACTGCGATAACAAGATTATCAATTGACGGTATCATCAATCTCACTAAAAGTGCAACTCCGAGTGCAAACAGAGGAGCAATAATTAGTTTTATTCCTGCTGAAACATAGACAATGACATCTGTGAATAATTCTCTGAATTTAATTCTGGCAAGATTTATTCCCAAAACTGTGAGTGCCAGCGGTGTTGCCATTCTTCCCAAAGAATTCACTCCCCACATGAACCTTTGCCAAATAAAATTTTCAGACAAAGTGTCGTTAATTTGAGGAATAAAGACTTGTAAAAGAAAAAGCGGCATTGCAACCATCACTGCAATGAGAGGCGGATTTAAAAACGCTTTTTTGATTGATATATATTTTTTGTCACCCGTTATGGTAAAAACAACCAAAGTCCAACACAAAAGATTAAACGCTATGATAAATGCAGTAGTGTAGATTATTGCCTCGGGGCGGCCCGGAAAAAGTGCATCGATAAAAGGAATTCCCAAAAAAGTGCTTGATGGCATGACAGCACACACTTTCCCTATTCTCTTTCTTGTTGAGTCTTCAAATTTGACAAAAACCAGTTTTGCGATAAAAAATGTTCCGACCAAAGTTATTATTGCCAGCCCAAACATTATTGCCATGCCTACTAGCAAATCGGTATCCGGTTCAATATCTCCAATAAAATTTGAAAAAATTAATATCGGCGTTGCGGCATATAAACACAAAACTGTCAATGTTTTCGCAGCATTGTCGCCAAACATCTTAAATTTGTAGAGTAAAAATCCCGGTATGGCAAGACCAATAAGGATTGCCACATTTATCAGCGCCGTAGTAAATGTCATTAAAATATATTATACAGCGAAACATACTTTTTTGCAAGCGATTTTAATTGACAATAAACAATTTTAAAAGGCAAATTACAGTTTGCAAATACACTTAAATTAATTCTATCATCATTTGTAATTTATACACTGTAATTTGTAATTTATTTAAAAAAGAACTGCCTCGATAAGAGACAGTTCTTTTTGTATTTTAATTATTTTTTTCCGCTTCTTGGCGGTGGCGGAGCGGGGCTGTTCCTTGGAGTAGTTTTTGGAGGTTCTTTAGTTTGTGTTCTTGTTTCCGTCCTTTGAGGAGGCTTTGTTTGAGATGGGTTGTTTTTAGAAATCTTCGGCGAATAAGAAGACTGTCCGGCATACGCTTTCTTCGGTTGATTTCTCAAATAGAAGAATAAAAACACTCCAAGAGCGGCAAACGGCAGCAAGACTGCCAGAATTATCAAAAAGATTGCCCAGCCTGCGAGTGGTGCATTTACTATATTTACCGGCGGGAAATCAGATCTGTGAATATTAAAGAAACCGCCAACTCCGGACACACCAAGAGCCTGAACAGCGGAGAGTTGTCTGTTTGCAGTTAAAACAGTATCATCGGGCGATGCGATACCTTGTTGTATTGCTTCCCTTGACGGAGGGTTTTGATTTCCTCCGCTTCCAAGTGCCCCTGCACTATTAGTTCCCCACGCAAAAACTTCAGAAGTCACACCGACTCCTACGATTGCAAGACTGTGCTCATTTCCTGCTTCAACTTGTGTTGCATTTGTTATTGTTCCGTGGATTGCTCCGACAACTTGACCCGGCACATTACTTGAGTTAACAGGTCTTCCGAGTTGTCCGCTCGAATTATTTCCCCAAGACCAAACCGTTCCGTCATAGCGGACTGCAAGTGAATGAGTGCCTCCTGCTGCAATAGAGATAACTCGATTATCTGCAATGTTCAACGCCCCAAACTCTATATGAGTCGGAACTAATCGTTGATTGCCGTCACCATGACCCAGTCTTCCATTCCAGCCGACACCCCAACTAAACACTCTTCCTGTGTTAGTGAGAGCAAGAGTGTGGTAATTTCTTGCTGAAACTTCCACCACTATTTCTCCTGCATTCAATCTAATACTAGGACCTAAAATTCGCACCGGAGTGTGAGAGTCAACAGGATTTCCTTCAGCATTGACACTTCCTGTTCCAAGTTGACCTTGATGATTTCTTCCCCAAGCCCAAAGATACCCTTGAGAATCTATTGCAAAACTGTTTTGAAAACCAGCCTCAATTTGAGTGATAGTTGGAACAGGGTTCGGGAAAACAACACGAAGAGGATAGTTTGTGCCGGTTGGATTGCCTTGAGCATTCCTTTCCAAATTTCCCAGTCTTCCATGTCCGCCGTTTCCTGCCGCATAAACTTCTCCATTAGGACGAAGTACCAGACTATGGCGTCCTCCGGCAGCAACAGCAGTTGCACTTACTCGTCCGCCGCCGCCTGCCGGATTGAATTGCATTGGTCTTGGGTTGTTGTCTTTTGGTTCTTCGCCTAAAGTTCTTCTGCGATTTTGAACATACCCATGCCCTAGCCAACCGTCTTCATTGTCTCCCCAACCGTATGCATAACCGCCGCGAACAGCAAGACCAAAAGAAAATCCAACTTCCATGCCTGCAGCAATTGCAGAAACATTGTCAAGAACTGCAAAGTTCGGGTCTCCTTGAATGCCTTGGTTTGGGTTTGGAGCAACTTGCCCCATGTTGTTAATCCATGTGTTTCTAATAATAGGAAAGCGAGGGTCATGAACTCTAAAGTCTTCAAGCCTTGTTGCAACATAGTGATCGTTCGAGTGCATCATCAATAGTTGACCATGATTGTTTCTTCCCCAGCCATGCACTATCCCGTCTTCATCAAGTGCCAGTGTGAACAAATGTCCGCCTGCAAGCGAGTTTATGCCTCTTAATGCAACTGTGTCTTCAACATGCGGAGGAGAACCGCCGCGAGAAGCACCTCTGACCCCGCTCATTACTTGCAAAGGCTCATTAGACCAAGCAATAGCATTTCTGCCGTTGCCCAACTCTCCGTCCCAGTTTGTTCCCCAACTGAAAACATCACCGTGCCTGCCGCAAATTGCAGTCATATGAGTTTCGCCGACGCCAATTGAAACTATATTTTCAAGATACATTCCGACAGTTCTAAGTGCTAGTCTTGGCACAGACTCAAATGCGTCTTCACGGATATGTCCTGCCGCACCGACACCAAGTTGACCTTCTTGATTTCTTCCCCAAACAATTACTCTGCCGTTGTCAAGTATTGCAGCGTTGCTGTCAGCAGATGAACCTGCGACATAAACTGCTCTTGTTCCTTCAGGCAGAATAACTCGCTGAGGAATAGGTTGAGCGTTTCCTTGTGTGTGAGACACTCCATCGCCGATTTGACCGCGATCACTTCTTCCCCAAGCATAAATATGTCCTTGTTCAGTTAATGCAAGCGAATGGAATCCGCCGCCTCGAACTTTCACAACACGGTCAGTCGGGTCAGACGGAAAATTATCATTTGTTATAACAGTTGGCAGCAAAATATCCCACACAAGTCCTCCCGGAGGTCCAAGTGTCGGTGACGGAGCCGCATCAATCGGATTTCTTATGTTCGCAACCTGTCCGTTTCTGTTTCTTCCCCATGCAATAACTGCTCCGTCATTTCTTAAGGCAAGGACATGCTCATGTCCTGCTGCAATTTGAACAATACTGTGAAGTTCCGGTGATTCAAATCTGGTTGCACGAGACAAAGTATTAATTCTTTGTGACGCAGGCGTTGCGTTCACAGCATTCATCATGATTTGATTGCGATTGCGTCCCCAACCATAGACATTTCCATTATCACGAAGTGCAATTGAAAAAAGCATTCCTGCGTCAATATCAATAATTCGGGTAAGTGCCGGGTCTATGCTGTCATCGGGAAAAGGAACTCTGATAGGAATTGTTCTGCAGCCGACAGGCGCTCCTAATTGACCTTCTTGATTCCAACCCCCTGCCCAAACACTGCCATCGTTTCCAAGTGCCATGGTGTGGATTTTGTGGGAAGCAATTTGTGTTATATATTCAGGCGGCAGATAATCAATGTTGTTGTGCCTAAACGGCTCAATCCTGAATCGCACAGGGCTATACTGGTTAATTCTGTTTCCATTGCCAAGTTGTCCTTCCTCATTTCGACCCCATCCCCAAACTGTGCCGTCTTGACGAAGCACTGTGGTGTGAGCAAAGCCTGCTGTGACCATTGGATCTGCAGGATAATCGTCAGAACAACCCGTCAACATAAAAGGCACCATACCGAGTGCAACAAACACAAGCAATGACAATAAAATTGTCGCTATTTTTCTTTTTTTCATTGTTTCTCCTTTTTCTTTAAAAAAGCACTTTAATTTATTTAAAGTGCTTTTTATAAATTTATTCTATGTAAGTGTAACACAACACCATATGCCTTGTCAAGCAATAAAATACTAACCGGCAAATAAAAACTACAATTTGTTAATAAAAAATTTACGAATAGGAAATGTATTTTTTCATTTTTCATCTTCTAATATTTATTTATCTCAAACTTGATATATTAACACTCATGCAAAAAATGATCTATGAACCTATTACACCTTATACACATAAGATACAATATGCTAACACAGAAAAAATTAACTTCCCTTTTTAATAATTCCGCTCGTATACCGTTCTGTGATGATTCAAAAATTGTCTTTATGAGCGATGCTCACCGCGGCGAAGGTGGCAGCACAGATGAATTTGCGAGAAATCAAAATATCTTTTTGCATGCTCTTAATTATTATTTTGAAAATGATTTTTTGTTTTTTGAACTCGGAGACGGTGAGGAGTTGTGGGAAAATAGACAACTGCATCGAATAGAGGACATGTATCATGAAGTCTATGAAATTTTTGAAAAAATGCGAATAAAAAATCGTTTCTTTCGCATTTTTGGAAATCATGACAGAGTTAATAAAAAGAAAGGTATCCCGGAGTCACTTGTTTTGAGACACTCCTCTAATAGCAATCATATTATATTTTTATCTCATGGTCATCAGGGCGACATAATTAATGACCAATTGTGGCGGTTAGGGCGGTTTTTAGTCCGATATGTTTGGAGACCTCTGCAAATAATCGGCATGAAAGACCCAACACACCCTGCAAGAAACTACAAAAAGAAAAATAAAATCAGCCGCAGGTTGTCAAGATGGGCAAACAAAAATAAAATACTTTCTGTTTTTGGACACACACATAGACCGACGATGAACGGTCCGAATAAAAGTTTCTATGTAAATTGCGGCTCAGGAATTCACCCTGAAGCCATAACCGGAGTTGAAATTGAAAATGGAAAAATCACTTTAATGACATGGAAAATCCGACCCCGCCTTGACGGAGTTCTCCATATCACTCGTGATGTCTTAGCATCTTATAAACTCAAGGATTATTTTAGCAGATAAAAGGCATTCCGCATTTATCTGAATGTTTATTCAAACGACTTTAACAGCAATTCGCTAAAAGCAACTAAATATCCTCAATGAAATCAAAACTCAACAGTCCATGTCCAACTTCGTTTTTGGAATATGGCAAAGATTTTGCGTTGATAAGCAAAAGTTCTTTTGTTAAAATACTTTTTATCCAATCTGCACTATACCCGCTTCACCGTCTATTGTTATTATATCTCCTGTTTTGATGCTTGAAGTTGCGCTCGCAACATTTGCAACAAGCGGCAAAGCATATTCACGGGCTACAACTCCGCCGTGAGATAATGCACTGCCGACTTCTGTGACAAGTCCTTCAATCAAGCAATAGAATGGTGACCAGCCAATGTCAGTGAATTCAGCAACCATGATTTCACCTTGCTGCAGATTCAATGCATCTTCTGTGCTTTTCACTACTCTTGCAGGTCCCGTTGCAATGCCGCGACTTACCGGAGTTCCACGAAGAATTTCGCCTGATTCGACTTTTCGAGACACTATCGGCTCAGGTATTTTCGTATAAACTTCCGCAAATTGCAGTTGGGATTGTGTTTTTAAAAGTCTTCTTCTCTGTAGTGCTTTTTTGACAAGTCCGGCATTTTCACTTTTTACAATCATTCCTATTTCAACAGGCGTCAAAAAGTATATGGCATCTTCTTCGGGAAGCCTTCCTTTTTCAACCAACATTTTTGCAAGTCTTGAATATGCTTGTTTAATCACATCATAGACTTTAATCATTTTTGCTTTAGAATATTCACGATTCCGAACTCCTTCGCGTGCTTGATTCACAAAATATTTAATCTTACCGGCAGCAATTCCTTTGAAACCGTTTTGTTTTATGATTTGCTCTAAATCAGGCGGAGATTGTTTTTTCGGCTCAGTCATTCCCCCTGTAATAACAGTTTTTAAGTATTGCATGAACGCTTTTTCATCATTCGCCCAACTTTGGCTTCTTAGTTCCGCCTCACGAATTGCACGATGTCCGTGCCTTCTCATGAAAGAATTATGCAATTCTCGGACTTCATCACCTGCATTTTTCATATAATCCGTGAGTTGTTCAACACTGAACTCTTTAGCTCTTGGTTCGTTTTTTAGAATCGCAGAAGAAATTCGACACAATGATGCAAGAATATCAACACTTTCAATGTCATCAATTCTTTCAAGCATTTCAGCAAGCACCGCTCTGCTTTTCTCTCTGCACTTAAATTTTTTATCTAATGCTCCGGTTGTGGCACTTGACATTGCTCCTGATTGTCCGGAAGTTATATAGTGTAAATATGAAACTTGATTTGAAATTTCTTGAGCCTTTATTATTTTATCATATAAACTTTGGATTGTCTCTTCCCCTTCGCTTATTATGAAGTTTTCACTAAGTTCTGCAATGCGTTTTTTTGCTTTTTGGGCAGACATTATAAATTTTATATATTTAATGGAATTGATAAGTCTTGGCAAAAACCACGCATTTTTTCCCGGCACGATTCCCTTTTCATCATCTTCCAAAATCCTGTCACAAATCGACAAATCAACACTTGAAACTTTTGCTAAATATGTTGTTCTGGTAATTCGATAAAGCGAACTTAAATTCAAAAAAAGGTGCCCTTTAACAGAAAAAACACACCCGAATGGCGGCAGTTCCTTCATTTTTTTATTGCCGCCTGCTACTTGAAGCATTTTCCGAATACCCCAATCAATTGAATATACTGTTGTGTGAAGTGATAACGGAGTAACCGCTCCAGGTAACATTTCGCTTATATTGTAGCGAGTTATTGCATGAGAGGTCAAATCTTCTTTTGGATTAAATTCATCTATTTCGCAAACTTCTGTTACCGTGATTGGTCTTGATTGCAACCAATATATTTTATCGTTCTTTACGCACCACTCTAAATCAAGAGGCATTTTTGAAACATCTTGCAATTCAATCGCAAGTATGCACATATTTTTAATAAGTTCGGTTGTCAGCGGCGGTAGAACTTCTGCCAAAGAGTTTATTTCAGACTTTTCAATACTATATTGAATAGCAGCGGCAGAACCTGAAACAAGTGCCTCGCCTCCGCCGTCAACTGCTTCAATGAGAATATTTTGAGAGTTATTCGGGTCAGTAGTGAAACATACGCCTGCACAATCTGCGTCAATCATTTCTTGAACAACAACACTCATTGTGCAATTTTTGTTTCTGTCAAACTTTTCGCCGTAAGATTTTGCTGTGACAGCATTAAGAGATTCTATACATTTTTTCAATGCTTTTTGAAGTTCATAACCACCCTCAACATCCAAAAATGTTGCAAATTGTCCTGCATAAGAAAAATCCACACCATCTTCAACACTCGCAGATGACCGCACAGCAACCTTTATTAAACCTGAATTGAGATAGTATTCTTTAACTTTATCTAAATCGGTCTCTAAATTGGCATCAACCAAAACAAAACCTTTCGGAACATTAAAACCCGCCCTTATCAAGCCATCAAGTCCCCTTGCCTTTCCGCCAACTTTTGATAAATAATCGCTTTCTATTTCGCCTAAATTAAAAATCTTCATCTTTTGTTTGTCCTTTTATTCTCTTTGTCTTTTGGTGTTTAATCTTGATCTGTCGTGATTGTAGGAAAACTCTGTAATACCATAGCCTTTTATGCCATTATAAACATGCTCCGTTACTCCTTCAAATACATCATATCCGCCTTCAGCATCATAAAATTTGTAGGGAAAATAAATTTTTGCTTCAAAATCAATCTTGACAGATTCCCCATTTGAATACTCAGCAGTCGCACTATCTTTTACCGGTGCAATACCGGTAGTTGTGAAATGCTCCGGAAAATTTAAGTTTTTCAAACTGTAATATATTCCGTTTTCAAAAATGTAGCCCGTCTTTAATCCGATAACATTAACACTAGGATACCTGACCATAACAGCATTAAAATATCTTCCGTCTTCAAGTTGCCCGACAAGCCAAGCATAATGATTCATATAACTCCATAATCTTCTTCCGAACGCTCTATCACGAAGTGCGGCAGTATCCATAGTATAGGATTTCCCTTCCGCCTTAAAACTACACTTGATATGTCCGACTTGCTCAGTTCTTGTTTGATGGTTCTTCTTCAATTCTTCTGAAAAGCCTTTTTTCCACTTTTCAGCCGCAATACCACGACAATATGAATCAATGTGGGTATCTCTTGCCATTTCAAATAAGCCCTGCTTTGAGGTGAATATCCCCTCAAACTCGGCATCAATCTCTTCTCCGCAAGGCTCTGCTACTCTGTCTTTGCCGGGCACAACCGGAACAACTTTCCCCTTAAAAGAAAATTTCCATTCTTTGAGCGGTTCAATACATTCTGCAATAATCGGACTTTCCGACAATTTATATAATTCTTGACTGTTCATGTATGCCTTTCCGTCTGCCGTGCAAAAGCCAAACCAAATTTCGGCAACAGGGTCATCGCCGTCTTTGCCTCCACGCCTGCCCAGACGCATAAAAAAAGCGTTCCCTTCTTTATCGTGTGCTTTGACATAATCACTGTTGTTTATGGTTTCATCAGCATCATCAGGCAGTCCGACAAGATCGCTTTCTGCCTCATTAAAGTTCTGATTAGCCTTTCTTTTTTTCATGACACTTTTCATGACCATTTGTTTTAACTTAGTTTTCATTCCTAATAGTTTCTCCTTTTTTTTATTGTTTAACTATAGTTTTGTCTTTTGTCTCGCGGTATAGTCAAATCCAATTGCATTATTTCGGCGTTTTTGAATTCTTTTGATGCCAACTTTGTGAAGTGCTTTAAGTTGAATTCACTGTTATGATAAACATAATTAATCATGTGCATTATTCCGCCATGACAAACAACACATGCATTTTCAGTCAAATTCTTTTTTTCCATATCTGCAAAAAAACTTGCAATGCGATTGAATGCATCTTCAGGTTTTTCAACTCCGAATTTTTCGGGGTCTCTATAAATTTCATTGTATCTGGATTTTAATTCTTCTAATTTACCTACTCCTTCAAAGTCCCCTAGTCCAAATTCTCTAAGTCTTGCATCTAATTGTATCTCTAAATTCAATTCGGCAACTTTGTTTACAATTTCAGCGGTTTGCACCGTTCGCAAAGTATCGCTTGCATAAACATATTCTATGCCAAGACCTTTGAGTTTTTCGCTTGATGCGATAACTTGCTCTCTTCCTTTTTCATTTAAGGGAGTGTCAAACTCATTAATGCCGTCTATTGCATTTAAAGCAGTTTCTCCATGTCTGATAAAATAAAACATATTTTTTAAACTAACTCCTTAATTTCTTCTTTTTTAACTGCAATTTCGCTATCTTCTTCACTCTTTTCTATAAATTTTCTAAACTTTTTACCAAAGCCTTTATCGATAACAACAATACCGACAACAAATGCAATCATGCCGATAATAAGAGAGAAAATAACATCCGTCAAATAATGCCATCCTAAGACCATGCGAGACAATGGAACTGCAACAAGCATTACACATGCAACTGCGAAAAACGCAATCTTAGTCATTTTTTTCACTTTCAAAACCCACGCAACTAAAACTAATGCAATTGATGAGGCAACGCTTGTTGCATGCATGGAGGGAAAACTGTTTGAGCCATGTCTTGACTCTGCCGTGCCTCCTCTGCCCATAGGTTGATACCAAGGAGAGTATGGCAGATCGTTTTGAGTCACCTGATAAAATCTGTAACGACCCCAAGTTAACTGCATAACAGCCGATGTCGCATTTGCCAAAAAACCCAGAACTGCGGCAATTGCCAAAACATAAATAAGTTTTTTCAATTTTTCATCATCGAACCGCTTGAAAAACATAATCACAGGAAATGACAATCCAATACCGGCGATAGGCGTGACTGAGCCTACTATTGCTCTTGAAACGCTAAAACCGTGATTTGAAAGCGTCCAAAAAACAGCACAGAAAGCAGCACCCGCAAGAGTCATCGCCGTGCAAATATGGAACGCAATTTTCGATACTTTTCTTTTTGAATAAACGCTAAGAACTGCAAACAAACAAACATTAACAAGTATTGCCGGCAAAAAACCAAAAACCTCAAATGTCATTCCAAAGCCATAATAGAAAAATCCTCTATATGGAGCAGCCATACCGAGGGCAATTTGATAGTCAAAGAATGTCCCGATTATCATAAACACTAAAAGTAGTGCTGCGACAGCACAAAAAATAATTAACGGCAATCTATTCCCTTTCAAATCTTCAGTTAATAATTTCATAAACTTCTTCCTTCATCAAGTTAATCACTATTAAGAAACACTGACTAATTCAATTTAAATTAATCAGTGTTTACTAATTTAACTTTACTTTTATGTAGAATACCTAAAAAAATTAATACAGTCAAGCAAAACATATTAGAGAATCAAAAAGAGATTATATTCTCCTTTGTTTTTTCATAATTGCATCGCTTCTGAAATCAATTTCTGATAAATTCGTTAAATATCCTCAATAAAATCAAGCGACAACAATCCATGCCCTACTTCGTTTTTGGAGTATGTAGGTATTAATAATAAGAATATATCAAAATGCCTGCGAAATTGAATTCTCGCAGACATTTAATTAGAGATTATTAATAATGGAAAAATGTATTAAATTTACGCTTGCGGCTGATATTCAAACCACAAAAATAAAAGTGCTCCGCTTTCATCTCTAATTTCAACTTCCGCACCATAAGTTCCTGTTACTGGCTAAACCAACCTATTGTAATTGCAACTGACACAGGAGCACCAAACAGCCAAGCAAGCATTTTTGCTTCTAATATAAAATTTATTTCAACATTTTTAGATGCCTTGCCTGATCCATAGTTCCATGCAAAACCCTGATGACATTCACCTGTCTTTTTTCCTCATCTATAATATAGTGAGCAATGTGACTTAACATCACTAACTCACGATATCCTAATCTTTTCAACCTCTTTTCAGTATGAGGTCTGCCCAACAAAGGCTCGATTTCTAAAAGTGTAATCTTTGCCAAAACATCATCATGATATTGATTTGCCCTTTCCGCACTGCTCTGAGCAATGAATTCGACTGTGCCCACCAAATCAAGAGCAGCAGCGTCGGTTATCACTAATTCGTGTTTATCCTTCATTTGTTCGACTCTCCTTTTATTCGTGTTTAGCAATAGCCTCTTTCATCATAGCACTAACTTCAGACAAAGTTTTTACTCGCCCGTGCTTTAGGTCTTCTTCACCCTCGCTCAATTTTTCATAAAGTTCAAGAAGTCTCGCTTGTTTGTCATATTCTTCCATTGACAAAAGAACTGTATCACCCGTTCCGTTTTTAGTCAAGAAAACAGGTTGTTTAGTTTCTTTCGCAATTCTCGATATTTCCACATAATCGTTTCTTAATGCTGATGCCGGTCTTATAATTGGCATAATTTTTACCTCCACTTGTGTGAACACTAAAAGCACTCACTAATAATATTATCAAAATTATATCATAATATTGATAATATTTCAAGTGTTTTTGCTAAAGTTTTTAAAATTATTTTTCCGATGAGTATTGCTCCATGAACTCTTCGTGCAGGTCTTGCGTATTTGTTTTCGCATATTTTTCATTGTTTTAACTAAATATCCTCAATAAAATCAAGCGACAACAATCCATGTCCTACTTCGTTTTTGGAGTATGGAAGAGATTTGGCGTTAATAAGAAGAAGTTCTTTCACTCTGTTCGGAGTTAGTTTCGGATTTTTTTGCAACATAAGCACACACGCACTTGCGACAATCGGGGCTGACATGCTTGTTCCGGTTTGGAATGAGCAATCACCTTTGCAGTCTAGTGTTGCTATGTTTTTGGCGTGGGCTATGATGTCTGGTTTTGTGAACTTGCCGACCGGACCTCGGGAAGAAAATTCGCATGGATGGTTTTCACCTTTATCATTTCTGCATGCTCCGCCTACTGTGATTATGTCATTTGAAATTCCCGGCGAAGTTATTGTTTTTTCGCCGCTTCCAGAATTTCCCGCACTTGCTATGACCGTTATCCCTGCTTTCCATAGCGCACTTGCTCCTTCTGCTAGGGGGTCAACTCCGTCTGTAACCGCTTCTGCTCCGAATGACATACAAACTACTCTGATGTTATTCTTTTTTCGATTTTGATAAATCCACTGCATTGCCTCCAGTATTTTGAATGCTCCGCCCTCGCCATTATTTGAAATGGCTTTAAGGGCAATGATATTTGCTCGCGGCGCAATGCCTTGAAATTTTTTAGAAGATGTCAATCCGTTTGAAGCAATGATTGAGGCGACTGCCGTGCCGTGACCGTTGTCATCATAAGGCGTTTTAATTCTGTCGATGAAATCATGAAATATCAGTCTGTTTCTCGGCATTAAAAAATCAACATGAGGACAAATTCCTGTGTCAATTACTGCAACCGAAATACCCTGTCCAAAATTGTTTTTTTCATAATATGGTGTTAATTCCGGGTTTTGATGAGGATAATAGATATTGTTGTTGTTTGAGCAAGTTTTAACAGTTGTGTGTGATGAAACAGCCCTTATTAGTTTGTTATGTTTTAGTTTAGAAATTTCGCATAAGGAAACACTCGCCCCATAGGCGTTGATGAATGGGAACGAATTTGTTATTTTATAGGGCAATTCATCTTTTAGAGCAAAAAAATCTTTTTTGTCTGTCGTAAAAATGACGCATTTGATTTCACTCATTTTAGATATCCTCAGAGTTTAACAGTGTTATCAGATTTCGCAGTTTTTCATATTGTGTTTGGCTCAAATGAGGACGCAGAAATTCGACTGACGCACTCATTTGTTCGCCGTCATAAGTTCCGTTCTCTCTTTGACTTCTCACCTTTTTGACCAGTTCATTAATCAAGCCGTCCTCATCGAGTTTGGAATACTTTTCAAATGCCTCTTGAACCTTCTCTTCCGCTTCACCGACATCTCCGGCTAATTTTTTTATACTTTCCTCATTGAAGTTGCTTTTGTTAAAGTTTGATAATTGTTTCATTTATGTAAGTCTCCTTTTTTATGAGGGCGGCTGGTGTCCACCCTTGCAGTTTTTTATTTGCTTTGTTACTATTATATGTTTGTCAGCATATAATAGTGATATATGGACATAAATACTTTACTTCCGCTTCTTATGAATAGAGGCTCAAATAATAGTGACTTACATAATAAAACAACTGCCTCAAACGATGGGGCAGATTTTGGCGGTGATATGATGCAAACCATGCTAATGCAGATGTTGTCAAAGGATAAAAAAATGGACTCTAATGCAATGATAACTTCTCTTATTAAGCAGCGGCTGCAAAATGAAAATCCGCAAATGGCGCCAATGGTTCAACTTTTAACAACTAATTTGGCGTCCAAAAAAAAGGGAAATGAACAGAGAAAATCCCAAGGTTTCACTCCAATCAAAAAGTTTGTCCCGAATGAAATTTTAGGGATTATGAGCAAGTTGATTTTATAAATGAAAATTGAAAAGCATTGCTCTAATTATATTTTAAAATTTTAACAACATTTTTCTATTTTCACCTTTCACTTTTCACTTAAAAAAACATATTATGATTAGGTGAACCCAATACATAAGTTTGTTGGAATATTTGATAGCGGTGTTGGGGGGCTTAGCGTTCTTGCTGAATGCAAACGACTGCTTCCCCATGAAAACTTTGTTTATTTGATGGACAAGGAGAATTTTCCGTATGGCAGCAAAAGTGATGAATTTATAGAAAAAAGAGTGTTTGCACTCAGTGAAAAATTGTTGAATGAACATTCTTGCAAAGCGATTGTAGTTGCTTGCAACACTGCCACAAATGTCGGCATTCAAATGTTAAGGAAGAAGTATAATATTCCGTTTGTCGGCTTAGAACCGGCAATAAAGCCCGCATTAGAGACGATAAAAGACGGAAAGGTCGTTTTGCTCACAACGCCGGTCACAATAAGACAAAAAAAGTTTCAAGATTTGTTAAGTCGATTTGACTCAAAAAATTTAATAATTTTGCCTCAAAGAGATTTAGCATCATTGATTGAGGATAATATAAATACAAGCGGAACTCTGTCATCCGTCTTGGATTTCAAGATAAGCAGCAAGCGGCAAACCCCTGCAATATTTTTTGACTACCCCGAAAAAATCTATCCTCACATTGAAAAAATATTAACGCCCTATGCGGATGCAAAGGGCGTTGTTTTGGGTTGCACTCATTATGTTTTTATTAATGAGTTGATTGAAAGATTTTTTTTAGAACGAGGAAAAACCGTTCAAATATTTGACGGGAATATCGGAGCCGCAAAAAGATTGAAGAGTCTGTTAGAATAGCATGAAATTTGTAATTGTTAGTTTCCAACGAGAGTGATGTAACCATCCTCACAAACATAGAGGATTAAAAGACCGATGGTGAAGTGAATTTCCGCTATGCCGTCATTGTTTGTTGAACTTGTGACTGAATAGACCATTATTGTGTTGTAGCCTCTTGTTAACTCAAGGCGTTCAAATGTCATGATATTGCCGCCGACAGTTCCTCCGCCCAGAATATTAACAAAGTCTTCTCCATCATGCCTGTCTATTACAACTCGGTATTGAATGTTTAGTCCGTCCCAACTTATGCCGTCTTCTGTCAAAGTGAAATCATAGTCAACTTCTTCATAAGAAAAATAAAATACTCTGTAGGCAGTTGTTCTGAAACCTTTTAATACCCCGTTAACATATTCAAAAAAAGTCGGAACGCTTGACACTACTTTTATTGTGTTGAGACCTTGTGAAAATCCGCTAGGGTGCATTAATAGACTATACCCTGTTGCCGTCGGCAAATGCCAAACAAATTCAAATCCATCGCCGTCATGCCTGTCTCTGTAGACATCATAACGCACGCTGGCACCGTTTGCTATTCTGAATGCCGAATTTTGAAAAACTAAGTTGTAGTCAACTGTTCTTATTCCGTTGTTTTCAAGAGGGTTAGCATCAAAATAAAATGTCCAAAGACCTTGTGAAAATCTTAAATATGTCACTCCGTTTGCGTCCGTCCAAAGTGAGACGGCAGCAACTCTAACGATATTATTACCTTGAGTTAAGTTAAGGGTTGAAATTGCTCTTGCTGCCGTTCCGTTAGTTGTCGTTGTGAGCGTCACAAAGCCTTCGTCATTTTGACGGTCAACACAAACGCTGTAGCCTGAATTTAGCCCGTGCCAGCGGAAATTTGCTCCTGTCACTTCAAAATTATAGTTAGTGTTTATTGTCTCGACATAAACTTGCCAATATCCGAAAGTATGCCTTTGAGTCAAAATTCCATCATAATATGTCCAAAAGGTCGGAGCGATTGAAATCATTCTGACAGTGTTTTCACCGTTTGTCAGCCCCAAAGTGACTAACATTCTTGTTGCTGTTCCCGCTTGATAACCAATGAACACAAAACCGTGTCCGTCATGTCGGTCAACATAAACTCTGTAGTTCACTCCGCTTCTTCCGTCAATTCTAAATCCTGCTCCTGAGTTTCTTGAAAAGACATAACCAAAGTCAATTGCCTCGTCATTTTCTAAATAAATTTCCCAGTAGTCATAGGTTGTTGTAAAAATTATCACTCCGTCATAATAAGTAAATGTCCTTCCGACAATTCTTATGGTGTTTTCACCAAGAGTTAAACCAAGCGTAGCAATTCCTCTTGTTGCTCCGCCAAAAGTTATTCCGATGAATTGAAAGCCAATATTGTCGTGACGGTCAACATAAACTCTGTATTCGCTGTTAACTATTCCGTTCCAATGAAAAGAAAAGTTATTGCTCATCATTTCAAAAACATAATTATATCTGGAAATACTTCCCTCTTCAAGATAAATATCAAAGTAGGAAGAACTCTGACCTCTAAATAAAATGCCGTTACTGTAATACATTGAATGCAGTCTCGGATTTGCAATTTGAGATATAACTCTGATTGTGTTTTGTCCCGAAGTTAGTCCTAAATCCGCAAATCTTGTTGCTGCTGAAAGAGTAACATTTCTGACAAAAACAAAACCATTTCCGTCATGACGGTCAACATACATTCTGTATAGCAACGAACTCCATGGACCATGAATACTAAAACTTTGTCCTGTTATCGGAAAGTCATAATCTCTTGTAAAATCTTGCTCAACAAGTTCAAATTTCCAGTAACCTGTTGAGACTGTCATTCTCATTGTGCCGTTTTCATAAGTCCAGATTGCAAAAGATGTTATTCTAAATATATGTTCTCCCGGCATTAAGTCCAAATTCATTAAAGACACAGTTGTTGAAAAAGTCATCATTGGAACAAAAGAATCTGAACCCGGTTGCTTTACTTCTAGTATATAACCATGAGGGGTTGCACCATGAACTCTTAAAAGTATTCCGGCAACCTCAAAAACATAGTTTCCAACAACATTTTGTTCTTCAAAATAAATTTCCCAATAGCCTGTGCCTTGTGATAAAAATCTTGTCAAAACTCCGTCATTATATTCCCACAAATGAGGCGGAACAACGGTTGACACAACTCTGATTGTGTTATTGCCTTGATTTAATCCGAGCATTGAGAGTTGTCTTGTTTGGATACCTGTTTGGTATCCGATAAATTGAAAACCTTCGTTGTCATCTCTGTCGACATAAACCCTGTAACTCACATTTGAGCCATGAAAACGGAAACTTGAGCCTGTTAGTTCAAAGTTATATAATTCCACTCTGTCATCATGAATATACTGAAAATTCCAATAAGCATGACTTCCTGCTATCAAACTCAATACTCCGTTTGAATAGGATAATCTTGTTTGCCCGACTGAGGTTATTCTTACAGTATTATTTCCCTGCGTCAATCCAAGAGTTGATAATGCCCTTTGTCCTGTTCCGCTTGTTGTGCCTATGAACTGAAATCCTAGGTTGTCGTGCCTGTCGACATAAACCCGATAGTTAATGCTGCTTCTTCCGTTCCATCGCATATTGTCATTAACAAGCCAAAAATCATATTCATTAGTTTCAACTGTTTCTTGAAGATAAATTCTTCTCTCACCCAAACTTAGAGTTCTTGTTAAAACTCCGTCTGCAATTGTCCAATATTCGCCGACAACCCGAACTGCATTCCAGCCGAGAGTGAAACGCAAACTTTGATAAGTTATTGACATGTTATTAGTAAAAGTTGAAGTGAATGAAGTTAGGAAAACAAAACCTAGGTTATCATAGCGGTTGACATATAGCCTGTAGTGTCCCACTCGATTGTTCCATCTCATGCTGTTTGCGTCAAATTGAAAGTTGTAAGTTACACTAACTGTTGTCTCATTATAATAAAAATCCCAGTAAGCATTTCCTGTGACAAATGTTCTTGTCAAAACTCCGTCTAAATATGACCAAAAATGAGTTGATTGCGGTGTTGAGACCCTTATCGTGTTTTGCCCAAAAGTTAATCCCATGAAGGCAAACGGCATTGTTGAGGTTCCTGTAGCTGTTCCAACGAATTGAAACCCTAAGTTGTCATGGCGGTCGACATAAACTCTGTAGGACGCACTTGTTCCGTTAAAGCGGAAACTTGCTCCGGTCGTTGAAAATTCATAGTTTGCGGTTGCGGTTGTGTCGACGACTTCAACACTCCAAAACCCGACGCTGACTAATCTTGTTATGACACCGTTTACATAAGAATAGATATTTCCGACAATTCTTATTGTGTTGCCTTCAAGAGTTAAATTAAGACTTTCAAGTGTCCTTGATGAATTGCCCCAAGTTGTGCCGATAAATTGAAATCCTTCGTTGTCATCCCTGTCGACATAAACCCTGTAACTAGAGCCTGATAACCCGCCCCACCAAAAATGAGTGCTGCCGCTCAATCTAAAATTATAATCATTTGTTCTTTCCTCTTCTCTAAAGTCATCAATCTCCCAATAACCTGTTGTTCTGGTTTGAACAAGATTTCCATTTCCATAGATGAAAATATCTCTGACAACTCTAACCGAATTTCTGCCTTCATTAAGTCGAAGATTTGCGAGGTGTGTTCCCCAAGTTCCGTTACCGCTAAAAATGAGAACAAAGCCTTCTCCGTCGTGTCTGTTGACAAGGAGTTGATAATTTGCATCTGTTCCGCCCCATCTTAAACTGCCGCCGTTTATAATTTCAAAAGCAAAATTTGCCGCAAGATTGTTTTGAGTAAAATATACTTCCCAATAACCTGCACCTATTGATAAAGTTCTTGTTAAAACTCCGTCAACATAAGACCAAGAAACTTGTGCTGAACCTGACCTTGAAACTCTTATTGTGTTGCTGCCCGCTGTCAATCCTAAACTATCAAGCCACATTGATGATGTTCCCCAATGTGAAGCAATAAAAATGAACCCGTTTCCGTCATGGCGGTCGACATAAACCCGATAACTGGCACTTAATCCATTAAAGCGAAACATCACCTGTCCCGATGTTACTTCAAAATCGTAGTTTTCTGTCGGAGCAACTTCTTCAAGTTCAATTTCCCAATAGCCTGTGCCTGTTTGAGTTGATACTCTTGTCAAAACTCCGTTTTCGTATTGCCAAATATTTGTTATCACCGGTGTTCTTGAAACAACTCTGACTGTGTTTGAGCCAACTGTTAAACGAAGAGTTAATAAAGTCAGCGTATTGCCTCCCCAAATGCTAAAAACCGAGACAAAGCCCAATCCGTCGTCTCTATCTACATAGACATCATACATATAGTTTGAACCGTTCCAAAGGAAGGCTGAACCTCTGACTTCGAAATCATAGTTCCATGAAACAGTGTCTAAATATTCAACTTTTTCAAACTCCCAATAGCCTGTGTTTGGAATTGTCAAAGATAAAATGCCGTTTTGATAATTCCATTGATTAGCGGCATGAGAGACCGGCACAACCCTGATTGTGTTTGGACCCAAAGTTAAATTTAAGTTCGTAAACATTCTGACCCATATTCCGTTCAAAGAATTTCCGATGAATTGAAAGCCTGAATTATTGTGACGGTCAACATAAATGCGATATTCGGGCGCAACTCTGTTAAAATCGAAATAAGTTCCGAATGATTGAAAAACACGGGTTGTTGAGAGTATGTTTTCTTCAAAATATATTTCCCAATGGAAAGAGTTTGTCGGAGTTGCTCTTGTTAAAACTCCGTTTTCATAAGACCATGTTAATGACGGAATGCCGAGCAAATGAATTTTGATAGTGTTTTGCCCTTTGGTTAAATCCAAAGTTGAAAGCGGTCGTTGGTGTCCGCCGGCAGTTAATCCGATGAATTGAAAGCCTTCATCATCATGTCGGTCAACATAGACCCTGTAAGTTGCAATTAGTCCGTTCCAGCGAAAATTAGCGCCTATTAATTCAATATCGTAGTCTCTAAATGTTTCAACTTCTTCAAAATATATTTCCCAATAAGCAACCCGCTGCAATGTTGTTGTTAAAGTTAAGACCCCGTCATAATAGGAAAATGCTCCTGTCGGAAAAGAATTCGGAACAACTCTGACAGTGTTGTTTCCACCTGTTAAAAGCAATGACGATAGATGCACTTCATTTCCGCCAAAAACATTCATCAAAAACACAAAGTTTTCGCCGTCGTCTCTGTCAACATACATTCTATAGTGTGTGCTTGAACCATTAAAATGAAATCTTGCCCCATCAACTTCAAAAGCATAATCGGGTGTTATGTTGTTTTCTTCAAAATAAACTTCCCAATAACCGACTCCGTTGCTTGTCAGATGTCTTGTCACAACTCCGTTTGAATATAACCACAAATTACTATCGTTTCCGCTCGGAGCAACTCTGCTTACTCGAACAGTGTTATTACCTTCGGTTAAATTAAAAAGAGTGAAAGGAATTGATGAACCTCCGGATGAAAAAGGCAATCTAACAAATCCTTCGCCATCATGCCTGTTAACATCAATAAAATAAGCAGTAACATCTCCGTCCCAATCCAAACTAATACCTTGAACTGAAAAAATATAATTTGGAGCGGAAACACTATCCTCAATTTCAAACTCCCAAATGCCGCTGCTGTGGGCAAAAATCCTCTCGTTGTCATGATAGAACCAAAAAGGATTTAAGGAGCGAACCAACATTCTATGCTCGCCTTCCGAAAGATTGATATATGCTAAACTTGCCCATCCATGAGACATTGTCCACATTGGCATGAACCTTTCCCCATCCCAAAAATAAACGGCATATGCCCTGTTTAATGCATTCCAGACAACAAAGCCGTTTGAGGATAGTTCAAAAACATACGGAACAAGAACTGTTGTTATCTGGAGCAAATCACATATACAATCGTCTTTAGGAAAATCGCATGTTGAGCATAGTATCGGACAAGCACACGGATATTCGCTGCAATCATTACATGGCTGAGGTTGAGGTAAACATGTGCATGGAAAATCGCTGCAATCGGGACATAGATTTTGGCTTTGTGAAACTATGACTTGAACGCCTCTTGTCAAAGAGATGAGTTGATAATTTTCAATGTCAATGGTTGTGAAAATTGCGCTATGGGTGTGAGTTCCGACTGAGCCCACAAGAGTAGAAGGATTTTCCCATGTCCAGCCTACTGGCAGAGAAATTTGAGAAAGAGTTTGGTTAAAATATGCTAATCGCGGAGACGGAATGGTATATGTAGGTATTGGAAGCAGTGATGAAGGCAAACACTCGCATGTTAAATTATTTTCAGAGCAATCACACGAAGAAGTTTCAGAGCATTGGCAAATTGTCGTTTCAGTGCAATCGCAATTTTCACCGCCAAAATCACATGCAAATAGCAAAAGATTTGCCGTCAGCATGATAGATATGACAGATAAAATGATTAAAATTTTTCTGAAACACTTCTTCATATGAGTATAGTCCTCCATTCTTTAGAACTATAGTAACATTTTTTCAACACACTTGTCAAGTATTTCTTGTTTTTCTTTTTTTTTTGCCAATTTTTGTCAAATCCAATTATCTTTTCAAGCAAAAAAGAACACAAAATCATTTATTTTTTCTTTTCAGAAAGATAATTATATATCATTGAATCGGCAAGTTCTGATTTGGTATTTTGGTTAATGTTTACTGTGAAGGGTTTTTCTATCTCAATCAGTCCCAGTTCTTTGAAAACGGAAAAACACGCTATTAATTGATTGAGGTCTAGGTCATAGGAATACTTTGATAACAATCTGAAATAGGAAAAAATGTTGACTGCTCTAATAGGATTGTTTCTTTTTATTTCATTAAAATATTTTAAAAACACTTCCCTTTCAACTTTAACAGAAGAAAAGTCCGGTGTTTTTGTGTCAACTTTTGGCAAAAATATTTGAGCGGAAGTTTGAGTGTTTAAGAATTGGACTGTGCCGCATGGAGGAGTGTCAAGAAAGATTATTTTTTTGTAGAACGGCAAAATCAAATTTTCGTCATCGAACAACGGAGAGCAAACAAGACGAGTAAAATTATTTTTTGTTCCCAAAAGCATAAACTCATTGACCAGGACTTTTTTGTTCAGCGTTTGTTTTGCTTTGTCAAAACTTTTTTTTGAGCCGGCAACGATTAGGATTGAATATTTTTCATCGACTAAATCTTTCAACTCATTTTCATTGTAAGAAAAACTTTTATCTTCTTTATTTGAAAACGGAATATATTCAATATTTTTTAAAAATGCACTTTTCGCTGCGCTGTCGCCAAAATATAATTCTTCACTTTTAGCGGCTTTCAGGACGGTTTTGAGGTATTCAACATTGTTATAAAAATTTGAACTAATTTCGACGAGAAGTTGTTTTTTGCTCTCGCCTTGCAAGAATTGGTTTTCGTTGTAGAAATTAAAACCTAGGATGCTTTTACCTTTGTGGGTTATGTTGGTGTGGATTGGGTTTTGTTTTGTCGGCATTACACTATCGAGTTTGTAGGCAGTTAAACAAAATATCGGGCGTTGATTAGAACTGCCGAACGGCTCGAGTTTTTCTAACTCTTTTGCAAATTCAAGTGTCAAATCATCAAACTCAAGGACAGTGTCAAAATCGTTTTGAGGTGCAAAAAGTTCATCATCAAAATCAAATAAAATTTCATCAAGTCTTGTTTTGAAAAGACCTAGTTTTTTCTTCTCGATTGAAAATCCTGCCGCCCCGGCATGACCGCCGAACTCAACCAGCAAATCACTGCATTTTATCAAAATGTCATGAATATTAATTCCTTTGACACTTCTTGCAGTTCCTTTAAAAACATCTCCTGCTCCGACCAAAATAAAAGTCGGGCGGCGAAATTCTCCGCAAAGGCGAGCGGCAAGTATTCCTGTTATACCTTTTTCCCACTCGGAATGGGCAAGGACAACTGCTCTTTTGCTAAGCCCTTCGCCGTCTTTTTTCAAAATATTAATCGCCTCAACATATGTTGTCTCACATAACTGGCGTCTTTTATCGTTGTCAGCGTTTATTTCCTCAATGAGAACAGATATTCTTTCTTCATCAGCGGTGTTTAGAAGTTCAAACGCTCTCTCTGCACAACCCATGCGCCCTGCGGCATTTATTCTGGGAGCAATTTTATAGGCAATTTCGGACGAAAGAAGATTTTGGGGATTGAGGTTATAGGTTGTCAGCATTTTTTCAAGTCCCGGATTTGTTATTCTTTTTAGTCCGAGTTGAACGATGAGACGATTTTCGCTGACTAACGGCATAAGGTCAGCAATTGTTGCAATTGCGGCAAGGTCAAGATATTTTAATGCCTCTTCTCTTCCCCCGAGCGCCTCAACAACTTTCAATGCAACACCTGCTCCGCACAAGTCTTTAAACGGATAAGGACAAGTCAGTCGTTTCGGATTGACAATAACACAATCAGGCAACTCCGGCGGCGGCTCGTGATGGTCGGTGATAATAATATCAACTCCGGCGACAAAGTTGCAAAACTCAACCTCGTCTTTATTTGAAATTCCGCAATCGCATGTTATGATAAGGTCGGGGGCGTGTTCTTCAAGAAGTCTTTCCAGCGTTTCAACATTCAAGCCATAGCCGTCGTTTACCCTTGACGGAATATGAACAACAACTTCAATTCCTTTGCTCATCAGATAGCCAGACAATATACCGGCGGAACAAATTCCGTCAACATCATAGTCGCCATAGACTAAAATTTTCTCGCCGTTCCCAATCGCCTCTTCAACCCTCTCCTTTAATTCACTCATTCCTTCCATCAAATTCGCATCAAACAAATTCTTCTCTTGAGGAAATAAAAAATTCCGTATTTCATCAATCGTCTCAACACCGCGCAAAAACAATAACTCAACCATTTTCTCGCTAAGGTGAGTTTTTATTGACATCTCTCTTATTTTTTCTTCACTCTGAGGAGTGCTGTTCTTTTGTTTGAAGATTATGCTCATTTTTTTAAAGTGATTGATGGCTAGTTGTTAGTGATTAGTGGGTTAGTGGTTGATAACATTATTCTTCCCTAACCATCAAAACCACTATATTCGGCAAGCGGAGACAGATTTCCTCCGCCTCCGCTTACTATTTTAAAATGTCGTTCAAATTATTTAATCAAGTTTTCTTAATTCTCTTGCTTTGCTTTTATTGGTTTGGTTGGAGCCGTCACCTTTCCTGTTATTCTTTTTGCTGCAAAGTCTTTGAGCATTACCCATGCGGTCGGTGAGATGAATATTGTTGAATATGCACCGGCGAGTATTCCGAACAGAAGCGGAAGGGTGAAAACTTGTATTGCCGGAACACCGATTATTGCAAGCGCTCCAAGAACAAGAGCAGTTGTCACCGTTGTGTTGATGGTTCTAAGAATTGTTTCACGCACTGCTGTGTTTGCAAGGAAAGTGTTTGATTTGCCTTCATGGCGTTTTGACTTGATGTTTTCACGAATTCTGTCGAAGGTGATGATGTTGTTGTTGATAGTATAGGCAAGAATTGTGATAATCGCCGCAATAAATGTTTGACCGATTTCAATATTGAATATGGTCATAAACGCCATAATCATTATTAAGTCGTGGAAAATCGAGATGATTGTCGCAAGACCTGAAGCAACTTCAAAGCGGAAAGCAATATAGATGAGCAGCAATGTCAGCATCAACAAAATCGCAAGTATTGCAGTTATCAAAAACTCTCTTGCCATTGTCGGAGATGTGAAGCCTGTCAAGCGAATATCAATGCTGAAAGGGTCGCTGACAGCAAGAGCCGCTGCGATTGCATCATAAGGAATGTCTCCTGTTCCGGAAAAAGGAATAACGAGTATACTGTCGCTTAACGCTCCTTCACTGTCTCTTCCATAAGTCATTCCGTCGGCACTTAAAACAATGGTTCCGCCGTTAAACGCTGCTACTGCCTCTCTGATTGCACCAAACAACCTTGTTTCTTCAGTGCTTGTTGTGATAAGAGAGTCATATTCAACAATGATATTTGAGCCATAACTTGTGACTCTTGGCACCATTGCAAACAGGTGATTCAATTCTTCCGTTAATAGTTCGTTAATGATGTCCCATGTGTCGGTGTCGTCGGCGGCTATGTCGCTTGAATTGAACTGAAGGCGGATTGATGCGGTTTCAGAACCAATAGCACCTTGCTGAATAGTTTCAGACATAGTGATTGCCGGAATATCTCTTCTGTATTCTTCTGAGACTCCCTCTTGCTGATGAAGTCTTCCGACGATAGCATAAATTTCCTCTCTGTAGGTTTGGGCATTGTCATCTGTTAATCTTGTCCCAAGGATGATGTCAACAGACTGTCCGCCGGTGAAAGCCATCGAAATATTAAACGGACTGCCTCTTGTAACACCAAAAATTATGCCCATTATTATGGCAAGAACCAAAAAAGCAATCGGAATAAGAAAATAGATTTTCTTTTTCTCAACAACTTTGTAATCTTTTTCCAGTAACCTGTGAGACAGGTCATTTTTGATTTTAGTAAATTTGTTCATTTTATTTTCCTATGTGATTAGCGATGGTGATTAGTGATTAGAAAGATTAATTTAACATTCATAAGTCACCGACCGCCAACCACAAATCACATTTTATTCAGTGGCCGGGGTTAGTTTCATGTCTTTTTTTTCAATTTCTACAACTTTTTGTCCGTCTTGACTTTCATCAGTCGGGGCTTGATAATTTTTTCCTCTTTTTAAGCCATAGAGTTTTTCATTTCTTGCAGCATGTTTAGGCTTATCCGCCAAAGTGGCTTTGAGCATCCATTTGCACAAGAATCTTGTGACAACCATACTGGTGAAGAATGAGAGGAGAATACCGATAAGAAGCGTTACTGCAAATCCGACAACAGGTCCTGTTCCGAATATCCAAAGGATAACTGCGGCGATGATTGAGGTGACATTCGCATCAAATACCGGCCAGAAGGCTCGTTTGTAGCCTGCATTAAAGGATGCCAAAAGTGACTTCCCTCCTCTGTATTCGTCTTTTATCCGCTCGAAAATGATAATCTCGGCATCCGTTGCCATACCGATTGAGAGTATGACACCTGCAAGTCCGGGCAGAGTTAATTGAACCCATGGAACAACTGCGAGGAAGAATAAGAGCAGCGATATTTTTGAAAGTAGTGCAAGTGATGCCAACCCTCCAAACATCTTGTAGACCAACACCATATAAATAAGAAGAAGAAGAACACCGATGATACCTGCCAAAACGGCATAAAACAATGCGGCTTCTCCAAGTGTCGCCGGGATTGTGTCGGACTCCAAAAGAGTCAGACGAACTTCAAATTGCCCTGCTAAGATTTGATCGGAAAGTCTTTGAGCGGCAGCGGCTGACGGCATACCGGTTATTACTGCTCGGCCGTTTGGAATATGGGCTTGAATTGTCGGACGAGATACTTCTTGGTCAACTCCGCCGACTGTTGCGACGATTGAAATACTTCTTCCGTGATTTTCAGGTGCTGTTGCTTGTGAGAATGCGGCGGTTCCTATTGAGTCAAATGTCAAATGAACGACATAACCGCCTTGCTGAGGGTCGAAACCAGACCCGACACTTGTCACATTTCTTCCGGTTAAACCTGCAATCGGCGCACCGTTCGGGTCATCCATTCTAAATGATAATTCCGCAGGCTCACCCATAACATCAAGTAATGCTCCGGGCTCACCGATACCGGGAACTTCAACACGAATTCTGTCCGCCCCTTGCCTCACTACATTACTTTCAGTGAAACCTCTTGACACTAACAAAGTTTCAAGTCTTGTTCTTGTTGCGTCCATTCTTTGAGACAAGTCAGTAGTGTCACCGTCAAGGGCTGCATCCATTTGATAAACAGCATAAACTCCGCCTTGCAAATCAAGACCTAGCATTATTGAATGTGCAAAACCTCTAAATGTCGTGTTTCCGAAATTCATCGGAACAAACGACAAAATCAGCCCCAGTGCTACGACCACGACCATAACTCCTAATCGAACTATCGAACCTCTTCTTTTCATTAAATAATCTCCAAAATCAAACTATCGGCTCATGCAAAAACACGCAAAAAAACACCACATAGTTTGTCCATGTTACATTAGTATACTCTTTTGTCAATCACTCGTCAAGCATTTAACTAGGCTAACGACTAAAAAAACCAACAAAAATTGACAAGTATCTTCAATACTCTTGACGGAGAGTGTTGATACCAGCAAATCAGACAAGACAGTCGAAGACTGTTGACAAGGGTCTTTGCAATTCTTTCTGAGCGAAGCGAAGAATCTAGCAAAGACTTATGCTTTTGATTGGAAAAGCATTTTACACTCGTTTCCCTCGCTGGATTCTTCGCTTCACTCAGAATGACTTAATTTATCTATAGTCTGCACCAAAAAGCGTCAAAGACACTTTTCCTAATTATTGACTAATGTTAGATTTTTTAAGCATTACTGCTGTTTGAACAGTTGAACAATTTTTAAAAGTTTTTCTTCAAATTCCGAAAATGTTGTGTTATCTTTTATTGCTGCTCCAATACGAAACTCATGCGGTGAAATTAACATATCTTTTGCAATCTCTTTGTTTTCATCACTAAGCATCAAATAATTGCAAGTAATACCGGGGAGTATTCCCCTCTCTTTGCCTGAACCGCAAGACATAGTCTGAATATTTTTGTCATATAGCAACTTCATCGCCTCTAAAAACAAAGGCGAACAAAACAAATGCATAGTGTCATAAGAGAACTCTTGATTAGAATCAATGTCACTCTTAAAATCAACAAGTTCCATTGCTAACATATTTTTATCAAATTGTTGTTTCATAATAAATCACATAATCATAAAATCCATCAATCTTGCGTCACTTGTCACATGTCCAGAATCAATTATTTAATAGACAAAAGTTTTCTGTCAAAATCAATGTCGTTCCATACATCAACTTCCGTGTAATATGTATCTTCTTTCAAAAAATTCTTTCCTGTAAATTTATTTTTTAACTCTCTCAATAATGAATTTTCAATTCCCGCTGACTTTGAAAGTGCCGCTGAATATGCAGCACTGGGCTTTCCAAAACTTCCTGAATTTATTACCACAATAAATTTCGTCTTTATGTCCTTTTGATTCACCCCTGTAAGATTGCATGATTGCAAATAAAACCTATAAATCATTATACTATCTCTTGCTTTATCACGACATTTTGATTTTATTTTATCTGTGCTATTTTTAAATTCAATGAAAGCAATGCAATTTCCAAAAAATAAAGCATCCACAGATGTTGGAAGAGGAGAAACATTGTAAAGAGTGTTTTTAATTTTATCAAAATCAAAGGCTTTTTCTGTGTTTTGTATCCAATTAATTTTGTTTGCTTTATCATAAGATAAAACTCTAAATGTTTCTAATGGTAAAAAATCTTGTTGAAAAAAATTATATATCTTTTTGACTTCACTATGCATTATGCCTATTCCCCCTTATCCTCAGCACCCTCTTCTAAAGCGTAAAGAGTTTCTTCCATAAGCAAGTATGGTCTAACTAATTTAGAAAAAGCCACTTCAACATTATTTGTTATATCCTCAAGTTTAACAAGATAATTGTCTGACAACTTTTCAGCCGAATATACTGAGGTGGCATGATAAATCTCATGCTTTTTACACATTGTTTGAAGTGCAAGCAAAAAGTTAGGACTATGAGTTGTTAATAAAATTGTTAGTCCTAATTGTTTTTGTAAGAGTACTACTATTTCAGCCAATGTATTTTGCCACTCCGGATGCAGATGTGCCTCTGGCTCATCTAAAATTAAAACAGCCCCTGAATCCAAATGCCCTTTTTCTAATAACATTTTTAGTATTGCAAAAAGTTTTGAGCCAGTTGCCAAATTTTTTAAATCCAAATTCTCACCCGCCATAAGTTTTCCATCTTTATAAGATATTTCATCTGAAAAACTAGACTTGATTAACGATACAACTTGTTTTGCCTTTTCAGCGTTAACTATATCTTCAAAAATATTTGTTCTAGGTTTACTCAGTTTTTCAAGCAAACAATAAGCAGAAGACTGGCAACTAATGTGTTCAGCAAAGTCTAGTTGCCTTGCTCCAGTAAAATGCCTTGTTCGTGAATTTTGACGATTAAAAAGTTCATAATTAGAAGACAAAGAATCTAGTATGTGAACATCATCAATTAATATTGCAGAAAAGAAAGCAGGTGAAAAATAAGACTCTTTATCGTTTACTTTATTTTCAGAAATACTCACTTCATAAAGAATTTTTTTACCTTTAGAAACTTTCAGCAAAGAAGAAGGATTAGAAATTTTTACAGGCTGAATTTGTCCTGAAAAAGCCCTCTTAAGTGTTCTCTCAATTCTCGCATTAGCATACTTTGTTAAGTTTTGGTCAGACTCAAGATCTTTTATTAATATCTTTATAGATTCTAAAATATCAGGCTTTTTAGTAATTATTTCTGAAATATGTTCTTTCATTATTCTACTACTTAAAAACTTTTCTTCCCTATCTAAAAATTGCATAAAAAAGTCTTCAGACAAATTTTGAATTTCCAAACTAAAATCATTAACATACTCCAACAACTCTTTAATGGATAAAAATTCAATTTTATTTGAATACATAATTTCAGAAATTTTTGTTTTTTCTTGATTTTGCTCTAAATTTTGCCTTCTGCTATAAAATCTAAAAAAGTCAAAGTTATTTGTTATTTTCCTTAAAAACTGTAAAGCAAAAGAACTCTTATCCTCAAGATTGCAGTCTTGAAGATTGTCAACGGCAGCGACTAAAGAATATATTGCTTTACCAACAGTAGACTTGCCAGAGTTATTGTGTCCAGTAACAATGGTCAATCCACTCAACTTTATTGTTGAATCTTTAATAATTCCAATGTTTCTTAATTTTACTTCCATAAATAGTCTCCTGAAAAGTAAATGGAACACATAAAAACATCCCATTCAAAAAAATAGACTCCGAAAAAATTTTCGGAGCCGCTTTATTTTGGCGGAGTGGGAGGGATTTGAACCCTCGCACCAGTTGCCCGGTCTACATCCTTAGCAGGGACGCCTCTTACAGCCACTTGAGTACCACTCCGTATGTTTGCTATTATATAACAGCGTTGCAAGTGTTGTCAAGCAATTTTTATTGTGATATGAAAATTAATATTGAAAAATCATTGAGGCAAATAAAGCATATGATATTTTTGAAATATGACAAAATGTTTAGTGGTGGGAATGTTTTACCGCTTGAACAATGTTATTAGAACCATATGCAGTAATTAATCAAAAGCAGGCAAGATTTTGTCGGTTCGTTATTTGATGGTGGTTCGTAAACAACGAATAACATTGTGCGGGCGGCAGAGTGCCGCCCCTACGGTTTGTTATGTTGTGTATTCGGGGGAATTAAATTGTAGGGGCGAGCAATGCGAGCCCGATTAAATTATCATTATTATGTTGTCCATTATTCGGGTTCGCGTTGCTCACCCCTACAATTTTGTTTGGTTAGTTTTTTGATTGTGGTTCGTGGTTGTCGTTTCACATTGTGCAATGAGTATAGTGCATTGCACATTAAAAAAAGGAGAACAAGACAATGTTTGAAGAGAGAATGAAATGCGAATGCAGATTATGTCTGTTTAATAGCGACGGAGAATGTCAAGTGACTACTGATATTGATGAGAATGGCTGTTGTGAAACTCGTCTTTTGATAAAAATTCCAAATGATACTATTGAAAAAATGAAACAAGAAGCATTTGATAATTTTATGAGTGCCTTAAATTATTGTGATTAAATAAATAAATAAATTGTTCATTTTTACTTTACAGATATTTTTTATTGTGGTATAATTATAGGCACTATGAGAATTCTGCACAAAAATTTTAACAAATTATTAGTTGTTTTGGGGTTGGCGCTGCTGTTTGTTTTCAGTTCATTAGCAATGGGACTTGCTTCTTTTGCGAATGGTCAACTAAGCAGCCCTATTTCACCGGAGACTTACATAAGACCTGCCGGCGGCGGAGTTTATCATTATTTTGAAGATGCCAGAGATATCAAGTTTCATGATGACAATCTTTTCATTCTCAACAGGAATGGCGGGACAACTTCTTATAGATATGAACTAGTTGTTTTTTCTGCTCCTGACGGCGGAGAAACAACCATTGACAATGTTCCCTACAGAATTAGAATACCCTCAATAAACTCTGTTACTCAATTTCAAATCTATGGCGATTATCTTTTCACGGTTGAGAGAATAAGCGCTTCGTCATATTCTTTATTTGTCTACTACTTAAGCGATTCAAACACAGCAGCAAGAGTGACCAATCGAGAATTGATTTTAACCGGAACAGATGTTATCAGTTCTTCAAGATATAGTCCTAACTTTGCTTATTCTTATTTAGACTTCCCCGTTCACATTTCAATGGGCTTTTCTGTTATCTCTTATTCTGCAACACTCGGTTTGGAAAGTTATAATGCGCCTTTCTTTGCTGTTGGTGCCGGCGGAACAATCAGACATCTTAGTGCTATCGATAACAACTTCTTTGGTGTTTTCGGACAGCAGTCTAATAGAGTCGGGCTTATTCGCCCTGATATGCCTTCGGCAAACACTCCTGTTATTACCGCCGCAAACTTTATCGGAATTACTCCGATAACTCCAACCAGAGTCGCTGTTTTGTCTCCGACAACTCTCAGCGTTTTTTATCCTGAAGGTAATGTCTTGGTTGAAGACAGAGGTATACCGCTTTTAAACTCTTTAGTCTTTGAAACAAACGCTATTGCTATTTGCTCATCTGAAAATTATATTTTTGTTTTGACTGAAGATGAGGACGGAAATAACGGAATATTAAGAATTTGCAGCACTTCGTTTGTTTCAACTCCCTTAATTGCTTCAATGGGTTCAGATGACGGATTTTTCCACTCCCCTGTTGATGTTGCAACAAGAGGTGCAAACGAAATTGGTATTGCCGACAGAGACAACAACAGGGTTGTTATTTATGACGGCGAAACATTCACTAACATTGACATCCCTTCCCCGTCTGCGATTAGTGCCGGCGTCAGCAACTTCTATGTCGCTCACGGAAATTCAATAACTATTATCGGACCTTCGCCAAATTTTTCAAGAACCTTAATTCAAAATATTGTCTCAAATCAAACGATAGTTGATATTGCAGTCAGCGCCGGCGGAGATATTTATGTTTTGACCAGCCAAGGTCAATTGAGAAGAAGGCGTGCCGGAACGACTGCTTTTCCTCAAATTTTAGAAGGTCTTACCGACATAAGAGGAATTGACTCTACTCCGATACTTCCCTTTGTTCACAATGAATATTTTATTTATGCGTATGGTTATGTCAATATTGACGGAATCGGAAACTCATTTGCTCCAATTAGAATTTATGACAACGCTAATAGCGATAACATTCAAATTTTTCCGATTCTTTTAGAAAATGCAAATAATTTTTCCGCTCGTGACACAAGCACTGTTCAAGGCATTGCCAAAGACCCTTTTGGCGGATTTTATCTTTTAATGATTGATGGTGTTGGAAACAATGCTCCTCACTCAATTAAAAGAATTAATTTTGACGGATATGATTTGGGCGGCGATCCGATATATGAGGCGTCTTATGAAAGAAGTCTCAACATCACGGGAAGATTTTCAAGCATTCATGTTTCAAGTGTTGAACACAGCAGAGAGAACGGTGTTTTGGAAAGAGATATTTTGGCGGCAAACACTCCAAGACATATTGTTCAAATAATCCGCTCAGAAGAATTCGGCGTTGAATTCCCGGAGTTCCCCACCTCGTTTAACGGCAATGCAAATACATATCATGCCTCAAACAGAATTATTCATCATGTAGTAAACCCTCAAGGCATATCAGTTCATTCAAGACCTTCTCAAACCGGAAATATTGTTGCGACTCTTCCCTATGAGTTCAGAGTTATTGCGCCAAGCGGTCAGCAATCAGGCTTTACCCGAATTATTGCGGACAACCTTGACGGAAATTCATTAATTGTCGGCTATGTCCTGACAAGATATTTATCCGCTCCGCTTCCTTATTCAGACACACTCGTTGCATTATCCGGAGGCTATTTAACAGTCTATAGAGTTGGCGCCGTGGTTCGCGCTTTTCCTGCAAGACAGTCTAATATTATCCCCGGCTACAACTCACTCTTAGCAAATGAAACTCTCACCCTTCTCGGCTTTGTTTATGAATTTTGTTCTGAACGAGAAGAAATAATCAGCCATGGATTCCGTGATAATTTTGAATTACCTTATCAAAGAAGGTGGTTTAGGGTTTTGGTCGGCAATAATCTTGAAGGTTTTATTTGTTCGGACTATGCTTTTGCCGGACTTCCGCCGTCTGAGACTCTCAACGACAATGCAACTATTGTTATGGCAAGAGTTTTAAGAGTTGACCCAAGCGACCCTAACAGTCCTTTAAGAGCCCCTCATCATGCATATATTTTCAGAAGATTTCCTCCAAGCGAGGCTAATCCGCTAGGCGGAATGCAGTTTGACCCAAGGTTTAGAGATGACTACGGAAATTTTATTCCCCTTTCTGCAGGCACAAGAGTTGAAGTTCCCGGCTTTTCATTTGATAACACAAGAGACTTCACTTTCATCTATTTTATGATAGACGGCGAAATTTTGTATGGATATGTTCAAACTGCCCACATCGACTATGATTTTATCAACCTAACTCAAATAGTTGCCAGCTCAATCTTAGGAACGACAGGCGTTCTTGGCGGAGTTTTGGGCTTTCGATATGTCAAATTAAGACGAAGAAGGATGCTTGGCGGACTGGCTTAGTAAAGTGAAAAGTTAAAAATGAAATGTTAAGATAAGTTAATTTTAAAAGTGTTGTTGAAAAAAATTCAACAACACTTTTCATTTTATTAAGATAATACTTTTGGAGGTGCTAAATATTCGTGATAATGATGAGCGATTAATTGTAGGGGCGGGCGTCCTCGACCGCCCGAAGAGCCATTAATTAACTATTTCGGGCGGTCGAGGCCGCCCGCCCCCTTGTCTTTTCAACAGCACCATTAATTTTATTTTGT
>WRAY01000014.1 GCA_009779975.1 Bacillota bacterium | reverse complement strand
CCAACCACCAACCACCAACCACCAACCACCAACCACCAACCACCAACCACCAACCACCAACCACCAACCACCAACCACCAACCACCAACCACCAACCACCAACCACCAACCACCAACCACCAATATGGACGAATTAGTAAAACATCTTGAGAAAAAGAATAATAAAACATTGCAATATATGCTGAATGCATTTATTGCATCTATGGGCGTGCTGGTTGTTGCGATGCTTATTTTTGTGATGTCATTTTCTCTTGTTCATGTTTGCGGAAACAGTATGCTCCCGACACTGGAGCATCATTCTTTCGGATTGTCAGTGAGAGCAAGAAGAGTTAGTATTGATGATATTGTGATTATTCGAATGGAAGGGCGAATGATTGGCGGTAGATGGGTTTATTCACACAACATTAAAAGAGTTGTCGCTGTTGGCGGTGACACAGTAGTTTTCAGAAGAGGCGAGGGAGATGAGAGAGACTATGTGTTTTTGTATTTATTGGATGAAAACAACAGATTTGCCAGAGAAATTAATAGATTTGAACCGATAAGGCAGATAAACGGCAATATGGTCGGAAGATATTTCACAATCAATATTCCGCAAGAAGTGCCTTTTGGGGAAGTAATGGTTTTGGGTGACAACAGAAATCAAAGTCGTGACTCACGAAATGACGGCTTTATTCCAATGGAAAGAGTAGCGGGCAGGTTTGTTCACGATTTTGAGATGAATTCTTTTTCAGAAAGACTTGTGATGTTTATATTCCGTGAAAGCGGAAACTGCACTGCCCCTGGTTGTATAGGATAGACTTTTTAGTGAAATAGTGAATAAGTTATTGTCGCATTATTTTTAATTTAACTCTAACCACCACTATTCACTATTCACTATTATGTGGACTAAACAGCAACTTGAAGTTATTAACTCTTTAGACGCTGAAATGCTTGTTTCAGCGTCTGCCGGCAGTGGAAAGACTACTGTCATGCTTGAGCGAGTTTTAGAGAAATTGAAAAATGGGGTTAGTTTGAGTGAGATGGTCATTTGCACCTATACTAAGGCATCCGCCTCTGACATGAAGGCGAAACTCTATAAAAAATTATTAGGAAAAAATGAAAAATGGGCAAGGAATGCAATGCGTGAATTGCCTCTTGCACAAATATCAACTCTGCACAGTTTTTGTCAAACATTGATAAAAGACTTTTTTTATTTTGTTGATGTGTCTCCGGATTTTAAAGTTTTGAGTGAAAATGAGGCAAGCAGTATGTTAAGATCTGCGATAGAGAAATCGATTTGCGAGAGTGGATGTTTGAGTTTAGAGTGTGGAATTAACGAGGAGTTTAACAATAACTCCAAACTCCAAACTTCAAACTTCACACTGCTGTATGAAGTGATGCTGAAAAATCGTTCGCATTATCCTCTTGCAAATACTATTTTTGATATTTATTCAAAGGCTCAAAGTATGGAAAATTTTGAAGGGTTTTTGGAGATTGGAATTGAGAAAAGTCCTCAAGAGACATTGCCTTTAGTCAAAGCATTGATTGATTTGACTAAATCCGCTCGAAAAATCTATACTGCTCAAAAGCAAAAAATCGGCAAAATAGATTATTCCGACTTTGAGGAATTAGTTCACAGAATTCTTATTCATGATGAAGCAAAGCAGCAAATTGCTCAAAGATATAAATATATTTTCATTGACGAATATCAAGATGCAAATTATTCACAAGAAAAAATAATCAACGCACTAATCGGTGAAAAGTTTTTTGTCGGCGATGTCAAACAAAGCATATATGGTTTTAGGAATTCAAATCCAAAGATATTTGTTAAAAGATATGAGAGGTATTGTTCAACGCATAATGATTGTGAGAGTGAGTTTGAAAACCAAAAAAACTCTGACAATAACTCCAAACTTCAAACTCCAAACCCTAATAAAAGTGTTATTGAGTTGAATACGAATTTTCGCTCACAAAGCGGGATTTTGGAGTTTTGCAATGATTTGTTTTCTTCTATAATGACAAAAGAGTTTGGTCAAGTTGATTATGTAAATGATGCAAAATTTAGTTTTTTAACGCATGGCGATTGTAAAACTGCAGAGGTGAGCGGCGCAAGCCGGAATAAATCTGTCAACTCAAAAAATATTCAACTTCATATCATCACAAAAGAAAAAGATTTGAGAGAAAAAACACCAATAGACAAAGTCTATTCAATAAAAGAAGACGAGGGAACAAGCGAAAAGTCCCGCAAAGAAGAACAAGTTTATGAAGCATATTTGGTTGCTTCTTATATTGATGATTTAATATCCGGCGGGGCAGAGTTTAGTGATATTGCAGTTTTGCTCAGAGGAACAGATTCTTCCTTTGCCAAAACTTTAAAGAGTATATTATCAAAACATGATATACCATTTTCTGCCTCAAAAAAGCGAAAAGCAAATGAAAGCAGACCTGTTTTGGAGGTCATCAATTTTTTAAAGGCTATCCAAAACCCTCATGATGACATTGCATTAGCATCAGCAATGATGTCAAGTTTCGGGAAGTTTGATTTAGGGCAACTAAAAGAAATCGGAGACGGCAAGGCGGAAGGGTCTTTTTATGAGAGATGTTTGGAATTTTTAACGCATAATGGTTGTCAATCTAAATTAAATCATAAAAAAGACAATCGTTGTGCGTTCTGCGTTGTGCGTTCTGCACTGCAAAACTTTTTTACAAACCTTTCACACTTCAAACAACTGTCATTTGGTCTGAATGTTCCGACTCTTCTTGGCCGTATTATTTCGCAATATGATTTTTTTAAAATTGTCTATGCTTATGCGGACGGTAAAAATATGGCACGGGAGTTGTCTTTGTTTTTGGATTTTGTCGCCGAGTGTTCATTTTCTGCTAATTTGTTTGAATTTTTGTCTCATATTGAAAATGCTGACATAGTGCTTGAGATGACAACTGAAAGTGACTCTGTGTATTTTGGGACTATTCATTCTTCAAAAGGATTGGAATATGAGCATGTGATACTTCCGAATTTGTCGAAAAAATTTAATTTGACTGATTTGCACAAAAAAGTGCTGATTGACAATGATTTTGGATTTGCAATCAAACATCATTGTGTCGAGACAAGACAAATTCTTGACACTTCATTTACTGAATTTCTAAAAGAAAAAATTGAAAAAGAACAAAAAGAAGAAGAAATGAGGCTTTTGTATGTTGCATTGACAAGAGCAAAAAAAAGTATTTTTATGTCAGGAATTAGTTTAGGAAATGAGGAAGAGATATACTCGCAAGATGCAAAAAGTTTTTTTGATTGGATAATGAAAGCAAAGGATAGCAAACATTTGGACATCTTTTATCACAACGCAGCAAATTATGACGGAGAAAATTATTCTAAAGACAAAGAGGATGAGAAAAATAACAACGGATTAATTCGCCGTAATTTGCTATTAGGGGAAGAGTGTGAAGAGAGGAAAACAAAATTGACAGATAATTTTATCTTTGAATATGTTTTAGACAAAAGACTTCTCAAAACAACCGTCACACAAATCGCAAAAGAGGATGGCGGAGACGAAGATTTCCAACTGCCAAAAATCAACGGACAATTGCCGATAGACATCGAAAGAGCATCAAAAATCGGAAACGCCTATCACAAAATAATGCAACTTTTAAACTTTGAAAAAGATTTTGTCCCGCAATACAAAAAAATAAATTCGGAATTAAAAAACTTGGTCAATGAGAAAAAAATAAAAAAAGCCTTTCTGGATATGAAAGGATTAACGAGCGGAAAAAAGTATTACAAGGAAAAAGCATTTATTTATAAGAATGAAGTTGCGGATAATATTAATTCAACCACAAACTCCACACTTTTAATTCAAGGTGTTATTGACCTTATTATTGATAACGGCAGTGACATTTTAATAGTTGATTACAAAAGCGGAAAATCAAATGAAAAAATGAACAAATCTTATGAAAAGCAACTGGAGATTTATAAAACGGTCACAGAAAATCTGTTGAAAAAACCAACAAAAACAATGCTATACTTTTTTGAAGAATAGAAATATATGGGTTTCTATATTTGCATGCCCATATTAAATAATTAACCTTGTTCCATCTTCGTCAGTAATGCCCAAGAGGTAATCCGCCGGCACATCAAAAAATAACGACAGTCTTTTTAAAGCATCATAATCAGGCAGTCTTTTTCCGCTTTCCCAATACGATATTCTGGAATGAGTGCAGTCCAATGCTTTTGCAAGTTCTTCTTGTGTTAAATTTTTCTGTCTTCTAAGGTCTTTTATAATATCTTTAAACATATTTTATATTATAATTTTTGTAACACTTGTCAAATTATTTTGTAGCAAGTGTTACAAAGTGCTTTACATATAAATTTTCTTATCGTATAATAATTTTATGGAAAAAGAAAAAACAATAATTTTTGAATTCACTAAAAAAGAGGTTGGAGTTCTTATTGAAGGACTTGAGGAGCGATATCAATGGGACATAATAAGAAAAAAAATGTTTAAAATTCCTTATGACCAAAATGATGAGGATGTTATGCGTTTTATTATTTTGGCAAAAAAATTAAAAATGAAAATCTAGTTAATAAAAAAATCGTAGGAACAGCAAAATGCAGTTTCTACGATTTTTTTATGATGGATGTTGTTATAATTGTATTCTGTCGTTTTGATATATGTTTTTACTTTCTGTTCATTGCCGCATATTCCGCTCTTAATGATTTGAAGTAACTATCCAACTTTGTCAGGGATTCAATCAATCCTTCCATTTGTTCTTCTGAAATGCTGCCAACAATTCCTGCCATCATTTTTTCGTGGAATATGGCATGTTCGGCGTGAATTATTTCGGCTTTTTCTGTTGGCTCAATATAAAATATTCTTTTGTCCGTCTCATGCGGGACTTTTTTCAAATAGCCTTTTTTTTGAAGTCTTGAAAAAGAAGTGGTTAATGTTCCAAGGGTGATATTCAAAACTCTTGCAACTGTTGAAAAGTTATTTTTTCTTGCTGTTTTTGTTCTGAATACAGCGGCAATGAGATGAATTTCTTTTAAAGATAATTCACCTTGTGAAAATGCTTCGAGTGCTTTTTCTTCAGTTGAAAGTATAGAATAAAAACTGCTAATAAAAAAATCTTGCAATTTTTCTTTGTTGGTTTTAGTCATCATATTAATAATTATACACTAAATTTTAGAAAAAATCTAGTCTTTTTTTCAAAAAATACCCCAAAAAACATTCAAAAATAAAAAAAAATTTGAAAATGTGTAATTTTTGTTTGACAATCAAAGTATTTTTATAGTAAAGTGATAATAGTTTGATATTCAAAGTATTGTCAAATTTTCCTGCTAAATAGCAGGAAAAAGGAGAGTAGTAATAGAGCAGAACTAATTTTAGAATTAATTTTAACATTTACCCAACCTTATCTATTACTTAAAAAAGTTATGTCACCATGGTTTATCTTAGCCCAAGCGTTCGGGGTTATAACAATCACATTAGAGTTCATCTCTTATCAAATCAAGAACCGCAGAAAGTATTTTCTTTTTGCAGGTATTAGCAGTTTCTTTTGGGCATTTATGTTCGTCTTTATGGGGCTTGCAACAGGAATGTCAACTCAAACCACGCTAATTATTGCTGCGACCTACAGCACAATCAGAGCATTAGTCTTTTGGTGGATTTTCAAAAAAGACAGTGCCAAGAGAAAAAAAGCAGGAAGAATTTTTCTCGGTTCCATGATAGTCGTTGCACTGATTGCCGGGACAGTAGGAATTGTTGGATTCCCTCCTCTTGGTCTTAGCGGAGTTCCGGCCGAAGTTCGTTGGATGCATATCATGGGCTTTGTTTTTGCACTTCTCTTTGTTATTGGTCAATATCTTCCCGGAAGACATTATGTTCGCATTGCGGTCGTTTTTTATGCGGCAGCAGTTCTATTAACTCAAACTCCGCTTAACATACTTTATCCCGATCCGGCAACAGGACTAAGGTGGAACATAATGGGAATACTCATTGAGGTTTCAAAAATCGTATCTGTTATCGTTTTCTATTTACTGTTGCTCCGAAGAAAATATATCAACAAAGAACTTGGCAAAATCAAACTTCTTTTTGGTGCAGAACTTGAAAAAATGGGAGCAACATCTGCACCGACAGGTGAAATAGCCAAAAGAATGCCTCCAGAAGAGTTAGAAAAACTTGCAGCGAAAATGATAAGATATGAGTTATCTGTCATTGAATCTGATGATATGCAAGATATAAAATCAGTTCAAGAAAAGGCAAGCGCTCTTCTTAGCGACATGCGATGTGTCCAAGAAGTAAAAGACATCATCTCAAAAGAAATGGAGGCGAAAAAGGTCAAACTTGAAGCAATGCCTGTCGGGAAACTGACAAAGCATCAAGACGACATGAAGTCAGTAATTTTGAGTAAAGCGTCTTTAAAGGAAGATGAAGTTGCAGAGGAGAACACAAGTTATCTTCAAAAAGAGGAAATAATTGCTCCCACAAAAATTAAAAAACTAAAGCCTCAAAAAGAAAAAGTGTAGAGATATTTTAGACAGTTTTGTCGGTTTGCTCTTGTCTAGCAAAATCTGACAAAACTGTCTATAGACTAAAGGCAAAAGACACTTGACAGAGATTGTTTTTTTGTGTTAAAATTAAACCTATGAAGCGCTCGGACAAAAGCGTCGCGGACGCAAAGGAGAAACCTTATTTATGAAAAAATTTATTATATCAGCGGACTCGACTGCCGATTATTATATTGGTGATTTGAAAGAAAAAAACATCTATTGCCTAACGATGAAATACATCATCGAAGGAAAAGAATACGATGCACTTTATGAGGGCAAAGAACAAGTCGAGGCATTCTATGAAAAAATAAAAGCGGGAGCATTGCCGACAACAACTCAATTGAATGAATTTGAGTATGTTGAGCATTTTGAAAAAATTCTTGCGGAAAATCCGGAAGGTGATATTATTCATGTCACTCTTTCAAGCGGTCTTTCCGGCACATATGAGAGCGGAGTTCAAGCGGCGGCGAAAATGAACGAGCAACTTGTGGATAGGAAAATTTACATTGTTGACAGTCTTTTGACTTCGCTTGGAATGCAGATGATGATTGATAAACTTCTCATCATGCGTGAAAACGGAGTTGAATCGGAAGATGCGGTTCAATATATTGAAAAGGTCAGAGACCGTCAACAAATTTGGGTTATTGTCGATGACTTGTTCCATCTGAAAAGAGGCGGAAGATTGAGTGCGTTCAAAGCAACAATCGGGACACTTTTGAAAGTGAAGCCTATTATTGTCGTCAACAAAAAAGGAAAACTTGTTGTCGAGAGTTCTGCCAAAGGCTCGAAAAAAGCCATTCAATATGTCCTTGATAAAATCGTTGAGACCGGTGAAAATGCGATTGCAGATTTTACTAATCAATCTTTCTATATGATTTATTCAACGCCAAACTCGACCTATGACAGTTTGAAAGAGACACTAAAACAAAAATATCCAACTATGGACATCAAAGAAATAATGCTCGGACCTGTTGTCGGATCTCATGTTGGATGCGGTGTTGCCGCAGTTTTATTTGAGGGAGCAGAGAGATTTGACTTTAATTAGAGAATATGGTATCCTATTTAAGTGACTATAATGTAGGGGCGGGCATCCCTGCATAATAAATCCATTATAATATAAAATAAAGAAATAAATAGAGTCCTACATATTTTTCAAAAAGTTGTGTTCAATTTTAAACACAACTTTTTTTATTTGACATATCATGAAAAAGAGAGGAGAACATGCGCAAAAGAAAAGAGGTCACAACTCAATCAAGCATCACAGTTTATCTTTGCGGAAAGGATATTGCTGTTAAAAGCAACTTTGTCACTGTCCGCATAATTGAAAAAGGCAAATGCTGTTGCTGCTGTCGATGTTTTTGCTGCTGCTGTAATTGCTGTTGTAAAAAATGTGATTTTAGAAGGTTTGCGGCATGTTGTTTTTTTATTATGTGTTGTTGTTAATTTTTCGGGCAGCAGTCCGGCCGCCCGCACAATATAAGGAGAAAGATTTATGCCAAATCAAGAAAATCAAGCGTTTATTGACTTAACGCTATGCGGAGATGCAGTCTCGGTTCAAAGTGATGTCGTTGAAACAGACATCATTAATTTGACTGTTGACAAGGTTGCGAACTGTGAATATGCTCTTTTGGGGGGCAATATTTGCTATACTGTGACAATCACTAACGATAGTGATGTTGATTTTATCGAAGGAACAGACGAAATGGGGGGCTTAAAATTCAGAGATGAATTGACGGCAAATTTAAGTTATGTTGAAAACACATTTAACTACACAATTTTTGATATTGACGACCCCGACCCGGAGCCTCCGCACGACCCTGTTTTCGTCGAGCCTGACATTGACAGCGATAATGTTATGACATTTGAGCCGCTGGAACTTTCAGCAAACCAGTTCGTTGTTATTAAATTTTGCGTTAAGGTTGAAAGGATGCCGGAGCCTCCGACAGGAGCCTAGAGGATAGAAAATGTCAACTGTTTCAGGAACACTGCATTATGATGGAAATAGGACGGCGGCAGTTGCAACTGCTACTGCCGCTATTTCCAATGTTCCGATTGTTTTGCAAGATACTATCAGCGGAAATGCGGTTGCGGTTTTGACCGATTCAACAGGAGCATTTTCATTTACCGGCGTTCCAAACGGTTCATATCAAGTTGTTGAGAGTTATGGTTTCACATTTGACGGTGTGACGCCGATTTCAGCAAGCGGGACTGTGGATTGGATTGTAAATCAAGTTGCAGTAATGCTAAACGGAGGAACTGTTCCGCCGCTTAGTGACAATAATCACACTTATGTTTCAGTGCCGCCTGTTTCATCTATCACGCATCTTGACTGCACAGTCAGAAACACATATCTTGAAACTGTCACGGGCAATATTACGGGAATTAATTTTCTAAACGGTCCTGTCAGATACACTCCGCTTGTGCTTGACCCAAATATTATTGTTGATCTTATCAATTTGGTTGCGGCAGCAGATAACGGCACATTTGGTTCATTTAGTGCCGGAACAGTTGCAAACACAGGGGCTGGATCATATCCTGCAAATCAAGGACCTTATCCTGAAATTCAGTCTCAATTTCTCTATTCTCAACCTCAAATTCCTCCGACATCAGTAACTCCGAACGACGGACATTATACTGTTCAAAACATAATGAACAATTCGTGGAGCAATTTTAACCCATCCTCGGCTTCGCCTGCATGGTGGAGAGTAGCGGACAAAACAATGGGAAATGAGATGGGTAGGATGATGGTGATTAACGGCTACACAGCAGGTTATGTCATTGGTCAAACGACAGTTACAGTTTTGCAAAACACTAACTACTTGACAAGTTATTGGATTTTGAATTTGTGCCGTCAATCATCGGGATACATTCCCCCTGAATTTAGCGTTAATATTTTGGATTCACAGGGTAATATTATTTATCAACACAATTTCACTGATGAAATCGGTGTTAACACCGAATGTCCCGAATGGATTCAAATAGGGACGATATTTAATTCCGGCGATAATACTTCAGTCACAATTGTTTTCATAAGCGAAGGCGGACCTCAAACAGGAAATGATTATGTTCTTGACGATGTTGCATTAAATAAAGTTGACATTTTGGAATTGAATATCACAAAAGATGTCAGTTGTTCTTATGCAACACAAGGAGGGACTCTCTACTATTCGATAACAATAATAAATCCAACGGACTTCGTTGCAACGCAAATAGTTTTAACAGATGATTTAAGTGATTATTTTGATGATTTGGAATTCACGCTTGATGGTGAAAATTGGGACGAGTGGACAGGAATGCTGAATATTGATGACATGCAGCCAAATGAAGAAGGACAAATTATTATTCGCGGAAAAGTGAAAGAAGGGATAGGAGCAGGAACGATTTTAAAGAATTCAGCAACGGTGGTTGCAGTGTTTTGTGAAGTGGACGAGATATAGATTACAAAGGATTTACGACGGACAAATTAATAATAAGCATTTTGTTTTTTGTTATTGCGAGATTTTTAGATAATGCCTTCTCTTTTTCTCATCTAATTACCTCACAAAATCTCGCAATGACGAGGAATGTCTTAATCTTAAATTTGCGAATTACAAGTCGTAAGTTGTTAATCAGGAGTAAAAAAATGAAAATTAAAAATATAGCAAGACTTGGCGGCGACATGACAGGTTGTGATTGTGAAGAAATTTTGCAAAGATTAACTGATTTGGAAGAAAATCAGTGTGAGCAGTGTTGTGATTGTGAGGCGATTGAAAACAGTTTGACTGAATTAAGAAATGATGTGACGACTATTCAAAACAACATCACAACAATTCAAAATGAAATAACTCACATAAACGAAGAAATAATAAGGCTTGACAGAGCAACCGAAATATCAACTATTCGCAGAGTTTCAAGAACAGAACAAGGAAACGCGATGCAAGGTATAACGACGGCGGTCTTGAGTATTGGTCCGACCTATAACTACTGGGGAGAAGGAACACTTGATGCATCTCATGGTTCTTGGGGTCAAGGAACATATTATTTGGCGAGAACTTCTCTTGGAGAGTTTCCTGAATTATTGTTGTATCAAGGAGATCCGACAATAGGGACGGCTTGGTTTGCAACAGGAGGTCAAGACACCCCAACCGCTACCCCTGTTTTTGCTGACGCATCGGGGATATATATTCAGCCAAGAGGATTAAATCCAAATTCAGGAACTTATTTTAAGTTTACTTTGACATTAATTTTAGTAGAGTCGTAGAATATTGCAAAGACAACATAAAGTAGGGGATGCTCCCAAAAAAATAGAAATCAAATATTGGGACGACAAGGGATGTGTTCCCCACAGAAAGGAAAATCTTCATAATGGCAGATTGTTTAGGCCCATTTTCATCTATTAGCAACGAGGTTGAAACGGAAGTTATTGACCTTGTCATAACAAAAGAAACCTGTCCGTATCATTTGAAAGGGAGGGATATTTGCTATGGAATTGTAATCACAAATAACAGTGATATTAATTTGACAAACCTTTTATTCCATGATGAACTGGATGAAACCGTTGAATATGTTCCTCATTCATTTGAAGTTGATGACATTCCTCAAACTCCGATGATGGCAAACAACACCATTCAATATCCAATATCAGTTTCAGCAAACGGCGGCGAAGTTAAAATAAAGTTTTGTGTTAGTATAAAAAGTAATGATTAGATTTTCATTTTTAATTTTTTTGCCAAAATAATAAAACGCATAACATCCTCATCATTTTGGTCATAAGGAATTTTAAACATTTTATTTATCATTATGTCCCATTGATATCGCTCCTCAAGTCCTTCAATAAGAACTCCAACCTCTTTTTTAGTGAATTCAAAAATTATTGTTTTTTCTTTTTCCATAAAACAAGTATAATAAAATAAAATTCGAGTGTCAAGTGTTTTGCTACTTTAGAAGCAAAATAATTAAACTAAAGTTGCAGAAAATATAATATAAATATGTTTAAAGATATTATAAGAGACCTTAGAAGACAGAAAAATTTAACTCAAACAGAGTTGGGAAGTGCTCTTGGTTTTAGTCATGCTGCAATAGGATTTTGGGAAAGAGGTGAAAAACTTCCTACCTATGAGGCATTGAGAAAAATGGCGTTATTTTTTGATGTGTCAGCAGATTATTTGTTGGGCATAATTGACGAAGATGGAACAAGACTTGTGGTTTAGATAAGTCAAGCATATATTTATGTGCGGGCGATTAATAATCGCCTCTTTATTGTTTCAACAGCACACCTAGATTTACTTCTTTTCTGCTGACTTCATTTAGGTGTGCCAGTTTGTTCGAATAATGTTGCTTAATTGCATCTCAACCGCTTCAATCAAACGAATCAACAAAACCCTGTAGAGACGCCCGCACAATTTTAAAAGACGAAGTTTTTTGAACTTCGTCTTTTTTGTTTAGAATTCGTTATGAATTCAAATCTATCCATTATATAAAAGAGCAAGATAGCAAGTTTTACAAATATTACAAGTCTCACAAACAACAGTATAACAAGTTTCACAAATAATGGGGTCAACATTTATCCATGCGTTCATGAAGATGAAAACAAAAAGGAAATAGATGAGTATTCCTGTCATATCTTTGATTACTGTAATGATGGGGGCGGCACCTGCGGCTTGGTCTAGTTTTAGTTTGACTAAAATGAAGGGAACTAAAAAGCCGATGAGGGCGGCGATTGTTGAGGTTATCATGAGGGCAAGACCAACAGCAAGACCTAGTATTGCCATGTCAGACGAAAAATGTCCCCAAATTGCGGCAACTGTTCCGGCAAGGACACCGACAACAGCGCCGATTGAAAGACCCATGCCGACTTCGCGTCCTAAATGTTTTGCGAACCGTTTTGTGTCGACTTGACCGAGAGCAACGCCGCGAACAAAAATTGTTGTTGATTGATTTCCGACAGATCCTCCGACATCCATAATTAGCGGAATGAAGAATGCGACCATAACAATAGATTCTAAAATATCTTCAAAAAAGCCCATCACGAAGCCTAGCCCAAGACCTCCCGCAAGCGAGATGAAAAGAAAGGGCAAGCGAACTTTCCAAACTGCCCAAAGATTTCCTCGGACTAATGCTTCACTTCGGTTTGTTTCTTTGCTGGTGATGTTCGCAAGACCAGCCTGGGCATACATATCTTCGGTTGCCTCATGCTCAAGGATGTCGACCGCATCGTCGATTGTGATGATACCGACAATTCTATCTTCTGCGTCAACGACCGGAATTGCAAGAAGGTCAAACTCTTTCAACGCTTCCGCCGCTTCTTCTTGATGGGTTCCTGTTGAAACTTTGACAACAGAGGTTGTCATTATGTTTTCAATCAGGGCATTGGGTTCAGCGATTAGAAGGCTTTTGAGTGAAATAACACCTTCCAGTTTTTTTGTTTCATCCGTGACATAGAGTGTATATATTGTTTCTTTGTCTTCTTTTGCCTGACGGCGAACTTTTTGCAATGCCTCGTTCGCTGTCATTTTTCGGCGAAGTGAGATAAACTCAGGCGTCATGATACGACCAGCAGTGTCAATGTCATAGCCCAAAAGCATATTTGTTGTTTTCCTCTCTTCCGGCGAGAGCATTGCTATGAATTTTTTTGCAACAGTTGCGGGCAATTCTTCAAGAAGTTGAACTCTGTCGTCGACATCAAGGTCTTCGATGAATTCGACTGTTTGAGAATCGGCAAAACTATCTAGTAACTCTTTTTGAAGTGCTGTGTCCAGTTGCTCAAAAACATGCAGTGCTTGGTCTTTTGAAAGAACACGAAAAAATATCGCCTTTTCTTTATGAGACAATTCATTAATTATATATAGCAATTCGACATCTTTAATTCCGCTTGCAACAGATTTTAAACTTTTGATGTCTTTTTCTTTAATGTGGGAGATAATGTAGTCAAGTAAGACATCTAACTCATCGCTGATAATGACCCCTTCTTCGTCATCATCTTCATTTTTAATTTCATCATCAAAAGAGTCAAGAACTTTTTCTTTTTCCTCTAATTCTTTCATTTCGTCATTCATTATGATTGACCTCCTTTGCGTAAGTTTACGCTTTTGATTAGAGCAATCAATTTAAGGCAAAAGAACATTCGCTAAATGGCGGAGTTAATTTATTCAGATGTTTTAAATTATTGCTTTTGATTTTGATGGCGAATTGTCGCCTACTACCGCCGGGGTCGTCCATTTTTTCTGCCTCCTTGTTTTTGTTATTTAAAAAAAATCCTCGTCAAACGATGACAAGGAATTTTAAGCGCTTATCTAAAATAAGAGCATTATCTGCCTAATCATCGTTCAAGTTTTAACTTTGAAAGGCGGTGAAGTTGCATTAGGTTAGGCCTTGTTTTCGACCGAACCTGCTAACCTGCGCATAGTGTCTCCACTATTTTGCGGCAGCAACCCATATCCTTTCAGTAGCCTCACCTACCGATTTTTTTGTTAGAAGTTAAACAATTCTTAAAAACTTAAATTCTAACCTAAAATATTATATGCATAATTTTTTTTTTTGTCAACTGAAAAACGCTTGCAAAAGATTTTTTTTTTTGCTATAATACTTGAGATTGTGTCAAATTGAAGGCGCATTTTAATGAAAACGGAGGCAAAGAAAAGACGAATGAACAAATATGAGGTGATGTATATCCTTAAAACCGGACTTGAGCAAAAAACTTATGATGAACTTTGTGAAAAATATTCTCAAGTTATACTCAAGGAAGGCGGCGAAGTTGAAAGTGTCAACAAGTGGGGCACTAAGAAGTTTGCATATCCTATTGACTATAAAAAAGATGGTTTTTATGTTCTCATGACATATTCTGCAACTGCTGCAATAGCCAGCGAGTTGGAAAGAAGAATGAGAATTGATGAAAATGTCGTTAGATTTATGACGATAGCGATTTAATAGTGTTTTAGTGTTTGGTGCTAGTTAGAGTTGAAATTAATTTTAACAATCACCAATCACTGACCACCAGCCACCAATCACTTAAAAAAAAGTATTTGAGACCCAAGAATTAACTTGACGGAATCTAAGGAGAAATTATTATGAATAAATGTTTTTTAATCGGAAACTTAACAAGAGACCCTGAACTTACTTCAACGCAAGGCGGCATTAGTGTTTGCAAATTTACTATTGCAGTAAACAGACGCTACACTAACTCTGCCGGTGAGAGAGAAGCGGATTTTATCAACATAATCGCATGGCGTGAATTAGCCGATAACTGTGCCAGATTTTTGGCAAAAGGCAAAAAAGTTGCAGTTATGGGGGCACTTCAAATCAGAACTTTTGACGGACAAGACGGAGTGAAAAGATACTTCACCGAAATTGTTGCTGATGAGGTTCAATTCCTCAGTCCTGCTGACGGCACAAGAAGAGATGTTGATAGTATGAAAGAAGAGGGTGCCGCAACTAGCCAAAAGAAAAGTGCGGATGAGTTGAAACCTCTTGATGATGATAGTCTGCCGTTTTAATTAAAAAGTAAAAAGTGAAGAGTGAAGAGTATTGAAAAAGTATTTTTGATTTTTCATGTCATATTGAACTCGAAAAAAATTTTAAACAATAATTGTGCATTATGAATTATGCATTATGAATTAAAAAGGAAATCATGGAAAACATAGAAAACGAAAAAATTGAAGAAAAAATCGAAGTTGCAGCAGAACCTGCGGCAGAAGTTGCAGTCGAACCTGTGAAAGAAGAGGTTGTTGCTGAAGTAAAAGAAGAGATTGCAGTTGAGAAAAAAGAAGAAAAGGTTGCAAAAGCGGAAAAACCTCAACCTAAGATAAAAGCAGAAAAAGTTGAAAAAACTGAAAAAGAAAATCCGTTAGCACAAAAATACGACAATATGGATGAGAAAGCCCCATCCAAAAAATCGAAAAAACTTCCAAAGAAAAAAGTATGTCCTTATTGCACAGAAAAGGGCAGAACTATTGACTACAAAGAAGCCCAAAAACTAAAAAGATACATCACTGAAAAAGGAAAAATCATTCCTCGCCGTTCAAACGGATTGTGTGCTCTTCATCAAAGAGAGGTTGCCCAAGCAATCAAAAGAGCAAGAACAATGGCACTGCTTCCTTTCAAAGCGGAATAATTTTCTGTATGAAAAATATGAAACAAAAGAATTACCAAAAAATGTCAGGGGGGGGGGTAACCTTTTCTGCATTAAAAGGATATAATTTTTTGGTGCAATTGGTCACTGGAAATATTGCAAAAGTTTGTGAAAGTTAATTATTAAGTTTGCAAAAGGCACAATTTTTTTGTGTCTTTTTCTGTTTATTTGACCTGTTTTAAGGACGAAGTAATAATAAAAAAAGACGGATATCGCCTCGTCAGCGAAAAATGTCCAATAGGCACAACTTTGAAAAATACATAATGAATAATGAAAGAATAGTTTTTCAAATTATGCTTGTGGCAAAAGCGTCATTAGTTATAGTCTTTTGACGCAAAGGAGAAAAATCATGGGAAAATTGAAAGGTAAGTTTATAGTTGCAAAGGTGAACAAGGTGGCAGTGGTTGTCGCCGAGGCAGGTCTTGCGGACAACAATATGGTGATTGTTATGTCGCCGATTGAAGGAAGTTCGAGTGTTCCCGGACTTGCAATAAGAAAGAAAGCAGACTTGAAAGTCGGTTCTGTTGCAAGCGCTCTTGGGTTTGGAACAGATATTAGCGGAAACATGAATGCTCACAGGGCACGACCGCCCCAAAATCCAACTCCTGAGTTGATTTTGAGCAGATTTCCGGCGGCATATCTTGGAATGTTTGCTGTTTCTGTTTGTGATAATGGGACGACAATTGCTTTTACTCCATGCAGTCAAGGCTTGATGAACTATGTTGTTAATGAGCATGAACTTTTTATTCACACAAAAATCAACAAAGATGAAATTCAGAAAATGTATTTTGAAAAAGACGGTAGTTTCCACATCATTTTAGCAACAGATGAAAACATTTCATTCCACAAAAAATACTCTAAAAAAGCAAAAAATGCTCTGGCTGAAATGATGAGAATTTTCGGTTTTTAATAATATATGGAGGTTAAAAATTAAGAATGAATATTGAAGAAATAAAAAGAAGAGCCGAAGCAGGCGATGCCGCAGCACAGGAAGAATTAGGGGCAGCATATGAAATGGGTGAGGGTGTTTCGAAGGATATTGAAAAAGCATATTCTTGGACAAAAAAATCCGCTGAACAAGGCTATGCAAAAGGACAATTCTATTTGGGAATGGCTTACTTTCAAGGCGAAGGCGAGAACAACTATGCCAAAGCAGCGTATTGGTTTTTCAAATCAGCACTCCAACAATACTCTGAGGGCGGAACAAGTGCAGGCGGATGTTTCTTTTTGGCTTTAGAGAGTGCTAATATTGCAGTGTTGATAGACTTAGCACAAAATGATGATGCAAGAACATGGCTTGAACTTGGAAGAGAAATTTTGAAACAAGGCAACAGAGATGGTCTTTCTCTTGTTATGAGAGCGGCAGACAGCGGACATGCAAAAGCACAAAGTCTTTTAGGCACTTATTATCAAGATGGCAGACACGGCTTGTCTGTGAATTTTTCAAAAGCATTTTCGCTTTATGAAAAAGCGGCGGCACAAGATGATATAAACGGTATAATGAACTATGCTTCTTGCTTTGATACATATTATAGACAAATGGGTGTGACAAAGGACTATGACAAGTCTATTGAGTTGTATAAAAAAGCAGAACGATTGGGAGGAGGGGAAAACGCACGCAAGTTTATTAAAGATGCAACAAATCTTAAAAAATTGTCTGCATTTACTGATGGCTTTGATTTTTATAAAGCAAAAGACTATAAAAATGCCGTATCACAATTGACTGTGGCAATAGACTTGGGGCATTTGGATGCTTATAACCCTTTGGGTATGATATATTTGGAAGGTGGGTATGGTATAGAATCCAACTTTGAAAAAGCAGTTCAATATATGGAAAGGGGTATGGGCAAAAAAGAAGCCTATGAATATATTGGGATAGTGCATCTGGAAGGGGATGGTGTTAAGGTAAACCTAGAAATAGCGGTTGAGTATTTAGAAAAAGCACTTGCACTAGGTAAAAAAGAAGTAAAAAAACCACTCAAAATAGCCAAAAAAAGTCTAAAGAAACAGAAAAAAGGCTAAATCAATAAACAGAAAAACCATTCTTAAATTAAGGATGGTTTTTCATTAATTTGAAAAAACTTCTTAAAAATATCAAGTTTTTTCATTTTATTGAAAAATTACTTGATTATAAGCGCCAAACTAACAAGACCCGATAAAAATGTCGGAGACTCTTGACAAGGGTCTTCGACCCCTTTGTTGGGGTGATTGCTTGTATTAGCAATCTCCGACAAAAGCATTGAAAACACTTGACAGTTTTTTTTGAGTTTTGTATACTTAAATTATTATGTTAAATGTGACGAATGTTTCGCTTCAGTTTGGGTCAAGGGTTCTTTTTGACAATGTTAATTTGAAGTTTAATAAAGGTAATTGCTATGGAGTTATCGGTGCAAACGGTGCCGGAAAGTCCACCTTTTTGCGTATTTTGTCGGGAGACTTAGAACCGAATAAGGGCAGTGTCACTATGGACAAGGACGAGAGAATGAGTGTCCTAAGTCAAAATCAAAATGCTTATGATGATTTGACAGTTCTTGAATGTGTCATGGCAGGGCATTCTCGGCTTATTGAACTGACGAAAGAAAGGGATGCGCTATACAGCAAGCCCGATTTTTCTGATGAGGATGGAATAAAGGCGGCAGAGTTAGAAGGTGAATTTTCTGAAATCGGAGGCTATGAAGCGGAGAGCAGTGCGGAAACACTTCTCAATCATTTGAAGGTCGATGAGTCTTTGTTCCATGTCAAAATGGAAGAAGTTGAAGCAAAAATAAAAGTCAAGGTTCTTTTGGCGAAGGCTCTTTTTTTGACGCCCGATATTCTGGTTCTTGACGAGCCGACAAACAACCTTGACGCAAAAACGGTCAAATGGCTTGAAGAATATTTGATGAATTTGGAAGAAAGCGTTGTTATCGTTGTTTCGCATAACCGAAGATTTCTCAACAGAATTTGCACCCATATTTGTGATGTGGATTTCAAAAAAATCAATATCTATGTCGGTAATTACGACTTTTGGTATGAGACAAGTCAGTTATTAGCAAGACAAGCAAAAGACCTCAACAAGAAAAAAGAAACGAGGGCAAAAGAATTAGCGGAGTTTATTGCACGATTTTCTGCAAACGCATCAAAGTCAAAACAAGCGACTTCAAGAAAAAAAGAGTTGGAAAAAATTCAACTTGACGATATTAAACCCTCGTCAAGAAAGTATCCTTTTATTGACTTTAAATTTGAACGAGATATTGGGAACGAGATATTAAGAGTTGAGGGATTAACCAAAAAAGGCTTTTTTGAAGATGTTTCATTCACAGTCAAAAAAGGCGACAAAATTGCGTTTTTTGCTAGAAACACAAATGTCATCACAAATCTTTTTGAATGCATAATGGGTGAGCAAAAGCCCGATAAAGGCACTGTCGCATTCGGACAAACAATAATCAAAGGCTACATGCCGCATGACTACGACCATTTCTTTGACGGAGTTGACCTCAACCTTGTTGAATGGATTGCTCAATTTTCAAAAGAAAAATATGAAGAGTATTTAAGAGGCTGGCTTGGCAGAATGTTGTTCAGCGGAGAAGAAGCATTGAAACAGGCAAAAGTATTGAGTGGGGGCGAAAAGGTGAGATGTATGCTTGCAAAAATGATGCTCGGCGGTTCAAATTTTCTTTGCCTTGATGAGCCGACAAACCACCTTGACCTTGAGAGCATAACTGCCCTAAACAAAGGCATGACAAACTTCAAAGGAAATATGCTCTTCATCACCCAAGACGAAGAAATAATTTCAACCGTCGCCAACCGCATAATCGAAATCGACGGAACAAAAGTATTCGACAGAGACTGCACCTATGATGATTATTTAGCGTCGCATGGTTAAATCACTTGGTTGTGTCAAAAATTCGTGATTGACAAAACATGACTGGTTTAATTTGTAGGGGCGGGCGCCCCCGACCGCCTGAAAAACAATTTATTGCTAATATTGGGCGGTCGGGGATGCCCGCCTCTACATTTTACTCACTCATCAATATCACGAATTTTTGACACTACTAATCACTTTTCATATTCAACGATAACATAAAAATCTTTTATATCGCCATTCCCATCTTTTGGAGTGAATGCCGCAGCATTAACATACTTTTCAATTTTCTCAAGCATTTCAATGAATTTTTCATCTCTTGTCAAGCCTCCCAATCGATGAAGAGAATCAATATATTCTTTGGCAATAAACCAATCTAATTCACATTTTGTTTTTGTTGTTTTTTTCATAATGATTATAGTATACCCCTCAATTTGAGGGAAGTCAAGCATTTTACCTCAATTCGAGGTAAAATTTTTTTATGGAGAGATTAAAAGAACTTAGAGAAGAAAAAGAGTTATCTCAAGAAAAACTTGGAAAGCAACTAGGTTTGAATAGTAGGACAATAAGCCAATATGAAACAGGAAGAAGAGAACCTGATATAGCAACGATAAAAAGATTGTGTAAATTTTTTGATGTGACAGCAGGTTATCTTTTGGGAATGGAAGATTAAAATTGATTGAAATACTTAAAAAAAAGATATAAAAAATTTTTCAAAAACCCCCAAAAAATAATTGACACGGTTTTTTGAAATAAATATAATACAAGGGAAATTAGCAGTCTCCGTTGCCGACTGCTAATTTAAAAAATAAAAAATTTAATATTAAGGAGGATTTAATTATGGCAGGACTAATACCATTTAACCGCAGAAACGAACTTGCGAACTCTAACTCTAACTTAGTAAATTTTTATAACCTACTGGATGATTTCTTCTCTGACAGTTTTATGCCTGCACGCACTTTGATGCGTGACACATTCAAAATCGACATTGAAGAACTAGAGAAAGAATATCTAGTGGCGGCGGAACTCCCTGGCATTGCCAAAGAAGAGATTGACATAAATGTGGATGACGAATATCTAACAATCAGTGTCAATCATTGCACGGAAAAGAGCAATGACAACACAGTCGAAGAGGGAAAAAATTATATTCACCGAGAGCGTCAAATGTGTTCAATGTCTAGACACATTCGCCTAGCGGGAGCAAAACTTGACGGCATCAAAGCAAAACTAGATAATGGGGTTTTAAATATCACAATCCCCAAAGACCTAAAGACTGCAAAGTCTAAAAAAATTGATATTCAATAACACAAAAACAATTATAAAGTCCAAAACCAAAATTAAAACATTAAAATTAAGGCAACGGATAGCAAAAACCACATTCTAAAGCAGAATGTGATTTTTTTTATTCCATAGATAAAATAGTTTTATAATAATTTGCTATTATATTATTTTTGCTGCTGTCAAATCTATCGAAGACGGTTTTTTAGTGTGTCAATGCCGAGATATTGGTTGTGTTTGAGAGGCTCTTGCATATAAAGAATGGTTGCTCCCTAATTCAATCAGGGTGGACAACTGACACAAAACGCAAGAAAAAAATAAGCGGGAATTAGACAAGTCCGATTTCAAAAATCAACATAATTAAACTGTGTGATATGATTATGGCGAGTTGTAAATCCTAATAGCGACAGGGTTCTTCAAATAAACAAAAAGCCCAATTTGCGATTTTTCTTAAACTTTTCTCAAAAAAACGCTTGACAAGTTAAATTTTTCATGCTAAAATGTCAAAGCAACAATAAAAATGAGTCAACACATTTTTATTCAAATACTGGAGGAATAGCGAAGTGGTCATAACGCGGCGGTCTTGAAAACCGTTTGACTGAAAGGTCGCGGGGGTTCGAATCCCTCTTCCTCCGCCACAAAAAAACCATACTACATCTAGTATGGTTTTTGTCATTTTTAGGGTTTTTAGCCACTATATATAGTGTTTTCAATTTTCGTGGTCACATTATGGGAACACTTTTTTTATTTCATTGCTTGTTATAGTTGCTATTAATCGTTATTTTCCGTTTTATTCGGTTTTAATTTCACTATTTCGTCACGATAAAATTCGGCTTGAATAACACCATATTTATTCATGAATTCTTCAAAGCCTTTGCGACCTTGTTTTATTATAAGGTCTGTATCATTCACCATAGACAATTTGTTTTGAAAGTCGGCGAATAGTTGCACTGTGTAAATTGTTGCACTTTCCAAGCGGTCTTGCAATTGACTGTCTTTCTTTTCATTTGCAATATCTATGGCACTTGCAAGATTTGATAATGTGAGGTATAAGTATTCATTTATTCTTCTAGCATAATTAAATTTGTATTGCCCTAGTCGGACTTCTGGAATATTCAAAAGTTCGTTAACTGTCACATCTAAATAGTCGGCAACTCTTACGAGAGTGTCGGCTTTTGGTGTGCTATGTTGCCACTTTGACATTACGCTATTACCTAGTCCTAACGCAGTTGACACTTGATTGATTGTGATATTTTTTGCTTTGCAGATTTCTTTTATTTTATCATAAAGGTTCATGTTAAAAATTCCTATAAATTACCAATAAATATTTTCAGAAAACTTTCTGAAATTGCTTGACATTCAGAAAACTTTCTGATAAAATAGAGGCATAGTTTGGTAATGCTTTCACCTATCATATCAAAACAGGGAAAGTATGTCAAGCAAAAAACTACTGCTTGTCTGCACATGAGCAAGCAAAAATAAGCCATTAGGGCAGCAAAACAAATGCACCTACATTCACCTAGTCGCCAAAGGCACGATAGACGAGCAGGTGCTGTCGGCACTCGCCGCAAAGAAAAACATAGCCGACCTAGTAGTGGACAACTGGCGGACGCTGTTCAAATCGGGGCAATGACCCCAAGGAGTAAAACAAAAATGCAAGAAGTAATTTTCACATTATCCGATGCGTTACTAAACGCAAGAGAGGCTAAGCGCCATGCGGAGGCGGCACTCAAGGAAGTGACCGCAGCGGTGGGCGACTTAGAAAAACAGCTAATTGAACTAATGCTCGGCGATGAGCTGGACGGCTTTAAGAGGAACGGGGTGCAATTTACCCTAGTCAATACAAAGCACATTTCAGCAGAGCCGACAGTAAAGGACGACCTTTGGGCGGCAATGAAAGAGCAAGGGTACGAACACCTTTTCTCAATCAATGCCCAAACACTAGGCGGCGAGGTCAAAAGGCTGATGGAAGAAAACGAGGGCAATCTGCCCGAATGGCTAAACGGACTTGTTACTCAGTTTGACAAGCCGTCAATAAGAATTAAAAAGTAAGGAGACATATCCACAATGGATACAAAAAAAGAATTAGCAACTACCCAACAAAATGAGGTAGCAGTAAGAGAGAGCGGTTACATTGTAGCAGGCGAAAATCTAGCAGGAATGCTAGCCGAGGAGATGGACGGACTGAATTTGTCATTTGACAAAATCAAAACCCCGGTCGGCGGCGGACTAATGTTTGAGCTACCAACAGGCAACCCGGACGAACCCGAGATGGCAAAAGAGTTTAAGGCGGTTATTTTATACCATCACCCCGTCCATGCGTACTACAAAGAAAAGTACACAGGCGGCAATGCTCCGCCAGACTGCGGCAGCGTAGACGGACACACGGGAGTAGAGACCGAGACGGGCTTAGTCAAAAACTGCAAGGAATGCGACTACTCAAAGTTTGGATCGGGCGAAAACGGCGGCAAGGCTTGCAGGCAAAGGCGTAGGCTCTACATCTTGAGAGAGAATGAAACCTTGCCCACAGTTCTAAGCGTAACGGCATCAAGCCTCGGCGACTTTAGTAAGTACATCATGAGATTACTTTCAAGAGGCAAAAAGTCGAGTGCGGTGGTAACAAAGTTCAGTCTTAAAAAAGCAACCAATGCAGGCGGCATAGCATTCAGCATGATTGTCTGCGGCTACGACCGAGACCTAACCCAAGACGAATTATCAGCAGTAAGCGGGATAACCGAACAGGTAAAACGCTTTGCGGCGAGAACTAGAATCGTGGAGGCAGAGGACTAGCAACACGCGGTGTTGCATCCGAATGGGGGCGAGTGGATGGCTAAGCCATTCACTCAAACCCTAACGGGTGCAATGACCAACTAGTCAAGGAGGACACAAACCATGAATTATTTTAGATGCGATATTTGTAACGATGAGGTGCAAGGCTACCCTGCGAATATTTCTAGGCACAGCATTTTCAAAAAGGGCGACAGGGTCTGCAAGCCTTGCCGAAATACAATAAGCCTATCCTCAAAAGAAAAGGAATTCAAGCCGACAAGACGGGTAAGCCTAGATGTCGCCGACAGCAATGAGTACGCAGCTCCTTGCAAATTTATAGAGGCGATAGAAAACGATGAGACACCGTTCTATGAGGAAGAAAAACCAAAGTCATACGAGCGGGACGGCAGGGACTTTCCGCCGCCAAAGGATGAGGTTTATATTTGCTCACCATACCGAGGCGACATTGAAACTAATGTAGCCAACGCTAGGCGGTACTGTCGCTATGCTTTTGACCAAGGCTTTCACCCTTAAACAGCATTTGAGATTGCACCACATATAACTGAGGCACTAAAGACTTGCTCAATAACATGGGCTAATTATCAAACTCTGCCCGATGTTTATAAGCGAGTGAGGATAGACAACATTCAAAACTGGTACGGCTACGAGGGAAATGTTACACACGATAAGCGCCTGCAAAAATTCCTAGACAACACCAATCGGCTTGACCGCAAGCCCGCCCATCATACATTTTATTAAGAAGTTGAAGTAGTGAAAACTACAACAATTCAATTTTGACCCTGAAAAACCGCTCTACGATTTTTTCTAATGTAAAAAACAAGAGAAAACGAAACAAATTTGACTAAGTAAAATCCCCGTAGGAAACCCAAATCCTACGGGGATTTTTTCATATAGGCGCAAAAGCGACCCAAAACAAGCCAAATACATAAATCAACCCCTAAAAACCGCCTTTTGACCCCATTTTACGACTTTTCGTTGTCACACCCCAAAATACTACGACTTTTCGTTGTCCATAGACAGTGAGAAGAAATTAAGATAGTATTCAAGCATTGCTTCGAGGTAAACATTTGGCACCCCTTTTTATATTGTAACTCTTTAAATAAGTAGAAAAAATTTAAAACACCTTAAAAATTGTTGACACGGTTTTGGAAAAAGGGTATAATATCTTAAAGAATTATGTGTCACAAAAATGAACAAATTATGAATGGGGGGGGGGGATTATTGGGGAAATTTGCAATCTAGAAGATTGCACTTATTTTTGCGTGACAAAATTAAATATTTAGTTAATTTACAGCATGGCTTTTGTCGTGCTTTTTTTTTGTTCAATAAAAGGAAGAGACAAAAGAGATTTAAAATTATTTTGATATGTATATACTTTTTGATTTATTATATAAAAAATACATATAATATCATTTGATAGAAAAAGAGGGAACAAAAACTTGAACAACATTGCCTTGGGACAAAATTAATTTTTTAAGCATAGTGTCTTTTAGCGAAAAATGCAGAGGACACAAACCTTTAAAAAAACAACTAATGAAAGATATCTTTCATAAAAGTGCTTATAACAAGCGTTGAGGACGCAAAAGGAGAAAGATGATGAAAAAAATATTAACCATAGTTGCAATTATGGTGCTTATAATTACAGGCGGCGTAATGTTTGCTGCTTGTAATGGCGACGGAAACGATTATGACGGGCACCTATTGACTGTTGAAACTCCATCGAGCGGACTTCGAAGTTTTTCAATTCGCGGAGGAATTTATCAAGGAAGTTTGATTTCTTGGTTAGATGGCGACAGGATTCCTGACGGAACTTCAGTTGACATTGAATGGGCATCGCAAGAAGGCTTCATTGTTCATTTATACATAAACAATGTCAGGCAAACCGGAGCGTCGCCGATAACGATGACAGTCGAGAGTGACTTAAATGTTAGATTTGTCTCGCAAGCAATCAATGAACGAAACATTAATGTGGTTCGTCCGACTCAAGGAACTTACACAAGTTTTAATGTTTTTGCTTCTGACGATTTGACAACTCCATTAATCGGAACAACAACTGTTCGTGAGGATAGGTATTTGTCTATTTCATGGGAGAGAGTTATCGGATATACTGCTCAGTTATTTATTAATGGACAGGCAACTACGCATTCATCTCCTCATATCCATAATTTTACCGCCGACACAACGATAGAGTTAAGAACAACTCCTTTGTATTTTGAAACAACTTTTAATGCAGACAGCGGAGTTGCACATTTTAGTGTCGAAGGAATTAGCGGAGTTAATGAAAACGCCGATAATTTTACTCAAGATGTTCGAGAAGGCAGAGTCTTGAATGTTTCGTTTAGGGCAGATAATGATTATGTAGCAGTTTTGGAAATTAACGGAGTTCAAACTTCTTATTTTGCTTTTGAAGAAAACACTACTGCTCAAGTTACTATTGAGGGTGAGACAACAATAAGAATTATAGCGGTAAGGTTTGGTGAAGATGCGGTAGTTTGTGTTTCTTTAGACGGATTTTATCAAAACGGAATAAATGATTTTAGAGTTTATTTGGTGGGCTCACCCAATCAACTTCTTGATATAGACAACGGCTCTTTTAATGTCGGTGTTGGTGACAGATTGTTGTTTGTTTGGGAAAGGAATGTCGGCTACAGCGGTGTTTTAAGAGCAAACGACACTATTATTTCCTTAGATTCTAACCACACATTCATTGTTATTGGAGATGTCGATATTGAACTGGAAATCGTTCATCATTTTGTTGATGTTATTGTCGGGGCAATAACGCTGGATTATATTCACCCTGAAATGATTTTTTCAGTCGTTCAAGGAACGACCACTCTTAATCAAGGAACTAACAGAATAAGGGAAGGTTCTTCGATAGTAATTGTTTTTCAAACGCATCCTCGTTATTTAGCGAGAATTTGGATTAACGGTGTTATTGAAAACATAGATTCAGCCGGCACTTGGCAGATTTTGACTAATACAATTATCAATATTACAACAGTTCCAAATCCTAATTATACCGGAGACACTTCAAATAATGTAACGGTGACATTTAACCTAAACAGTGCTCCCGGAACTCCTCCGGCACCTCAAACGGTTATTCTTGGTTCGACAATTTTTGAACCAACTGCACCAAACAGAGACGGTTATGCTTTCTTGGGTTGGTTTATGAGTCCTGTTCCTGTTGATGATGCAAGATGGAATTTTGCCGTTAACACTGTTTTATTCTCAAGGGTTTTATTTGCCGGTTGGGAAGCAAGAGACCCTGATTATGAAGACACATTCTATCAATGGGAAGAAGGCGGTTATATTTATTTTCATTACTTAGCAAGAAATGCTGACGGAACACCTTGGACTCAAGCACAATACGAAGAATGGGCATTTTGGGTGTGGCCAGGAAATCCCGGTGCTCCGGGCGGTGTTGACGCTTCATTTTCGCATTTATCGGAAACCAGCGGCGGTGTTTTCAAAATTGACTTTACCACACAGCACACTGGAGGTTGGCCTCGTCCGGGAACTATCCCTCATTATTTCCCTGACAACAACAACCTTTCATTCTTGATTGTTAATCGTGCTTCTCGCGGCGTTCCGGGGGCTCACTGGGTCAGCGACGGCGGAGATATTTTAGTTTCAAATATTTGGAGCGAGTTAAGAGAGCCTCAAAATAATATTCACATCTTTATTGAAAGAGGAAGAGCATCACAATTTAGGTTTAACTGGCTTGATGAAATGCCGCATGACTATTGGCAGTATGTTGAGTTTGACGGAGATGCCGATACTGTCGGAAATGTTTTTTGGCGAGACACAATTGATGATTTTCCGATTGTTCAAACTGCTCAACCGTTCCTTCATGAAATGGGGGTAGGTTATCAAATCTTTGTTCCGAGTTTTGCAACAAGTCCGTGTGCAACCGTTCCTGGTTTTGGAACTCTTAGAGGAGTAATCAACAATCTTGACTACATTGAGTCTTTAAGTGTCGGTGTTATTTGGTTAACTCCGATAAACGAGGCGATATCTTATCACCTTTATGATGTTACCTGCTTCTATTCAATTGACCCTCGTGTCGGAACGATGGAAGATTTTGAGGAATTGATTTATGAAGCAGGAGAAAGAGGAATAAAAGTCATCATGGACTTGGTTCCGAATCACACTTCAAATATGCATCCATGGTTCCAACGCTCGCAATTGCTTGAGCCTCAGTTCCGCAACTGGTTCTCCCGCCGTCATATTTCAACTCTAAACAGACAATTCAACACTAACTGGAACGGAACAGGTTCAATGCCTGCTCAATGGGGTAACTGGCACAGAATGCGTGATGACTATTTCTTCTATGGAAGTTTCGGCTCTCATATGCCTGATTTAAACTTTGACTATCAGCCTGTTCGTGATGAAATGGTAAACATTGCTAACTTCTGGCTTGAAAGAGGTGTTGCAGGCTTTAGGCTTGATGCAGTTAAGCATATCTATGACTGGACTGAATGGGACAGAGACACTCTTTCTCCGGGTCAAACTGAAACCAATCAAAGCGGAACAAATCTTGAAAGAAATGTTCATTTTTGGCGTGAATTTAATTACAGAGTGAAAGAAAATCATCCGGATGCTTTCTTAATCGGAGAAAACCTTGACGGAAATCAGGCAAATCTTGAAAGATTTTTCGAAGGAATGGACTCTCAGTTTAACTTCAATATGTATTTTTATATGAATCAAGCGTTTGGAAATGTTGCAGGATTTAGAAACAGATTTGAATCTCATCAAGTAATGAACAATCGTGGCCGCGGGGCAAACCTGCCGGGGAACACTCTTCAAACTCATGGTGCTATTGAAGGGCTATTTACTTCTAACCATGATGTTCCAAGAATGATTAATGTCATAACGGGGAGACCGGGGCATGGCCGCGGAATTGATGTAGGAAACCATTGGAATCAAGGAGACGCTGTTTTGGCAAGAAACAGGCTGCATGTTATGAGCAGTGCGCTTCTTACTTTGCCGGGAATAACTTGGATTTATTATGGCGACGAATTAGGAATGGAAGGCTATATGAGGCAGAACACGCCTCAAGACGGAACTAATAACGCAACAGCGCATGTCGACAGATGGGTTCGTCAGCCGTTTAAATTCTCAACTAATGCAACAGTTCAAGCAAATCGCGGCGGGACTCATGGCATTCATGTCGGATATATGTCGCAAGCGGCAGGAACTATTCGCTGGTCACAATTCAATCAAAGTCTACCCGGAGTTGATGAACAAAATATAGCGCCGGATTCAACTCTTAACAGGTTCAGAGAGTTTGCGGCGGCCGCATCTTTGCCTACTATGACGAGAGGAACGCTATCAATGGTAACAAATGTCAATGCAAATGTTTTTGCTTTCCAAATGTCTTATAACGGAAGCATTTACAGAATTTATCACAATTTCTCAAACTCAGCAATATCGCAAGGAGCAAACGGTTTTAATCCGGGAAATCTAACTAATGTTATTGCCGCCTCTCATAATGCAACCGCAGCAACTTTGCCGGCATGGGGAAGCATTATTGTTTCATTGTAAACTTTGTAGGGACGGAACATACCGCCCGCACAATTAAAAAACCTTAAGACAAATCGCAATTATTGAAAAATTTGTTTTCAGAAATTATTTGCGGTAAAAGCGTCTAAAGACGCAAAGGAAGGAAAATAGTATGAGAAAAATAAAAAAAATCAGCAGTATTCTTATTGTTTTGATTATGTCTGCATTAGCAACTTTTGCTATTGCTGCCTGCGATGATGATTCGACAGGTGAGTTTCCGGTGCCGACAAATATTGCAATTTCAACTCAAGGAGTTGTGACATGGAATAGTTCAGGTGAAGCAACGGCGGGATTTACTGTTTCGGTTAACGGAATAGGAAATCAAGTTAATTCCTCGCCCTTTAGTTTAGTCGCTCCTCAACATGCCCAAGGTCTTGTTGAGGGAAACAACGACATAAGGATTCGTGTTAATGCCACCGAAACACGACCTCAAAGTGCTTGGAGCGAAGTTGAATCGTTTGTTTTTACCGCAAGTCAAGAAACAACACCGTTTGCCAGACCGACTATTACAATTTCAAGTGAAGGAGTTGTGACATGGGGAAGCGTTGAAGGTGCAACGGCAGGATTTACTATTTCGGTTAACGATGTTGAAACTGTGGTTAACGCATCTCCGTTTAGTTTGGTTTATCCTCAGCGTGCCGAAGGTCTTACATATGGAAGTAATAATATTCGAGTTCGCGTAAACGCAACTTCGGCAAGATCTCAAAGTGCTTTTAGTGAAGTTGAATCGTTTACTCTAACACAACTAACTCCGTTTAATGCTCCGACTCTTATGCCTACAGGCGGAATATTTTTGGAGTGGAGTCCGATAACAGGGGCAGCATCTTACACAGTTCGTCTTAACACTCACTACATAATATCAAATGATCCGATGATTGCCGACCTTAGAGTGTATAGTGCTCATTTTGTTGCAGGAGTTAACACTTTAGCGGTTCGAGCGAATGCAACAACCCAGTTTGCAGCATCGCCATGGTCAAATGAAGTAACTTTTGATCATGTTCTTTCTCCGATAAGGGTCTATATTAACGGACCAAGTGAATTAACTGCGGGAGCGGGAATTCAAAATTTTACCGCAACTGTTTATCCGGCTGAAGCAGCACAAGGTGTGACATGGTCAATTGTCTCTCAAAGCGCTCCCGGAACGGCAGCAATCGGAGCGGCAAGCGGAAATGTTAACCCATTTGCCGCAGGAACAATAACAATCAGGGCAACTGCAACCGGCACTTCAATCTTTGCTGACCAAGCAATAACGATTGTTCATCCAAATCCGGAAGAAGTTGTTATCGTTGAGCCTCTGGGCGGAATTATGCCAAATTCAACTGCTCAACTTAGCGCAAGAGTTTATCCTATTCAAGCACAGCAAGGTGTTACTTGGGGAATTGAGAACATAACTCAAGGAGATGCGGTAATCAGTGCAGACGGCTACTTAGAAGTTACAGGAAATGCGGCTTTCACAATCGTTGCAACCTCTGTTTCAGACGATAGCATTGCCGGAAGACTTGTTGTTAATCATGCCCATATTAATATGATAAGAAATGAAAATCAATTGATTAGTTTGTTAACAGGAGGAACAACTCCTATAACAGGCATTCATATGCTAACTCGTGATATGGACTTAGGCGGTCAAACTTTTCAAGGCACAAGAGCGCTCCATGGAATTTTCAGCGGCGGAGGCTTTAGGATTCATAACTTTACTCTTTCAACTGTCGGAAGCGGAGCATCTGCCGGCGGCGGACTATTTAGGTGGTTTGGAGAAAATGCCGCTATTATGGATTTAACGATGGAAGATTTCACTAAAAATTCAAACTACTGGAATAGTGCAATTTTGGGCGGAAACCAACAATTCGGAGGAATGGACAGAGAGGGAAGTGTTTTGATTAACAATGTTGCGCTAATAGGTGATGTAAATATTAACAACGGCGGAAATTTTGGGGTAATTGCGTCAAATGTCACTCTTTTAGACATCACTGTCAGAAACTCTTTCTTTGACATAACTCTAACAAGAGCCGCCGGAGTTACTCCAAATTCTAATGATAACTACAACGCAAACGGTGTTGCGGGATTAATCGGAAATGTTTGGGGTGCGCCAATTGTAATAATTAGTGACACTTGGGTAAACTTCACCCACACAACTCCTTTAACAGAGAGCGACATCGGCGACCATGGAAATGGCTCGGGTGCTATTGTTTCAAATTTTTGGGGAGTTTCATCACTGTTTTTAACAAATGTTTTCATAACAACGAACTTCACTTCGGACACAACTCGCGGTTATTCAATAAGAGGCGGCGGTGAAGGCATGCCGATTTTTGATAATGTTTTCCATATTGGAAACGGAAGTTATGGCGAAGCATATTGGGGCTGGGGAGCATGCTTTGATTATGTAAATTGGCAAGCGGCTGCAAACAGTTTAGAATACTTTGCAACTCAGTCTGATTATTTTACTTATGATGACGGCGAATTGAAAATATTTGTCAACGGAAGATACTGGTCTTAAAAACCAGATTGCTTAGTTTTATCAAGTGTTTTTACGACACTTAATAAAAGAATAGAAAATTTTTAAGGAAACACTGATTAGGTAATTTGAGAAAATTTGTTTAGATTATTTAAGTCCAAAATTGACTTAAAAACGCAGTCTATATCGGGTATATTGGCAAGTTTTTAAGGCGATTTTGGGCAAATTTAAGATGAATGATATTTTCCAAACTTATTTATTCAGTGTTTTCGAAAATCCTATTTAATAATAGGGAAGGAGAAAAAAAATGAGAAAAAAAATGAAACTTTTGGTAGTTTTTGTCGTGGCACTAATCATGACTCTCAGCGTTGCCGTTTTGACAGCGTGTGATGATGCGACATTAACACTCACCCCAAGTTCAGTTACTATTTCAGACAATGCACTAACTGCGAGAGTTGAAGTAGGCGGAACTGCAACAGGTGAGGTAACCTTGGAGAATGATGCGTTGCCCGGTGCGGTAACGGCTGCTTTGGATGTTAACGAAGAAAACGACACCGTAGCAATTGTCATCACAGGAACTCGTCCGACAGCACAAGGGGCTGCCGCTATAACCGGTGCTTTTACTGTTGTCGTCACTCGCGGAGGTATTTCCCAAGACCTTGTTGTCAATGTCAATCTAACAACGACATGGACAGCACCTCAGGAAGTTGACCGCACTGCTCTAAGAACTGCTATTGATGCAGCGGAATTGAGAGTTCAGGCTAACTACACTCCTGCAACTTGGACGCCTTTTGCTGAAGCGCTTGCTGCGGCTAACACTGCCTACGGTAACGCTGCGGCAACTCAAGGAGACATTGATACGGCTCTATCAAATCTAAACACAACTATGGGCAACCTTGTTCCTGTCGGCGGACCGGGACCTGTTGAAGTTACTTTGACTGTTGTTGGAGTTCCTGCAACCGCTCATGTCGGAGATGTTATCACTCTTGATATCACTGTTGTTCCGACTGCTGCAAATATCATTGTTACTGTAACTCGCGGCACTGAAAACATTGATATTATTAATAACGCATTCACTGTGACTGAAGTCGGCTCGTATACCGTTAATGTCACTGCAAGTTACGGCACTTATAACGCTGATCCTTTTAATCAAACTATTGTTGTTTCAGAAGCCCCAGACCAATGGGCAGGTTTTACTCGTATATATACTGTTGAAGATTTCGAGAGAGAAATTCTAACCGGCGGACCTCTTGTCGGAAACACTGTTTTAATGAACAATATTGACCTTGGAGCAAGAAATTGGGATGCTTCAAGTGCAAGAAATTTTTCAGGAATTTTTGACGGAAACGGACATGCGATTAGAAACCTTAATATAACTTCAACCGGTAATCGCGGGTTGTTTAACCATATGTGGGGCAACTCTCAAATTCGCAATCTGACAATGGAAAATATTGTCCGTGTTGATGCAGGTCACAATTCAGGGATTTTTGCATCAGTTATCAGAAATGCAGACGGCTCGCATCACGCCGGCGGAGCAACTCCAAGACCTGTTATCACTGTTGATAATGTCAGAATTGTGGGTGCGGCGACAGGTGTTGTCGGAGCGTTTGGTGCAATTGCCGGAAATTTCCCCGGAGCAGACATAACTGTAACTAATTCATATTTTTGCATAACGCTTGACTCAAAAGGAATGGGAACAGGTGCGGTTATCGGTCAAGGCGGAGAACATGCAAGCACTTATGTTTTCACTAATGTTTTTGCAAGAATGACAATCCCTGTGGAAATTACCACAGCCCAAAGAGGTTATCAAGGAATCGGAGTTTTGGTTGGTCGCGCAACGGCTGCCGGAACGACAATTACAACAAACAATGTAATCGTTGAAACAAATCACCACACTCCTACTGTTTGGAATCCTCACGGAACTCCTCCGGCCGGATATCAAAACAACAACTTTGTTGTTCGTGACGGAAATCTACCCGTGACAAATAACAATCTTATCCATGTCGGAAACGCTCGTTTTGACTATTGGTATTCAACTTTAAATGATGTGGTTGACGAAACAAATTGGTCTGAAGTTACTAATGCTCAAATCAACGCTTTCATCGGAACAAATCAAATTTTCCGTTTTGAGGTAACTGAAAGAGTTTTTGAAATTTTTGTTAATGGCGAGTGGAGAACTATCACTGCTCCAATTCCTCTGCATGCTGTTTCTTGGTCAGTAGTTAATCCTCAAACAAGCGGAGCAGTAGTTTTTGCTGAAGTTGCAGGAATTAACAGACCTAGCGGATTTGAGTTTGAACAAGGCTCAACAATCGCTTTTGATGTTGAGTTTAACGACACTCTCTACAGAGTTGAACTTTTCCAAGGCACAACACTTCTGCATACTTTCACTCAAAGCGAAGTTCCTTGGAATTTTGTTGTGGCAGGACCCGCAACGCTTGAATTCAGAGTTGTTGCCCTTGCCGGACTTCCAACGCTGACTGTCACTGCCACTCCAAATGAATTAACTCTCTACACCGGAACTGAAGTTGAGTTGAACATTGTTTCAGACGGAACAGTTGAAATCACCGTTACTCGCGGAACAACTAACATCACAGTTCAAGACAACAAATTCACTATCACTGAAGTCGGAACTTACAACATTTCAGTCGTTGCAACAAATGCAGCGGGAACAACCACTTGGGCAAGAACAATAACTGCTGTTTTGGCTCCTGCTCAACCGACGCTTATTGCAACTGCCGCTGAATTCATCGCTGAATTAACAGGCACAGGTGCTATTAATAACGAGCACTTTATCATAACTGCTGATCTTGATTTTGCCGGCTTGACTTTAGGCGGAACAAGAGCATTTAACAACAGTATTCTTGACGGCGGCGGATACTCACTTCTTAATCTTACTCTTGACGGGCAAAGCAGAGGGATTTTAGGTCAAATCAACAATGCAGCAGGTCAAACTTCAATTATCAGAAACCTTAACATTGTTAATATGCAAAGAACAAATGCAGGTCCGCAAAGTGCTGTTCTCGCAGTTGCGATTGGAGCAAATTCAACGGTAACAGTCGACAATGTTTTTGCCTCGGTTAATGTTACCGGAAACGGACAAAACTTTGGTTTTATCGGCGGAAACTTTAGCGCGGCAGGTGTTAGAATTGAAATTTTAAATTCACATTTTGACCTGACATATGCTGTCGGAGTTCACAGCACCGGTGCAATCATCGGAAATGCTCACAGCGGAAATGCCGGAACTTTCTTTGTTTTTGAGAATGTCTTTGTTCGCTACACTAACACAAGCACAGGAGGACACGGCGGAGCCGGAGTTTTAGTCGGTGCTATGCATGGCGGCGGAAATTTAGAGGCAACTGATGTTGTGTTATACACTCGCTTCACAAACCCTGACGGAACTCAAACAATTAGAAACGGTGGAGGCAATATAACTCTTGATAATGTCTTGCATGTCGGAAATGCTGTCGGAGTCAGATTTAATGCAATTCATCACGCTAACTGGATTAGCGCTTTTGCACAAGCCGGTGATCCTCCGACTAACGCTGTTGCTGAATTTAATGCAACTGCGGATAATGACTACTTTAGAGTTCAAGGCGGAGCATTCAGCATTTTTGTTAACGACACATGGCGTGTTATCGCAAACGCACCTATTCTTTGGACTGTTGTGTTTGAGTTTGAAGACGGAGTTGAAATTGATTCTCAAACTCTTGATGTGACAGTTGCTCCTGTTTTCCCGACTGATCCGGATGATACTGCAACTCATTACTTCTCTCATTGGGCATTATACGGCTACTTAAATTATCCTGTTGAGGCATCTGATGTTTTCGAGTATGCTTTGGATGGTGCAACAATCACTGTTGTTGCAGTTTTCAACGAAAAACACACCATAACATTTGTCAGAAACTATGGTGCTGCTGAGCCAACAGTAATAAGAGCAAGAACCGGTGCTGATATTGTTTCTTTAGTTCCAGATTGGGACAGAGTTGCTGACGGTTATAACTTTGCCGGCTGGTGGACGACTCCTGCAACTGCAGGAACAGAAGCAACAGCGGCGTCTTGGCAAAATATTCAAGGCAATGCAACTTGGCATGCAAGATGGGATGAAATCACTTTCTATTATTCAGTTTGGTTGTATGACTGGGTTTATTGTGATATCGCAGGCGAATATATCAGAGTTGCCCTAAGAGACCCTCACAATGCATTTATGGGTCAAGAAGAAGGTGTTGCAATAACTATTGATTGGACTCCTTCTAACACTGCAAACGGTTATTTCCTCGGCTGGTCACTGATTCCGGGCGGAACGGTTTCAACTCAAGGTCAAATCAATACTGCAATGGAACTACTTGAAAACGGAGAGTCAATGAACCTTTACGCTGTTTGGGGAACATGGATTGAAGTTATATTTAATCCAAATGCCGCAAACGCAGGAACAATAACTCCTGTTCAAGGCGCAACTATTTTAGTCCGAAGCGGAGGCTCACTCTCAGTTGCCGCTGATATGTGGAATCCGACAGACATTCCTTCATTCGTTACGACCCCCGCTTTCCTCGGTTGGTTTGACGCTCCTGTCAATGGAGACCAAGTGCAACTTGCCGAACTTATTAACATCACCGCAACAAAAACTCTCTACGCTCAATACGGCGACTACGACCCATTCGAAGGCTGGACTAGAATCGGAACTGCTGCTGAATTTACAAGCAATTTAAGAGTTGGTGGCGATATAAATGATGGGCATTTTGTTTTGACTGCTGATATTGATATGACTGGAGTAAGTTTAGGAGCGGCTTCACATTTTGTTAGAAGTATTTTAGACGGAAACGGTCACACTGTAACGGGTTTGCATATTCCTTCAGGAAATGGTTTATTTAATACAATTGGAGGAGTTACGGCTACTCCTTCTATAGTAAGAAACATTAACTTCATTAATTCAACTCAAGTGAGAGGAAATTCTGGGTTTATTGGGCGTGAAGCGAGAAATGGAGAAACTGTTGTTGTTAGCAATGTAGTAATAGATGTTAGTACAACAGGTGACACTCAAACTCATGGAGGCATTATAGGTCAGTTTAACACAGCGAATATTTATGTTAGTAACTCTTTTATAACCATTGTTCATGCTCAAGGCGGGAACATGTTGGGTGGCATTTATGGGCAAACTTGGGGTGCGGCGGCGGCAAGTTCAATTAATCTAACTAATGTTGTTGTATCGCTGACAGTGAATGGTGCTTCAAACCAAAATAATGGTGTTGTTGGAGGGAATACAAATAATCCTGTTCCATTTAATTTTACTAATGTTGTTTTGATGTCTAGTTTCACTCCTCTTAACGCTAACAACAGAGTATTTACAAATAACTTTGCATTATCTGATACTTCGTCTAACATTATTCATGTTGGAAATGGTGGTGGAACTGTTCCTGCAATCGTTGCCAATCGTGCAAACTGGGATGTTCCAACGATTGAAGATGATGTTGATGCTTTCCAAGAAGATGTTCCTGCGTTTAGAGTCCATGAGGACATTTTTCAAATTCATGTTAACGGAGTTTGGCGTGATATCAGAGAGTTGTAATATTCCAACAAACTAAAAGACAAATAAACTAAATCGATGTGGCATTTTAAGGAAGCGTTTTTCTAATCTCTTTAAAATGCCACAATCATGTTCATTTAAGCGGTCAATGTCCGCTTAAAGGGCAGTTAATTAAATAAAAAAAACTTTTTTAAATTGGAGGATAAATTTTATGAAAAAAATACTGTGTGTTATTCTGTCTCTAATCATTGGCGCAATGTTTTTTGTTGCTTGTGATAACGAAAGAGAAGAGGAGGAGTTTGTTTTACCTCCGGGTTGGACTGACCCGCTGGATTTGTCTCGTGCGCCTGAAGTTTGGGAACTGCCCGATAGAGACGGATTGCTTGGTGCAACAACTCAAACAACGCTAACGGTTTGGGCTGCAACTCGTGATATTGCTGTTATTCAACAACTTGTCACTCAGTTTTCAAATGAGCAAAACCTAACTCAGCAAGGGATAATAATTAATGTTACTCCGATGGAAGAGGTTGATGCTGTCACTCGCTTTCGAGATTCACCGGCACATGCTGCCGATGTCATTAGTTTGCCTCATGACCAATTAGGAGCAGTTCGTCCGCTGCTATTTCCTGTTGTTGAAGATGTTTTGATTGACCTTATTTACCGCAACACCCCTGAGGCAATTATGGCATCTCGAGGAATTCATGCAGGAGAATTTTTGTATTACGGCTTTCCATACACTTTCGATACTCATGTCCTGCTCTACAACAGGGCTTTAATATCGTCCGAGCAAGTTCAGTCTATTGAAGATATTTTTGCACTAAACATGCCTGTCCCTCATCGTCCTTTCGGAATGGCAATGGGAGATGCGTTCTACACTATTAATTGGTTTTTAACTTATGGTGCAAGACTTTTTGGTGAATACGGAGTTAACCCGACTTTTGCTGATTTTAACTCAACCGAGAGTTTAGAGGCAATGCGTTTTATCCATGAAAACAGAATGTCAATAACCGATATGTCAAGAAGTGCGGCGGTCACCACCATGGGGCAAGGACATCTTGCAACTTTTATCACAGGGCCTTATGGAATTTATGCATTCAGGCAAGTTCTAGGCGACAATCTTGGAATTGCAAGACTTCCGACAATTAATGGAGAGCCGATGGTAAGTATTGCTAACTACAAAATGTATGTTGTGAATAACAGAAGCGGAAACCGTCCTCTTGCAATGCAATTAGCGGCATTTTTGTCAAGTCCTGAAAATCAATTAAGAAGATTTAATGAATGGAATTTTATGCCAAGCGACAGATGGCTTCATGACAATCAAGTCGTTTTGGAAAATGATATGGTTCAAGCAGTAATATCTCAAAGTAAAAACATTTTCCCGGCACCATCAATCCCTCAAATACAAAGATTTTGGGATCCGGCAAGACTAATAACTTCAGGCGTTCATGCCGGAACTATGGCAACCAACGCTGACGGGTCATTCAATGAACAACAAATGCAAAATCACTTGGACGATTTGGTTGAAAGAATATTAGGAAGATAAAACTATTCACATATGAAATCATTTAAATCTTTTTTCACAGACTTCTTAAGAGGTTCCATTATTTTAAAACTGTCCTATTTTGTCATGGGGCTGTATCAGATTGTCCATAAGCAGTTTGTGAGAGGCATAATTTTTTTAGTATTGCAAATAGGTTTTTGGGTTTTTATGGGTTTCGTTGGATTTGGACTAATTGGCGATTTAATAACACTTGGCGAATATCCTTTTCGACTTGCTCCTGACCTTGTCACCAGTATTCCGGGCGATAACTCATTCCTAATGCTTTTGTATGGAGTGCTTGGGCTTGCAGTAATTTTTGTGTTTTTGTTTGCATACTTTCATATTGTTTCCTTGTCAAGACAATTTGACAAGAAGAAAGAAAACGAGAATTTTGTAAAAGCAAATTTTAAAGACGATTTGAAATCATTAGTTAATGAAAATTTTCATTTTACTATGATGATTGTGCCTTTGATTTTTTTGACTGTTTTTTTGATTGTTCCGCTTGTTTTCATGATACTTGTTGCTTTTACTGATTTTTCTCAAGTAATGCATCCTGAGGATTCGGAATATATTGCTAACCAGTTTTTTTCTTGGGCAGGATTTAGAAGTTTTGGCGAGTTGTTTGCATTAAACCCGAGAATTAGACAGACATTCTTTGGTGTTCTTTTATGGACGCTGGCATGGGCTGTTCTTGCAACAATTACTAACTACATTCTTGGAATATTAGTCGCAATGCTAATAAATTCGAAAGGAGTGAAGGGTAGGAAATTAATAAGAATACTGCTTGTTATTTCAATAGCAATTCCTCAATTTATCACCTTAATGGTTTTAAGAACATTTTTGGATGATCATGGTGTTTTCAACAATATTTTACGAGAAGTAGGGATTATCAGCGAGAATATTCGGTTTATTTCAGTAGAGGCAAATCCATGGGTCGCAAGAGCAACAGTAATTATTGCAAACCTATGGATAGGAATTCCTTTTACAATGCTTATAGCAACCGGAATACTGATGAATATTCCAAAAGAACTTTATGAGGCGGCTCGAATTGACGGAGCAGGACCATTTAGAATTTTCTTTAAGATAACAATGCCGTTTGTTTTGTTTATAACAACTCCGTATTTAATCACTCAATTTATTGGCAACTTAAACAACTTCAATGTTATTTTCCTCTTAACCGGCGGAAATCCCGGAAACCTAAACTATTATCATGCAGGAAGCACTGACCTTCTAATAACATGGCTTTTCAGGCTAACAAGAGATCGATCGGATTTCTCGATTGCTTCGGTTATCGGAATAATGGTGTTCACGCTCAGTGCCGTCTTCTCACTTGTTTTCTATCGAAGAAGTGCAACTTATAAAAGGGAGGGCGAATTTGCATAATGATTAAAAAAAGAAAAACCTCTTTCTCAAAAGTTTCACTTTTTACTTTTAAAAACATATTTTTGTATGTAATGTGTGCCATTTGGCTTGTCCCGATTATTTGGCTGCTACTTCAAAGTTTTAGAGAATTTCCAACGGGAAATGTCGCTGAATTTTGGCCTCAAAATTGGACTTTTCAAAATTATATCCTCTTGTTCACCGAGCAAAGTGCTGTGATGAATTTTGGCAGATGGTTTCTAAACACTCTTGTTATTGCAATCATAACATGCGTGATGACAACACTATTTGTTCTTAGTATTGCCTATGTTCTCTCGCGCTACAAATTCAAATTAAGAAAACCTTACATGAATATCGCACTAATCTTAGGAATGTTTCCGGGATTTTTGACGATGATTGCGCTTTTTGTGATGCTTAGTAATGTTGGACTGCTAAATGGCTTTTGGCACTATTTAGCACTTCCGATTGTTTACTCCTCAGGAGCAGGAATAGGGTTTTTTATGGCAAAAGGCTTTTTTGACACTATTCCCAACAATCTCGATGAAGCAGCACGAATTGACGGAGCGTCAAACGCAAGAGTATTTTTTACAATTATTTTACCGCTTAGTAAACCTATAATAATTTTTACTATTCTAACAAGTTTTCTTGGACCTTGGGCAGACTTCATGTTTGCAGGTTATGTTATAAGAGAAGTTGATTTCTTTACTGTAGCAGTAGGTCTTTACAACATTATTATTACACCCGCCTCAATTGATCAATTCTTTACTCGTTTCGCCGCCGGCTCTGTTATTGTCGGATTGCCGACAGCCCTTTTATTTATTTTCCTTCAGCGGTTCTATGTCGGAGGTGTCACAGGCGGAGCAGTAAAAGGCTAAATAATTTCTTATTACACATTATCGATTTTTAATAAAATGTTAAATGACAGAGGATATTTCTGGCTCCCCAAAATACCAAAAGACAAAAAATGAGAGAACGAGTTGAATCCTCGTGGAAGATAAAATCCCGAACATTGTTATCGGGATTTTTGCTATTGGTGTGTTTTGTTTATTCTTTTTTGAATAATGTTTGGACAGAATGTGAAAAAAAATTTAAGGCAAGCAAATCACATTATTTTTTGCGGATATTCTTTTCCTGACGCGGATGTCCATATCAAATCATTATTGTTAGATGCTTTATATTCAAACAAGAAATCTCTAAAATTTACAATTATCAATGGCAAAAATAACAAATGGAAAGACGATGAGCAGAAAAGATTTGAAAGAATTTTTGGAAAAGTAAATTATACTGATTTAGATTTTCAAGATTTCGCTAAAAATCCACTACCTATTTTAGAAATTTAATGATTTGAAAATATGAAAAAATTAAGCAAAAATTTGAATTGCCAGAATATTTGGTTAATCACAATATGAGAGATGAAAAAGGTTGGTTCATCAAAGGGTAGAAATGCCGAAACAAAAAAGCAGATGTGAGTTTTTTGAACTCGTATCTGCTTTTTTGATTAAGACCCAAACCTACCCACCCGAAATTAAAAAAAGCCAAGCATATAACTTGACTTTTCTCGTAAAAAACTCGTAAAAAATTTAACCAACTAAATGCGTGCTATTTATTTCTTATTTTAACTATTTAATAATTTACCTTCTAATTTTGATTTTAGATTATTTAGTTCTCTTCTGTAGTCATATACATTTGCTATAGCTTTTGCATACTGAGTAATTCCGTGTGAAAAGTTTTTGAATACTTCATCATACTTATGAGTGAGCTCATTAAACAATTCTTGACTACCCTCAATGTGGTTTTGGGCTTCTTGACATCTTACTATGTCTTTTTCAATTTCATTTCTCAATATTTCTGTCATATAAAAATCCTCCATAGCACGCTTACATTTTAATAAATTCTAAGTCGAGTTTTTTATATCATAACATCAAAATATAGGCTTGTCAACTAAAATATGTGTTAATGAGCATAAAAAATTTGACAAACTTTTAATTAAGTGTTATTATAAAAACAATGAAAACATCTTTTCAAAAAAGTTTATTAGCCAAGAATCCAAAACTTGCGGAAGAATGGCATCCAACAAAAAACGAACACATCAAGTCAAACATGATTATGGCGAATTCCAATAGAAGGTATTGGTGGCATGGAAAGTGTGGGCATGAGTGGAAAGCACAAGTTAATTCAAGGAATCAAGGTTATGGATGTCCATTTTGCTCTGGACATCGTGTGCTACAAGGATACAATGACTTAGAAGCTACGAATCCAAAATTAGCAAAAGAATGGCATCCCAAATTGAATGAGCCTTTGACACCGCAAGAAGTTAGTGTGGGTTCTGAAAAAAATGTTTGGTGGATTGGAAAATGTGGTCATGTATTCACTGCAAGAATTAACAACAGAAATAATGGTAAAGGTTGTCCATATTGTGCAGGACAAAAAGTTTTAGTTGGTTTTAATGATTTTGAAACAGCATTCCCTAATTTAGTAAAGGAGTGGCATCCAACTAAAAACGATTTGAATCCTACAGATGTTTCGCGAGGCTCAAACAAGAAAGTTTGGTGGCTATGTAAGTTTGGACATGAATATCAAGCCTCTATAAGTGCGAGAACTAGAGGTCAAGGCTGTCCAGCTTGTGTGGGGCGAAAAAAAGGATGGGATTTTTATGAATATAAAAAATAGTATACAAGAGATAATCTTTACAATCTCACTCAAAAAAATCGCAATCGTGGAGAGTGTGTAGTCATATGAATATTACTGCATTAATAATTTCACTGGTGTCTTTGGCATTTACAACTATTACAATAGTTTGGGCATATATTGATAGGTCAAACAGGTATTTGAAATATCGGATTTGTAAATATATTTATCAATATTATTCTCCTATTTACTTTCACGATAAATTGCCATCAAGTGCTGATGTTTTTAAGCACTTTAATAAGAGAAATAGAAAAAATAAGCAAGCAAGATTACAATATTTGTTAATTGAGTTGTCACATGAAAATATGATAGAAATGCTTAGCACAACAAGTGATTCGTTTGAATCTGCAAAATGGAAGCCAAATGTCAACATAAACAAACCAAAATAATATTTTATCGTGTATTAGACATTAAAAGTGATTATTTGCAGTAAAACCTGCCACAGAAGTCCTAAGTTTAAGAGGTAACACTAGGTTGCACGCCGCAAGCGGCGAGCGAGAAGGCAAAGCGAGAGGGGCGAGCCCTTTTCTCGCTTTTTTGCCTTCTCGCACTTTGCTTCGCTTGCGTTGCATTGTTGCACTAAATTATGTTTATATTGTTGCAACTTGCAGTTGGTTTTGCGATTACTTTGGCTATTGCGTTGTCATGCTTTTTTCTATTGGTGTGTTTTGGTCATTCTTTTTTGAATAGTGAAAAAAGCAACGCTTATTTTTGGATAATTTACATTAATTACTAGTTAAAAACTTTTGTAAAAAGTATTGACAAATGATATTTTTGTGTGATATAATCTAGTTAATCGATTAACTAGATTATATTTTTTAAAATTATCTGCTTAGAATTCTACATAGTTTGGAGAGTGAACTCTTCGCAAATATTATTCCGCAACAAAAGTGTCGAAGACATCTCCGCAAATTATCTAGGTTATGAGAAAACGAAAAATTTTTTTACCATTAAAAATCAGCGTTACCAAAAATGTTAAATAGTATTTTTCAAGCAATGCTTGTCTAATAAATAAAAAATTAAGAAACACTACTACTAATCCACTTAAATGTCTCAATAAATCCGCTGCATTTTTTTGTTAAAATTGTTGAAACGAATCATTTTTCGTATTTCTAAATACGAAAAAAACCTTTCAGCGATTTTTTCTAAAAAAACTGTGAAATGATTTATGGACTTTTTAAGTGGATGAGTAAAAAAGGCATAGTGTTTCGGAAATACCTTGAAAAAACAAGTAACTAATGAAATATTATTTTTACATAGTGCTTGTGACAAGGGCGTCAATTGACGCAAAGGAGAAAAATGATGAAGAAAGGAAAACTTTTAGTTGCAGTTTTATTGGCGCTTGTTGTGTCTTTTACTGTGGCTTTTTTGGTGGCGTGTGAGGATGTTGAAACTCACACTGTAAGATTCTATGACACTCAAACGGGTGAGGGTAGATTCTTATTTGAAATTGAGGTTGAGGACGGAGAAACTCTTCCGGCACCTTTGGCAAACGGAGCAATCGGAGACAATGTTCCGACTGTTCAAGGTCGCACTTTCCGCGGCTGGTTTTCAATTCCCGGAACCGGCGGAAATCCAAACACAACAATCCCGTTTAACTTTGCAAATCCGATAACTCAAGACACTAATGTGTTCGGAGCATTCGGTTTGCCTCATCAAGCGGATACTAGACTTTGGCATATTGCGGGAACAGGAACAAGCAACAGACTTTTGACGAGTGCGTGGGGAGCAAGCAGAACTGAAGCGCATAGACTTGATAATGAGTCAACCGCAACAGAAAACATTTTTGAAATATACACTGATTTGAATGTTGGCGACCAATTTCAAATCATCGGAGATGCCAATCCATGGGACAGACAGCGCGGTTTTGGGTATTTGATTCAATCAGGAACACATTTGACAAACGCAGGAAATCATCTTGCTACGCATCAACAACTTAACAACATAGGCGTTGCAACCGCCGGGCATTTCCGCATAAGGCTTATCACTCACCCTCAAGATGATTTTATGACAGTTGCTGATTTCCCTCAACAAATTAATCCTTTTGACAGACTTTATATTGAGAGAATTAGTGATGCAATTGAAGAGCCGTTAGCAACTCTTAGAAGTTACTATATTAGAGGTCCGATTATTTCTAATAATATACACATGGGAACTCCAAGACATCGCATGAGTGTTGCTGACGCAGGACACAGGCTCACAAGATGGATGAGTGCCGGTGAAATATTCCATTTCCATGCAAGAGATTTATTACTTTCGGATAATTCAGTTGCTGATGTTTGGGGTGATCGTATTGACAGAAGACATTTAACTGCGACAAGTCAAGCATTCTTCCGCACTGCCGGAAATGACCTTATCACTACTGTTTCAGGGCTTTTCACTTTTGAAATTATTCCAAATTTAGAAGACAATGCAGAAACAACGCTTGCAGTCACAGTCAATCAAGCGGCGACAAGACCTCAATTTGATTTCTATCTCAACGGTGCTTTTGGTGAATTTAATTGGAATTTCATGCATATTGACAACATTTTGCAAGACCGTGCAAGACTAAACAGGGTTGGCACTAGCGATAGTTTCTATATAATAAGAGAATTTGCAGTCGGAGACCAATTCACCATCAATTCTTTTAACTATGGATACGAAGGCGGTGCAGGAATGTGGAATGAAAGAAGAATGCAATATCAATATCCTTTTGTTGTCACTACTCCGATTGTTGCTCCGGTGGATGCAGACAACTTGAATATTGCAATTCAAGTTGCGGGTGAATACATTATTGTTATGGATTCAGCAACAGGCAGAATAACAGTTATGTTAAATGATCGCCTCGACATGGTTTATGTGGCAGGCAACTTAAACGGCTGGACGCAAGTTGAAGAATTCAGACTATCTCCGGATTCTGAAAACCGTTTCTTGCTGACAATTGAATTAACGCTTACTGCTACTGTTGTCGTTGGAGAAAACACGCAAGCAACTGCTTTCATGCTAAGAAGATTTGCTCATTACAATCCAAGAAATCCTCAAGGAGCATTAATCGGAACCGGAATTGGGAGAGGCTGGCCGAATCTGACTAATCAAAGTGCTATGGTAAATTATGTTACTAATGAACTCGGAACAGGAGGATTTAATATCACAATAGCACCAACCGGCGGCGGAACATTTAGAATTGTTTATAATCTTTTGACAAGTCAAGTAACAATGACAAGAGTTGTTTAAATTATGGAAACGCTGATTAATTCCTCTCGCTAAAATCAGTTTTAGCGTTAGACTTAATCATCATTTCTTTAGGTTTTTTTCATTTTCCTTTTGACAAGACAAAGCCTCTTTTGGGGCGAAACCCTAAAGAGGCTTTTGTTTTGTTGTTTTTAACTAATTGTTGTATTCTCGCAAAGAATTCTAAACTTTAACAAAGTGTTCCTTATCCGGAACATTCACTCTTGCAATAGCGTTTGCAGCACAGTCTAAAATTTTTCTTGCTTTGTCTTGACTTTGATAATGAAATATGTTATAGTTATTTAAAAGCGGTTTTAATTCATTAAGTGCCGTTTGAGATATGGTGATGTTTTTGAAAGAGGGTTTTAAATAAGCAATATCTTTTATGTTCGAGATAAAAACAACATTTTCAAAAACGGTCTCAATTTCTTTTTTGAGTTGTTCGCATGAGGGAGTAAGAGCGAGATAAACATAATCGTTACCTTTAAAAAACTCATTCGCCTTGGCATTTATCTTTTCGTAGTCAGTTGTTATTTGATAAAAGACAGGGTCATTAAGAAGTGCATCGACTGTGAGAAGCGGAACAAAATTTTCTTCGGCGAGTGTCCTAAAATCTTGTTCTTTCATATTAATACAAATGCACGCTTCATGCGAGAGTTTTTCCGCTTTTGTGTCGGGAGAGAAAAATATATTATAGCCTTTTTCTTCTGAAACATTACTTAATTCTCTTGTTAGCGAAGCGATTTCAATATCCCAAAAACTGCTAAAAGATGAATTTGAGCGAACAACGATACTTCTTGCGGAATTTGTTTTCAGTGACGAAGCATAAAGGTTTGGAGAATATCCCAAAAAATTGACCGCCTGCATAACCTTTTTTTTGGTTATCTCGGATATATGGTCAGCCTTTCCGTTAATGACATAACTGACTGTCGCAACACTAACTCCTGCAAGAGCCGCCACATCTTTATTTGTCGCACGCTTATTTTCCACTAAGTATATTTTATACTATCTTCAAGGAACTGTCAAGCATTAATTAGTGGGTAGTGATTGGCGGAAGTAAAGTCTTTTTGTTTCTAAAGAGAGTAAAAAAATAACATATTAATCACCGACCACCAACCACTAACTATCATGAACAAACACGCTCTACTCCATATTCCGCTATATTCAAAGTTTTGTTTTTTCTCATCAAATGATGGGGTTGTTTTGCGTTTAAGGGTGTCGAAAGAAAATGATTTTGAGAGTATCGGCATTATTTACGGCTATAAATACGATTTCTACAAAAAGCAAGAAAAAGCATTTTTGAGGAAAAAATTTAGTGATGAATTGTATGATTACTATGTGATTGAACTTAAACTTAATGATGTCAGACTATCTTATATTTTTGAATTAAAACTTAAAGGTAAAATTTATTATTATTGTGAAGACGGAGTTTTGGAAAAATATGATTTTTCTAAAGCGTATTTTAATTCATTTCAAGTTCCTTATATTAATTCAATTGATGTCCACAAAGAAGTGAGTTGGATGAAAGAGGCAGTGTTTTATCAAATATTTGTCGACAGGTTTGCAAGAGGAAATTTTGACAAATGCGACAAATATATTGACCAAAAATGGGACGATATTCCAACTCCGAAAACATTTGCAGGCGGTGATATCAAGGGAATAATAAATAATCTTGACCATATTAAAAACTTAGGCTGCAATGCAATTTATTTAACTCCTGTTTTTTCTTCGCCCTCAAACCACAAATACAACATAACCGACTACTACACAGTCGATAGTCATTTCGGCTCAAACAAGTGTCTCAAAGAACTAATTGAAACCGCTCGCAAAAATGGAATAAAAATTGTTCTTGACGCTGTTTTTAATCACTGCGGCGAGGACATGAAAGAATGGCAAGATGTTGTAAAGAAAGGGAAAAAATCAAAGTATCATGGCTGGTTTATTATAAACGGTTACAAGCCGACAAAAAAACCTCTAAACTACGAATGTTTTTCTTCATGCACTTACATGCCGAAATTTAACACTTCAAACAAAGAGGTGCAAAGATTTTTAATCGATATTTCATCCTACTACATAAAAGAATATGATATTGACGGCTGGCGTCTTGATGTTTCTGATGAAGTGAGTTTTGATTTTTGGAGAAACTTTAGACGAAGCGTTAAAAGCCAAAAAGAAGATTGCGTTATTATCGGTGAAAATTGGCATGATGCCTCGCCGTATTTGCAAGGCGATATGTTTGACAGCATAATGAACTATGCTTTTACAAAAACTTGTTATGAATATTTTTTGGACAAATCAATGAACGCAAAAGGACTTTTGGAGAGATTGTCAAAAATATTAATGAACAATTCAACTCAAGTTAACCGTATGATGTTGAATTTATTGGATACTCATGACACTCACAGGTTTTTAACACTTGCAAAAGAAGACAAAAACAAACTCATTTGTGCCTTAGCACTTTGCTTTATGCATATGGGCGCTCCGATGATATACTATGGAACTGAATTGGAAATGAACGGAGGCTACGACCCTGATTGCAGGCGTGCGTTTGATTGGAAAAGGGCGGAGGAAAAAAACAAAACTAAAGAAGTTATAATGTCTCTTTCGGAGTTGAAAAAGAGAGAAGAGTTAAAAAGCGGCGGCATAAGGTTTTCAAATGAGGACGAAATTTTTATTTTAGAGCGATTTAATAAAAACAAAGCGATAAAGTTATATATCAATAATTCAGGAAAAGATGTTGAGTTGAAAACAAAAGGTAAAATACTTTGTAGTCATAACTATGAAAACAACACAATTTCAAGTTGCGGGTTTGTTATTGAGGAGGTGAGATAAATGCAAAGTCAAAATCAAAATATTCAAAAAAGGCTGCCTTTAAAAATAATACTGGTAATTTTTCTCGTTCTTGTTCATCTAGGGACGCTTATTGGTATTATTGCTGTTATTGGCGCAAACTCCCACACTATTTTAGGACCTGGAAGAGAAATTTTTACCGGTGAGTTAGAGAGAGGGGCAAGAATAAGAATTTTAGAAAATGATACGGCAATTCTGCAAGGTTTTTTGGATGAAGTAATAGAAGCGTTTAATGCGGAATTTGCAAGTTATGACATCATGGCTGTTGACGCTAATCAAGACAATTTTATTGACCTTGAGCAAGCAGGACCTTTTGGTTTTGGACCATGTGTTATTTTTCAAGCAAACGACAGATTAATGCGTTTTGCGGACGGCGGACATATTTTTCCGCTTCCGATTGAAAGATTAGATGCCTATGAATATATTTCAAATGAGGCATGGAATGCGTTCTTTGGTTTTGTTGATGAAATTATTGTCGACGATAACGGCTATCCTGTTATCGGCGAGGACGGTCAGCCCCTAAGGCAAGAAATTCCGGCAACTCTTGGTGTTCCTGTTATGATTCAAGGACCGGTTATTTATTATAGAAGGTCACTTGTTCCGGAAGGAACTTTAGACACTTGGGGAAATATCTATCAATTTAATCGAGAAAGAAATGCGATGGGCGGCGCAACAAGAGGATATATTCGTTCACTCATCGACCCATATTTTAACATGGGTTATCTTTTCAGTTTCGGCGGCTATATTTTCGGAGAAAATAACACTGACCCCTCAACTGTTGGATTGTCACAAAATAATGCATATCGTGGTGTCGGAGTAATAAGGCAACTTGCGTCTAGCATGGACAGCAGAGTAACGACCCATGAATTAACTCCTTTATTATATGACCTTTTAGCACAAGGAACGGTTGCCGCAACCATGACAACTCCCGATGTCTACACTCTTTTTATTGATGCTTTTATGAGAAATGGTTTTACCAGAGAAGAGGCAATTGCTGAACTGGGGGTTGCGCCAATGCCATTTCTTCCCGAATGCGGAGATTTGACTAACCCTAATCCAAACTTAATTCCGACAATAATGATGGGCGGAGTTAACGGCTATGCAATAAGCGCTTGGACTGATTATCCGAATGCGGCATTTGCTTTTGTCAACTTTGCAACAAGTTTTCGTTTGATGGAAAGGCGTCATGAACTCTTAGGAATTGTTCCTTCCAGAGAAGATGTTGCTGAGCATGTCGGAGGAATGTCTCAAATTATTAATGAAAAATTAGCAAGCGGTGAAATTCTTGTCATGCCGGGCATTAGAGAAATGGCACAAGTCTGGAATCCTGTTCAATCATTTTTTGCCTCAGTTTCACAAGACGCTTTTCGCTCTTTTCCAAGATACGCTAATCCTTCCGGGCAATTAGCCGCTCTTGTCACTTTGGACTCTGCCATAACAAGAGCAATCGCAGCAATTTCATAGTAGTAATATCCCAATGAAGGAATATATGAGGATATTTTTTTGAGGTATTGATTGTAGGGGACGGCATCCTCGCCGTTCCGCTGTCTGCCACAGAACCACTTCAATTCGTGACGGCGAGGATGCCGTCCCCTACAACCTTGAAACAAACAAGCAACTACAGTATTCGTTATAAGAGTGTTGCGGGGGCAAAATAATTTTTTCTCATGTTAGTGACTTTCTAGACTTTAATATAAAAAACAAACAATTAATCATGAATTATCTAAAAACAAAAACACTTGCATTTGGGAATTTTTTCACAACTGCAAATTACAAAGTTATCCTCTCAATGTTCATCATGGGCTTTGGGCAACTTATCTACAAACAAGTAGTAAAAGGCTTGATATTTTTTGCAATTCAAGCAGGACTTATTGTGTTTTTTGTCTTTCGCGGGGCGGCGGATATTGCAGGATTTTTTACGCTCGGGACTGCTGCCGGAAACCCTGCTCAAGGAATTCACGGTGATAATAGTATTCTGATGCTGACAATGGGACTTTTTGCAATTATTCTTCTTATGATGTATTTGTTTGCCTATGTGACTAATATCAAAGATGTCTATTTAACTCAATTGAGAGTTGAAAAAGGAAGTCCGCCTCTAAAATTTAAAGAAGAAGCAAAAGAATATATTGACAAAAAATTCTACAAAACCATTCTGTTTTTGCCTATTTTGTTTGTCTCGGTTTTTAGTATTATTCCGATTGTGTTTATGATACTTCTTGCTTTCACCAATTTCACCGGCGACACTTTTCCTGCTCTTGCCGACTGGACAGGATTTGCGTCATTTAGAGAATTGTTCGGTCAGGGAGGACTTGCTCCGATATTCTTTCGGGTTTTACTATGGAATATAATTTGGGCAATTATCACAACAGCGATTAACTATTTCGGAGGGCTGGGGCTTGCACTTTTATATAACAAAAAATGTGTCAAAGGAAAAGTTATTTGGAGGCTTTTTCCGATGCTTGCTTTTGCTGTCCCCGGTTTTATTACTCTTATTGCTTTTAGATTTTTGTTCAGTGATGCAGGACCTATTCTTTGGCCGATAAATCAAGAAAGACTTCTTGACCCCTATTCTTACCCAATATCATTTTTAGGAATTGATGCGACATGGTCGGCAAGGATAATAGGTATTTTGGTTGCGGCATGGCTTTCAATTCCATCAAGTATGCTGCTTGCAACAGGAATACTCTCCAACATGAACAAGGAGTTGTATGAAGCGGCAAAAATTGACGGAGCAACAGGTTTTAGACAGTTCACCAAAATAACATTGCCGTTTGTCATCTTTGCAACAACGCCTGTTATCATAATGCAATTCATCGGCAATTTCAACAACTTTGGAATATTCTTCTTCTTAAGACACGGAACATTCAGCATGATTGGAGATGTTCCGTATTCCGACACTGACCTATTAGTCAACTGGATTTTCCGCCTTACTGTTGACGCAAGAAGATATGATTTGGGGGCTGCGGTCAGTCTGCTCATGTTTATTGCAACAAGTGCTATTGCATTATTTATTTATCTTCGTTCCCCAGCCTATAGAAAGGAGGACACTTTCCGATGAGTTCTCTTGTTTTTAAAAAGAAAAAATTTAAACTAAAACCAAAAAAATTAATAGATGTTGTCTTTACCTATATCGGACTGATAATAGTCAGTGCAATATTTATATTGCCTGTTTTGTGGATTGTCATTTCAAGTTTTAATCCAACAGGTATCCACACTCCCGAGGGATTTTTACCGACAACTTGGACAATCAATAACTTCAGAATTCTTTTTACTGAAACTTCCCACTTCAACTATCCAAGATGGCTTTTGAACACTTTGATTGTTTCGAGTTTGAGTTGTGTTATCGGAACGCTTCTTGTTATACTAACTGCCTATACTATGTCAAGATTCAAATTCCGCTCAAGGAAAAAACTCATGGCAATGACACTTCTTCTCGGAATTTTCCCCTCATTTTTAGCAATGAGCGCTATCTTTTTCATTATGATGGAATTTGGCTTGGGGAGTATTTGGGGACTGATTTTAATATATAGCGCAGGAGCGCCTTTAGGCTATCTTGTTCAAAAAGGCTTTTTTGACACAATTCCAAATTCAATTGATGAAGCGGCACGAATTGACGGAGCAACAAGTTTGGGGGTTTTTATTAAAATTATACTTCCGCTCTCCGCTCCTATTTTGGTTTTCACCGCCATAACTTCATTTGCGTGGCCGTGGAGTGATTTTATTTTGCCAAGAGTAATACTTCAAGAAAGCAGGGACATGTGGACTGTTGCGGTCGGTCTTAATGCAATGAGCAGTGACCACCCCGATCGTTTTATTGCAGGTTCAGTTCTTATTGCTGTTCCAATAATTATCCTCTACTTTGCTCTTTCAAAATTCCTCATCAGCGGACTGTCGAGCGGCGCAACAAAAGGATAGGGAAAATATATTTTGCAGACTGTTATTTTGTTTGACTTTGAGATAAGAGAAGTGTTAGAATAAATTAGTTAATGATTATGCTCGGCAAGTCGTTTGGCTTGCCGAGCATAATTACGATTTAATGAAGTAGATAGCCTGATAAGCACTTTAAGGACAGGCTCTATGTCTTATGATTGAATTTAAAAATGTGTCTTATTATTACAATGCGGGAACGCCTGAGCAAGTTCGGGCGACCAAAAAACTCTCTTTCACAATAGGTGAGGGTGAGTTTGTCGCACTAGTCGGACATAACGGGAGTGGAAAATCGACAGTTGCACGCCTTATGAACGGACTGCTCATTCCTCAAAGAGGCGAGGTTATAGTTGACGGCAACTTGACAAGTGACAACAAAAAAATATTCGACATCAGAAAAACTGTCGGTGTTGTTTTTCAAAATCCCGACAATCAAATGATAGCATCAATAATTGAAGACGACATAGCGTTTGGTCCTGAAAATCTTGGACTTCCTCCCGAAGAAATTCGCAAAAGGGTTGACTGGGCGCTTGAATCTGTCGGAATGAGCGAACACAAAAGGGGAACACCTTTTAGGTTGAGCGGCGGACAAAAGCAGCGAATTGCAATAGCAGGGATACTGGCAATAAAGCCTCGTGTTTTGGTTTTGGACGAATCAACCGCTATGCTTGACCCTGTCGGACGAGAAGAGGTTTTGAAAACGGTAATGGAACTAAAAGAAAAAGAGGGAATGAGCATAGTTCTGATTACTCACTTCATGGAAGAGGCGATAAAAGCCGACAGGATAATTGCTCTCGACAAAGGTGAAAAAGTCTTAGAAGGCGGACGAGAAATTCTCTCAATGAGTAACGAGTTAGACCGAATTGGACTAGATGCCCCATTTGCGGCAAGAGTAGCGGGAAAGTTGAGGGAGAAAGGGGTTTCTCTTGCTGACAATATATATGAGATAGAAGAATTAGTTCGCAACATAATGTAAATTACAAATGTTGTTGAATTAAAATTTCTTTATTTGTGATTTGCAAACTGTAATTTGTAATTTTTTAAATCATGTCAATCATTATCAAAAACCTTTCCTACACCTATAACCCGAAGTCAATTTTTGAAAAAGTTGCACTGAAAAACATCAATCTTCAAATTGAGAATGGTGATTTTTTTGGTATTATCGGTCACACCGGGAGTGGAAAGTCAACGCTGATTAATCATTTGAATGCTTTAACCCGAATTCAAAAGGGCAGCGGTGAGATAATAATTCAAGGGATTGACCTAACTCAAAAGAAATTGGATTTTAGAAGATTGAGAAGCGAGGTTGGAATGGTTTTTCAATATCCCGAGTATCAACTGTTTGATGAAACAGTTGCAAAAGATGTCGGTTTTGGTGCAAGGAATTTAAAACTTGACAAAAAAGAGATTGAATGGCGGGTGAAAGAGGCGATAGAGTTGGTAGGGCTTAACTATGAAGAAATAAAAGACCGTTCACCCTTTGAAATTTCAGGCGGTCAAAAACGAAGAGCGGCGATAGCAGGAGTTTTGGCAATGCGGCCAAAAATACTCATACTGGATGAGCCGACAGCAGGGCTTGACCCGAGGGGTAAAAAAGAAATCCTTGACCTAGTTCAAAACATAAAAGAAAAAATGTGCAGAACAATCGTCATGATTAGTCACAACATGGACGAGATTGCACGAGTTGCAAACAAAATTGCAGTCATGCATAAAGGTGAAATAGTTTGTGTCAAGCCACCAAAAGAGTTATTTTCAGAGAGAGAAATTCTAAAAAAATACAACATATCAATGCCCCAAGCAACTCTGCTTGCAAACGAGTTAGCGGATAAAGGATTTGAAATAGACAGAGGGATTGTTGATGAAGAGGAATTAATTGAAAAAATTACAAATTACAGCGGACAAATTGCAAACGATGAAGAAATCAATTTGAATTTATAAACATTAAAATGAAAGCAGTATCTTTCGGACAATATTATCCATCAGACTCTATTCTTCATCGCCTTGATGCGAGAATGAAATTGTTATTAGTGGTTCTATATATCACTATGATTTTTTTCGTGCAGTCTTACATTGTTTTTTTTGCGATACTCATTTTTGCTTTTGCGTTAGTTTTAATTTCAAAAGTTCCGTTTTTAAAAGTCCTTCGTTCAGTTCGTATGATTATGTTTTTGATGATTTTTATGTTCATCATAACAACTCTTTTCAGAGGAGGCAATGTGGGAGAAGTTGCCCTAACAGGCGATCTTCGTTTTCCGAGCATTTATCTTTCCGGCATTATTCATGCTTCTCACATGGCACTTAGAATTTTTTGTCTCGTCTTAGGAACATCACTTTTAACTTTCACAACAACTCCTGTTGAGTTAACCGACGCAATTGAGCGGGCGTTTAGTCCCTTAAAACTTATTAGATTTCCTGTTCATGAAATGGCGCTTATAATGAGTATTGCGCTTCGCCTTATTCCAACGCTTATGGAAGAAACAGGCAAAATAATAAACGCCCAAAAAGCAAGGGGCGCTGAATTTGAGTCAAGAAACATTTTCAAAAAAGCAAAAGCAATGCTTCCTGTTCTCATTCCGCTTTTTGTTTCCTCATTCAGGCGAGCGGAAGACTTGGCAAATGCCATGGATTCAAGATGTTATCGCGGGTCTGAGGGGAGAACAAGACTAAAACAAATGCGTTATCGCTTAAAAGATTTAATCGCACTTTTAGTAGTAGTTGCCATATTTTTTGCTGTTTTAGTTTTTAGATACAATTTTTTTGATTTTGAATTTATAACATATTTAGGTGAAACATGGTGGGGAGGTTCTTCAGATTTGCCGCCGCCGTCAATTATTTAAAATAAGGTGCGGGCGATTAATAATCGCTCCTATGGTATTTTATCACTCCCGAATAGCACATAAAAAAATAAATCGTAGGGGCGGCAATCTGCCGCCCGCACAATAAAATAATGCAAAGAGTAAAACTCACAATTTCTTATGACGGTTCATCTTTTTGCGGTTTTCAAAGGCAGGGAAAATCGGAAAAGTTGCCAAGTGTTCAAGAGGCGGTCGAGACTGCTATCTTTCAGTTATGCAATCAAAAAACAAGCGTTTTAGGCTCCGGCCGAACTGATGCCGGAGTTCACGCACTAGGGCAAGTTTGTCATTTTGATTTGCCTGAAAACTTTAATATAACTCCTGAGAAAATAATAAAAGCGCTTAACACTTTTTTACCCGAAGATGTGAAAGCGTCAAATACTGAATTTGTTTCAAATGATTTTCATGCAATAAAAAGTGCAAAACGAAAGTCATATTTCTATGACCTCTATCTATCAAAATTTCCCATTCCGCCGCTAGACAAACACGCTTTGCAAGTTTGTGAAAATATTGATGTTGAAAAAATGAAAGAGTGTGCAAAAATATTTATTGGCACTCATGATTTTATTGCGTTTAGGGCAAAACATTCAACTGCAAAAACAACCGCAAGAGAAGTATTCGAATGTTATTTTGAGAGATTTAATCTCTATGGCGTGCCCGCACTTCGTTTTAATGTAACCGCTGACGGATTTCTCTACAAAATGGTGAGGATAATAATCGGCACTCTTATTCGAGCAGGCGAGGGACATTTGACAATTGAAGAAGTCAAAAAACTTCTTGATGACGGCAAAGAATGGATGGCAAAAGTTCCTGCTCCTGCAAATGGTTTGTTTTTAAAAGGAGTTGAATATTAGAAATAGAAAGAATTTTAGGGGTAGGTCAGTCCGAATAGGATTTGTTTAATATGAATGTTTTTTTATAATGTGCGGGCGGCAGAATGCCGCCCCTACAATTTAATTTTCTTCCGAATATCACAGATAAAAATCTCGTAGGGGACGCCGCTCGGCGTCCCGAACAATGTGAAACTAACCGCCCCTGCAATAAATTATTATTTGTTGAAAAAAACTCGTCAAAAAACCGTAGGGGAGGCAATCTGCCGCCCGCACAATGTGAAACGACAACCACGAACCAACACATCAAATAACGAACCAACAAAATTGTAGGGGTGAGCAACGCGAACCCGAATAATGGACAACATAATAAAGCGAACCCGAATACTGGGCAACATAATAATGATAATTTAATCGGGCTCGCGCTGCTCACCCCTACAATTTGTTCCCACTCCCGAATATCACTTGTCAAAACAACTGTAGGGGCGGCAATCTGCCGCCCGCACAATTTAAATATCCTCATGATGAAATGATTTGTTTGAGAAATGCTGTGCCTCATCGTTATCAATATGAGAGCAAAGAATGAGAACTTTCTGATAAAGACTTTTTTCTTTGTCCGGAATTTCCCCGTCCAAAAAGAAATCCTCTTGAACACGAGGTTCTTTTTCCATATAAAAAGAGCCGACGATAAAGCCGGTGTCTTTTAGCATTGTCACTGCATGAGGGAAAACAATAGCATTATTTTGAACCGCAACAACTGTTGCTGGGTCATACTCCGATAACGCTTTTATAAGTTTTCCTACTGTTAATCTGTTTTTCATAGGTTTATTATATCATG
>WRAY01000013.1 GCA_009779975.1 Bacillota bacterium | reverse complement strand
TTTCAAAAGCAATGAACAAAAAGAAAAGATGAGAGAAAAAAGGCTTTTCTCTCATCTGGAACAATCCCTAATCTCTATTAATGCTATCTCTCATATTCTAAAAGAAAAAACAGATGAACAAAACTAAATTGTGTGTAAAGTTGATTATAACGCTATTGTCACAATCTTTTGAAGCCTATGCCTTAATCCGCTTTTTGAAATTCCCAAAATTATTGACAACTCCTCATAACTTGCGTCAGGATTTTGCTCTCGTGCATTTGCCGCTTCTATATACTTTTCGTCAAGAGTGTCAAAGACACCTTTTTCTTTTAATTTTTTGATTGCGTCAAGTTGCGCTGATGCCGACTCCATAGTTTTATTAATATTTGAAACATCATAGTTCGACAATCGATTTGCTTTTGCCCGAACATTTTTCAAAACAATTGTCTCATGAAGCGCCAAAACCGCTTTTGATGCTCCAAGCACAACGAGGACATCAGAAACTTTTTCCGCACCTTTGACATAGACAACTCTCTTTTTTTGATGAGTTATTGCCTTTGCCTCAATGCCATATTTTTTCAAACATTTTATAACCTCTTCCGCCAAGTCCTCATCTCCGACTTTAAATTCAAGATGATAACCATGCAAAGAGGAAACAGTTCCGCTCCACAAAAAGGCCGCACACAAAAAAGCCTTCTCCTTTGAACGAAAAGAACTTGAAAACGAACGCACTAATTCATTTTTTACTAACTTGGTTAAATTCATATTATTAAAGTAAAAAGTTAAAAGTGAAAGGTAAGGATAAATTTTAAATGAAGAGTTAAAAGTAAAGTTAAAATAATTCACAATACCTTTCACCTTTCATTTTTAACTTAATTGATATTCTGTTTTCTAAACTTCGGCACTTTCTCAAAGTTTGCTATTTGCAAGGCAGGTATTCCCAGTCTGTTTGCTCTTTCCAGTCCGACTTTGAAATCTCCAACTCTATCGGGGGAGTGTGCGTCGCTGTTTATGATAAATTCTGCTCCAACTTTTGCGATAGTCTCAATTTCATTGTCGGTCAAAACTATGCGTTTTCCGTTGAGTTCAATATATGTTCCGAAATGTTTTGCCGCCTTTGCAATTTCTTTGACATCGGTTTTTATCCCCAGATTTAAATGTGAAATAATATCAATAGGATATTTCTCAATCATTTTCACAAACGCATCAGTGTTTTTTGCTGTTCTTCTTTTTGTCTTGAATCCCAACAAATTAGGCCAAAAAAAATCAAAGTGGTCTTTCAATTTCCAGGTCCGAACAAACTTGTGATAACCGCAAACAATAATATCCAACTTGTCCATTTCATGCGGCAAAACATCAATCCTTCCGTCAAGCCCCATCAAATTTGCCTCAACACCAAGAAGTATTTTCAACGACGGAAATTTTGCTCTTAACCTTTCACACTCACCAATCATTTCGTCAAAAAACTTTTTTTTCTTCACTCGATACAATAAATGCAAAAAGCCATGGTCTGTTATTGCAATCTCTTTCAAACCAATTTCAACTGCTCTTGAGCAGTTATCTTCTATTGTTCCTTTCCCATGAGAGAAAAGCGTGTGTGTGTGATAATCCCCAAATAACATTTCACTAAATAAACTCTATCTCTTCCTCCAATTCAACTCCAAATTCGTCTTTTACTCTCGCTTTGACTATTTTGATTAAGTCCTTCACTGCCTTTGCCGTTGCAAATCCTGTGTTTAAAATGAAATTTGCGTGCTTTCTTGACACCTCAGCCCCGTCAATCGAGAGCCCTTTTAGTCCGGCATTGTCAATATAATATCCGGCAGGCATTTGCACTCCTTTAAACACACTCCCGGCACTAGCCCCTACAGGTTGTGTCTTTTTTCTAAACTCACGATATTTTTCAATCTTTTGAAATATTTCGCTTTTGTTTGAAGGAGTTCCGCGAATTGCAACACGAAGGATTATGGTGTTTGGTGATTGGCGTTCAACGGTCAGTGGTCGGCTTACTGTTTTTTTAAAAACGCTCTCTCTATATCCAAAACCGCATTCTTCATTTGTCAGCCTTACTATTTCACCGTCTCTTAAAACCTCAACAAACTCAACAACATCTTTCATGCTTGAACAATGCGCTCCCGCATTCATAAAAACCGCACCGCCCATAGTTCCCGGAATACCCGAGGCGAACTCTAAGTCAGAAAGCGATTGGTCAAGAAAGAAACGAGATGCATGGGAGAGACGAACGCCGCTGTCGAAAACATAGGTGATTGGCGATTGGCGATTGGTGATTGGTAATTGCTCAATCCCGCTCGTTCGATTAATAATCACAACTCCGTCATACCCTTCATCACTCACCAAAACATTTGACCCTCCACCAAGAATCTTCACTTGTCCAAACTTTTTCACACACTCAATAAGCGCAGAAACATTATAACACTCAATCAAAGTGTCCGCCTTTCCCCCTATTTTAAATGTGGTGTAGTTTTTTAGTTTTATATTTGATTTGATCAAATATCCACTATTCATTCATTATACTCCTTATTTCCCTTTTAGTCAAGTGCCTTAGACACTTTTGTATATATTCCTTAAAAAAAGATTAGGTGATTAAAAAATTAATTTTAACAATCATTGTGTGCTGCACATAATGCGTTGTGTGTTGAAAATCTCTTTACAAACCTTGAAAAATATGCTACAATAAAGACACCTTAAGGGATAATATGGAGTTATATGAGGCTCACAAGTTAATAATTAACGCAAAGGCAATCCTGAATATTGACGGAAAAATGATTGTGCCGAGAGCGGAAACACAAAGCGTGCTTGCCCTTTTGGGCAGACATAGTTTTGAGATGATTTCCCACATATTTAAAAAAGAGTCAGCAACAAAAGAAGATTATCACAATCATTTAGTTTTTCTCAACATTCTCAAAACACAATCATTTGCCTCTCCGATTGTTTCATTTGACCTCGTCCCTCTTCTTCATCTTCACAAAAAAATTTTTTTTCATACTAAAAGTTCAGGGCAAGTCAGAAAAAACAACAAAGAACTGGCAAGCGCCTCTTGCATAGATTTTAAACTTCTTCCTGCTTCACTTCGTTCTTTTTTTATCCACATGAATAAATACGGCGGATTTTCTTCTCGCTTGTCAAAAAAATCCTCACTTGTTACTCCGCACTCCTCCGACAACAAGGATGATTTCTCCGCACTGCTTGCAAGCCTTTATCGTGATTTTTTGATATTGTCACCATTCGTCATCGGCAACACCATAACGGCTAAAGTCTTTTTTGAATATTTCGCAAACTCCAACAATTTCTCAATTGAATACAACAAAGTGCGTCCAAAAGAGTTTAGCGAAGCAGAAGTTGCAGCGATTGTTACAGATGATGCTAAACCTCTTTTTAATATTTTTTCAGAATGTCTTGTGCATTTGAGTGAAGGACACATTTCACATCAATATTCATTGCCGCAAGGAATAGAGTGATTTTAGGTGAAAAATAAAAATTAAAAGATAAAAAGTAATGTTAAATTAAGTGAAAAGTGAAAAATATTGTTATAGTTTTTTATATTACTCTTCACTATTAATATTTCATTTAAAATCTATCCTCATTTTTCATCTTTCACTTTTTACTTTCTATTTTTTATGTCAACCTCTTTTCAAAAACTTCAAGAAACTCTAGCCTCTCTCCCTCTCTCCCCCGGTGTTTACTTTTTTAAAAATGCCGGCGGTGAGATTCTTTATATCGGAAAATCTAATAGTTTAAAAAATAGGGTGTCATCTTATTTTAATGCGAGCGCAAAAAATGAACGGTTGACACTTTTGGTTCAAAGCATTGAACAAATTGACTACATCTTAGCCTTATCAGAAAAAAATGCTCTTGCGCTGGAAGCAAATTTGGTCAAAAAACATCAGCCAAAGTTTAACATACTTTTAAAAGACGACAAACATCCGCCTTATATCAAAATAAAGATGACTGATGATTATCCTGCGATTGAAGTGACAAGGACTATTCGCAAAGACGGAGCAAAATACTTTGGACCATATTTTGGCGGAGTGAGAGTCAATGATGTTGTCAGCGTTCTAAAAAGTGCCTATAAAATCAGGACTTGCCAAAAAACTGTTTTCAAAAGTGCAAAAAGAGAATGCCTTGACTATCATATTAATTTGTGTTTTGGAGTTTGTCAAAAGAGAATAAGTAAAGAAGAATATAGAGAAAAACTTGAAAAAGCGATTGCTTTTTTGAAAGGAAAAGACAAATCCGCTTATGATTTAATTCACGAAAGAATGCTTGATGCCGCAGACAGAGAAGAGTTTGAAAGAGCAATTTCCTACAAAGAACAACTCAAAACACTTGCAAAATTAAAAGAAAGAGAGTTGACTGACTTGGTTGGTGAGAGAGGAGATATTAACCTTGATTCCTATAGCATAAAATCCGATGAGTTTTTGACAGTTATATCCCAAGTTATAGTTCGAGGAGGAAAGTTGATGGGCGTCAATAATCACTCATTTGAAACCTTGACAAATGAAAGCGATGCCTTGATGGGTTTTTTGACACAATATTATTCAAAGAATACTATTTTGCCAGAAGAAATTTTGATAGATGAATTTTCATCACACTTAACACATCACACTTCTCGCAATAATGGCAAAAATGAATTTGATGAACAAATGATAGGGGCAGCCACTGACTTACCCCACGAACAGAATATATTTGCCCCTGCAAACAGCACAACTAAAGAACTTCTTGAGGGCTTTCTTGAAACGCTCTCTTCCAAAAAAGTTGAAGTTTTATTCCCTCAAAAAGGCAAGAAAAAATCGCTTGTATTCCTTGCAAGAGAAAATGCCCTTGAACATCTTGAAAAAGGACGAAGCAGGGAAGAGAGGACACTCGACAGAACAGCAAGAGCCTCAGACGAATTAGCAAAGTTACTCGGAATTCCTTCATGCAAACGCATTGAATGCTATGACATTTCAAATATCAGCGGAACATTTAATGTTGCGTCCCGTGTGGTTTTTGAAAACGGTGTCCCTTCCAAAAAAGACTACCGCCGCTATAAAATAAAAACAGTCATCGGCGCAGACGATTTTGCAAGCATGGCGGAAGTAATTTCACGGCGATTTAATTCAACCCACAACTCACAATCCACAACGCACAATGAAGATGAGAGTAGTTTTGATGGACAAATTGTAGTGGCGAGCGCTCTCGACCGCCCGATGCTGATTGCAGAACAAACTTGCGGGCGGTCAATGACCGCCACGACAACCACAAATCACAAACCAAAAACCAAAAACCACCAAGACGAAGTCTTGCCTTCTCTCATCGTCATTGACGGCGGAAAAGGTCAACTAAATGCCGCTATTGCCTCGCTTAAAAAAGCAAACCTTGCCCACCTTGACATAATCGGGCTTGCCAAAAAAGAAGAAGAGATATATTTGCCGAACAATGAATTGCCGCTGAGACTTGATATAAAATCAAATGCTATGCACCTTTTAATTCGAATTCGAGACGAAGCACACAGGTTCGCGCTTAAATATCACAAAAAATTAAGAGAAAAAATTTAGTTATGCTGGATTTTAGTGATGGTCATCTTATTCTGCAACCACCAATTACTATTCACCAACCACCAAAAATCGGAGATTTTTTTATGAAACGAACAAGAAAAACAATAAACGACGAACCCTTTGTTTTAGTTGATATCGATGAGTTTTGCTCTCATCTTGACCTTGAGATTATATCTCAAGGCGACAAAGACAAAATCAAAATTTCAACTGTCAACATATCCCGACCTGGGCTTCAACTTGCGGGTTTTTTTGAGCATTTCTCATCCGAGAGAGTTCAAATTTTTGGCGAGCAAGAATTTGCGTATTTAAACACTCTGCCAAAATACGAACGAAAAAGAGCAATTGAAAGTCTTTTCAAACATGACTTTCCCTGTCTTATCTTAACATCAAAACTGGATGCTCATGAAGAAGTTATTGAATCTGCGGAAAAATTCAAAAGAGTAGTTTTGAGAGCAAAGCAACGCTCAACTCTTCTTATGGGTTCGCTCTCGTCTTATTTGGGAACAGTTCTTGCTCCCTCAATAACCATACACGGTGTTTTGGTTGAACTCTATGGTGTCGGTATGCTCATTATCGGAGATAGCAGCGTTGGGAAAAGTGAAACGGCGCTTGAACTCATTCAACGCAATCATCGCCTTATTGCGGACGATGCAGTGACAATTTCCAGAATCAGCGAGAGTTTAATCGGAACTTCACCTCCAAACATACGCCACTTTATGGAGGTTAGAGGATTTGGAATTATTAATGTTTCATCGATGTATGGCGCAGGCAGTGTCAAACTAAACCAAGTTGTTGACATAGTCATAAAACTTGAAGAATGGGATAGTTCAAAAAAATATAACCGCCTCGGCGACTCAAAAGAAAGTTATGAAATACTTGGTCTAAAAATCCCTCTCTACACCGTCCCGGTAAAACCCGGCCGAAACCTTGCTGCCGTTTTAGAAGTAGGAGCAAGAAATTTTAGATTGCAGAGTATGGGTTATAATGTTTTGGAAGAATTGGACAGAAGAATATTTAATAAAGAGTAAAATAACTGTGCAAGCGGCAGAATGCCCCTTACAATAATTAAATTTCTTCTGAATTCCCGCCCCTATAAAAAATAATTATGTTTTGAATATAACTCATCAAAATAACTGTAGGGGCGATTATTAATATTCGCACAATGTGAAACGACAACCACGAACCAATATTTTTCACTTAATTTAACATTACTTTTCATCTTTCAATTTTTACTTTTCACTTAAAAAAAGTTGACAAGACGCTTTTTTAATGTTATAATAGCAAGATTGTTAGAAAAATAACAAGCGAACAAATACACAAGGAGAACCATATAATTATGAAACCCGAAATTCACCCGGACTATCATGAAGTCGAAATTGAATGTGCTTGCGGAGAAAAATTCCTCAACGGCACAACCAAAAAAGGCGACAAATACAATGTCGATGTCTGCAACAAATGCCATCCTTTCTATACTAAGAAATTGAAACACGAAGCAGCCGGCGGAAGGATTGATAAGTTTAATAAACGCTACGCAAAATAAATCTTCTTCAACGCATAACGCATAACGCATAACGCACAATAATTGTTAGATTTTTTACTGAAATTCTACCTTCGTTGTGTGTTATGCGTTATGCGTTATGCGTTGAGTTTTTTTGATTTGAAAAAGAGCCAAAAAACTCAAAAGCCTATTTCTTATGGTGGGCAAGCATTACTTGAAGGTGTCATGATGCGTGGAAAAAACGGCATGGCGCTGTCTATTGTTGCGCCGGACGGTGAAATAATGACTGAGACCACTCGCATTAAAAAGTCGAGTGGTTTTGTCACAGCACTCAAAAAAACACCGATAATAAGAGGCTGCATAGCGTTTTTTGCCTCGATGAAAATGTCAGTCTCAACGCTTTTAAAAAGTGCGGAAGTTTCCGCTGAAAAAGATGAGCAACCAGGGAAAGGTTGGATGTATTTTTCAGTTATATTAGGACTTCTTCTCTCTGTCGGACTTTTTATTGTTTTGCCTTTTGTCATAGGCGACTTTGCACTAAGAACAGACGGCGGAATGAATATTTTGTACCGCTCCCTAATAGAAAGCGGACTAAGACTGGTTATTTTTGTTTTGTTTTTGTTTTTGATGTCTCGATTAAAAGATATTCGCCGAAACTTTATGTTTCACGGAGCAGAACACAAAACAATAAACTGTTATGAACAAGCAATAAAAAACGGCGAAGTTGACGAAGAAGGCCGGGTTTTAAACTCTGCTATAACCGTTGAAAAAGTGAAGAAATGTTCAACTCGACACAACCGCTGCGGCACAACATTTTTGTTTTTCGTCATGATTATTGCAATCGTTGTTTTCTCTATCACTAATTGGCTGTTCGACATGTGGGGAATAAATGAAGAAGCACTTGGAAGATGGGGAGCAATGTTTTCACGAATGGGCATTCGTCTTGCCCTTTTGCCGTTTGTTGCAGGGCTTTCGTTTGAATTATTAAAGTTGCTTGCAATCTTGCCCGATAATTGGTTTGTCAAAATTTTTCGCGCTCCGGGACTTGCTTTACAGAGATTAACAACTTATGAGCCAAACGATGACAAAATGCTTGAAGTTGCAATCATCAGTTTTATGGCGGCAAAAGCAATGGACGAGAATGAAAATATTACTGACATCAAATTCGGACAAAAGACAATTGCAGAGTTGAGAGAACAAATTGCAGATGAAATAAAAAACACAAATGCAGATAATAGCGAGATTGACTGGATTTTGTGTCATGTCTTTAAATGCAAAAGAAATGAAATTTCTTCTCAAGAAAAATCTACACTTGACCAGTATTTGAGCATAAAAGACATTTTAAGAAAAAGAAAAGAAAGAGAGCCGCTTTGGTATATACTTGGCTACACCGATTTCTACAAATCAAGAATTTTTGTTAACAACAATGTTTTGATACCAAGAAATGATACGGAAATATTAGTTGATGAGGCAATAAAATTAATTTCAACGCACAACGCACAACGCACAACACACAATGATTGGCAGACTGCAGAGGACGCCGAGAGCGGCGTCCCGACTGAACCAATATCTGTAGGGGCGGCATCTTGCCGCCCGCTCAATGTCCTCGAAATCGGAACAGGCAGCGGTTGCATCTCAAAAGCATTGTCAAAATTCACAAAAGCCAAAATCTATGCAACAGATGTCAGTGAAGAAGTTTTAAAAATTGCTAGAAAAAATGTCGGGGAAAAGGTGTTATTACATAAAGGCGATATGTTTGAAATCGGAGACCCCATAGGGGCGGCAACTTGCCGCCCGTTGCCAGAATCCGAAGAAAACAGCGGGCGGTCAATGCCCGCCCCTACAACTTATGATCTCATCATCTCAAATCCTCCCTATATCAAAACCGCAGATATTGACACCCTTGATGAGGAAGTGAAAAACTTCGAGCCGCATCTAGCCCTTGACGGCGGTGAAGACGGATTGAAATATTACCGTATTTTTGCAAAAGAGGCTCAAAATCATTTAAACAAAAATGGCTATTTAATGTTGGAGATTGGCTTTGACCAAAGTGAACAAGTCAGCGAACTGTTGAAGGAAAATTTCACCGATATCAAAATCATCAAAGACTTGAACGGATTAGACAGGGTTATTATTGCCCGACCTACGAATTAACACTTTTGCAAGAGGTATAATGTGCATTTTATATCGTCAAGACAAGAGTGCTGAAAGCACATGAATCACGAAAAACTAAAATCAATAATCGAACGATATAATTTTCTCGGAGAAAAAATTATGGACCCAACTATTCTTTCAAACCAAAAAGAATGGGCAGGTTTTGTCAAAGAACAAAAATCATTTCAAACAACCGTTGAAACGATTGAAAAATACTTTTCATGTGAAAAAGATGTAGCAGATGCAAAACACATCATAAAAACTGAAAAAGATTCTGAACTTATCGATATGGCAAAAGAAGAACTTGATGAAAAGTCTGCCCTTATTGAAAAGTTGGAAAATGAACTGAAAATTCTTCTTCTTCCCAAAGACCCTCTTGACGAAAAAGATGTCATTGTTGAAATCAGAGGCGGTGCCGGAGGCGATGAGGCGGCGTTGTTTGCAGCAGCATTAATGAGAATGTATCGAATGTATGCTGAAAAACACCGCATGAAAACAGAAATTATCGACATCAATGAAACGGAAATCGGCGGAGTTAAAGAGGTTGTTTTTTCAATCAGCGGAACGAATGTCTACTCGTTTTTAAAACATGAAAGCGGAGTTCACAGAGTTCAACGAGTTCCCGATACTGAGTCTCAGGGAAGAGTTCACACTTCAACCGCAACAGTCGCAGTCCTTCCTGAACATGACGAAGAAATCAACATAGTAATTCGTGACGAAGAATTAAAGATAGACACTTATCGCTCGGGCGGTGCCGGCGGACAACATGTCAACACAACAGACAGTGCAATAAGGATAACTCATTTACCTTCCGGTATTGTCGTTCAATGTCAAGACGAGAGATCACAAGTCAAAAACCGTGACAAAGCAATGAAGGTTTTAAAAATCAAGTTGCAAGATGCAGCAAGACAAAAAGCCCACGACGAGGTTGCGGCAAATCGCAAAAGCCAAGTCGGAACAGGAGACAGGAGCGAACGCATTAGAACCTACAACTTTCCGCAAGGAAGAGTCACAGACCACCGCATAGGAATGACCCTCTATTCAATCGACACCTTTATGGACGGCGATTTGAACGAAATGATAGAAGGCTTAAAAAAAGCAGAAATTGATATGTTGTTAGGGGAAATAAAAAAATAAAATATATGTTGTAGGGGCAGTCACTGACTGCCCCTACAGTTTTGTTGGTTCGTGGTTGTTGGTTGTTATGTGGTTCATGGTTGTCGTTTCACATTGTTCGGGCGACAGGGTGTCGCCCATACAGTCATTTTGACGAGTTTTTTTCGACAGATAATTTATTGTAGGGGCGGCAACCTGCCGCCCGCACATTATTTTATTTTGACGAGTGATATTCTGGAGTGGGAATAAATTGTAGGGGCGAGCAATGCGAACCCGATTAAATTATCAATGTTATGTTGTTCATTATTCGGGTTCGCGTTGCTCACCCCTACAATTTTATTGGTTCGTTATTTGTTGGGGTGGTTCGTAAGCAACTAACAACATTGTGCGGGCGAGTATTAATAATTGCCCCTGCATTTTTTTGTGTCAAATCATTATTCACCTGTTATTTCCATTCCGAAAAGAGAACCGAATCTAAAACCTTCGACATAGCAAGTTGCTCTTAACTCGCTTTCCGACTCTTCTTTCAATTCGATTATTTTTTCATATAATACCAGAATTTCAGGATATAATGCAAGTTTTGAATTCAACTTATCTTCAAGTTCAACAAAATTTTCCAAAAGTTCAAAATATTTTTTTGTCGGCTTTATTTCTTCAAAACTTCCTCTTTCTCCATAATACATTTGTCTGATTGCTGATTTCATGACTATATTGTAAATCTTGATTGACAATAAGTCAAGCATTTTACACTGCTTTTTAAAAAAAATAATGTTATAATATAATGAATGGGATACGGTGCTGTTGTTAAAAAAATAAGACAAGAAAAAAATATGAGTTTGCGGCAATTCGGCGAACTCGTAGGATTTTCACATACAGCCATTTCAAAAATAGAAAAGGAATATTCCGACAAAGGAAAAGAGAAACTACAAGTTCCTATCGACACACTAAAGCAAATTTGTGACCGTTCGAATTATTGTTTCAAGAAATTTTTGGAAGAAGCAGGCTATATTAAAGAAACAAAGTAAGGACAACATTCTGTTGCTCTTACTTTGTTTCTTTAAAGCAATTTGCTTTTCTAATATCTTTTTGAAAATTCACAACCGCAATAATTTTGGCGGTATATTCCATATTTTTTTGACAGTTCGATAGCTTTTCTAAAGTTGTCATTTTTTTTGAAATCTATTTTCAAAAACTCCGCTCCACCGACTTGCAATCTTTCTCCGCACTCAAAAATCACTTGTGAGTTTTTGTGGGGGGATATTGTTAGGGTTGTTGAGAAATAGTCAAAGTTCAGTTCTTTTGCTTTTTCAAAGGTTTTTTGAAGGCGAAGTTCAAAGCATTTTTTGCAGCGCCTTCCGCCTTCTTTTTCACTTTCAAAACCCTTTGTTTTTGATAAGAACTTCTCGTGGTTATAGGGTTCTATTATTAATTTAGAATTATTGTTAAGGAAGTTTTGATTTTTGGGAGTGGTGTTTGCAGGGGCGGCATTTTGCCGCCCCTTGTCGATCATAGAACTAACTTGAGGGCAGTCGGGGACACCCACCCCTACGATTTCACTAACCATTGACCATAAAGGCAGCCGCCTTTCAAATTCATCAAAATTGTCTATGTTGTCATTACAAAAATACAGAGTAGTATCATACTCTGTATTTTTTATTTCTTTTAATGCGTGCAATGCTCCGATAGTGCAAACTGCGCAACATGAATGCAAAAGAAGTTTTTTCATATTTTTTTAGAATCTGTCTTCATTATTAATTTCTGACTAAAATTACTTCAACAATATTGATAATGCCGGGAACATTTAACAGTGCATACATGCTGTTTGCATTTGGCATACGAATTCTTTCAATATTTCCAAGACCTGCAAATAAACTGGATTGAAGAATATTATTGACAGTTGCTCCGCCGCCCGGAACAGTTGATTGCTCAACAGTGTAGGCAACCCATTGAATTCTTCCGTCAACTCTTATGCCGATATGGCTTCCGGGTCTTCTGTAGATAACAATACCTGTTGGTCCGACTTGGGTTGGAAGGAATGCAACAGCATCATCAAAACCGTCAAAGAAGTCTAACATAGTTGCCAAAGTTTGTGGTGTTGTCGGAACACCTTGGAAATTGATAAATCGGAAAGGAGTTGTTGCATGAGCAGTCCATCTTTCAACTCCGACCATGCCGGCACCCAGCCAAACTCTGCCATCTAGGAGATTGTTTGTCACAAACACTTCCATATAGGTCAAATCAACAAAGAACTCCGTTTGAACAAAGTTAATTCTTTGAGGAATATTTGCATCAATCCTGAACACTGAACCATGATAGTGAACAAGGTCAAATGTTCCGTTAAAGAATTGTGTCGCTCCTTCAAAAACAGTGATATTTCTTCCGACTATGTTTGCTCTTAGTGCAGCAAGAGTTGACGCCATAGTTTGAGACAAACTTTCAACCGCCTCTTGAGCGTTATCATAATTTCCCGCCTCTTTGGCTGCAATCACGGCATTAACAACTTGTCTGTTTCCGCTGACAAATGCTCTTGTCAAGCCTTGTTCATAGGCGTTTCTCAATCCTGAAATGGTTGCAAATTCCGCTCCGCCTGTTTCTGCCGCTCTGAACTCATAGTTTCCGTTAAAAGCAGTTGAAACAAACGAGAACTCAATTTTATAACGCCAGCCGAACGCTGAGCCTCTGACCATTATTTGTCTTGTTTGAGTGTCATAATTAAGATTAAGTCTTCTTGAACCCAATCCGCCGAAAGTAAACTCGCCTGAATTGAAATATAAACTTGCATCCATGTTGTGAAGATTTGGTCTTGTCGTGTTTGAATTCCTCCACTCCTGATTACTGTTTCCGATACTCACAGGAACACTTTGAACTGCCCTGTCTCCTTGAATGAGCGACAATCTCTCGTTTCTATAGACAAAGGCAGTGCTTAAATAAGCATTCACCAGACCGCTCACTTGTCTCGTTATTTCTGCTTCACTATAACCTAGTCCATCTTCTTCGTTTCTAAAATCAAAATTTCCTCTTAACCATCTTGCAAAACCGTCAGAGTTTGTGTTTGTCCAAATTCCGCTGCCGTTACCAATAATATTAAGCCTGTCACTGACATGGAAAACATCCGCTCTCCAGTATCCGTCCGGAAGAGATATTGCAACAGCATTAAGATGTATTTGAGTAGGGCTCAGTGACGCAATTGAATAAGTTCCTGCAACCGTTCTTATGTTTCCGTTGACATTAACTCTTGCTCCGCCAATGAACAATTCAACAAAATATCCCGGTTGCGCCTGCCATGAAATTTCCATGGCTTCACCGGTTCTAATGTCTGTTATGTTTATTCCGCCGTCAATATTAAAGAGTCTTCCTGACTCAGGCAAAGATATTCTGAACAAATCAACTCCGCTAGGTGTTGCAAAAACGCCGACAGTGTGAGTTTCGGTTGCAGCAGCAAAAGTTATCGTTGCGTCCGATGTCAACACAAATGAGTGAGTTCTTTGCCTTGCATGAGAGAGAACAGGAACTCCCGCAACAGTCGTTGAATTAATAGCAAGATTTCCAACTGTGTAGCCAAGTCTTGTTTGCCAAGTCACTCTAATGTGTGCGCCTGCTCTAACATTACCACTTGCAACTTCACCTTCGCCCACAATTTCAACTCTGAATATTTCAAATCTGTTTAAGTCAGAGACATTAATATTTAAGTTGTAGGTTCCGGCAAATTGAGGATGGTTAGCATCTGCAAACGCTCCAATAAACGCACCAACAAGCGCATAGTCTCCGAATATCACAACATTTCCGCGAGTTTGAACAAACCCTGTTGTTGCAATTGACGGAGGAGTGCCTGTGAACATCATCGCAGTTGCAGTCCCAAGATGATTGGTGATAGTAATTAAAGCAAAACAACGATGTTCTACTTCATAAGAACTGCTAACAACATGAATGCCTTGATTAAATAGAGCCGTTCTGACATTTCTCATTATTATTCTGTTCTCGTCGCTGAGATTTGGACGAAGAACAGGGTTTTCATTTCTTGTGTTATAGAAAATTACCGTTCCGGCAACCGCATCAGAATTATTTCCGCTGACAATAATTCTTCCGACTCTTATGTGATTAAAACCAAGTCCCAGTGAAGAAATCTCTGCCATTGTTTCATTTGCATAAACTCTGATATGTTGATAAATAGGCGCTCCTTCCAGTGCAAGTCCTTGTGCTGTTGACAAAATCAAAACATCATCAAACTCGCTAAGTCTCAATCCATAGAGCCATTCATAGCCAACTCTGACAGGTCCCCAAGTGAAGCCATGTCTTGAGAATTCTGTTATTAAATCATCTATAATATGACCTCTTGCTTCCGCCAGCTCAACTCGTGCGATTGTGTAGTTAGTGTCTGACGAAATAAGTCTGTTTGCAACTCTTTCGATAGAGGTGTTTGAAGCAAAACTTACGGCATAGTTATCATTTGCAGTGACAGTGATGTGAACCATAACATCTTCACCAAACAACACACCTTGTGCTTCAAGCCTTGCAAAGTTTGAGTTAATCACTATGCTTGTTTCAAAATCCAAATTTGCAAAATACACAGCAAGCGCCTCTGCTCTTTCTTGCAACTCGGTCACGGCAACTTCAACTCTTGTGAAGTTAATGTCTATTGAATCTATTACTCTTATTTGGAATGAACCGCCGCTTGTTGTGTGGATAAGATTTGTTATTTCTCCTGAAACGGAAGCATCTTCTGCTGTTGGACTAAATCTATAAAGCGGGTCGTTTGTCCAAGATATTGTTAAAAAGTCACCTAGATTTACTGTTGAGCGGTTGTGAACCATTGCACCTGCTGAATTTCTTATGTCAAGATTGTTGAAATGTTCATCGTTTACGGCAATATTGACTTGAGGCATATTAGACGGCAGACCCATGCCCTCATTTCTCATAAAGACAGCCAGTCGTGACGCAACCAACGCATCACCGAATATAATATAGTTTCCGACTCTGATGAAAGCAATGGTTTCCGGTTGAGTAACACCAAAAGTGTTAACTCTTGCTCTCATAAAATCTGTCGCATGATTTGGACAAGTGAAGAATACTGCTGTTGCCGATTGATTTTGAACTCCGCCAACTAGCGTTATGTTATTGAAAACCTCAAAACCTTGAGCGGTTTGTCTGTCTTCAGTAATAAGAGCGTCCATTTCAAAACCGCTGTTAATAATACTGTTTCTTAAATCGTTATTGTCATTTATTTGCTCATCGGTTATTTCCGGGGGAATGCTAAAAACTGCTCCTGCAATAATATCTCTGACAAATGACACAAGTGCCGGTGAATTTGATGTTATTATTGCATTTTGGATTTGAGCGGAATGTGATGCCGCAGATTCATAGGTTCCGGTTGCAGAACTAAAAGCAGGGAATGTTCCGCCTGCTGTTCTGTGAATAGCGGTGCTTGTGAATTGAGGTTGATTAAACGCTGACATTGCCCATTCTTGACTATCAAAAAAGCGAACAGACAAAGTGAAGTAATAAACTCCGCCAAAATGGACAGTCGAGTTTGTTTGCCTCATTATTGTCAAGAACATATTTTCGTTGCCGCCGCCTGCCGGGAAAACCATCATAGACGCATTAATACCAATCAAATAGAATAACGCATCATCTACTAAATCAACATAATATCCTGTTTCTTGATGCAACGCTCCGCTGCTTAGTCCGATTCTGAAATATTCTCTGATATACCAAACACCGTGAGAGTTTCCTGTGACAAGGATATTTTCATAGACATAATAGTCATTATTGCCTGTAATATTACTTGCATGTGCCAGTGCTTTTGCTTCTGATTCAAAATAAAAAAGTCTTAAAGGCAAATTAACATCTCCGGCACTGATGTGGAACATATTGCCGATTATTGAAAAGAATACCGCTCCGTTTTCATTGACTTGAATTTCGCCATGGGCATTAAGAGTCGGTGATTCTCTCAAAACTCTTTCTCTTAATCTTTCAGCGCCCAATATTGTTGAGTTTGAAACTGAAACAATACTGACAGTTTTTGCTTCTTCAATCAAAACTCCTTGCGTTAATTCAAATGACTCATCTCCTGCAGCAATAAAAATTGTTCTGTTTTGGTTGTTATTTTGGACATTAAATAATAAAATTGTGCCTTCTGTTACAAAATCCCCATCTTGAACAATGAATGAATTTCCATTTTTATTTGTTGCTATAACTTGTGCTGATTGAATATTTTCACCAATATTAATGTTGATTTGATAAATAGGTCTTGAAATAATTTCTATTATCGCATTAATTAAAATAGTGTGTTCAAATTCAACTCTTGTAAGTGATGAGGCAACTTCAATTCCGTTAATAACAACATAACCTCTAAAGCCGTTTTCAACATCAAATTCAATTGTCACAACATTTGAAAAAGGAAGGTTATTGTTTCCAAGTTGAAGATTATTAACACCTTCTCTCACAACAACATTGCTATGTCCGTTTCCTTGATGTTGTGCAAGAACTACATTATAGTTTAATCCTTGAGTTGTTCTTCTTGTTATTATTATGTTGCTTGTTGCAGGAGTTATTTCAACAGCGATTAAAAACCTTCCGTCTTCATCAATAACTATTTGATGAGGAACATTAATATTATTAAACCAATAGTTGTTTCCAAAATTAGGCTCAATAAATATTGTGCTATAAATATAAACACCTTGTGCTAGAGCAGTGGGCATTATAATATTACCATTTTCATCAAAAACAGTTCTGCTGAAACCTGTGTTTGTTATTGTTACTGCAATCGGCTGATTAAGTCTGTTTATTTCTGTCTCTGCTAATCTTAAAATGTCAATATTAATAACCAGTGCCTGCATATCTTGACTTAATTCATTTTCAAAAGCATTCACAAGATTTTCAACAGTTTGAGTATTTTCTCTTGTTAAGTTACCGACAACAGGAAGAGCGTCAATGCCTTGCATAATTTCATTAACTCTTCTAAATTCACCTAAGAAAGGAAGTTCTAAAATTGCCGCTTGTAGTATTGAATTGTAGGGAGTGTTGTTTATTATGTGTTGTCTTTGTTGATTGCTTAAAAAATTAGATGAAAATAAGTCTCTGACATATTCAATATCTTCAATATAATCATGAGTTAAATTTTCTAAAGACGGAATACTGCTAATCAAATGAATAACTCTAACCTGAGCAAAATTATATAAAATATTATTTAATTTTGTTCTATAATATTGGGGAATTTCATTTTGAAGTTCGGCACCTAATTCATTAAAAGCATTTCTTGCATTATTTATGTTATATTCATTTAAAATTGTTAAGTTAATAGTTGGAAGTATATCTATTAATTCTACTGTTCTATATACTCTTCTAATATTATTAATTCTTACTTCTGCCAAATTAATAGTATTCAAAGTTTCTGAAGAAACATAATACAATACTTCATCTGACAAATTATTCAAACGAAATAAAACAGCATTAATATATCTTTCATGAGAACTGTTTATATTTCCAATACTAGGAATACTTTCTTCAACAAAACTCATAAATTCATAGGCTGCCAGTTGACTTGGAGTAGCACCTCCCACTCCTACTATTTGAATTTCAACATCACCTTGAACAATAAAATTATGCGGAGAAGTAACAACTATTGTTCTTTGTCCATTTACATATAAATAAGAAACAACACCATGCCCGGCATTCCATGTTAAAACAATAACACTATCATTTAGTAAAGAATGATTTTCTGCTTGACTAAGAGCAGTTCCGTCATGAGTTGCTGTAAAATTATTTATGCCTTGTCCGGGTGGCAAGAAACTAATTTCACTTTCTCTTCTGCATGCAAAAAGAGTCATACTTGCAGTTATAAGAACAAGTATTACAGCAAACATTAAACCTAATTTTTTAAACATTGATTTTTTCATTTTTTTAGTCCTTTCTAATTGTTTTAAATTAGTCACGAAAATTGAGTGCCCAGTTCTCACATGGACACTACTTATTTTCTATTTTATTAACATTTATTATACTATATTATATATAACATGTCAATACTTATTTAATAAAAATGTATATTTAATTTATTCATTTTTTAGACATTTATTTTTCATATTTATTTGTATATTATTATTTATTAATTATATTTAGTTTTAATTTTTTGTAGTAGGCAAGGTGAAAATGTGGATATGGTGGATAAGTATATAAAATAGGTAAAAAATGAGGTAAAAAACAGTATTTGAAATCTTAAAAATTGTGGAGAAAAATTTAAAGATGAAAAATATTATAAACATTTTAAAGACATTGATGTGGTTAAATAAATTTAGATGAAATATTAAAAGTTAAAGGTGAAAAATAAAGTATAAAAATTTGAAATTATTATAGAATTTATTTTTATTAAATTAAAAAATAAAAAGTTATCCACAATTTTATACACAATTGTGGATAACTTTATTGCTAAATGAAGGATTATTAATTATATGAAAAGTAAATAATTAAAATTAAATAAAATTAGAATAAAAAATATAAATATATTTTACTTTATAAATTTTTATTTTCTTTTATTGTGACCAAACTTTCCTTGCAGTGCTTTTAGTTTGTCTTCAAGGCTTTCTTCTTGTTTTGGAGGACGGCTGTCACGATTGAAGTGTGGTCTGTCATTTCTGTCTGTTCTTAAACGGTCTCTGTCTTTTTGTGAACTACCGCCTTCTTTTGGCTGTCTTATTGGTTTTGAGCCCGGAGTTTTAAGGGAAAGATTTATTCTGTTTTTAGCAACATCAACTCCGATAACTCTGGCTTTTACTATGTCGCCGACAGTTAAAGCCTGAGATGGATGTTTAATGAAGTCATCACTGATTTCGCTGATGTGGCAAAGTCCGTCATGGTGAACTCCGATGTCAATAAAAGCACCGAAGTCGATAACATTTCTGACAGTTCCGATGATTTCCATGCCTTCTTTTAAGTCTTTTATGTCTAAAAGGTCGTCTCTTAAAATCGGCGGAGGCAAATCTTCACGGATATCTCTTCCCGGACGCATTAATTCTTTGACTATGTCATTAAGAGTTGGTTCACCAATCCCAATTTCATCTGCAACTTTACTTGAGCCTTCTCTTGCAACTTTATTGGCAAGATCGGTTAATTTACCTTCTTTAACATCAGCGTCGGAATACTCGTATTTTTTGAGAAGTTTTTCAGTTGCTTCATAGGACTCGGGGTGGACTGAAGTGTTGTCTAAAATATTTTCACCTTTCAAAATTCTCAAAAATCCTGCACATTGCTCATAGGCTTTCGGTCCTAGTTTTTTGACTTTTAACAACTCATCCCTTGATTTGAAGGGTTTTTCTTTGCGATATTCAACAATATTTTTTGCAATTGAGGTGTTAAGTCCCGAAATATATGCCATTAGTGAATAAGAAGCGGAATTTAAATCAACGCCGACACTGTTAACGCAATCTTCAACAACACCGTCTAAGACTTGGGTTAGTCTTGCTTTTGGCATGTCGTGCTGGTATTGGCCGACTCCTATGCTTTTTGTGTCGATTTTGATTAACTCTGCCAATGGGTCAAGAAGTCTTCTTGCAATAGATACTGCACTTCTTGCTGTTAAATCCAAATCCGGGAATTCTTCAGCGGCGAGTTTTGAGGCACTATAAACTGATGCACCCGCTTCATTGACAACAATATAGTTAACGGGGCGGTCAAGTTCTTTGATTAGACCTGCGACAAAAATTTCACTCTCTTTTGACGCAGTTCCGTTTCCGATAGCAATAACATCAATGTTATGTTTTTTGATAAGTTTTGTTAAGACTTCTGTGCTTTCTTTTATTCTTTGCTGAGGAGGAGTGGGATAAATAACGGTTGTGTCTAAAACATTTCCTTCTTCGTCAATTACTGCAATTTTGCAGCCTGTTCTAAAACCGGGGTCAAGACCCAGAATAACCTTTCCTTTTAGCGGCGGAGACATTAGAAGCGGTTTTAAATTCACTTCAAACATTTTAATTGCTTGTTCAGATGCAACTTCAAACAATTCTCCTCGAACTTCATTTTCAACTGACGGGAAAATTAATCGTTTGTAACTATCCGCAATAGTTCGCTCCATCAATTCGTTAAATACACTTTCTTTTTTGAACAAGCCTCTAATTTTGTTAAGTGCCGTTTCTTCGTCAACCGATAAATGAACTTTCAAACATTCTTCGTTTTCTCCGCGATTAATCGCCAAAATTCTATGAGGAACGATTGTTGCGATTTTTTCCGAATGCTCTTTATACATTTCGAAAATTTTGACTTTTTCGTTCTTTTCGTCTTTAGGCTCAAGTTTTGCGTTGATTAAGCCGTCAGCATGAAGAAGTTCACGAAGGATTTTGCGAAGTGCTGCATCGTCTGAAATGCGTTCAGCAATGATGTCGCATGCTCCGTTTAAAGCATCTTCGGTTGTTGCAACATGAAGTTTTGCATCAATATCTTCGCTTGTTACGATATATGGAGCGCAAAGTTCATCAAAGTCAACAGTTTTTAACTCTTGTGCTTGGATAATATCTGCAAGCGGCTCAAGTCCTTTTGCAATTGCAACAGACGCTCTTGTTTTCTTTTTCTGCTTGTAGGGGCGGTAGATATCTTCAACCTCAGTCAAAGTTTGAGCAGATTCAAGTGCCGCTGCCAATTCGTCAGTCCATTTTTCTTGTTCTTCAATGGATTTTTTAACCTCTTCTTTTCTTTTGATGAGATTGTTCAAATATGTTAATCTGTCGGCAAATTCACGAATAACTTGGTCATCGCATTCGCCGTGCATTTCTTTCCGATAGCGTGCAATAAACGGCACGGTATTTTCAGGGTCGCTCAAGAGGTCGACTAAGTTAGACGAATACTCTAACTTGAGATTAAATTCTTCCGATAATTTCTTTTTAATGTCCATGGGGTTAGTTTACCACAACAGACATATTGTTGCAACTGTTTAGCATATAAATTAGTAAATTACAAATTACAGTTTGCAAAGGACAAATAAGGTCAAAATAAATTTATCAACATTTTTAATTTGTCCACTGTTCTTTGTAATTTAAAAGAGAATTTTATGGAAACAAACCAAACTAAAACAACAAACCCATCTTCGTCAGTCAACAAGCGTTCTCACTCAATAAATATTGACAGGCGGCAAAGAGTAAGCCTTCAAGGGGTTGAAAAAGTAATTTCATCAAACGAGAATTTGATTTCGCTTTTAACAAGTGAAGGCGGATTGATTTTGAATGGAGCAGATTTTAAGATTGTCAAGTTTGATGCTGAGAGCGGATATTTAAGCATTGAAGGATGGGTTAACAGTTTCAAATATAGCGGAGCAAGCGCCGAGAAAAGCGGAAGCGTTTTGAAGAAAATATTTAAATAAATTACAAATTACAGTTTACAAATTACAAATAAAGAAAAGTTTAATTTATCAACATTTGTAAACTGTAATTTGTAATTTCTGATATTATGCATCAAATATATTTATTCCTAATATCAATCGCCTTTGGTGTTGTTTTGCGAATTTTATTTATCGGACAAACTAAATTGGCAAAATATGGAAAAAATCGAGCATTAAAAATAGCACTCGATGTTTTTTGGTGTCTAATTAGTTTTGGAGGATTCTATTTGATTTCGTTCTTTGCTGCCGGAGGAGAGTTTCATATCTTTATGCTGGCAGGAACAATAGCAGGTTTTTTTGGAGTGATGTTAGTGCCGTTTGGGAAAATATTTAAGAGAAAATTTGAGGAAAACTAAATTACAAAGGACAGTGGACAAAGGACAAATAAGGTTGAACTAAATATATCAACATTTGTCATTTGTCCACTGTCCTTTGTAATTTAGTTTTAGTTGTTTAGTAGAATCTCACGAATGCGTTCAAGGTCATCTCTTGAAAAATAATCAATGAAAATTCTTCCTTTATTGTCGTTGCCTAAGATTGTGACCTTTGTTTTGAGGGTCTTTTTCATTGTTTCGCACAAATCTCTTAGTTCTAAACTTTGAGGGGTTTGTATTTTTTCTTTTTTACCATGGACATGCAGTTTTACCAGTTGCTCAAATTCACGGACACTTTTTTTATCATCGCAGCCTATTAGTGCAAGGCGGATTTGGTCAACTTTGTCTGTGACCACAACGAGGCATCTTGCATGTCCGACGCTCAGGCGGTCTTCTGCGATAAGCACTTTTACCTCCGGCGTTAGTGTCAAAAGCCTTAAAATATTTGTCACATACGGTCTCGATTTTCCTATGCGTTCGGCAATTTCTTCTTGTGTGTAGTCATAGGCAGCCATTAATTCCTTTATGTAACTAGCGGTTTCGATTATATTCAAGTCCTCTCGCTGAAGATTGTCAATCAGCGACAGTTCTTTGATTTGCTTTTCGGTGTAGTCTCTGACTATTGCCGGGATTCTTCTAAGCCCCGCTTTTTTTGCGGCACGATACCTTCTTTCGCCCGCAATAAGCATAAAGCGGTTATCCGATTTGACCACAACAACAGGCGATATAACGCCATGCACCCTTATTGAATTTGTCAATTCCATTAGAGCATTTTCATCAAAGGTTTTCCTCGGTTGATTCGGGTTAGCAAATATATTGTCTAATTCTATTTCTAATGCCGCACCCCCTTTCAAATCAACAACCTCGACCCCTTTTGGTTCGAATTTAATCCCATATTCTATTTCGGCTTCGCCCATAAGAGCGGATAAACCTTTGCCTACTGATTTTCTTTGCATTTTTAATACCTCCGTATATTGGTATTATATACATGCGGACAAGTCCTGTCAATTGTTTTTATATAAATTTACTAATATTTATAAGCAAGGGCATTATGCTGTTTGCATCTTGAAGAATGTTTCCCGTGAAACATTTTCGACATGTTAAAATAAAAATTGACAATGTTTCACATGAAACATTGTCAATGAATGTCGAAATATATAAATGTTTCCCGTGAAACATTATTTGTCCTTTGTTCTTTGCAAAACTACCAAAACCTGTATCCTGCGATTAACGCTATTATTGCCATTACTAAAATAATAGCAGGCTGGTGGATCACATAAACTAAAAGTGTTTTTCTTCCGCAGAATGATATTGGCACATGCCATTTGCCGACTAGAACAGGCAAACAAGTTTTTCTATCGGCATACAAAACTCTTCCAAAAAACGCACCAATCAAAAACATGCCTGTCCAAGGAAGAATTCCATACCAGTCCCCTCCAAACATTCTTGTTCCGGCTAAACTTTCTAAAACATTAAGAAAAGACCATTCGCGTAGTGCAGGCACTCTATCAATATAAGAAAATCCACCAAATGTGAAGGACAAGACCATTATAACTATTCCAAGCCCTAGGAAAAACCATTTGTTGTCCCAAAGTCTTTTTGCAAGCAGATAGACTAAAACAGAAAGCGCTACAATCATCAAAATGCTGAAAAGAATAATGTCGTTATTTCCGGGTAGAATTGCCCCTTCATTGTGAAGAGGAGCAATTGGATGACGAGTCCCGAAAAAAACAACAAGAATCAAAAGACCAACCACAACAAGAGTTGATGCGAGAAAAAATAAGTTGTTATTGCAGATTCTTTTTATCAGCATATATGTTATACCGATGAGAAGGATAATTGACACAACGGAAATTATAATAAAGTTAGTATATTCTGAAAGCGGTACGCCCGGTTGCTGAGGTGTGCTTGGAGTTATATTATTGAATAAGAAAACAGCAATAGTCATCAAAGTTATGACAAGAGAACCCATAAGAAGTTTTAGTATTCTTTTTCCGTTGTTTTTTGAAAAAGCACAAGAAACTCCTGAGACAAGAATAAAGACAAACACAACTGCGAATCGAACTGCCGTTTGTATGGTATGTCTTCGATAGATAAAAGCAAAGTCTATCATAGCATCAAAAAAAGGACTATGGACTTCATTGAAATTGGTTGCAAGACCTCTTGCGAAATTATCGAATACTGTGAAATTGAAAAACAAATGATCCATGATAACAAGCAAAATACACAGACCTCTTAAAAAGTCTATTTCCCAAATTCTGTCAGAATGCTTTTTTTTGATAATTTTTGGAAGTTCTGCATCTTTTGATGAAGTTGTTGTTGCCTCAGTCATTTATTAAGTAGCATAGCACAAAAAAAAAGGTTTGGCAAGCGAATGCAAATTACAAAGAACATTTTACAGATTATGAAAAATTTTTAAGAGTGCTAAATATATATCATTTATCGTAGAGAAAAATCACAGAGGTGGCAAATCTACCGCCCGAATTGGTATTGATTAATAATGAATGTTTTTTATAAAGTGCGGGCGATTAATAATCGTCCCTACAAATTATATTGACGAGTTTTTCAAAGCATAATTATTTTTTATAGGTGCGGGCATTGAGAAGAAATTTATTTATTGTAGGGGACGCCGCTCTCGGCGTCCCGCACAATGTGAAAACGACAACCACGATTTAACTCTAACAAAACGAACCAATAAAATATTGTGCGGGCGGCTGAGGACATCCGCCCCTACATTAATCCATTGATTTTATTCAGTATTTGATGTGTGATAATCCGTTGGTTTATGTATGTATAATTTTAAGTTTCACGACCGACAAGATAATCAAGGGAGATTTTATCGACATAAACTTCCTTTTATAAAATTAAGGTTTTTAGAGACCGATAAGATAATCGATTGTCACATCAAAATAATCGGCAATGTTTATGAGTTGAGTGGATAAAGGAATTGTTCCCTTGCGCCAGTCATAAAGAGCGTGGCGGTTAAGACCAAGTTTTTGAAAAATAAAGGCTTTAGTTTCATTCGATTTTTCTATTAAGTCAATGAGTCGTGTCGGAAAATTTGGGGTGACAGGATTGAATTTGCTTTCAATATCTGTGCGCCCACAAATATAGTCAACGCTGTATTGAAAAAAGGATGCTATTTTTAGAAGTTGAGTTAATTTTGCAGGAGTGTTTTCTCGTATCCATCTTGAAACTGTAGAATTGGAAACACCTATTTCCTTTGCAAAAGCATCAGCAGACATAGAGTCATCCTGAAGCAAATCTTCCAATCTTTCGCCGAATGTTATGCGCATAAACACCTCTCATAATATTATGTGAGATGTATCACAATAAATCTATCATTTTCCGCACATCTCACTTCGACATAAAGCGACAAACTTAGTGAGATGTATCACAAATATCATTTAAAATCGCTTGCAATTGCGATATATCTCACGCTATAATATAATTAATACAGCAATCGCGAGTGCTGTAAAAAAAAACTTGAAAGGAGGTAGATATAAAAAATTAAACAATCGAACTAAGAGAAGCAATAATCAAAGGCTTGAAACAATTCAAAGAATTTGACAACATGACGGTGATTGAAACTAACGGAATTTTGATTGCGGCTGCAGATATTGCGTTGCCTGTCAAAAATGGCGATATACAAACTTTCAGAATTGCAATTGTTCCTCATAATCTCGACTACAAAATTTTTAACTAAAAAATACCTAAAAGTAAGTATAGCAAAGGGGGGTGCTAAATAATTTTACTTTCATTGTAATTTTTTCTAATCTATTTTTAACAAATTGGTATTCGTCAATAGTTGACATAATTTTTAAAAATGCATATACTACGAGATAGTGTCATATTACACAAGGAGTAGTGAGTTTTTTTGCTCTGCAGATTCTCACACAAATATATGTTAAAATTAGAAAACATCGTTAAAGTTTATGGAGAGGGTGAAAATGCGGTTGAGGCGCTCAAAGGCGTATCGCTCAATTTTCGTCAAAATGAGTTTGTTGCCATTTTGGGAGCGTCAGGTTGCGGAAAAACCACGATGCTTAATATCATTGGAGGTTTAGACAAATATACCTCAGGCGACCTTATCATAAGCGAAAGAAGCACAAAATATTTTAAAGACAAAGATTGGGATGCTTATCGCAATCACTACATAGGTTTTGTTTTTCAAAGTTATAACCTTATTCCGCATTTGACGGTTTTGGGTAATGTTGAAATATCGCTGACGCTTAGCGGAATTTCGCCATCTGAGAGAAAGCGCCGTGCAAAAGCGGCACTTGAAGAAGTCGGACTCAGTGACAAATTAAACAAACGGCCAAACCAATTATCGGGCGGACAAATGCAAAGAGTTGCAATCGCAAGAGCAATTGTCAACAATCCCGAAATAATAATGGCAGATGAACCCACCGGAGCATTGGATTCAACAACCAGTGTTGCTGTTATGGATTTGCTTAAAGAAATTGCAAAAACAAGACTTGTTATCATGGTTACTCATAATCGTGAAATTGCAGACGAATATGCGACAAGGATTGTTGAGATGAAAGACGGGGTGCTTATTGGGGATAGTTCGCCTTTTGAAGGGGATGTTGCAAATGAGGATGTTCATATTGTAGGAGACGCTGCCCTCGGTGTCCCGCAAGCAGAAAGTATTTATAACGAGATGTCCCTTGCAGGTGATGAGGAAGAAAATTTCCAACCACCAACAATCAAGCACCAACCGCCAACCGCAAAACCAAAAAAACCAAAAACCTCAATGTCTTTTTTCACCGCTTTAAAACTTAGCGGAAAAAATCTTCTTACTAAAAAGGGCAGAACTTTTTTAACCTCATTTGCCGGCTCTATCGGAATTATCGGAATTGCTTTGATACTTGCGTTGTCAAATGGTTTTACCGGCTTTATTCAACGATTTCAGGCTGAAATGCTCTCATATGTCCCTATTCAAATAACTGCCTCAAGCCTTGACCTTGCGGCGCTTTTAGAGGGAGGAGATGATGACCAAGATGTTGCCGGAGAAGGGTGGATAGAGTTTCCGGATGATGACACAGTGACTATTTGGATGAGACCGCCGCTTCAAGGTTTTGACCAGTTTATGAGGCAAAACCGAATAACCCAAGAATATATTGACCACCTTAGAGCGTTTAACCAAAGTCGTATTTTGGATATGGTTTTTAATCACAATATTCAACATAATATTGTGACAAGACAATCAGATAACTCTGTTCAAAGAGAGCCTCTCGCATCAAGAAGATTTCAGCCGTTTTTAGACCATTCTGAATTTATGTGGGGGGCAAATATGCAAGGTGGTCAATACACGCTGCTGGCGGGAAATTTTCCGACAAATTATAACGAAGTTGTTTTGGTGGTCGACAGATACAATCGAATTGACAGAAATATTATTAATGACCTGGGATTAAATTTCCCAACAACAACTCCAAGACTGGAAGATTTTTTATTAGATGACTTTTTCACAATAATCGCAAACGACAACTTCTATATTCCTCAACCGGCATTTCAAAGAGTCTATGAAAGGCGATATGTCTTTGATGAGGATGAAAATGACTATGTCTATAGAGATGTTTTAGTTGAACAGGTTCCTATTGGAAACAGGTTTGTTCATCGTTCTGACTCGGCGCTAACTGAACAATTTTCGCTAAATGCTCCCGAGGACATAAGACTGTCAATCGTTGGGGTCATAAGGGTAAATCCAAACGCTCCGTCAACTTTGCTTCGTCCGGGGATTGCATTTTCTCAAGAATTAACAGAGCGAATTATAGAAATAAATTATAATTCTGATGTGTCTCTTGCTCAAAGAGAGCAATTGGCAAGAGGAACTGAAGGTATTTTTGATGTTCGCTCACCCTTTCCGATACACGGAGGAGTAGAAAATCAAAGAGTTGTTCAAACAATGACAAGACGAGTTCATGGGAATTTGAATGCTGAAGTCCGAGGTTTTGCCGATATTATGGGCGGAATGATATATGGAATAGTGAGCGCAACAACAGCAGGGGGAGGCGGTGTTTTGCCTCCGGCGTTAGTTACTCAAATGCTCATAGGGTTTGGAATTCCGGAAGTTCTTCATGATGTGGAAGACGGAATTGATTTTGTCGGAGCGTTCATAAACATGACAAGCGAAGAATTTGACATGTTCTTTGAACTCGCCCAAAATGCTTTCATATATCAAAATCTTCCGCCTGAATTGGAGATTTTAAGTCCGATTTTAACAGAAATTATAGAAGAGATTGGCGATGACTTGCCGATTGAAATGCTGCTCTCGCTTCTTCCTGATGTTCGCAATTTGATGGTCAGCGTTTTTCATGCTCAAAGATTGGTATCATTAAATAATATTGCAGCGTCCAGAGTTCCGAACGGGATTTCAATATTCCCTCTTGACTTTGAAGGTAAAGAGTATTTAACCGCTCATTTGGATGACTGGAATGACAGAGTTGTTTTTGAAGTCTTTGGAGAGTATGGAGAATTGTATCGAATAGTTTATCAAGATTTATTGGCAATAGTCGGAGACAGCGTTGCAACAATGGTCAATATTATTTCAATAGTGTTGGTTGCGCTCGCTGCTGTTTCGCTTGTTGTTTCCAGTGTGATGATTGCGATAATAATGTATGTCAGTGTTATTGAGAGAACTAAGGAAATCGGCGTTTTGCGTTCAGTCGGCGCAAGGAAGAAAGACATAAGGCGAGTTTTTATCGCAGAGGCCGGAATTATTGGTGCAATCGCAGGAACAATGGGCGTTTTTGTCGCATTCTTGCTGACATTTGTCGTCAATCCTATCATAAGAGTGGTGACAGTTTCGCAAGGAGCGGGAGACTTAGGGCGGCTTGCAATTGTTAATCCTTGGCATGCGCTCTTGTTAATCGGAGTAAGCATAGGCGTTACTATTATCGCAGGTTTTATTCCGAGTTTAATCGCAGCAAAAAAAGACCCTGTGGTTGCACTGCGAACTGAATAATAATATAAGTGAAGAGTGAGAGGTGAAAAGTAAAAAGTGTTGTTAGAGTGTTTTGTTGATTTTTAAAACGGAAAAATAATTTATTATCATTTTTGATTTTTATCTTTTCACTTAAAAAATAAATATCATACTAATCGCTAGTCCTATCAAAATCAATCCGCTCAGCCATGAGAGGTTGATTTTTGATTTTTTTGCAACTCGTGTACCGAAAAAATGACCGCTTTTCATAAAAAATATTTTGATAAAAAAGGCAAATGCAAAGATGATAATATAGAGATACCATGCTAAAAGAGACGAGAGGCTAAGTGCTGCCCCTGCTCCGTCAATTGTTAAAACGATTGCGACAAGAATAGATTCTTTGAGTGAAATAATTTTGTTTTTGTCTCGGTCAAGAAGAAGGGGATTTCGTTTTGCGGAAAACAGGGTGCTAAGTATTTTTTTATTTTCTTCACTGCAATTCTGAATTTTGAATTCTGAATTTTGAATTATATTTTTTAAGTCAACTGCTTCAACAACAATCTTCCTCTCTCTGAAAATCGTAGCAATTCCAAAAACAAACTTAAAAAATCCCATTCCGCCGATTATTGTGACAGCAATTATGAGAGTAACAAATGGCGGAATAATCTCCCCCAAAAAACCGCCTAAAATAAATGAAAAAACCATCACAACCGAGGCAATGAATGCGATGGAGATAATAATCTTTCTTGACACTTTCACTCGTGCAGTGCCGTATGAAAAACCAAAAACAAAACTATCAATTACGCTTGCAATGACAATAAGTAATGCCGCAAAAAATTCGAGCGAGAACATAATAATATAGTATGACAGAGAAAAAGGAATAGTGAATGGGGATTGAAATTATAAGTTCTGCTAGAGTGATAAGTCGCTTTTTTAACTTCTTATTTTTTGTCTGTTGCTTTCTACAATTTTTAATGATGAAAAACAAATTAAAAGTAATTATTCACTATTCACTGAAAAATGTTTGACATAAGATTTTTTTCGTGCTACAATACTAAACGATAAAGAGAAGCAATCTTCTTTTTTGAAATAAACATGGGTCATTAACTCAGTTGGGAGAGTACTGCCTTGACATGGCAGGTGTCGTTGGTTCAAGTCCAATATGACCCACCATTCGTTCCAAAAACGAACCACTATGGAAGTCCGTTACATTGTAGCGGATTTTTGATTTGCCATCATCGGAGAGATAAACCTTGTTAACGAAGGTGTCTATGAGGGCTTGGCGGTTGGCTGTGACGGAGTAATCAAGGTGCTTGAACCTTTTGACATATCGGCGGATTTGTGGGAGCGTGAAGTCCAAATATGCCGTTCTTTCGGTTTCAAGTTGTTGTTCAATATCCTTTTGCTCTTTTTGGAGTTGGTCGAGTTTTGCAAGAATTAAGTCGGTAGCCTTGCCATCCATCAAAACTTTCATGAGATTTTCAATTGCTCTTTTGTTATCCGAAAGCAGTTTTTCAAGTCTTGAAATGTTTCCGCTTTTCAACTCCTCTTGCAACAGGTCATGCAGTGCTTTTGAAATATTGTCAATGACCTCATCATCTAAAAGTTTAAGAGTGTCCTCAATAACTGCATCCTCAATCAAAATCTTTTGAATATTCTTTTTCTTGCAACCTTGCTTGTAGCCGAAACACTTGTAATAGTAATGTTTTTCACCAGTCCGACTTGTCCCACTCACTCCAGTGATAAGAGAACCACACAAACCACAATATAATTTCGTTGTCAAAATATAGGCATCTTCGGCTTTTCTTGCTGAGGGTGCTTTTTTGTTGCGTGTCATTTGCTGTTGGACTTGCTCAAATAACTCTTCATTTACTATTTGAGGAATACCGCCTTTTGTTTCCTGCTCACCGCAAATGTAGTAACCTAAATATCGGCGGTTTACCAAAATTCTATTTAGACTGCTTTTGTTCCATGTTCCGCCCCTAGTAGTTTTTAGTTGTTGGTCATTAAGAAATTTGAAAATCTCAACCCCAGTCTTTCCGCTTGCATACATTTCATAAATTTTCACTACATATGGTGCTTCACTCTCATTAATTTGATAGTGTTTGTTTTCATCAATACGATAGCCAAGAGGTATTGCACCGCCAGTAAAACGCAATTTTGATGCTGAAATTGCAACTCCTCGTTTGACCTTTTGTGAGAGTTCTGCCGAATAATATTCTGCCATGCTCTCTAGCACTCCTTCAATCAATATTCCGCTTGGGTCATCGGTAATGTTCTCTTTCGCAGACAAAACACGCACCCCATTCTTTTTGAGTTTGGCTTTATATGTAGCACTATCATAGCGATTTCGTGCGAACCTATCCAACTGATAAACTATGACAAACTCAAACCTTTGTTTTTTGCTCTCTTCAACCATACGCAAAAACTCTGGTCGCTTGTCAGTCGTTCCAGTCAAAGCTCTGTCTATGTAGTCACCGATTATCCTCATTCCGTTGCGTTCCGCAAAAGCAAGGCACTCTTTGAGTTGCCCCTCAATAGACTGTTCATTTTGAGAATGAGAACTAAATCTTGCGTAAATTACTGCTTTTTTCATATGCGTTACTCCTCTAGGCATTATGCCTTAAAACTTTTATTAAGTCAAACCTTTTTAGAGCGAACCTCGCCTTAAAAAAGCATTATCCCTCTGTGTGTTGGGCTTGATTATAACGACAGCAAATACAAAAACGGTTGTCAAGGGGTCATGCTGACGGTGGAGATTTTCCAAAAATATTTTTGCCTATAATAATCTTACTGCAAAAAAATTTTTGGAAAATACAACCGCTTGCCCCTTGACAACCGTTTTTGTATTTGCTACACTTTCTCAAGCCCCACACACAAGAGGGAAAAATCAACAATTTCTTCTAATCGGCTTCCAGATATTTTTTTCTATGTCAACTAACTAATCCTCATCGGGATAGTCGTCAGGCTTAGGTTCAATAAAATATTGCCGTTGCTTTGATGTTACATTTGTGTCTTTTTCTAAAATTTTTCGTCTCTCCAATCTCTCTTTTGCTTCCAACATAATTTCTTGCAACTTATACTCAAATTGTTCCTTTGGAGGAAGTTTTGTCCAATATTCTGAAACGGCAATACCTACCTTGTCCATCTCTAAAAGTTCAACCAGCCCACGCCTAGCACCAGTGCAAAGAATAATGCCAATGGGTTGCTCTTCTCCTTCTTTTCTTTCCACTTCATTGAGGATTCGCAGATAGCCTTCCATTTGACCTTTGTATTCCATCTTAAATTCACCGAGTTTTAATTCAACGGCAACAAGACGACGCAATTCACGGTGAAAAAATAAAAGATCTACATAATAGTCACGCCCGTCATATACAATTCTTTTTTGCCGTCCGATTAGAGAAAAACCGCCACCAAACTCCAAGATGAATTTTTCCAACTCTATTACGATTGCTTTTTCTAAATCCGCTTCTAAAAAATTTTCCTTGAGGTCAAACATATCCAACAAATACGGATCCTTGAAAATATTAAAAGGAACCTGAGACTGGCTTGACAAAGCAAGGTTTGCAATATCCCTTCTCTCATATGCTTTGCGAGATATAAGGTGTCTTAGGTCTCTGATACCTAGTTTGTGTTGTGCTGCTTCTCTAGCATAATAAAGCCTAGCCTCCATGCTTTGAAGTGGCAGAATATCTTTTATATGGCTCCATGATAATTGCTGCGACAGCGTAGTAACAATCTTAACATCAGAAAATTCTCTAGCAAACTTTATCATACGCTTCAAATTAGAGTGTCCAAATGACCTGCCATAAAGTGTTTGCAATTGGTGCGACACTGTAGCACTAATTTGTTTTCCATACTCAGCTCGTTCATTTTTAAGAATTTCTTCGTTAACTCGTTTTCCGACTTCCCAAAAAGTCAAAACTATACCGCTATTGATTTGGCGATACATAGACTGCTTGCGACTCTCAATAATCTCAACCAAATCAGTTATTAGATTATCAGTAGGTGTTTGTGTTTGCTGCGACACATCTTTATTATTTGCAGGCTTTTTTTTGTTAAGCATAATTTCACTCCTGTTTTCTGTTTCGTTAAGTGTCATCCACATCTCCAATCCTATTTCATAGTCTTTTTTTCTAAAAGTAATTTTATTAAATCTTCAATATTTTCTTTCGCTGTCTTTATATAGTTTTCCTCTTTTTCAATACCTATAAAATTGCGTTTCAGTATCACGCTTGCTAGTGCTGTGGTGCCAATTCCAGAAAATGGGTCCAAAACTACATCTTTCTCTTTTGATAAAAGTAATATAAACCATGTAGGCAATTCAAGCGGAAAACACGCACTATGATTTTTATTGCTTGTAACAGGAGATATTTCTAAAACATTCGTTGGCGAGCAAAAATGTTCTTCTTCGAATACCAAAACATTATGAGGAAATACAGTTTTTCTATCTAACCAATTTGAAACCTGTCGTGCCAAATGCTTATTATTTTGAGAAGCATGTTTTATATAATCATTTTCAGACATGCTCTTAAAACGCTTTTCAGCCCAACTACCAATAGGTACTTTTACTGCTTCTTGATTCATGTAAAACTTTTTTTGCTTAGTGAAATGTAGGCATCTTTCAAATGAATCTCTAAAGCGATTGGGCCATTTCCCTGGAAACGCAGTCTTTTTATACCAACAATATTCTTCGATCCATAACCAACCCTGTTTTCTCATTTCAAGAATCATTTCTATTACATAGGTTGATCTTTCTCCGTTTTCTACATGTTCCTTTATGTTGATGATTAAAGAACCATCTGACTTTAATACTCTAAATAACTGTTCAGAAATCGGCTTAAACCACTCTACATAAGAATTAGCAGGTGTTCCCCCATATGATTTATTTCGTTGATTTGAATATGGCGGTGAAGTCACAACTAAATTTATTGATTCAGTTGGAAAAAATTCTAAATCTTTAAGTTTTTCTTCACAAAGACCATGTAGCACTTGACTTGATATGCCTTTATAATTATACATTATGAGCCTCCTTAATGCTTAGTAGCTCAGTTTCATATGTCCAAGCCTTGTTTTGCAAAATATTGGTGGAAGGGTCCTGAATAATTTTTAATTTCTTTTCGCAAAAATTACTCGGAACTAAATATAAAAAATATTTCTTTCTTAATTCCTCTGCTTTATTTATTGCATTTTTAGACCAAAAAAATTGATATTCCTTATTCACGCATTTTACTTCAATAAAAATTTTTTCATAAATATTGCATTTTGCAACTTCTTTATCAAAACTTTCTATATCATAACCAGCATTTGCGAAATCAATAGAAACTTGTTGGATTACATTTTTGGGCAGAAAGGGAAAAAATTTTGATTGCTTTAGTTCATATTCTAAAACAAATTGTTCGGCTTTTTCCCCTAATTCTTCTTTTCGCTTGTTTTTCTCTTTTAAGTCTTTCAAGGATATTTTTTTGTTAGGAAGTAAATTTAAAAAATTGTCGTTAAATATTAATTTATTTTCATTTATAGATATTAAACCAATATCATTCAAAAAAAACCTTTCCCATTTATGAATTATTTTTTCTTGATGAGAAGGATAAAAAACATATTCAATTCTATCAAACTTAAATTTATCTAGCAAACTATTAAGTGAACCAAGGGAATATTTTTTTTCAATTAATTTACTAATAACTAATGTTTTGAAATCTTTATTGGCAGGAGTATGAATTAATTTCCCTTCTTTTTCAGTCAGTAATTCTAATTTTTTACAAACATCAAGATTTTCGTCAAAATTAGAAAAATCATTATTATACAAATAACGAATAAATTCAAGTTCCTTTTGACTTGATTTTTCACATATATAGTATAAATTTTCTAAAGACGCTAGGTCTACATTTTTAAATTTCATTTTTTGAATATCCTATCATAAGCAGTTTCTTCTTCTTTTATGTCCGTAAAGGTGCTTATGTCTAAGTTGTATATATCTGAATTATGCTCAATAACATTATACATTTTATCTCTTTTTAAAATAAGATTATTTAATATATCGCTATCAATAGTATCTTTGTATTGTAAAAAATAATAATTAGCTTCTTTATTCTCAGAACCACCAACACGATGAATTCGATCCAATGATTGCAAGTATTGAGCACAATTATAGTCTAAATCATAATAAATTGCATGATGACATGTCTTATGTAAAGATATTGATTCTGCACACGCTTTAGGATTAGCAATAAGTATATCTATGGAACTGTTCATAGTCAAAAACTCATCAATTATTTTTTCTCTTGTAAATATATCATCATTTTTTTCAACTATGGGAGTATCACCACAAATATGATTACATTGAAAATTATTTTTTCTAAGATATTTTTCAAGAAGATTTATAGTTTTTATAAAATTAGTCCAAATTACTATTTTCTTATCTTTTTTTTGAATCAAATTAATCAATTCAATTAATTTTGTCAATTTTGCTGGATGTTCGTATTTATCGTAATTAACAATTACATTGCTAATATCATCCATATCATCAAGCAAGTTTTCATCATAATCATCAATCGCTGTTTTTAGTAATTTTGAATAAGAGGTCATTTGACGCAAACGCATAATTCTACCACGCTTTAAGTTAAGCAAAGTCATGAAATTCTTTTGCCTGTCATAATAAGAAAGTTTGGTTATGCGTTCAAAAATACGATCGTAAACTTTACGCTCGATGTCGTTCATTTCAACAAAAATAGGATCATGGAAAATGGGCTTTTTAAGACCAAGTTCATCTTTTCTGACACGATAGAACAAGGGATCCAAACTATCTTTTATAAATGTTTGAGCATTTTGATAGTCGTTGTTTTTTTCACAAATATTAATATAGGATTTTTCTTTTTCACTTATTGCATTATTTTTTCCCCATAAAAAATCAAATAAATTAAATAAATCGGCATAATTTTTAGGGCATGGTGTCCCAGTCAAAATATATTTTATTTTTGCGTGTTCACTGGCATCTATTATAGATGACGCCCATTTCCCATCAATTTGTTTTATATAGTGTGCTTCGTCAATTACTAAAAAAATTTTATTTTGAAAAAAGAATTTTTTTATGTTTTTGAAGTCGTTTGCAAAAGTTTGAAAAGTAATCAAAAATAAATCAATGTCCTTATCTGCTCCGTAGTATTCAATAATTCTATCTTGTTTAGAACGCCCAGAAAGAGTAGACACTTTAGCAACCTTTCCCAATGTTTCTTTAAATTCAGTTTTCCATGCTTTAAAAGAAGAAGGCGGTCCCACTACAAATAATGTATCAACAACTCCCTCACTCTTCAGTTTTTCATACACAGTAATAATCGTTGTAGTTTTTCCACTCCCAGGCACAGAGAAATTAGCAGCATTTTTCAACAAATAATGATGATATGCCGCTTTAATTTGATGATCTTTTAACTTGCGTTTTATATGATTATTTATGAAAGAACAAAAATCATTAAACTTACTTTCATCAAAAATTCCTTCTTTAAAATCAGCTGCTTCCTTTTTAATTTTTGAAAATGAATCTTGATTTTCTGACACTTTCTTTTTTATTTCGCTCAAATTTTTTGATAGTGTATAAGGAATATTTTTTCTATCAAAATAAGATATTAATCTCATTGTTATTGAAATTCCATCATCTCCAGAAACACTATAAAAATCCTTATCAAGTCCTTTAGAAAAACCAAAATACTTAATTTGATTTATTTGTGGCTGAGTTAACTTGTCATGCTCTTCAACAACAATTTTTATTATATTATTTTTAAGTAAAATTTGCATTTATTTTTTCGCCCTAACTCGTTCCCATGACTCATCTTTTAAATCGGAAACTCTATTAATAATTAATTCAGATATTTTCATAAACTCTTTAAGGTCATCAAAAGGAATATTTTTCACATTCATATTGTCGTGATTAATTTTTTGATGAGCGGCTTTTATCAGAGCCATTGAGTTTTCGGTTTCTTCTTGTGTTTCAAAATAAGAGTATGCTTTATTTATTGCCTGTGCAAAAATAGTTTCGTTTTCTTTTTTGCAACTCCAAATTTTGTCTTGTTCAGATAGAGAATATTCCTTACCTTCGCTATCATATTTTTCATTGCTTTCTAAATCTACTGTTTTATCTGAAATCAAATATATGCTTGACTTAGCATCAGGAATTGATAAAAATTTTGGTATCCGTCTTATAATATTATGTAATTTTTCGTGGCGATTTTTTACATGTTGTTTTCTAATAATTTGAAATGCGATATCCTGCACAACACCAATATCATCTTCATCTAAATTTACTTCAATTCTCCAACTTTGTTTTTGAAGATCACCATTATAGAAATTACTTAGGTCTATGAAACTTTGCCATCGCCCTTTAATTGACTCGTAATGTTCGGGGCGACCTAAACTTTCAAGATAAGCATCTACTTGTTCCAGTGGTTGAAGGTATTCTCTTTCCCAAGTTCGCTTTTTCTTTTTAAAATCTTTATCATTTATATTTGGAATAGCACACTCTGGATCGTCCATTATTTGTTCGTCAAGAGGTATCCCTCTTTCAATTTTCTTTTTTATTCCCAAAGCCCTATCTAAACCAAAATATTCTGATCTTCCATCTTTACGCAATTGATAACGATTTTCAATCAATTCAATTTCTTTTATAGTTGGGGGAGGTCCTGTTGGATCGTTTTTTCCAGGCAATATAATTACTTTCATGAATTTATGCTGACCTGGTTCAGTTTTATTAAGCAATTCTAAAGCCATTTTTCTTCTGTTGCCGTCTATTAAAAAACCATCACATGTTATAATCGCAGGTTCAATTTGCCCCTCTTTTTTGATGCCTTTTTTTAACACATCTGTATTATCAGGGTCCTTGTTATATAAAAAATTAAAAAGGACATCTTGAGTTTCCTTTTCCTTTTCATCTAGTTTTTTTAAACTACTTCTTTCATAACTTAAAACATCACTGACAATTCGACTATTGTCTTTTCTATATCTCAGCAATTCCAACGGAATATAATATATCGGTCTTTCTATGCCATTAGATCGCTCATTTCTAAAATTTATAACCCCTCTAGTTGGGGTCGGACCAGTTTGTTTCTTTTCATTGATAACTGCAACAAAATCATCAATTATTTCTCTTGTCTTTTCTTGAGTAAGGCTCATGCTCATCCTCCATAATTCTTCATCTTTTGTGAAAAATCTATTTTATTGTAACAATATTTAAAAGAAATAGCAACTATTTGAACTGCAAATAAAATCGAAAAGTGAATTAAAAATCTTTGCAAAGATTTATTTGATTTGATATAATAATTTCATGAAAAATACTAAAACATACAAATACACATATTTAGACGAAACTGAGATTGAAGTTGAGGTTAGTTTTGAAATTTATCAAATACTTCGGCAGATGGATAGAAGGATTAGATATAATAACGAGAAAAACAGGACAGTTGCGTTGGAAGAAGGTGTGACTATTGAAGATATTGCACCACATTATGACGGTGACACTTTTGATGTGTTGAAAAAGAGAGAGGAAGAAGAGGTTGAAAAACTAATTGAAGAACTTCTTGAAAGGACTTTTGATGATATAATTGACCAACTTTTGAAACTCTTGACAGAAAGACAAGCAATGGCATATTTTTACGCAAGACATTCAGGCATGAAGTATACTCATATTGCAAAAATGTTTGGAGTGACGGAAAGTGCGATTAGAAAATTAATAATTAAAGCGGAAACAAATTTAGCAAAACTAGGCATTTATGAAATTAAACCATCACATGAAATTTTGATGTGGAAAAAAATATTTATTGACGACAGAAAGTTTGATTATGTCGATGTTGCAAGTGATTATTTTTAAGATGAAAAAGCATCAAATCGCATTCCTAAAACTAGGGGGTGCGATTTTTTTGAGAAATTTCGGTTATTATATAGAGGACATATATTAGAGCATTTTTGAAATAGGGAGAGAAAAGACTGTCAAAGAAAATTGTTTTCTCTCTGTGCGGAAATTGTAATTGTGAATTTTTAAGTATTAGGTGAAACCCCTCGAGGTCGGGCAAAACAGACTTGCTAAGCGACCCCGCTCATAAGACTTGTCCCAAAGTGAACTATGACTCAGATAAGGAGCAAAAAATCTTTCTCTTATCTGACCACATTTCATTTTGGGATAAGTCTAGTCCTACTTTTTCAAAACGGAGGAGTAGTCTATGAGAATTAAGAGGGAAAGTCTTTTGCAATTCATGAAAATGAGCGGCAAGGATGTCGATTGCTTGGCTCACGAAATAGGCATTAGCATTTTAGATATTGAAATGTTACTGCTTGGACAATGCGTTGATATTGACACATCACGCAAGTTCATTCGCTATTTTGGCTCAAGCGAAGCACAAAACTTAATCGACTGGGAAACAATGGGCAAGAAAAATCCATTATCCCAACAAGCCTTGCCTACAAGAAAAGCAAGTTAAAAAACTGAATTAAACGCAAAAAAGTGACATGACAAAAATCATAGTCATATTTTTTGCGTTACGAAAAGAAAGAGAATAACGCACACGCAAGCAAGCAGGGGGGCGAACACACACAAAATGCGAGATCAGGGCTTGCCCCTCGCTTGTGTGTGTTCGCCGCCGCTTGCGGCGGCGGTGTCTAAAAGTCCTAGTGGTACCTTTTAGACACATCTGACACTGACACAAGAATAAGGAGGATTTTAGCCAGTGAAACAACTACAACAAACACAACAATTAGAACAGCAACTTGACCAAAATCAAGAAACAGAACAAAAACCGTTCAAGAAAATGGACACTTTTTCTCGCTCGTGGATATTAACCCAATCAGCGGAAAAGATAACGGAAGAAGATTTAATACAAGCACTATCCAAATACACTTGGATAGGACAATTAGAAAAAGGCGAAAAAGGCGGTGAGCAAGGATATTTGCATTATCAAGTTTATATCGAAAATGTCCGAACTATCCGCTTTTCAACACTCAAAAACAAACTGCCAAATGCACATATTCAAGAGCGAAGAGGAACTCGCAGGCAAGCTTATGATTATGTGACGAAGGAAACAACAAGGGTCGGTGAGATTATAGGTAATGGTGAAATAAATACTCTTGAGGAGCAAGGCAAGCGGAATGACCTTGACGGAATAGCAATGATGCTTGAGTTAGGTGCAAGCACCGATGAAATAGAAACGCATTTCCAAAGCAATATGTTCGATATGGAAACGGAATTGAAAGGTTCAAAAATTCAATGATTGAACAAGAACAAAGAGCATTTTTGAAAAAATATCGTGACATGACAGTTACCTACATTTGGGGTGATAGTCGTGTAGGTAAATCAAAATATGTCAATCTAAAATACGATTATGAGGTCTACTCAATCGGCAACTACGACAGGGGTATGTGGGATATGTATAACGGCGAAAAGGTTGTTCTCTTTGAGGAGTTTCACTCGGACATAAAAATAAATGATATGTTGAGATGGTTAGACGGAAACCCTGTTCGACTACCTGCCAGATACAAGGACAAAATAGCGTGCTTTGATAAGGTCTACATAACAAGTAACGAGCCACTCTCAAAACAATATCCAAACATTCAAAACGAAAAGCCAAAAACTTATGAGGCATTTCTCAATCGTATTGATTACATTTGGGAAATGGGAAAAACGGACAAGCCTGTTTCAACTGCGAAAGTTAACGGAAAATTGACTGCTGAACAAATAACCGCTTTCGGTGCAGTTGATGATATTTTTTAATCGCAGTCAGCAATTACAGAAGAACCACTTCGGGTGGGAGGGTGGGAAACCAAAATTAATAATTTAGATGAGATAAAATTTATATGACAAAACAGCCAAAAGAAAATTTAAACCCAATAGAAAAAATGGCTCTTATGCATTCCCCCGAAAAGGACTGCATAAAAGCCAAAATTGACAAAAAACAAATAAAACAATTTGCTCGGCGGTTATATGAGGACATGAAAAAATATTTAACCGCCGAGCATGAAGAGTGCGAAAAATTGCTTGACATTATTTTTGAAAACGCTTAGAATAATGTTTGGGTATATAAAATTCGCGTTCTACAAAGCAACGCAACCCACATTTGACAAGAGTTAGGTTCGTTTTTTGAACCGAACGCCCCACCAAAGCATTTTTGCCCGATAGAAAGGACTGTTGAGAAGGCGAGATTTGCTCGCCTTTTTCCATGTCAAATTCGTCATTTTCGCCTGTTTCAAGGGTGTTTTCGGGGTTTTCGCTGTCTAAGGCTGAAAAATTGGGGAGATTTGAGATAATGTCGAAGGGTGTGATGTCTAAGTCAAATTTAAGACTTATGTTCATAGGAACAACATTTAAGTAAAAAATAACACTTTTTCTATAAATTATTATCATAAGTCATTTGTTGCTTGACAATGTTTATATATAGTGCTAAAATACAAACATAAGGAGCAGTTGAATGTGTAAACCATTTCTAAAATGGGCTGGCGGAAAAGGTCAATTACTTGAAAAACTGAACGCACTATATCCCCAAGAATTGATAAATGGCGAAATTGATATTTACATTGAGCCATTTGTCGGGGGTGGTGCGGTGCTTTTTGATGTGCTGCAAAAATTCAAGGTTAAAAAGGCGGTCATCATAGACCTAAACAAGGAACTCATAAATTGCTATCGTTGCATTAAAGAAGATGTCCATGAGTTGATAAATCAACTTGAAACACTCCAAGAAAAACTCCATTCGTTAAACATTGACGAGCAAGCAAAAATTTTCTTAGAAATTAGAAAAAAATACAACACAATAAAACTAAACGGTAATTACGATTTTGAAAAAGCAGCCGATTTTATTTTCCTAAACAAGACTTGTTTCAACGGACTTTATAGGGTTAATAGCAAAGGTGAATTTAATGTTCCATTCGGCAGATATAAAAAACCTCTTATTTGCGACAGGGCAAATCTAACTGAAATACATAATTTATTACAAAAAGTTGATATTTTTTATGGTGATTATTCAGAATGTAAAAAGCATATCCACGATAAAACTTTCGTTTACTTTGACCCACCATATCGCCCAATAACACAAACACAATCATTTGTTGGCTATTCAAAAAATGGTTTTAACGATGATAATCAAAAAGAATTATCATATTTAGTGAGAGAATTGAGCGAGAGAGGAGCAAAAGTAATGCTTAGTAATTCCGATCCAAAAAACTCAAAACCCGACGACAATTTCTTTGATGAATTATATAAAGATTTTTCAATCAAACGCATTAACGCAAGACGAATGATAAACTGCCAAGCAGATAAAAGAGGAAATGTCACTGAAATAATAGTGACAAACTCGGTTTGTTAAATCACAAAAACAAAGGAAGGAAAAAATGAGAGATTTCAAAACATGGCTTAGCCAATTCAAAACAAGCATTTCCGATTTTGGATATTATATTGATTTTAAAAAGGTTTATAGAAATATTGGGAGTTTCAAAGTAGAACTCAATATAATGAACTCCCTTATCAATTCAAAAAACATTGAAAAAGACTTTAAAGAGTTAGTAGAAAAATATCCTGAAATTATTAAGTGTATTCCCTTGTTGTTAGCAATTCGAGGGCATGAAGTTTTTATAATTCACGAGAAAAAAGACTATATATTTAATTTCAAAAAGTGCGACAATGTTGACGATTGTGTTTTGTTCATGCGTGAGTCGGGATTGTTTGACTTGATTTCAAAACATATCATAAATAATTTAGTTGACTATGCGACAGGTGTTGAGGTTGGGTTGGACTCAAATGGCAGAAAAAATCGTGGTGGCACGCTAATGGAAAATGTTGTTGAGGCTCATATCAAAACCGCCGAACTCAATTATCAAAAAGAAATGTATTTGAGTGATATTGAGAAAAATTGGGGGCTTGACTTATCTTCTTTGTCAAACAAAGGCAAATCAAAGAAAAAATTTGACTTTGTTATCAAGACTGACAACATGGTTTATGCAGTTGAAACAAATTTCTATGCTGGAGGAAGCAAGCCAAAAGGCGGCTCAAAACTCAACGAAACTGCAAGAAGTTATAAGTTAATCGCCCAAGAAAGCAAAAAAATTGACGGATTTAAGTTTGTTTGGATAACTGATGGAACAGCATGGAAAACAGCAAAAAATAATCTTGAAGAAACATTTGATGTTTTAGATGACATTTATAATCTTAATGAACTTGAAAGTGGAATTTTAACGAAAGTCATAAAATAATGGAAGAAGAAAAATTTGAACTTGAATGTAACACTGTTTGGAGTTTTCCAAATAGAGGAAAATGGGCAACGCATGACTCAAAATATCGAGGCAATTTTTCGCCTTTCGTCGCAAAAAATATCATCTTGCGTTATTCAAAAGAAAATGATTTGGTCTTAGACCAATTTGTTGGCGGTGGAACAACTCTTGTTGAATGTAAATTAAACAATCGAAATGCAATAGGAATTGATATTAATCCAAAAGCAGTTGAACTGACAAAAGAGAAATTAAAGTTTGACTCATGTTATGATGTAAAAATACAAGTCGCAAATGGGAATGCGACGGAATTAATAATGGGGTCGGAAAGCATTGACCTTATTTGCACCCACCCGCCATACGCAAATATAATCAATTACAGCGAAAACATAGAGGGAGATCTTTCCCTTTTGAAAATGAAGCCATTTTTGGAACAAATGGAATTGGTTGCGAAAGAATGTTATCGGGTTTTGAAGAAAGATAAATTTTGTGCAATAGTTATGGGTGACACTCGCCAAAAAGGAATGGTGCAACCACTCGGATTTGAAGTGATGCAAAAATTCATTCAAGCAGGCTTTAAACAAAAAGAAATAATAATAAAACAACAACACAACTGCAAGGCAACTGGATATTGGAAAACCAACAGCGAGAAATATAACTTTCTGCTGTTGGCACATGAATATATTTTTGTGTTTAAGAAATGATTAAGGGAGTAAAAAAGTGGAGGGAAAGTAGAAGTAATAAATGATTTATCATTTAGCAAACTAGCACTAATGATGTTTTTTTGTATTGGTTCTATTGGGTCAAATGACTGCGGTCCACCGCATTGAATGAACTTGAATACATTCTCTGAAGTATTTGGGTTCTTTTTATTATTTTTGACATAAGACCGTCTTGTTTTATGAAAGTCTAGGTTACTTTCATAACCATTAGTTAAGGATATTAAAAAGATACTTTGTCATTTAAATCTACAGGTTATTTTTTGGAGAGAAAAAGTTAAACAACGGATTGAATAGAGTTTTGTATGCAAAAGTTTTGATACTATGGCATATAATGTTTATTAGATACTATTATTGATTTATTGTGATTTTAATAATGAAAAATGGAGAGGCATACAAAAGTTAACATTTTGTGAACAAATCATTAATAAAAAAGTGCAAAAGAATTTAACAAAAGATATTGACAAACAAAGAGTTTTGTGCTAAAATTAAACTCGGGATAGGTATTTGTGATGAAAAATAATACCAAAAACAAGCAGAAATTTAAATAAAACAAGATAAAATTGCTCAATAAAAGCACGCTTTTGTTGTGCTTTTTGATATATTTGTGTTATTAAGACGGTGGCATTTCTCTGCCTTTATTCGACTTCAAATTAGTTTGAAGTGTTGCCGAAAACAAATAAAAAGGAGAAAAAAATGAACAAAAAAGAATTAAAAATAGGCGGAAAAACCCTCAAAAGAATTATCCTTGCGGTTTTTGTTGCTTTAATGGTGGCAATGGCGTCAGTTATACTGATTGCGTGTCCGCCTGATGATGAAGATCCTGAACTCCCTCCGCATAACATAGGAGATGCGGCCGGTGAGTGGTATCATGACTCTGCTGCGGGCAGTGAATACATATTGCGCCTTAACGCTGATGGTACTGTTCAACTTGAAAGAGGCAGTGTTACAAGAGCGGGTACTGTCGTGAGAGATGGAAGTGTTATTGCTTTGAATTTTGCAAATCCGGATTCAACTGGAAGTGCAGCAATTGTTGACAGAGCGATAGTCGTGACTTATGGCGCTCAAGAAATGCGTTTTTACCGTAACCATAACTATACCATCACTTTTAACACGCACGGCGGAAGCGCAGTGTCTTCGGTGCAAGTTAGAAACGGAAGAACGCTTGCCGAGCCGACGACTGTTCCTACAAGAAGTGATGCTGAAAGAGGGAATCACATTTTCAGGGGTTGGAGAGTCGGAGCCGGATTTGCTGATAGGTTTGCATTCGGTGAAACTCAGATTTTTGGAAATATCACTCTGCACGCATTATTTATTCCGCCATTAGTTGATCCGGGCGAATTTACTATTGAATTTGACTTAAATTATGAAGGACAAACGCGTCCGAATCCTGCTGCTGTGACTACTCAAGGAGGGGGAGTTTTTGATTTGCCTCCTGTTCCTGTCAGAGACGGTTTTTCTTTCGGCGGATGGTGGGTGAGCATGAGGCAAGACGGTGCTTATTTGAGTTATCGTTTGACAGAAGACACTATTTTTGGACAACATGACATTTTGTTTGCTCTTTGGGTGCCTATTGGTATATACCCACAATTATCTGCTCCTCAAGTCAGTGTTTCCGCAACAGATATTAGTTGGCCTGCTGTGACAGGTGCTCAAAGTTATGCTATTACTGTAACTTTTGAGGGGTCTACAGGTTTTACTGCTATTAATATTCCTGCTCACTCGGGACTTTCATTGCCGATAAATTTTGCTGATGCACCGGCGGGGAATTTTAACATTACTGTTCGTGCGAACGCTATGTATTCCGGTAATAATTCAGTGCCTGCTTTCAGAGAATGGAGAAACCACGCACTCATGAGAGTTTCACATTTTGAAATTTATGAGCCTTCTATTGCGGCTGCTACTTTGATATGGGCACCGGTTCCTAATGCAACAAGTTATTCAATAACTGTTACTTGCGGCTTCTATACAAATCAACGAATAGTGCTTACTGAGCCTTATTATGAATTTGGTGCTCGTCAAATGCGTCCTGAGGGAATTCATTTTGTGGTAAGAGCGTATGCTGACGGTTTTGTGACAAGTGTTTCTGAAAGACAAGAGGTTGTTCGTAACTTGAGCGGAGCGCAAAACATTGCCATGAATGAAACAACTCAAGTTTTATCATGGAATCAGGTTCCTGATGCGACAGGATATCGTGTTTATATTCTTTGCGGCAACTCTAATACAGAAACAGTTGATATTGTCAATGTTTCTCAAATTGATTTGAGGCATCGTTCGCCAAGAAATGGCGGAATTGTTATTAGAATTGTGCCATTTGCTCACGGATTTAATTCTCCCACGGCGGCACAGCACACATGGAATAGAACTACAGTTATAACTCCTCTTGGTGTGGAAGTAGTAGGTAATGAATTAAGATGGCTTCCTGTTGACGGTTCTAATGGCTATCAGGTATATTTAAATGGAAACATTACTAATATCCCAGCAGGTCAAACTTATTTTGTAATAACTACTGTAGGTGAATTGCGACTGCGTGTGCGTGCTATTGGCAATGTGTTAGGAGATTCACTTTGGAGTGACATTCTTACTCCAAGTATTGACATGGTTCTGTCTTACAGTGAGAATACTTTAAATTGGCTGCCTGTTTTAGGTGCGGATTTCTTTGAAATACGCATAAACGGCGGCAATATTTTTGCAACAGCACCCGGTGCAGTCTCTGCAGATATTGTGCTAACGCAAGCGGGCACTAATTTGATTGAAATTCGTGTTGTAGAAAATGGTATTCGTCTTGAATGGTATTCTTATCAGGTGCTTGCCTACACAGTGACTTTTAACAGACAAGGGGCTCCTGGGGATACGCCTTCTCAATTCTATGCACAGGGTGATCGTGTTCGTCTTCCTGCAATTGATTGGACTGGTTATGACTTTATGAGTTGGCGCACTGGTCCTGCTGGAGGAGGGTTGCCTGTTAATGCTGAGAATCCTGCGTTTGTCAGTGGACCAAGGACATTGTATGCTCACTGGATTGGAATAGTTTATAATGCTGTTTTATTTGGTGGTCAATATACCGGTGATAGTACTATAAGGGATACGATAGCACCTAGATTTGGAGATCATTTTTCATTGAATATTGATGTAGTTCCATATGATCTTGTTAATGGTCATTTATTTATGGGCTTCTACACTCAGCCGAATGGTCTTGGTGTGCGTATTATTGACGAAAGCGGAAATTCTATTGTTCCTTGGAATATCCCTATGGATACTGTGCTTTTTGCTTTCTTTGCTCCGGTGTTAAGTTTTACTGAGTATCTATATGATTGGATTATAATGGAGCATAGAATGAGAGTTGCGAGAAATGGGGCTAACAATTTTATTAATGATTTAACTACTTTGAGTATTCCTTCTTTTGTTAATGGGCGTAGAGTTGATTATTTGCTGCCTAACTCATTTGTGAACATTGTTTCTTTAAGGTATGTGAATGTTTCGGATACTGTAAGAGTTATGGCGACAAATTCTTTTGTAAACACTCCCGGTTTGAGAGAATTTAGGATAGTATATGTTCCTGGGCATCACGACCGTTATTTTGTTGACCATGAAGGAATGTTGATTGAAAGAGTGATTATTGAAGGTCAGGCGACAGGAGAGTATCTCATGGCGGTGGTGCCAAGCGGACTAGAAGGTCATCTTCAACTGCCTAATTTCATAACGGGAATCCGTTCTTTTGCGTTTGATGGTGCAGCAGGAATTACAAGTGTTTTCATTCCTGCGGCATTGGAGTTGATTGGAACTAACGCTTTTATGAATGCCAGAGCACTCAGAGAAGTCGAGATTGAGGCAGGGTCAGTTCTCAGGCGTATTGGACCAAATGCATTTAGAAATACACAATTGGAAAGTTTCTTTATTCCAAACACGGTTCGTGACAGCGATGGAATGCCGGGAATCGGATTCGCTGCGTTTATGAATACAGGCATGAATTCAATTGAGTTTGAACTTGGCGGAACGCATCCTTTAAGTATTCCGACAAACAGCCCAACATTCGGAAGTCAACAGCCGGCTGTGTTTATGGGGACTAATCTGACGAGTATTCATTTCCCCAACCGTGTCATAAGTATCGGAACACAAGCGTTTAGTGCACGACCAGGAAGTCTAGATGCTGCGAGGGGAGGAGGAACATTAACTGAAATTACTTTTGAACCTGGTGTGACGATGTTCCAGTTTCCCGGGGAAACTGAGGAAAGACCGATACCTTTGACAATCGGAACAGATGTCAACAATGAAAATATTAGTGTTTTCAGAGGGCATCCTTTCACTAGCATCACAATTCCTGCAAGAACAATAGAGATAGGACCAAATGCATTTAGGTCGCAGAATCAATTAACTGCTGTAAATTTTGAAACAGGCGGAACAGCAGACTTGATTATTGGACCTAACTCTTTCAATAGTACCGGACTTGCCAGCATAAGAATACCTGCCAGAGCAACGAGGATTGATAATGCGGCTTTTGGTGCTAATCCAACCCTTACTAACCTCACATTTGAAGCAGGAACCAGACCTTTAGAAATTGGTCTAAATGCATTTAGCGGAGCAAGATTTTCAGCGGTTGAGATTCCTAATCGTGCAACTGTCATCGGAAACAGTGCCTTTGCTTCAAATCCTAATTTAAATTCAGTAACTTTTGCTGTCGGCGGAACAAGCACAATAAACTTTGGAACATCTGTTTTTTCAGGCTCTTTGATGTCTGAAATCAAGCTTCCTCAGCGCACAGGAACTTTAGCGATTGGTGCTACTAATACTTTCACCGGAATGAACAATTTGGTTAATATTGTCATTGAAGACGGCAGTGAAAACTTCAGCAGTATAGAAGGTGTTCTTTTTAATGCGGACGGAACTGAACTGTTGCTTTTCCCTAGTGCAAGAACGGGAGCGTTTACAATTCCAGGCACAGTTCGCTATATCGGTGCCGGTTCTTTCCAAGGCAACAGAAACCTCACGCATATAACAATTTCTTATGGTGTGAGAGAAGTTCGCTTAAATGCTTTTAATAACACTTTCTTGCGAAATGTCACATTTGCTGCAGCACCTAGTGGGGTGACCCCTGCGGCAGAGTTGCATATTGGTCAAAATGCTTTTAGGAACAACTCATTCTTGGCAAGTGTTATTTTTGAAGAAAATAGTTTTGTCAGAACAATAGGTCAAGAGGCATTCCATTCCAGTATTGCGTTGACTTCTGTTATCTTGCCTGAAACTCTTGAAGATGTTTTTGAAGATGAGCAAAGGTCAAGGCTTGAAAGAAGAGATGGACCTGATGAGGAAGGATACTACTATGAAGACGAAGATGGTCAGTATCATATGTATCGAATTTATTATTATGTTTCTGTGCTTCGTCGAATTGGGGTGGGAGTTGGTGCGTTCCAAAACAACACAAGGCTTGCAAGCGTAGCCATTCGTTCAAGAATAGGCGGCGGTCCTCTTTCTATTGGGAACAATGCATTCTCTGGCAATCTTGCAATGACAAGATTTGAAATACCAAATCAACTTGCAGGGGTTAATCCCGCATCTTTCGGCACAGGTGCTGCGGCTGCCAGAATTGCTTATTTCAGTGTAGCGGCGGATAATCCGGTGCTGCAATCGGTTGACGGTGTTGTTTACAACAGAGCAACTCAAGAAGATGTTGATGCCGGACGCGCATATGCGGTCGGAGATGCAACTGAACTTCGCATTTTCCCATTTGCCAGAGAAGGTGTTTTCAACACGATGCCTGACACAGTCAGGATAATTCCTGCCAATGCTTTCAATCAGCATCACTTTGTAACAGAAATAGTAATTCCCGGAAGTGTGACTTTCATTGGAAATAATGCATTCAGGCAAAATCCTGTCACTGGGGCTAATCCTTCGAGCACTCAATTGGATGTCATCACTTTCCTGCCCGGAACAGCACCTCTCACAATAGGCAATAATGCGTTTGAAATGGTGAGAGCACCGCTTGAAATTCCGTCAAGAACTGTTTCTTTTGGAACTGCTGCGTTCCAAAGTGCCGGCGGTTTGGGAACAGTTATTCTTCCGAATGCGATAACAACACTGCCTGCCAATGTTTTCAGAGGCTCAAGTATTGAAAATCTTATTGTTCAACAAGGCTCACAACTTACTTCAATAGGCAACGATGCATTCAGAGCCACAAGGAGACTTAGCGGAGAAGCGAGGGAAGGTTTAGCGGCAGGGCGTTATACTCTTGACTTTTCATATGCAACTAATTTAACAACAATCGGAACACAAGTATTTGGATCTGGCGGAGGATTAACAGGTAACCTTGATGTGCCTTCGACTTTGAGTTCAATAATATTGCCGGAAAGTGTTGTGTCAATCGGCGCATGGACTTTCATGGGCACACCTTTGTCTAGCATAGAGTTTGGCAACAATACTGTTTTGACGGAATTTGCTAATAGTTTGTTTAATGGAACAAGTATTACTGCAGTGCCGCAACTAACAGGCATAACAAGAATAGGAGACAATACATTTGCAAACACTAACTTAATGAGAAATGTCTTGATTCCTGCAAGTGTCACAACGATAGGAACAGACGCTTTCTTAAGCACAGGCACACACGGGGCTCACTATATCAATTTTGCTTCGGGAAGTCAATTAAGAGTTTTGGGGCAGAATGCTTTTAGGAACACTCTTAGTGTCAGAGAAATCAACTTGCCGCAAGGTCTTGAGGAAATTCACAGGCATGCATTCACAAACTCGGGCTTACCTGTTCTTACTATCCCTAATACTGTAACAAGAATAGGGCACGGACTTGTAGATTGGGCTGAATTTGGCACTAATGCACACTCAGGTTCCATAATTAATGGTTCTGCTGTTAACACCGTGACATTTGCTCCGGGAGGAACGGCTCCTTTAAGGCTTTATGGGCGTGCCGGCGGTGTCAATTCACAAGAAGCCTTTGATAACTTAAATTTTAGAAATTGTGCATCGTTGGCAGGCACTCTTATGGATCATGGTGCTTTTAGCAGTGCTATGTCTTTGCAGACCGTCAACTTACCAAACAGATTGGAAATCATAGAAAGAGGTGTGTTTAGGCGTAATCCTGCTTTAGTAAATGTGAATTTTGAACCGGGTCAATCTATGCTTCACACAATTGCGAGAGAGGCGTTTGATAATGCGACCGTAACGCCTAATATCAGACCTGCGACAGCAGTGCTTAATATTACCATTCCGAACAGTGTTGAGTTTATCGGACAGCAGGCATTCAGAGGAATGAACATGACCAGTGATTCACTGTCGTTTGAATCGGGAGGAACTGCTCCGCTTCATATAGGCAGCGGGATTATCGGAGATATTGCCGATGATGTCTTTAGAAACAATAATATAGCACATATGACATTGCCTGCCAGACTTGCATTCTTCGGAAACGGAATATTCCGTGATAATAATCCGCTCATTTCCGGCACAGGGTCTGATGCTATTAATGGTATGACGGGAATCTACATTGATGCTACAGATAATGACGGAGTAAGAGAAGGGACTCATTATAAAACTGTCAATGGTGTTTTATTTTCTCTTGACGGTTCCCGATTGTTGATGTTCCCTAGTGCAAGAGAAGGAACTTTCAGGATTCCGAACACTGTGACGCTGCTGGCAGACACTGTCTTTATGAATTCACGCTTGACAGAAGTCACTTTCCAGCCTTACGATTGCTCAGAAAATACATTGCTTGCTCCGCTTCCGTTAGAAATCGGCAGAGAAGCGTTCCGAGCGTCTCGTTTGACTACTTTCACTTTCCCTGCCCGCACAAGCGGTTTCAGAGTTTCAGGTATTTCTGCTACTAATCCTACCGGAACAGGAAACTTATTCCATAGTGTGTCGAGTTTAACATCAGTGTATTTTGAGACCGGTTTCGGGATGACGGATTTGCCGGGCGGTATGTTTAATTCAACAAGGCTAACAGCCATAACAATTCCGAGAAGTGTTCAAAGAATAGGGGATCTGTTTTTCCAAAATGTTACCACTCTCGGAACAATCGATTTTGAAACAGGTTCTGAGATTTTCAGGATTGGGACCAGTTTCATAGGGGCTGCAACTGTTGGAAACGGTAACGCTGCTATCACATCGATAACTATTCCCAGAACCTTAAGATATATGGGAAATAACTTTGCGCAATTTGCAACAAACCTGCAAACAATTAATTTTGAAGCCGGAAGTGCGCTTTACAGCATAGGAAACACTGCATTCTTTGGCACTACCAATTTAGGGGATGTGACATTGCCTAGTGGTCTTGTTGAGGTTGGCGCCGGTGCTTTTAGAAATTCAGGCATAACCAATGTGTTTATTCCTAATTCGGTTAGCCGCTTTATCCATGTTAGTGAAGCCGCTAATGCCAACGGAGGGGCTTTCCAAGGAACTCCACGACTTAACACGGTCACTTTTGAACCGAACGGTTCATTGCATAGTTTGGGTGTGACATTCCAGACGGGTGAATTTGGCGGTTGGATACCGCATAATGACGCACAAATGTTTCATGAAAGTGCGGTCCAAGTTATTAATCTGCCATCCAGCATTGGATTTCTCACCGCAAGATCTTTCAGAAATGCCGACAATCTAAGGGAAGTCAATATTGTCGGAGCAAATCCGATTAACTTTACTTCAATAGACGGAGTGTTATATGCTACTATTGACAATTCTCTTGTTATGGTTCCGGCTGCACACACAGCAGTAAATTTTGTGGTAGCACCGGGAACAACGCGAATTCATGACAGAGCGTTTGACCCTAATTTTGCGAGAGATGCCACAGGAACGGGTAATACTTCCACTCTTAGAAACACAACGCTAAGAACCATCACTATTCCTAATACTGTTACTCATATCGGCGGCAGAGCATTTGCCGGTATTACTAACTTGGAAACAGTTATCTTTGAGTCTGGCACTGACACCCTCCACTTTAGCGGACGAGGCGTTGGAACTGATCAAGGACACTTAGCAGGAATTTTCAGGAGTTTTGTTTCTACGGCCACAGCCGATGTTTCTGGTGCCGGTGCATCAGGAGTATTCAGAGACAGCGGAATAACACATATAGAAATTCCAAATCGATTTGAAGTCTATGGAGCGCTTACTGCGGCTAATACTAACGCAAGAAGGATGTTCCAAGCCACTCCGAGATTAGCAACCATTACCTTTGAAGAGGATTCAAGGCTGGAAATGATTCCACAGAATTTCATGACGGGTAACACTTTGGTTCAAAGTGTTAATTGGCCTGACAGCATAAGAGGAATAAGAGCGGATGCGTTCCAAAATACTAATATAAGTATTGATGATTTCCTTGAACTGCCTAATTTTGAAGAATTCCCCAATGGACTTTTCATGAACACTGTGTCAGAGATGCCGATATTTGCTCCGCAAGGAATGATAATTGTTCCAACAGATACATTCAGAAATGTGACTGCACCATCTGTCATTCTTTCTCCGAACACTACTCATTTAGGATCTAACTCATTCAATAATGCAACGCTTGTCGGATTAACTCTTCCAAACACATTAACAAACATTGGAGGCAATGCTTTCCAAGACAGCAATATCTATAATGTGCTTAATATTCCGGCGTCACTGGGAAGTCCGGGAGCGGCAACAGTTGATATCGGAACATCTGCTTTTGTCAGAAGTATATTCACTGATATTAATATTGACCCCAGCGGAGCAAACAATATAACTATTGGAAACACTGCTTTCCAACACATGCCGAATATAACACATATGGATTTGCCGGCAAGAGTAAATAGAATTGGAACCGGTGTGTTCAGAGATATGCCGAACCTTGAATCAGTTGTAATTCGTAATCTTCAAGGAACAGCAGGAGACGGAGCAGCACATGATGGGGTTCTTGGTGGCAATATGTTCCAAGATTCCGCAAGTCTTTATGAAGTGGCAATTGTTGGTAATGTTCGCGGAATAAACACTAGTGCTTTCCAAGGCACAACTGCTTTGAGAAATCTTGATATTCCGGTAACTGTGGAACAAATTGCAGCAAATGCATTCAGAGGAACCGGCTTGGAATCCTTTATTGTAGGACCGAATGTCCGATTGATGGGTCATGCTTGGGCGGCTACTCCTACTGTTGCAAATCTTTTAAATCCAATCTCTCCCTTTGCATTTGCATTGAATTTGGAAGAAATTATTGTTGACCAAGATAACACCTATTTTGTGTCTGTTGACGGCGTTTTGTATAATCATGATATGACAAGGCTAATTGCGTTCCCGGCGGCAAAAATTCCGAATCATGACGGAGTTGAAGGCAGATTTGTTGTTCCTGATACTGTCACATGGATTGGAAACTATGCTTTTGCCGGAGCAGGCGGTGTCACTGAATTGGTGTTGCCGGAAAGAACTGTTGATCAATACGATGTGGTTGTTGTTCCTGGAATTACCCATATCGGAGTGAATGCTTTCAATGGAAGCGGTCTTGTTGATTTTATCTTGCCAAGAGGCGCTACAACTATCCCGGTTGATGCTTTCAACGGTAGCAGAATCACTAGATTAGAAGTGCCGTATGGTGTCACTACTATTGCGGCTAATGCGTTTAGAAACAGCAGAATTGTTGACTTAGTGTTGCCATCTACTGTTACATCAATGCCGAATAATGCACTTGCAGGTATGGCTTATTTGGAAACCATCACAGTGCATGAGGACAATCGACACTTTGCAACCGTTGATGGAGTGTTATATACCAGAGAACAAATTGTTGGATTCCCACTAGATATGCTTGTGTTTGCTCCTCGAGGATTTGTTCCAAATCATGGCGGAGTTGAGGGTAGATTTGTTCTTCCTGCACAGGTGAGAAGGATTCAACATGCTGCGATGATTGTTCCTGTTGCCGAGATTTTTGGGGCACCACATCTTATAACTGAATTGGTAATTCCTAGTGTTGATTTCAATATGACTGAGGCTAACTTCAATACTGTTACGGGATGGTTCACTAATTTAGAGAGCATCACAGTAAACGCTACCGGTGCTGCTGTTCTTGCTGCTAATAGAATGACTTCTGTTAACGGTGTTGTCTATGACGGAACTGCAACAGTTCTTCGTCGAGTTCCTAGAGAACATATCCCAAACTATGGCACACCAAATGCAGGAAGGTTGACTCTTCCTAACACAGTGACGAGCATTGCTGCCGGAGCGTTTGCCAATGTTCATGGAATAACTGAGTTGGAAATTCCTAGTTCTGGATTCACCATGACTCCTGCTAATTTCCGAACTGCCTTATTGCCTTTAATTAATTTGGCATATGTTTGTATAGATGCCAATACTACTGCTACTGCTACTAATAGAATGATTTCTTTTGATGGCGTGGTATATGCTAGGTCAACAGCGGCCGGCAATCCAATAGCAACACTTGAGTTAGTTCCAAGAAGAAATATTCCAAACTATGGAGAAGTGAACCAAGGAAGGCTTATTCTTCCATCGACAGTAACGCTTATTCATGCCGACGCTTTCCGAATGTCTGCTACTGCTGCCAGTATGGTTGCTGTTCAGGGTGTTACTGAACTGGAAATCCCAAATACATCGTTTAGTATGGCTCCTGCTGCTTTTCGAACGGCGTTAGAGTTTGCAGTTAATTTGGCATATGTTTGCATAAATAATACAGCTATTACTGCTGCGGCCAATAGAATGAAGTCTCATGAAGGTGCGGTCTATACTTGGACGGGAACAGCGACAAACCAAACACTTACTGTGCTTGAATTCTTCCCAAGAAGACTTATTCCGAATCAAGGTCAGGCTAATCAAGGAAGACTTATTCTTCCATCAACAGTAACAAGTATCGGTCTTAATGCTTTCCGTATTGAAACGGGTGTGGCAAGAATGGTTTTTGTAGAAACTGTTACTGAGTTGGAGGTTCCGAATGCAGCGTTTACTATGACTGCTGATAACTTCATAAATACTTTATCGACTTTAACTAACTTAGAGTATGTTTGCATAAATAATACCGGCATTGCTGTTGCTGCTAACAGATTGAAGTCTATTGACGGTGCGGTCTACACTTGGACAGGAACGGCAACAAATCAAACACCTACAGTGCTTGTTCTGTTCCCAAGAATGCTTGTTCCAAACTCTGATGGAGTTGAAGGTAGATTTGTTCTTCCTGCAACAGTAACAGGTATGAATAACAATGCTTTCCGTGTAAGTGCTACTGCCGGCATAATAACTACTGTTCCGGGCATTACTGAACTGATAGTGCCTAACACAGGATTTAATGTGGCTATTGCTGATTTGAGAAATCATATAAATGCTCTTCCGAATCTAGCATATATCTCAATAAATTCTTCCACGGCAGCAACTGTTGCAAATAGGTTCACTTCTCAAGACGGAGTGTTGTATAACTTGGATATGTCAACGCTTCTCGTATTTCCCAGAGGACTTGTTCCTAATGAAGGGGAAACAAATGAGGGTGTGTTCGTTGTTCCCGGCACAGTAACAACTATTGATACCAATGCTTTCGCCAACGCCACAAATGTTACTAGACTGTATGTTCCAGCAACTGTTACAACGATAAATGCAAATGCATTCAGCGGTTGGACAAATCAGCAAACTATCATTTTCCAAGGTCGTGAATCGGCAGGTGGTAATTGGGTTGCGACTTGGGCAACTGGAAGCAATGCTAATATAATCTTTGAACTTGCTGAGTAACGATAACGATTAACGGATTTTATTGTGAAGAGGCGGTCAGTTGCCGCCTCTTGCAATAACAATGTAGAGAAATAATGGTTTAACACCTAAATAAAAACATCTAAAATAATGAGAACCATGAGCATAAAACTTAAAAAAACGATTTGTTTGCTGTTGACCATAGCATTAGTTTTTAGTTTTGTGCTTGTGGCTTTTTCATGTGAAAACGAATATGATTACTGCGGTATTTGCGAAGAATATCCGTGTGTTTGTGTGGTCGTTTGTGTTGATTGTGAAGAATATCCATGCGTATGTCCAGAGGTTTGTGTTGATTGTGAAGAATATCCGTGTGTTTGTGTAGTTGTTTGTGTTGATTGCGAAGAATATCCATGCACATGTGTGCCTGAGGATTCGATGCGAGTTTTATCAGCCCCACAAGATTTCTATTTAGAAGAAGGGATATTGTCTTGGCGGAGAGATGATGATTGCATAAATGTTCGCATATCCGTTCATCCTGCTGACCAAACTGTGTCGGTTCTTGCGAAAACTGGTGATTATGACGAGATTGACTTATTGACTTTGCCTCTTGCAATTGGGCTTAATAGTATTTCTGTTGTGAGTTTAGGAGGAAGAACAATATATATTGATGGAATTGAAACTTTGCTTATTGATTCAATGCCATCTCCTTTTTTGATAACGGTCGATGAGTATTCTTTAGATGAGCCGTATGATTTTGAAATATATGAGTATAGGCAAGTAGACTTTAGAGTGAATTTCAACTCAAGAGAGCAAAGCGTTTACATCCGTCGAAGCGGCGATTTTGAACTCGTGCAACGAGGAACTGCTTGGAGTGTTAATGTGAGAGATTTGGAATTAATTGAGGGACAAAATACGCTTAAGGTGATTTCTCACGGAGGACTTGGCTTGTATGACGGCATCATAGTTTATTTTACCGACTCCGAAGCGGAATTTTATATTAATGTCATCGAAAAACGCACGATGCCTTTAATTGCTCCTCATGATTTTCGCTTTAATCTCGCAGGCTACGAAGTGCTTTGGAGCGAAGATAGATTTGCTCTTGGATTTCCGAGAGTATATATTCAAAGTGCAGAAAGTAAAACTTTTGTAAAAACAGCATCACAATTTAGTGGTGAAGTGCCCATTGATGATCTGGGACTGGAAGAAGGTTATAATTTTTTAAAGGTTATAACTCATGGCGGAAATCAATCATTTAGAGATGGCATTCTCACGACATATTCTGATGCTGAGGCAGTATTTCCTATTTATATTGCGGATACGGACTACAGGCAGATTCCTATTCCAACAAATATCTTTCGTCTCAGCGATCAAATAGTATTATGGAGTTTTTATCGCAATAATTCTGATTCTATTGTTTATATAAAAATATGTGGAACTGATGAATTTGTTGATGTAACTACTCTTGACGAGAGTGCAGTATTTGAAGGGGCTTTTTCTGTTTATAACCTAGGTTTGCCGCAAGGGGAGCATGTTGTCAGAATCAAAACAAAAGGCGGCGGACAAATTGTTGACTCTTCAACAAACACACTTATAAATTTCCTCGATTCTGATCCTATTTATATTGTAATAACAATCGGATCGCATGGAAATATAACTGTTATTAGGCCATATGTCATATAAGGAGATGGGCAAACCCCACTTTGTTCTTAACTTTAATTAAACTTAGGGAGAAAAATGTTGAAAAAATCTAAAAAGATAATTTTTATTACTTTGCTATTCGCTATAATGTCTTTGACATTGTTAGTGTTTTTTGCATGCAACGGACCAAGAGAGAATGAAAGATATTTGGCTATTTATTCCGAGCCTACGCGACTTGAGTTTATTGTTGGTAGTACTATTGATGTGAGTGGAGGATATATTCGTATAGGCAATCAAGATGCTATTTCAATGAATTCCGAAGGAGTTATAATTGAGCCAAGGATATTAACTATTCAGGGCGAACAGACTATTACGGTTTCTTATCAAGACTTAAGCACTTCGTTTGTTGTTATGGTGCGTCCTGTTGCTTTATCAATGATAGTGGTGTCTTTGCCCGAAAGAACAACTTTTATTGAAGGGGAGTTCCTTAATGTTGCTGGCGGACAGGTAACTTTAAACAATCAAGGAAATCAAACAGAAACTTTGAATATGACTGACAGCAGACTTGAAATTTCGTATGGGTCGTTAGTCGCAGGTAATGCAGTCATAACAATTAGGCTTAGAGCTAATCCTTTAATTTTTACTACTTTTAATATTACTATATCTCCGTTGCAAGTATTGTCTCTTAGTGGTCTAGTTGTTCCAACGAGGGTCAACTATGATGTTGGAGAAGAACTTGATTTTACAGACGGGTTATTTGCTGTTGTTTTTAACGATGAAACACAAAATAGAGTGATGTCAATGACGGATTCAAAATTTGATTCATTATTTATTGTCAGCGGCTTTATTGGTTTTCCTGGAACTCATGTGGTTCGAGTTTCGGCGATTCAAGATTCAAGTGTATTTGTATATTTTAATGTAACGGTGAATGATGCTGAAGCAGTGTCTATGGCTATTACGAGAAGACCTTCAAACATTAACAATGCTATTGTTGGATATGATTTGGATTTAAGTGGCGGAAGAATTTCTGTTGGATTTAATGTATCAAGTCAGTCGGAGACTGTGTATGTTGAGGCAGATATGGATAATGAAGAATGGTTCACAATTCAAAATTTTAACAGAAATCTTATGACTTTGCAGTCGGTGAGTGTTTTATTTAATAATGAATCTAATATACATACAGAATTTGAATTAACTTTACGAGAAAACTCTATTATTGGCATGGTTCTTAATCGGTCACCAACAAGAACAACTTTTTATCAACATGAGGATATAGATTTGAGTGGAGGGTTTATTGGGATTCAGCGTCGTAGCGGTCTTTTGCAAGAGGTTTCTATGACAGATACAAGTTTAGATAATTTCTTAACAATAACAGGCAGGGGGAGGGCTCTTGGTTATGTTTCGCCGATTAGTGATATTTCATCAGTGTCATTAATTTTTCGTTATTCATTGCATATTTCAACTCAATTTGCAATTCAAGTTCTACCAAATCCGCTTGTGTCTATTAACATCTATGAAAATCCAACAAACATGATTTTTAATATGGGAGATGCATTAGATTTGAGTGGTGGTAAGATTGAGTTAATATATAGTTATCCTGCCAATAATCCCATTGTTATTAGGATGCCAATGAACAGTGTTGCATTTAGTGCGACAGGATTTAATCGCTTTCCTGCTGATTACAGCCAAACAACTCAAAATATTAGCATAACACATATTGCGGAAGATGTTGAAATAGAAATAGTTGTTGATGTAAGAAAACTTACTGATATGGAAGTAATAAGACCTACTGTTTTTAACTATCGCACTGGACAGATGTTAAATTTGGAAGGTGGTTTAGTTGTTTTAACTTTTACTCACCCAACATTATCACCAAGCACTCGCACTTATTATATGGACGATCCTAATTTTTTGCAAGAGTTTCAAATAAGTGCATTTAATTCATTGGGAGCGACGGGATCGCAAACTATAGATATAACATGGCGTCCATCACTTCCTATATCAGTGCAAACGATTAGAGAATCGTTTACTGTTTATTTAGAAAGAGTCTTAATTGAGTCTGTGGAGTTTACAAGACTTCCTTATAATGTCATAATGGTGCATACTCCTTCTTCTGCAATAAATAACAATCAAGTTTTCCAATTGCTACAGGGAGGAGAAGTTAGAATTAGGTTTGAAGATGGAACATATATTGAAACGCCCATACTAGGTGCGCAAAATAACTTGATTGGAACTGTGTTTTTTGGCAACAACTGGAGATTTGTTAATGCTGAAGATACTCCCGTCTCGGAATTGAGACTATATATTAATAACAGTCTTGTTGCAGAAGGAAGTGTGGTATACACACAGCATCATGTAGTAATTTTGGATAGAAATCCTCTTTCTGTTGTGCAAAGTATGACTCCGGCAAGAGCAGGCAGTCCAATTGGTTTGCCAATAGGGGTTTGGAATCCTAGATATGTTGATGCAACTTTTATAGCAGTATACCATAGGTGGTTAAAAAACTTTGTTGAGACTTTTACAAATCCAAATTTGTTTCCATCTCCCATTAATGCAGACCTTGAAAGAAGTGATATTTTCTATATATTATATCATTATATTTATACTAACTCACTTCAAGATGCTGTCGATTATGCTTTGGCGGGAGTTAATGAAAGAATATCACCCGCATTGGATGTCACAATCCAAGGGAATGAAGCATTGATAGAGTTTTGGAATTTATATTTAGATAAAGCGTTTGAATTTTGGTTGAATCCAAATTTTATGACAGCACATGTAACTCGAGATGAGGCTGTAGAATTTGGGCAAGAGGTTTGGGATTCTTTCATTACATTGTCACATTTCAATCGCATAGAATTTATGTATTTGATTGGAGGTGAGTTTTTTGAGTTTAATAATGCAAGATGGAATCTTCCGGGAGGGGTGCCGAGCCTTGTTCAGCCGCTATTGATTACTCCCGCAACAGGAGTAAATGCAACAACTGCGTTAAATTTTAATTTGTTTTCACAAATGATGAGAGGTTTTGAGATTGCTTTACGCAATAAATATCGTGCCTTGTTTGGAGTTGCACAAGGAGATATGATTGGCAATGCTTTTAGGAGTATAGCAATATCCACGGAGACAGAGACCTTAACTCTTGTATGGTTTGTTTGGGGAGAGATTTCTCACCTTTTAGGTATTCATCATGATGATGCAATTTTAATAATTATTTTGTCGCGAATGATTTTTGAAGCACATATGAATGTGATGTTTTATACAATCACTAGAATTACTGAAACCAATAATAATGATTTGGCTGAAGTATTTGTCTCAAGATTTCAAGATCACGCTCTTGAGTTGTTAGATAAGTGGGAATTGTTTTTTGATTTTTTTCGAGAGACTCCGCCATTCTCGCAATTTTTTCCAACTTAATTTAAGCATTAAATTGAAAAAATCCATATAATGGAATGCGAAAATTTTGACAAAATGTGTTGACAAATTTGTGAAATGATGATACAATGAGATATTAAGTTTTAAATAATTTCTACTAATATAAAAAGGAAATAAAAAGGAGGAGAACATTTATGAGTGAAAAAGAAATGTTCAAAAAGTATTATTCCCGACTGAGAACGGAGGGGATACTAAAAGCAGTATTGATAGGCTTGGTCGCAGG
>WRAY01000012.1 GCA_009779975.1 Bacillota bacterium | reverse complement strand
TTCATGCGGGTCAGAACTTACCTGACAAGGAATTTCGCTACCTTAGGACCGTTATAGTTACGGCCGCCGTTCACTGGGGCTTAAGTTCTATGCTTCGGGCTTTCCCCTAACATTTCCCCTTGACCTTCCAGCACCGGGCAGGCGTCAGCCCCTATACATCAGCTTGCGCTTTAGCAGAGACCTGTGTTTTAGATAAACAGTCGCTTGGGCCTATTCACTGCGGCCTATTTCTAGGCTCCCCTTCTCCCGAAGTTACGGGGTCATTTTGCCGAGTTCCTTAACATGGGTTATCCCGTTCGTCTTGCAATTTTCTTGCCGCCTACCTGTGTCGGTTTGCGGTACGGGCACCTTATATCTAAATTTAGCAGCTTTTCTCGCCAGCGTGAATTCACCAACTTCGAGGTATCTTACTCCCCATCATCGCCCAGCCTTAATGTTGCGCGTACTTTACTACGCAACAGCCTCACGATTTGGCCCCGCTTTTCCATCTGCGAGGTTTGGCTATCCTTCTGTGTCCCTGCATCATAATATACGGTGGTACTGGAATTTCGACCAGTTGTGCATCGGCTACGCCTTTCGGCCTCACCTTAGCTCCCGACTTACCCTGGGAGGACGAACCTTCCCCAGGAAACCTTAGGCTTTCGACGGAAAAGTTTCTCACTTTTCTCTCGCTACTCATGCCGGCATTCTCTCTTGTATACAGTCCACGGCCCCTTACGATACCGCTTCGTCCCGTATACATTGCTCCTCTACCGATAACATTGCTGTTATCCCCAAGCTTCGGTGTACTGTTTTAGCCCCGTGAATCTTCGGCGCATTATCACTCGACCAGTGAGCTATTACGCACTCTTTAAATGAGTGGCTGCTTCTAAGCCAACATCCTGGTTGTCTGTGCAATAACACATCCTTTTCCACTTAACAGTAACTTTGGGACCTTAGCTGTGGATCTGGGCTGTTTCCCTTTCGACAATGAAACTTATCTCACACTGTCTGACTGCCAGTCATATTTATCCGGTATTCGCATTTTGATAAGGTTTGGTAACCCGTGAAGGCCCCTAGCCCATTCAGTGATCTACCCCCGGTAAACTAATACTGACGCTAGCCCTAAAGCTATTTCGAGGAGAACCAGCTATCTCCTGGTTCGATTGGAATTTCTCCGCTAACCACAAGTCATCCCCGACTATTTCAACAGGCGTGGGTTCGGACCTCCACAAGGTTTTACCCCTGCTTCATCCTGCTCATGGCTAGGTCACCAGGTTTCGGGTCTACAACATACTACTAAATCGCCCTATTCAGACTCGCTTTCGCTTCGGCTCCGTGACTTAATCACTTAACCTTGCAATACATCGTAACTCGCCGGCCCGTTCTACAAAAAGTACGCTGTCACACCTGCGGATTGCTCCGCGTAGTGCTCCAACTGCTTGTAAGCATACGGTTTCAGGTTCTATTTCACTCCCCTCCCGGGGTGCTTTTCACCTTTCCCTCACGGTACTATACTCTATCGGTCACCAAGTCGTATTTAGCCTTAGGAGATGGACCTCCCGCATTCCCACCGGATTTCTCGTGTCCGATGGTACTCTGGATACGGCTAGTTATAATTTTTATTTCGCTTACAGGGCTTTCACCTTCTTTGGCGTCGTTTCCCAAACAACTTCAACTATAAAAATTAATTACATATCGCCGTCCTAACCCCATTCGTATTACTACAAATGGTTTGGGCTCTTCCGCGTTCGCTCGCCACTACTAACGGAATCGTTGTTTTACTTTCTTTTCCTTCGGGTACTTAGATGTTTCAGTTCCCCGAGTTCCCTTCATAACACTATGAATTCATGTTATGATACCTATTGATTAAAATAGGTGCGTTCCCGCATTCGGACATCTACGGATCAAAGCTCATTTGCAGCTCCCCGTAGCTTTTCGCAGCTTGTCGCGTCCTTCATCGGCGCTTGGTGCCAAGGCATCCACCATATGCTCTTATTAGCTTAATCTATTGACATCAACCTGCTTTAGGATGGTTGATATCCTCAAGTGTTTTCCTTGACTTTGGCATTTCTGCCAAGTTCGTTTTTTATTTTTTTCCTCGTAATCCTAATTTTTTTTTATTAATCCTGAACTCCTTGGGAGGAGTTCAAGTTACTTACAAGACAAATTTAACTCGACTAAAATCGCAATTTACGGCTTTTGAATTTTGTTATGTTATGTTTACATATTACAAATTTAAAAGTTTTGTGTATTTTTACTCTTTTACTCGTATTATATTTGCGAACCTAATCAAACCTTTCGGTTTGTTAGATTCTATCTTAATATGCAGTTGTCAATGTGCATTTTGCTTTTAGACATTTTTCAGATTCAAGACATCAAAAAAGCATAAACAAGACTCTTGTCAAGATTTATGCTCAGAGGTATTCATTAGTTGATTACTTGATGCTTTAACTATTGAAAATGTCATTGCCGTCAACAGACAGCCTACATAGAATACCACAGCGGAATATATATGTCAACAGTTTTTCACAAAAAAGTTTTTTGTAATTTATGGAAAATTGGTCTAGTATTGGGGATTGATTTTGGATATGTTTTTTCTCAATTCATTCTGATGACACCAAGCGATAGATTTCCTACTCTACAAATAATATTTGTCGCTCTCCCATTTATCGGGATTTAATCAATGTATTCCCAAATTTTATTGTAACCTTTTTCGTCTCGAATAATATGGTCGTGGAATGAACATTGCCAAACAGTTTTTCCTACTTGCATAGATACCACCCTTTTAAATTGACCAACCATTTGTGATATTGTAGGGGCGGCACCCTGCCGCCCGCACCTTATTTTATCAATCATGATTATCATATGAATGTGGTTAGGCATATTTATCAACAAAAACACTCCCATATGGCTCAGCAAATCTTTCAATTTCTCTGTCTATTACTTTTCCTATTTTAGATAATTTGATGTTCGGGCGGCAGGGTGCCGCCCCTACTGTTATTTCAATTTCTCCCAACAAGCACTCTTTGTCTTTAGTGCATATTGTTATAAAATATATACCATCTTGCGAATAGTCATATCCACACAATCTATTATATTTACGAATTTGTAATTTTTCTTCAGTTTTCATCATTTACTTCTATCCCTTATCAATCCTTCTCTTGCCGCCAGCCCTCTTAATTCAACCGCTCGAACTATTTTTCTTTTGCTTAAAAACCATGTCAAAACCCAAAGACTGATTGTTATGGAGAACACTATTATGGAAATGAATTGACCGGGACTTAATTCATGAATTCCGCCGCGGTTATCACCTCTTAGGAATTCCAGCAAAAATCTTAGTATGGAATAGCCGATTAAGTAAATAAAAATTCTGTTGTTTGCGATTGAAGATTTCAATTTCTTAGGAAGCAATCCAAACTTTGGAGCAAATAACATAAAGCAGAAAACTAAAAGCAGCCCTGCCGTCTCAAAAAGTTGAACAGGCCAAACCGCTGTGCCAACCGGAAGACATCCACGGCAATAGTCTGTGCCGTATTGAATACATTGCCTATAAATAAACGCACCGTCGGGATAAACCACCCCAAAAACACTATCTGTCGGCCCTCCATAACAGCACCCTCCCATAAAGCAACCAATCCTTCCAAAAGCGTGTCCAAGACACATTCCGAGTGCAACGAGGTTGAGGTATTGCATTGTGCCGAGTTTTAGTTTCAATTTTTTTGCAAAAAGTTTGTGAATAACGGCAAATGATGAAAGTCCGCCGATTAACATCCCATACCATGATATACCGGCCATTGTGAAAGATACATTAACTTCCGGATAAGGATATATTAATGAAAGTTCCAGTGCGATTTGTCTTCTTTGAATGTAGTGAACTATTGCATCTAGCATCGCAGCACTCCCCACCCCTATTCCAATTGAAACAAAGGCGATGACGATTGCCTTGCATAACTCATCAATTGAAACTTTGTGATGTCTATCAAGAGCAAAAACGAATATCAAAATAAACGCCACAAATCCGAGTGCCGTGAAAATTGCGAATGTTGATACTCCTATGCCTGGTATGACAGGTGCCATTAATATTTCTCCTTGTTAATTGATATAGTATAAATGAAAATGAGGGAAATAGCAAGCGTTTTTATGGTGTTTGATGATTAGCCCCCTACAGTTGTTTTTAGCACTTCTGAAATTTTTCAAACAATTCCAAAAATTAACCGCTAATCACAAAAAAACAAAATCCCCCTTTAGAAAGAGAGATTTTACTTTTCTTTTATTTGATATAGTTTTTCAAATTACCACTGACCTTGATTAGAATTGTTGAAATTATTATTGCTGCTTGGATTATTTCTTTGCCTTTTCGCTTTTCCTGCGCCAACAAATCCTAAAATCATAGCAATAAAGAATAACACTGCCGCAACCATAGCACCAGGATTTATTCCAATGCTGCCAACAATAGCCATAAGCCACGCAAAAAGCATAAGAACTGGACCAGCAGTGCGTCCCTTCATTCCAACAGCACCAGCAATAATAGCGAAAACACCGGCAACCATACCTACTATAGCCAAAGCAGTAAATGCAGTTGAAAGCCATCCTAATCCATCGCCTCCCACTCCCCATTCAGAAATCATAGCGGCTCCTAAACTCAAACACCCCGCTCCCCAACTTAGGATAAAGACGCCACCGATAATGCCTAATATTAGAGCACCTATCATATTACCTTTTCCTGCTTGTTTTTGTTTCATTGTTTTTCTGTCTCCTTTAATTTATTTGACGGCACTTTTTAGATAAGTACTGACTTAAGGGTAGTATATCACAAAAAAACATCTATCACAACTATTTCACTCAATAATTCAAAAAAATCAAGAATATTTACCAAATATTTCAAAATAAATTAGGTAGTTTTACCAAATATTTCAAAAAATGATTGCTGATTTGTTTAGAAATTTTCCAATGCCTTTTGCATTACTTCTTCAAACATAACGGAGCAGTGAATTTTGGCAGGAGGAAGACCTCCTAATTCATTGATAATATCTTTGTTGGTTATTTTTTTTGCCTCATCTGTTGATTTTCCAATGAGCATTCTTGTTCCGACGCTTGATGTAGCGATTGCCGCCGCACAGCCGAATGTTTGGAACTTTGCGTCGGTGATAATATTGTTTTCAATTTTGAGATATAATTTTGTCATGTCGCCGCATTGAGGAGAGCCGACTTCAGCAACAGTCGTTGCGTTATCGATTGAACCGATGTTTTGAGGTTTCATGAATTCTTTTAATACTTTTTCGTTATACATGATAATCAAATTACAAATTACAGTGGACAAATGTTGATAAATTTAATTTTACCTTATTTGTCCTTTATTCACTGTAGTTTGTAATTTATCTGCACTACACAGATTTTTCGTTCCTTTTAATTTCTTTAAACAGCGTTTGATCTTTCGGATACAATGGTGACATTTCTCTTAAATCCGCCACCACTTCTTTGATGATTTCAACGGCTTGGTCAATATCTTTCATGCTTAAATTTTTGTTGATTGAAAAACGCATTGAGCCTTGCGCGCGTTCGATTGGAATACCAAGCGACATGAGAACATGTGAAGGCTCTAATGAGCCTGAGGCACAGGCTGAACCGGATGAGGCACAAACCCCTTGCATGTCAAGCCTAAAAAGTATGCTTTCCGCTTCAATAAAGTCAAAACAAAAGTTATTAATTTGAGGAACTCTTCGGGTCTTATGTCCGACAAGCGTAGTGTGTGGAATTTCGGCAAGTATTCTTTTGTTAAGATAGCTGCTAAGTTTCTTGATGTGGGCAACATTTTTTTCTTGACCGGCAATCGCATCTTCCAACGCTTTTGCCATTCCGACCGCATGGGCAACATTGCTTGTTCCGCCTCGCATGGAGCGCTCCTGAAAACCGCCTTCGATTAGTTTGTTGATTTTCAGACCGTTTCTGATGAATAAAACACCAATACCTTTTGGTCCATAGAATTTATGAGCGGAGATGCTCATCAAATCAACCCCCAAATTTTTGACATTAATATCAAGAGTTCCGACTGCTTGAACTGCGTCAGTGTGAAGAGGAATTTTGTGTTTTTTTGCAATTTGTGAAATCTCTTCAATAGGTTGGATTGTTCCGATTTCATTGTTTGCAAGCATTATTGAAATGAGAATTGTTTTCTCTGTTATTGCTTTTTCAACATCGCTTGATTTTACAACTCCGTCTTCATAAACCGGTAAATAAGTCACCTCAAAGCCTTCTTCTTCAAGTGTTTTGCATGCTTTTATGTGAGCGTGGTGTTCAAACGCACTTGTTATAATATGCTTTCCCTTGTCTTTTTTTGCATGGGCAATGCCTTTTAATGCCCAGTTGAGACATTCGACACCGCCACTGGTAAAGTAGACTTCAGTAGAATTTGCCCCAAGCAGTGAGGCGATTTTTTCTCTTGCAGTGTTAAGGGACGCTGCGGCATCTCTTCCATATGAATGAAGAGAATTTGCATTGCCGAAGTTTTCGCAAAAATAAGGAGTCATTGCATCAAAAACTTGTTTTGACACCGGAGTGGTTGCGGCACAGTCCATATAGATTTTGTTGTTTTTTCTTTTCATCGTTTAAATTTAAAATAAAAAGTGTTAATAGAGTTGTTTTGTGCTATCACCGGATTCTTCACTTTGTGCAGAATGCCATTGAAAAATAATTCGACTTCACTTTTTACTTTTGACTTTTTAACTTATTAAACTAATATTTTAGCGGAAATGCTTTCGTCAATTTCGCTACTTCTTTTTTCACATCTTCTTTCGCACTCTCGCCTTCTTTAATTACTCGTGCGATTAATTTTCCGATTATTTCAAATTCTTTTTCTTTCATGCCTCTGGTTGTCATTGCCGGAGTTCCGATACGGATACCGCTTGTGACGAATGGCGAGCGGATTTCTTTCGGGACGGTGTTTTTGTTGACAGTTATATGACACTCGTCTAAAAGGTTTTCAATTTCTTTTCCGGTAACGCCGTTTTCAGTCAAGTCAACGAGCAAAAGATGGTTGTCAGTTCCGCCGCTAACCAATCTTATTCCCTCTTTAGTTAACGACTTGCTTAGTGCTTGGGCATTTTTCAAAACTTGTTCTTGATAAGTTTTGAACTCCGGTTTAAGAGCCTCTAGGAATGCAGTTGCTTTCGCTGCGATTATGTGCATTAAAGGTCCGCCTTGAAGCCCCGGAAACATTGCTTTGTTGATTTTTTTAGCAATTTCTTCGTCATTTGTCATTATCATGCCGCCTCTTGGTCCGCGAAGAGTTTTGTGGGTCGTTGTGGTTGAAGCATGGGCATATGTAATTGATGACGGATGCAGTCCCGTTGCAATAAGTCCTGCGATATGGGCAATATCAGCAAAAAGGTATGCACCGACTTTGTCGGCAATTTCACGAAATCTTTTGAAATCTATTGTTCTCGAATATGCGCTTGCTCCGCAAATTATCATTTTTGGTTTTGTTTCTATGGCAATTCTTTCAACTTCATCATAATCGATCATCTCTGTCTCAGGGTCAACTCCGTAGTGAACAGCGTTATAGATAAGTCCTGAGAAGTTAACAGGACAACCATGAGTTAAATGTCCGCCGTGAGATAAGTCCATTCCCAAAACAGTATCACCGGGATTAACGAGCGCCAAAAACACACCCATGTTTGCACTAGCCCCCGAATGCGGTTGAACATTGGCATAGTTACAATTAAAGAGTTTTTTTGCTCTTTCAATCGCAAGGTTTTCCGCTTCGTCAACAAATTCACAACCGCCATAGTAGCGTTTTGCAGGATAGCCTTCGGCATACTTGTTGGTAAGATGTGTTCCGGCAACCGCCATCACAGCCTCTGACACAAAGTTCTCGCTGGCGATGAGTTCAAGGTTGCCTTGCTGGCGTCCTAATTCACGCATTAGACTTGCGTGAAGTTCAGGGTCATGTTTTTTGATTAGATTTAGTTCCATCATTTCTCCTTTTGTTAAATTACAAATTACAGTGGACAATTTACAAAGAAGGTCAAATTAATTTTATAAATATTTATAATTTGCAAACTGTAATTTGTAATTTTAATCAAACACTCCGGTAATAACCGGCATGTATTTTTTGTTGGTTTTTATTGACTTGTCGAAAAAATATGCCAAAACAAGAGCAAGAATTGCTCCGACAAAACCGCTCACTATCATCACCCAATCATATGAACTAATGACTCGTCCGAGGAGAAGCCCTATCATGAAAAAAAAGAGAGGCAATCCAAAAAAGATGAATGGAGTTGCAACGAACTGCTTTTTAGGCATTTCAACTCTTGCAATGTCACCCTCTTTGCATGATATCTCCATTAGTGCGGGCATTACGAGAGTCTCTTCAGTTCCAAAAAGGCACGAGCGGCATTCACTGCACACTTCATGTTTTCTAACTTCAATATACGCAAAGTTCCCTTTGACTTTTTTGACAACACAGGTTTCTGTCATTTTATTTATGGGTTAGAGATAGTTTTTTATTTGTAGGGGCGGCATTTTGCCGCCCAATGAGAGTTGTCCAATAATAAATTTTTATATGGTGCGGGCGGCAGAATACCGCCCCTACAGTTTAAATTCTGTTACCTCTCCCGTTCTCATATCTTTTTGTTTTAGTTGTCCTGATTTTAATTCATCCTCTCCGACAACTATTGAGTATTTTGCTTTTATTTTGTCGGCAAATTTTAGTTGAGATTTTAAGGAGCGATTCATTAGGTCAACTTCACAACTTATTCCTTTTGCTCTTAGTTTTTGAGATAAATCAAAGCAATAATCAAGTTGCTCGGGTGAAAGTGATGCAATATAGTAGTCAACTGTTTTTTGTTCAAACTCTCTTCCCTCTTTTTCTGCCGCTAATAGTATGCGTTCAATTCCAACCCCAAAGCCTACGCATGGCGTTTGTTTTCCGCCGAGTTCCTCGACCATTCCGTCGTATCGTCCGCCGCCGCAAATAGCCATTCCGTCATTCCCTGCGAACTCGAAAACTGTTTTTGAATAGTAGTCAAGTCCTCGAACAACATTGTCATCAATTGTGAAATTAATCTTTTCGTTTTTCAAAATATCGGTTAGTTTTTTGAAATGCTCTTTGCAACACTCGCAAACAAACTTGGATATTTTCGGGGCATCTTTTATTATGTTTTTGCAATTCGGTGATTTGCAATCGAGTATTCTTAGAGTGTTTTTGTTAAGGCGGTTTTGACAAAGTCCGCAAAGGCAATCTTTTTGTTTCTCAAGTTGTTTTTTTAATGCGTTGTTGTATTCTGTTCGGCATTCAGCACAGCCAATATTATTTAGTGTCAAATTTGCCGTTACTCCGCACTTAGAGAGAAATGTTTTGGCGAGCAGTATTACTTCCGCGTCAGCATAGGGCGAAGAAGAACCATAAAACTCAATTCCGAATTGATGATGTTGTCTTAGCCGTCCTGCTTGCGGATTTTCATAACGGAATATCGGAGAGATATAATACATTTTTTGAGGCAAGCCATATTGCTCAAGATTGTTTTCAACAAAACTTCTTGCAACCGGTGCAGTTCCCTCGGGTTTTAATGTTAAAGATCGGTTAGCCTTGTCCAAAAACGAATACATTTGTTTTGAGACAACTTCCGCCTCATCACCTAAAGAGCGAGTGAAAAGTTCAGTATGCTCAAAAATAGGTGTTCTAATTTCATGGCAATTAAAAACTCTTGCAACCTCTCGTGCAATGCCTTCAATTTCATGCCACTTGTGGCTAATTTGAGGAAGTAAATCCTTTGTCCCTTTTGGAATATTAATCATTTTTTTAATGCTGAATTGAGAATTGCTGCTAAACTTTTTCACACCCCTATATTGATTTTTTTGCATTTTTTCAGGCGGCTTAGGACATTCGCCCCCTACAAATTTTATGAATAATACTTGTCTTCATGCCATTTATCGGTATTAGTGTCGATGTATTCCCAAATATGCTCATAGTCGTCATGATTTCTGATAATGTGGTCATAAAATGATTTTTGCCAAACATCAAAACCTGCTTTCTTAGAAACAAAGGATTTTAAGGAACTCACGATTTGACTAATGGTAGGGGCGGATGTCCACAGCCGCCCGTTGCTTAGATCTTCTTCCATCAACTGGCGGACGGGGATGCACGACCCTACAATGTTTCCGAATAAGTGCGATTTATTCAAAGCACATATTGTTATGAAGTATGCTCCTTCTTGTGAATAATCATATTCGGTCAAGCGATTAATTTTTCTTTTTGGTAAATTCATTCTACAATATATACTTTCTCAAATTCAGGTTCTTCACTTGTTTTGACAACTCTTTTTCTACGAATTTTTTGTCTATTTTTACTGTTTGTTTTGGATGGTCGCCTCCTGCGTTAAACGAGAGGTCTTCTAGCAGGCGTTCCATTAGAGTGTGAAGTCGTCTTGCACCGATGTCTTCTTTTGTTTCGTTTTCACTAAATGCAATTTCTGCAATTTTTTCAATGCCGTCCGAAGAAAATGTTATGAAGACATTGTCTTTTTCTAAAAGAGCGGTGTATTGTTTTGTTATTGAGTTTTGGGTGTTGGTTAAAATTTGAGTAAATTCTTCTTTTCCAAGTGACTGCAATTCAACCAAAACAGGAAAACGACCTTGCAACTCAGGGATTAAATCTTGAACGCTCGTTATGTGAAATGCACCCGATGCAATAAATAAAATGTAGTCGGTTTTAATCGCACCGTATTTTGTCATTACTGTTGAGCCTTCGACTATCGGGAGAATGTCTCTTTGAACTCCTTCTCTTGACACATCGGGACCGCCTTTGAAACTGCTTCTTGATGATGCAATTTTGTCAATCTCATCAATGAAAATTATACCGTGCTGCTCGGCTCTGTGAATCGCTTCAGCATTGATGCTTTCTTTGTCTATAAACTTTTCGCTCTCTTCGACAACAACTGCTTTTATTGCGTCAATCACACGCATTTTGCGTTTCTTTTTCGGCTGTCTCATTCCCATGCCGCCAAGCATTTCACCGATATTAATAGCGGCTCCCATTCCAGGCATTATTTCCATTGTTTTGGGGGCTTCAACAACTTCTATTTCGATAGTTGTTTCGTTGTATTTTCCCTTTTTCAAGTCTTCCAAAATAGTATCTCTGAGAGTTCTCTCATCAACAATATCTTTATTTGGGTCGGCTTTTTGAATGTCGAAAAGTATTTTTGAAATTTTTCTTTCCGCTTCCGCCTGTGCCTTTTCTTGAACTTCGGCATACTTTTCTTCTTTGACAAGTCTTATTGCCGTTTCTGCCAAATCCCTGATCATACTTTCAACATCTCTGCCCACATAGCCCACTTCCGTGAACTTTGTTGCCTCAACTTTGATAAAAGGAGCCTTGACTATCTTTGCAAGACGGCGGGCAATCTCGGTTTTTCCAACCCCTGTCGGACCTTTCATGATGATGTTTTTTGGAGTTACTTCATCACGCATTTCTTCGTCAAGAAGTGAGCGGCGATAGCGGTTTCTAAGTGCTACTGCAACCGCTCGTTTTGCGTCATGCTGACCGATAATATGTTTGTCTAATTTTTCTACTATTTGTTTTGGTGTTAAATCCATTGTTTTTCTCTCCATGATGCATTATTAAGTAATGCAAAAATTTTCTTTAAATAGTTTCAGTAACTAGTGGTCGGTGATTTGTGATTTGTGATAGTTGAATTTTTAATTTATCCATCACCAATCACCAACCACTAGCCACTAATCACTAAAAATTAAACTTCTTCCACTACAATATTCTTGTTCGTGAAAACGCAGATGTCGCCTGCTACTTTCATTGCAGCAAGGGCTATGTCCTTTGCGCTCATTTTTGTGTTTTCAACCAATGCTCTCGCTGCTGACAGTGCATAGTTTCCGCCGCTTCCAATAGCACAAACTCCGTTTTCAGGCTCAATGACATCGCCCATTCCGGAAAGAATTAAGAGTTCATTTGCATCCGCTACGATTAGCATTGCTTCAAGATGCCTTAATATTTTGTCGCCTCGCCACAGTTGTGCGAGAGCGACTGCACTTCTTGTTAAGTTCCCGTTATGTTTGTGGAGCATTTCTTCAAAGCGTTCCGAGAGTGTGAAAGCGTCAGCAACACTCCCTGCAAAGCCTGTCACAACCTTGTCATCAAATACTCTGCGAACTTTGACCGCATTCCCTTTCAACACAACGCTTTGCCCCATGGTGACTTGTCCGTCACCTGCTATTGCGGTTTTACCGCCTTTTTTAACCGCAACAATTGTTGTTGCGTGAAGTTGGTTATTGTTACTCATTTTGATTCTCCTGATTGATTTTCATCTTATTATAACACGCTCACAACTAAATAGCAAATACTTTAATGCAGAATTCAGAATTCAAAATTCAGAATTATTGATAATTTTTTACGCTTCGCTAGATCCTTCACTTCGTTCAGGATGACAATGCTTTATCAAAAATAATGTCATTCTGAGCAAAGCGAAGAATCCAGCGAAGCGTTCATTATTTTCAAAGCCTTTTCACTTTGCAAAAGTTTCTTCTCTGCTTTTGGGATTTTCTTTGCAGTTGTTTCGGGATTGGGCAAGAGTCCGAAGTTTGCATTCATGGGCTGGAAGTTTTCGTTTTGTTGTTCGAGATAGTAGCACAACTCTCCGCTCATTGTTCCTTTCGGGGGACAAAACAATGGCTTGCTCTTAATTAACTTCACAGCATTAATTCCTGCAACAAGTCCGCTCATTATGCTCTCAACATAACCCTCAACTCCGCTAAGTTGTCCTGCGATGAAAATATTATGATGTTTTAATGTTTGGAAAAAACGATTGATTGTTTTCGGCGCATTAATGAATGAGTTTCTGTGCATAACGCCAAAGCGTAAGAACTCGGCATTTTGTAGTGCTGGAATAAGTGAGAACACTCTTTTTTGTTCACCGAATTTCAAATTTGTTTGAAAGCCGACAAGGTTGAACATTGTGCCTCGTTCGTTTTCACGGCGAAGTTGAACAACAGCGTACGGGCGTTTTTCGGTTTTTGGACAAGTCAACCCAACCGGTTTTAGCGGACCATGCCGCATGGTGTCAACACCTCGTTTCGCCATTTCTTCAATCGGCATGCAGCCGGAGAACAAATCTTTTGTTTCAAATTCTTTTTTGATGACACATTCAGCAGTTGTCAGTTCCTTTTGGAATAGTTCATATTCTTCCTTTGTCATGGGACAGTTAATATAGTCACCATTCCCGTCACCCTTGTCATAGCGGTCTTGAACAAATGCTTTTTCCATATCAATACTATCGAATGAGACAATGGGAGCAGCAGCATCAAAAAAATGAAGGTTATTGTTAAATTCGGTTTTTAAACAGTCGTTAAGTTTTCCGATTGTTAATGGACCTGTTGCTATGATGGTGATTGGTGGTTGGTGGTTGGTGGTTGGGGTTTGGTGATCTGTGGTCGGTGGTTGGTGAGTGGTGTCAACTTGTAGGGGCAGCAACCTGCTGCCCGTTGTTTTATCCGCAACCAACAGCGGGCGTGCAAAAGCCGCCCCTACAATATTGTTGTTATTTTTTTTCGGAACGCCGTGGGCAGAGCCTGCACTGAGCGTAGCCGAAGTGTCCCCTACGAATATGTCCGTTACTAATTCCTCTTTTATTGTGATTAGCGGATGTTCTTTTATCCTTTTAGTGACAAGTGCAGAGAATTGTTCACGATCTACCGCTAATGCTCCGCCTGCTTTAACTTTCGTTTCAACTGCACATTTGAGAACAAAACTATCCAACATTTCCAGTTCTTTTTTGAGTAGTCCTTGTGAAGTTGCAAGCCCCTCGCCTTTTAGTGAGTTTGAACAGACTAATTCACAAAAGTTTGGACTTGAGTGTGCGGGCGAAAAAACTAACGGCTTTGCATCCATTAATGCAACAGGAAATCCGCGAGACACAATTTGCCATGCCGCCTCGCATCCTGCTAATCCTGCTCCGATGATTGTTATGTTTGGTTTCATGTTATTTATTTTTTTTACCTGGCTCAAATTCTCCGGCACACCATTTCACAAAATTTCCAGAATGAGTAACATATGTTGTTACCGTATTTTTTTGCAGATACCCTTTCTTTTCGGCAATTGCAATTTCGTTGAAATATTCATCAAGCAAATCTCTAATTTTTTCCAAAGTTTGTTTATCCGTTTTCATTGGTTTTCTCCCTTGATATAATATTTATCCTCTTTCCACTTGTCGGGATTAGTGTCAATATATTCCCATACTTTACTATAATCATCTTCATCTCTGATGTTATGGTCATAAAATGATTTGTGCCAAATCGTTTTTCCTGATTTCATAGAAGTTGTCCTTTAAAATTGGTTAACTATTCGAGATAATGTAGGGGCGGCATTCTGCCGCCCGCCCTTTACTTCATCTACAATAATTATCAAATGAATGTGATTCGGCATAATAACATATTTATCCACATTAACTTCGTCATATACATTCGTTAAATTTTGTATTTCATTTTCTATAATTTTTCCCGTGCTAGATAATTTAATGTGCGGGCGGTCAATGCCCGCTCCTACAATTTGATTTTTGCTAGATAGAAAGTGACAAAATAGTTGTAGGGGCGGGTATTAACCGCCCGCACAATATTATTATTTCTTCGGCATCTTCTTTATGTTTTTGCAATCCGGGTAGCCTGTGCAGCCTAGGAATGTACCGAATTTGCCTTTGCGTTCGGCAAAATCACTGCCGCATTTTTCGCATTTTTCGGCATTGGGGTTTGGAGTATTATTTGCAGAAGACGCCGCTATCAGCGTCCCATTATTAACACTGTCAGTTTGCGGGACACCAATGGCGGAGTCCCCTGCAGGCTCTACATTCAATATTGGCGGGGGTTCTAATGAATCTATACCGTCTTCTCTGCCGCTTGCGGCATTATCGGGTTTATTTCCTTTTGGAATTTTTTTTATGTTTTTGCAGTCTGGATAACCGCTGCAACCGAGGAAGTTGCCGTATTTACCTTTTTTTATTGCAAATTGTTTTCCGCATTTTTCACAGGTTTCTTCACTGAGTTGCGGGGAGGCTTTTTCACCTTTTGCAACCAAGTTGCCGTTTTCGTCAATGTTTTTGATGTTTTTACATTTCGGAAAACCAGGGCATGCGATGAACTTTCCGAATCTTCCGGTTTTTTTGACCATCATTTCTCCGCACTCTTCGCACTTGATGTCGGTGTCCTCGTCGGGCTCTTTTAGTGTGTAGTCATCTCCCATAGCGTTTTTAATTTTGTCTTCAAATCCTTCGTAGAAATTTCCAACGACCGATTGCCAGACAACTCCTCCGTCCTCGATTGTGTCGAGTTTTTCTTCCATTTGAGCGGTGAATGTGATATCCATTATATCTTCAAAATATTTCACCAGCATATCTGTCACTTTTTCGCCGAGTTCTGTCGGAAGAATGTAGCGACCTTCTTTTTGAGTGTATTCCCTTGAAAACAGCAAGGCAACAGTCGGTGTGTAGGTTGCGGGTCTGCCAATTCCCTTTTCTTCCATTGCTTTGACCAGACTTGCTTCGGTGTATCTTGCAGGAGGACGAGTGAATTTTTGCTCATAGACATATTCAATGAAGTTTAGAATTTCGCCCTCTTTCATGTCGGGTAAAATGTTTTTGTCTTCATCATCTTCGTCCTCTTTTTTCTCGACATAGGCACTATAGACTGCTGTGAAGCCTGCAAATAACAGCGTTCTTCCGCTTACCCTGAAACCATAGTCTCCGCAAGCAATGTCGACGCTCATTGAGTTATACTCAGCGTCAGACATTTGAGAGGCTAAAAATCTTGAGTATATCAATTTATAGAGAGCATAGTGGTCTTTTGAAATACTGTCTTTTAGAGAGTCGGGAGTGCGGATAATATTGATAGGGCGAATTGCTTCGTGGGCGTCTTGAGCCCCTTTTTTTGAGGCAAAAAAGTTTGGTTTTTCCGGGATGAATTTATCTCCGAATTTTTGAGCGACATATTCTCTTGCCTCTTTTTGAGCATCGGGAGAAACCCTTGTTGAGTCAGTTCTGATATAGGTGACTAATGCTACTTTGCCCTCGCCTTTAATTTCAATTCCTTCATAAAGATTTTGAGCAATGAGCGAAGTTTTTTTCAAGTTCCATCCAAGTTTATTTAGGGCGTCTTGCTGCATGGTGCTAGTGACAAAAGGTGCAGGCGGACGAGATTTTGTTATGCTTTTTTTGACTTTGGTGACACGATACTCTTTTCCGTCCAGTTCGCTTTTTGCTTTCTCGACCATCTCGGCATTTGTTAATTTATACTTTTGATCAAGATGTGAAATAAGTTGCGCTTTTATTTTTTGTTCTTCATTTTCTTTACTAAGTATTGAAAAGAACGGCCAATATTCTTCGGGCTTAAAGGCTCTGATTTCTCTTTCTCTGTCAACTACCAGTTTGAGCGTGACTGACTGGACTCTTCCTGCTGATAGTTTGTTTTGAATTTTTTTGCAAAGAACCGGTGAAACTTTATAGCCCACCAGCCTGTCCAATACTCTTCTTGCTTGTTGAGCATCGACCAAATTAATGTCGATTTGGCGAGGAGAAGTTAGAGCATTTTGAACTGCTTTTTTTGAAATTTCATTAAAAACTATGCGGACACTTTCCTCCTCGTCAATGTTCAATAAATGTGCAACATGCCAAGAAATTGCCTCGCCTTCTCTGTCGGGGTCGGTTGCAAGATATATTTCACTTGCCTTTTTCGCCATTGTCTTCATGGCGTTAACTATGTCTGATTTATCTTTTAGGACATCGTATTTCGGCTCAAAATTGTTTTTAACATCAACAGAAAGGCGGTTCACAGGCAAATCTCTGATGTGACCCTTTGTCGCAAATACTTTGTATTCGCTTCCCAAATACTTTTCTATTGTCTCTTTTTTTCCTGCACCCTCGATAATAATGAGTTTCATGGTTCTTCTCCAAAACTTTCGTTTTAGTGGTTGGTGGTCGGTTAACGGTGGTCAGTGATTGTCAAATTATTTTTTAGACGCATATAAAAATATCTCAACCTTCACTGACCACCGTTAACCGACCACCAACCACTAAATAACTGTGTATTTATTCCCCACTCCTTTCGTCACAACCCCTTTCACTTCCATTGACAACATTATGACAAAAAGTTCTGATAGTTCAATTTTACTTTTATCGACCAGTTCTTCAATTGATAGGGGTTCTTCTTTCAAAAGAGTATATACCTTTTCTTCCAAGAAGTCTAGCGAAATTGCAACACAAGTTTGTTTTATTTTCACATCACTTGTCTTTAAATAGTGAATTATGTCCATTATATCGGTCAAAACAGCGGCTCCGTTTTTAATAAGTGAGTTAGTTCCCTCACTTTTTCCGCTAAGTATTGACCCCGGCACACTAAACACTTCCCGCCCTATTTCTGCTGCAATGTTTGCAGTGATTAACGCTCCGCTTTTAAGTGGGGCTTCGGTGACTATTGTTGCTGTTGATACTCCTGCGACAATTCGGTTGCGTTCCGGAAAGGTGTATTTTTGCGCTTCATCGTCGGGAAAATACTCACTAAGTGCCAACCCTGATTTTTCAATTTCATGAAATAGTTTGACATTGCCGCTGGGCGAGGGCTTATTTAGTCCGCTTGCTAAGACTGCTATTGTCTTTCCTCCCGCTTTCATCACTGCTTCATGAGCGAATGCGTCAACGCCATAGGCAAGACCTGAGGCGACACATATTGAATAATTCGACAATTCCCTCGCAAATCGCTTTGTCACATTTTTTCCGTATTCCGAGCAAAACCTTGTTCCGACAATTGCGACTATTGTTTTTTTCAAGAGATCAATGTCGCCTTTGTAGTATAACAATATCGGCGGATTTATTTCAGTTTGTTTAAGGTTTTCGGGATATTTTTCACTTTCTCTTGTTATAAAATTTATTCCGCTTTCATAGACCCTGTCTAACTTTTTTTCCCATGTCCTTTTGTTTTCAATAAGTTTTTGATAAGAGGTGTCGCCAACAAATTCATGAAGTTTTGAGTCACTTCCAACTCTATCATAAATTTCTTCAATTGAAAAATTATCCAAAAGTTCGTTTTGTTTTTTGGCGGAAATTCCAGATGATGTAAAGATAAAAATAGAGGTTTTCTTTTGTTAAAATCATGATTTTTATTTAAATTACAAATTACAGTGGACAAATAACAAATATCGATAAGTTAATTTGACCTCATTTGTCCTTTGCAAACTGTAAATTGTAGTTTACTGTTATTTCCAATAAGCCCTATCCAAACTCCGATAACTAATCGCTTCCGCAACATGCGAAAACTCGATGTTTTCCATACCTGCTAAATCTGCTATCGTTCTTGCTACTTTTAAAATGCGTGAATATGCTCTTGCGCTAAGTCCCAGTTTTTCAAAAACTCTTCTTAACAGTTCTTCGGATTTTTCATCAAGAGTGCAATATTTTTTTAAAGAAGAGTGGCTCATTGAGGCGTTGCACAGGTATTCCTCGCCTTCAAATCTTTTTTGTTGAACAACTCTTGTTGCATTCACACGCTTCTTTATTGAAGCACTATTTTCACTCTCATTGCTATCCGACAACTCATCATAGGTTACAGCGTCTACTTCAATATGCAAATCAATCCTGTCAAGCATTGGTCCCGATAACCTTCCCATATATTTTTGAATCATTCCGGGGTTGCATTTGCACTCGTTCACTTTTGAGCCGTAATGTCCGCATGGGCATGGATTCATGCTCGCAACTAACATGAAATCCGCCGGATATGTTATTGTTCTCATCGCTCTTGCCACCGCAACGGTTTTACTCTCTAAAGGCTGCCTTAAAATCTCTAATGTTCCTCTTGCGTATTCTAAAAATTCGTCCAAGAACAAAACACCGTTATGGGCTAGTGAAATTTCACCCGGAAGCGCCGCCGTTCCTCCGCCGACCAGTGCTATGCGTGATGAAGTGTGATGAGGAGTTCTAAATGGGCGATTTGTTATGATACCTTTGAACTCGTCCGCTTTGTTTGAAATGCTGTGTATTTTTGTTGTTTCCAAACATTCTCTTGCAGTCATCTCGGGAAGTATCGACGGAATACATTTTGCAAGCATTGTTTTTCCGCCGCCGGGAGGCCCTATGAGCAGAATGTTGTGTCCGCCTGCCGCTGCGATTTCTAATGCTCTTTTTGCGAATGTTTGCCCTTTAACAAATTTGAAGTCCTCATCATAGGAAGTATTTTTGGATATTGTTGAAATTTCTTTGTGTTCAATCGGACAAATTGTTTTCTCACCGCTGATATGGTCGCAAATATCTCTTAAATTTTCAAAAGCATAAACTTCAACGCCGTCAATATAACATGCTTCAGGCGCATTTGATTTTGGACAGATTACTTTTTTTATGCCGGCATTTCTTGCCGCTGTCAGCATTGACAAAATTCCCTTGACACGACTAAGCGTTCCGTCAAGGGAAAGTTCTCCGGCAAATGCATACTCTTTTGCTAATTTTGCAAGGACTTGTCCGGTTGCACAAAGCAGTCCCATGGCAATAGGCAAGTCAAAGTGTGAGCCTTCTTTTTTGATATCGGCAGGACTTAAATTGACAGTCACATCTTTTGGAGCAAGTAAATATCCTGAATTTTTGACAGCACTTTTGACGCGCTCTTTTGACTCCTTGACCGCCTTATCCCCTAGTCCTGTTATTTCAAATCCGGGAAGCCCCGAGTGAATATCAACTTCAACCTTAACTTCATAGCCGTCTATGCCGTTGAGGGCGAAGGATTTTATTATTGAAAGCATATTTCCTTTTGCAACGCATAGCACTAAACGCATAACGCATAATGAAGGATAGGATTTAGATAAAATAATTCTAACAATCGTTATGCGTTGAGCATTGTGCGTTGAATAAGTTTATTTTTTTAAAAAGTTAATTATTGACTCTTTGAATTTTCCGTTTTGCGGACTCTTTAATAGCCTTCTTCTGTCTGACATTGAAATGTCAAGCAGGATTAGGACAGCATATGCAAATGTCAAAATAACAATAACTGAGGCTATGATTGAGATTGCCATAAAGCCGCCTGTGTTATAGTGCGGACGCTGAGTGTTTAGGATTGGAATACCGGTGTAGTCCGAACCTGTGAAATAATTTGGTCCAAGGTTGTTCAAATATCCTGCACTAGCCATTACTGCAAAGCCGTTAAAAAGAACTGCAAAACTGATTAGTCCGAAAACTTTCAAAATTCGCTTGTCTTTTATTAGAATGAAAGATAAGAGGAGCAATCCTAGCGGTGCGACGAGGTTCATTGCACCAAAGCCCATAAAGAAGATTGAGAGCGTAATTAGAATAAATGCCGCAAGGAATGAAAGATTCGCACGGTTTTTGCGGGAAAGATAGATTAAAAGAACGAGTGCAACAACAACGACCGCAAACAAAACGCTGAAGATAACAATAGGAGCGGTAAATTCTGAGCCGTTTCTTAAGAACAAGTTAAAGATGTTGAGCGCGTTTGTTCCAAAATTGTTAATTGCCCCAAGAGGATAGAGGAACATGTTATAGAACCAAACAAAAGGATTTGCAGATGTTCCTGCTGTGACCGGAAGGCTGAGCAAATACATGAATATCAAACTTCCCAAAAGCGCCGCCGGAATCAAAACAACATTTCTTTTTTGTTTGTCACGCATCAACTCGCCAAAATCCTTTGGTTTTGCGTGCTTGACCATAATGGCATATCTGACGAGTGCAACAATGATAAAAATCATTACGACTGACCAAATATATAGTGCATCACGAGTTGTCAATAGTGCAAGCGAGTTTACGAAAATTACACCGATATAGTTTTTCTTTGCAATGAGGTAGAAAGTTAAGACGAGGAACATCATGTAGATACTGAACACGCTTCCCCAAATGCTTGAGGCGAAAATAAAGAGCGGGAAGAACATAATGATAGCGGCAAAAATTAAACCTGTCGGAGCATTGATATATTTTTTTGCAGCCCTGAATAAAATAAATGCTGTGATTAAATCTGCAATGATAAATGGGAGTTTAAACAACAGCGGAAAGCCGAGTGAGTTCATATCAACGCTTGCTGCGTTTCCGATACCGCCGAATATCATGAACATAAGAGCAGTGAAAGGATAGATGCCATAACGCTCAAATGTTGTTGTCATGTTGCCGTTTTGCATGGCAATCATAAATCTGTTGAAAATCCACATGTCGCCATAATCATTTCTGTAGCCAGTCACAACGAAAGTGAAAATCAGGCGAAGGATTAGACCAAGACCAAGCGTTGCACCAAGCAAAATCCCAATATTGAGTTGGTTTGACTTTTGCTTTTCAACTTTTTCTTTTGTTTTTATCTTTATATCATCAACAAAAGTTTCGCTCTCGAGAGTGGTGTCGATTGCAATGGCTGCCGCACCTGAATTGGCGGTTAGTGGTTGGTGGTCAGTGGTCGGCTCGACTGACGGAGCAACTACAGGAATTGGTTCTGCTGTCCCTATAGGCTCGGGTGTTGGTTTAGGAGTTGTTTCCGCCGCCATAGACTCAACTACAGGAGTTGGTTCGGGAGTTATCTCTTCGATAGCGGCAGGTTCAACCGCCGGAGCAACTTCGGGTTTGGAGGTTACTTCGACTATTGAAGCAGTCTCTGGTTCTTGAGTTTGCTCTTGCGGGACATCGAGGGCAGAGTCCCCTACAGTTATCTCTTCTGCAGGAGTTGGTTCAACAGCAATCTCGGGAGTTGGTTCCACCACCGGAACAGGCTCTGTTGCTAACTCGGGAATTATCTCTTCGATAGCGACAGGTTCGACCGCCGGAGCAACTTCGGGTTCGGAAGTTACTTCGACTATTGGAGCAGTCTCGGGTTCTTGGGTTTGCTCTTGCTGGACGCCGAGGGCGGCATCCCCTGCAGTTATCTCTTCTGCATGAGTTGAGACTTCGACCGTCACTGTCTCTTCCAATGCAATCTCTTCTTTATTATTTTCGCCGTCGTTTGTTTCAACTTCGATTTTTTCTTCGATTTTGTCTTCTTCTACTGATTGATTTACAACTTTCTTTTTTGGCTTATCCTCAGTTGTTTCAACTTCAACTTTTCCAACCTCTGATGGTTCAGCCTTTTTTGGTTTTGCATCTTTTTTGAGATAGATAAATTTTGTGATGAAATGCACAATCAAAGCAAAAGCCGCAACTGTCAACACCATAAAAATTATCCAAAAGGCGATGTCTGCGCCTTGATTATTGATGCCTGCAAATGAAAATATATTCATGTTTTTAAACTCCTGTCTTTTGTTAGACTACTTTAGTATTTCCTATTATAGCAAATAATCTCACCCATTGCAAGGATTTTTAACAACATTTAGCAGATTTTGAAAACGAATTGCTTGCTAAATTTTTGCCGGCGTGATAAAATGTAGGCAATTATGGAAAAATCATTATTAGAAAATAAAAAAGCGAAAGTTTTTTGCTATTCCGGAACCGGCAATTCACTAGTGTCAGCAAAAATGATTGCTGATGAGTTAGATGCTAATGTTATTTTTATCACTGAGGAATTATCAGAATCTTGTCAGCATATTGAGGCAGAAGTTTGTGTTATTGTTTTTCCTGTTTATGCTTATGCTATGCCTAAAACTATGAAGAGGTGGATTAAGAATTCATCGTTTTCGGTTGAATATATGGCAGTTATCGGAACAATCGGTTCAAAGCACGGAGGGGCGTTAAGCGAAGCGATAAGGTTACTAAAAAGAAGAAAATGCAAAACACATTACACCATGGGATTAAAATGTGTTGAGAATTTTGTTCATATGTTCAAACTTCCGAATGAAGAAAAAATTAAAGCATTGTGTGAAAACCAGAAAAAGTTAACAAGTAAAATTATTGAAGATATAAAAGAAAAAAGACAAAACAGCAGATGTCTGCTTAGACCCGAGTCGTTTTTCGTTTCTTTTGTTTATCGTAGAGCAGCGAGATTGATTGCAAGTCGATATAAAGTTTTAAATAGTTGCAACGGCTGCGGAATATGCTATAGAGTTTGCCCGCCAAAAGCAATAAGTATTGAAAATGATGCTGCGAAAATACACTCTAAAAAATGTGACGGTTGTCAAGGCTGCATGCAACTGTGTCCGCAAAAAGCGATTAAATTCGCAAGGATTCATCCGGAATCAAAACACTTCTACAAGCACCCCGATATCACAGTTGCAGATTTGTTTAAAAGAGAAACGGTCACAATAGCAGACGAAGAAAATCTTGAAACAGATAAAACAATCGAAAACGGACTTGTCACTCCAAATTTTACTTTTGAAACCGAACACTCCCCTACTCATTCAACCCTTAGCGAAGAAACAAAGACACTAAGAAAATCTATGTTCAACGCAGTCATTGAAATGCGCTCACAAGAAGTTGATGAAGAATAAATCAAAATGGCTGCCACAATCGACAGCCATTTATTTAAATTTTAGTGGTGCTAAAATCAACAGAAATTCAGCACTCTCAAAAATTTTTTGACATCATCACTGCAAATTCGCTTTGGCGTTTAGAGTAAAATCTGTTAGTCCTTTTCCTTCTTTTAAAAGGAAATAGGCATTTGAGGCTATCATTGCGCCGTTGTCGGTGCAGAGAATTGGAGATGGGTATTTTAGTGAAATGTTATTCTCATCGCACAATAAGGCAAGACTTTCTTTTAAAAATGAGTTCGCTGCAACTCCTCCTGCAAGAACTATTGTTTTTGAGGAGTTTTTTTTGATGGCGGCTTTGACTGCGCTTAGGAGAATATCAACGCTTACTCTTTGGAATGAGGCACAGATATTTTGCAGGCTTTGAGGTTTCAGATTACAGGTTTCAGTTATTTTTATGCCATCTAACATTTGACACTTGACACTTAATCCCTGCTTTTGGGTATTAACATAATTAATAACGGCTGTTTTTAGTCCTGAGTAACTGAGATTCAGGTCTTTTTTTGTTCCTTTTTTTGTTTTGAAAAAATCTATGTTAGGCACACCGAGCCGAGCGTGTTTTTCAATTTCAGGTCCTCCCGGATATGGTAGACCCAAAACTCTTGCTACTTTGTCGAAGGCTTCGCCTATTGCATCGTCCGTTGTTTGTCCCAAGATTTCAAAGTCGTTGTGTGTTTCTACATTTGCAATGATTGTGTGACCGCCCGAGGCTACTATTGATAAAAATGGCGGCACTAAATCGTGATGTTCAATGTAGTTTGCAAAAACATGAGCATGGATATGATTTACTTTTATTAGAGGGATATTTAGGGCATAGGATAGTGCTTTTGCAGCGGACACTCCAACGATAAGCGCTCCTAAAAGCCCCGGAGCATAGGTGACGCCTATTGCGTCAATGTCAGTGAGTTTCAGGTTTGCTTTCGCCAAGGCTTCGTCGATAACTGAGTTAATCGCCATCACATGATTTCGTGAAGCAATTTCAGGAACAACTCCTCCAAAACGACGATGGATTTCAATTTGACTTGAGATTACATTTGAGAGCATCTCTCTCCCATTTTTCACAACAGATACACTCGTTTCATCACACGAAGTCTCAATGCCAAGTATGACTACATCTTTGGCAATTTTTAAGTTTTGAAATTTTTGAAATGTTGTTTGTTCGTAGTTCATCTTAAATGGAAGCGAAAAGTGTTGTTAAATTATTTTTAAATAACTCAACCTTACTTTTCACATTTCAATTTTCACTTTTAACTTATTTTCTAACTCTTTTTCAAGTATTCCTCAATAAACGGCTTTACTTCCCCGTTCATTACGCTGTCGACATTTGAAGTTTCATGTCCTGTTCGGTGGTCTTTTACCATTTGATAGGGGCAAAAAACATAAGAGCGGATTTGCGAGCCCCATTCTATTTTTTTCAATTCACCTTGAATGCCTTTTGCTTTTTGTTCGTTTTCAATCTCCCGTCTTTCGGCTAATTTTGAATAGAGCATTTTCATTGCAGACTCACGATTATAGATCTGGCTTCTTTCATTTTGGCAAGCGACAACAATCCCTGTCGGAATATGAGTTATTCTCACTGCACTTTCGGTTTTATTGACATGCTGCCCCCCTGCTCCGCCTGCACGGAAGGTGTCGATTTTTAATTCATCATCTTTTACTGTTATTCTCTCATCATCCTCAATCTCGGGCATTACCTCGACTGAAGCAAAGGATGTGTGACGGCGAGCGCCTGAGTCAAACGGTGAAATTCTCACGAGGCGGTGGACACCTTTTTCTGCTTTTAGATAGCCATAAGCATTTTGACCTTTGATTGAAAATGTCACTGATTTGTAGCCTGCCTCATCCCCTGCCAAGAAATCCAGTTCTTCAAATTCATATCCTTCTCTGCCGGCATACATTTTAAACATTCGATAAAGCATTCCGACCCAATCACAAGATTCAGTTCCGCCTGCTCCGCTGTGGATAGTCATTATTGCGTTTAAACTGTCAAATTCGCCTTTTAAAAGAAGCGCTAAATACAATTCATCAATTTGTTTTTCGAGTTTTTTTGTTTTTTCTTTTAGTTCATTAAATAATGATTCATCATGTTCACTGTCTAAAAAATCAATAAAATCAAAACAGTCTTTTAATTCGTTTTGTGAAAAAAATAGTTTTGTTAGTTCTGTTTCAACAAACTTTGCCTCTTTCAAAACTTTTTGCGCCTTTTTCATGTCCTTAAAAAGGTCAGGATTTTGCTGCTCAATGTCCAACTCCGCTTTTCGCATAGTCAAAAAGGTGACACGAGAATTTGCCACCAATTCGAGTTTTTCAGAGAGATTTTTTAAGAGTTGTTTTTGTTCGTCTAACATTCTATTATATTTTATTAAGATATTTAAGCAATACTAAATAAATAATGAGTATATTGAATAACTTAAATATTGCATATGTGTGCTGGAAGAGTAAAAAAGAACTATGGAATTAAACATAGCAGACACTGAACGCCCGCCATGAAAATGCAAGGAATTTATTGATGCACCCAGCATTCCGCCACTAAAAAATCCACTCCAAATATTTATTGTTTGCCCATTAAATTTACTAAATAATCCTAAAGGACCATATTGATAAGGATTAGATGAATAAAATTCTATAATACCTGTTACCACATCGGCTCCGGGCGGCGGCAGAATCGGCCGTCCAATAAACAGCGGCATAAGGAACACTCCTTCAAACATTTGAAAATGAATTCTGTGAAGAAAAAACCCGGTCAATTCAAGTTCAACCGTCGCATTTCCACTCCAAGTTAAACAAAAGCCGGAAGGAGTTCTATAGCGTCCTTCAATGAATATGGTCTGCTCCGGAAGCCAACCTTGAAATGCATTAGATTCAATAGTTGTCACACTATATGGGATTATAATTTTTGGTATGATATTATCTCTCACAGATCTTTGAAAGGCATTATTTCCAATTAAGACAACAGTGTTTGGTATTTCCACATATGCAATACCATGCTGATTTCGCAGTAATCCCGCTTGAATTTCTGTTCTGCCTTCTGCAAAAATTATATGAACATGCATGTTTACAAAAGCATTGCTACCAATATTAGTCACTGTGCTTGGAATGGATATTTCAGTAACATAATTATTGTTTTGAAACGCACGCACTCCAATTTCCGTTACTCCATGTGGAACATATACCTCGTCAGTAAGAATATAGTTTGTCCCCATTATTGTTTCGCCCGAATTAGAAACAGCAAACAGCAAATTTTTCCAATCAATATTCGTATCTAAAAAAGCATTGCCCGCAATATGAGTTACTGTGCTGGGTAGAGTGATTGTAGACAAAAAAGTCTGATTTGCGAAGGCAGATGCCCCGATTTCCGTTACATTTCGACCATTTATGCGTTCTGGGATATTCAAACTTGTATTTGCAGGCAGGGTAAACCCATGACGAAGCCCGTCAATTCTGATATTGTTTGCCCCAATATTAGTTGTTCTAAAAGCAAGGCTTGCTGCTGCTCTGTGTGCATTAACTCGTCCATCGGTTACGCTAATTCCGTTTATATTTGGCAAATCGTCTACATTGTTTAGTATTGCTGCTTTGATTTGTTGAGGTGTCAAAGTTAGGTCTATCGACAACAGCAGAGCTGCGACTCCTGTTACTAACGGACCAGCAGCCGAAGTTCCTCCAAAACCAGCAAAATTTCCATGTGCATTTATGGATAATACCCCATTCGCACCATATGCCCAAACATGAACTGATTGCGCTCCAAAATTAGAGCTTTGCCCACCAGCCCAAACGGCACGGTTTCCATTTCTATCAATAGCACCAACTGCAATATGCCTATTGTTTCTAATGCTTGCAGGAAAAGAAGGTGCTCCGCCAGTCAAATTTACTTGCTCTATGTCAATGTTATTTCCATGATTGCCCGCCGCACTAATCTTTAATCCCGTATATGCATTCATTGCAGTTCTCAATCCAGTAGCTTGATTGTTGCCCATGTGAACACGCTCTGCTTGAAAACCCATATAAATGATAGGCATATTTACGCTAGCGGCAAAATTTATCGCACGGATTAAACCACCTACATTTCCGCCTGCCCAAGGGTTTTGAGCTGTAGGTGGATTATACACCCTTAACGAAGCCATTCTCACATCCCAGTTAATTCCTGTCATTCCCGCACCAGTGTTGCCCGCTGCTCCGATTATAGATGCTGTTTGTGTGCCATGACCATTTCTTGTTGCTGTAACATCAACATCTTGCGGAACTTCCACCGTGCCTAGTGCTGCATTTGCAGTCAAAAAATGCCTATGAACATTTGCTCTAGAGTCTCTCCTATTTGCCAAATCTCCAATAAAGTTTATCCCCGTATCTATAACTCCGACAACTACAGCACTACTACCTGTAGTAAAACTCCAAGCACCCGGTAGTGACATATTCCTTAATGCCCAATGGTCTACTGGAGCAAAATTGCGATTAGTAAAGCCGGGGTCGTTTGGTTCACGACTAGGCGGTTCAATTAACAGATTTACCTCTGCCGCCAAAATATCACTTCGTTGCTCTAAAATTCTTATAGAACTAAGTACATTTTGTCTGCAATGTTGTGTTAGTCCGATAAGTAAAATCCGCCTAAATACTTCCGTATCCGTCAACATAGAAATATTTTGAACGCTTTGACCACTCATGATGCTCATTCCCATTGGTTGAACTTGTTCCTCTGCAAACAATGAACTATTCCCCGTGATTTCTCTTTGTGCATAGCCAACTGTAGCTGCCGTCAAATCACTAACAAAAACAGCATCAATTTCCGGAAAACTTTCAGGCGTGTATTGCAAAAATTGCCTTGTAGCTTGTCCAGTCAATGTGACAATTATCGTATTGTCACAAAAACTATCTTCCAGCGAAACACGAGAAGTGACTCTCTGCTCTGCAAATAATTCCGTTGGCGCATCTTGACCTGATGCAAATGCAATTGTATTTTGGGATGTCATTACCCCAAAAATCGCTGCCACCACTAACAGCAGTGGCAGAATTAGCATAATAAGCTTCTTGCTCAGTTTTCCTTTCTTTTGGATGTTTATAGTTTCCATTGTAAAATACCTCTTTTTGTTTTTTTGTTTTAGTTTTATGGTTATCTTTGAGACCATAAGTAATAAATTTTTTCTACCGACTGCCGTGTAATAACTCCATCTGTATATGCTCTTAACAATGGAATAAAATATCCATCATGCCATATCAATATCCCCGGTGATGATGAAAAGTAAAAATACTTGCCTGCGACTACAAGAGGAGTAATCAATCCTGGAAAAGGAAAGCCCCCAGCCATTATTACCGCTACACTGTCATTATAAATACCAAAAAAACCATCTACCCAGACATCATCAAATGTCCATGATTCTTGGATAAAATCGCTTCCAATAATACCTCTTCTCAATTGATTTTCTAATTCAGCGTTAATAGTATCAACCGAATTTGGATGTCTTGTGTAATTGTTCACATTATTCTCCCGCTCAACAGCCCTCACCGCCGCTTTTGCGTTATCACGAGCTGTTCGCACCGCTGGTTTAGTTTCAGCCGCATCTATCGCCGCCTTGCCCGTTGTTACATGACCTTGTATCACCGCCCAATTCTCGATGGTGAAATTGGTTTGCCCTCTGCTGTTAGCATAGTTTGTTAAATCCACCCTCGCAGTAGCTTGGTACTCCGCAAGCGTTGGGTTATCCAACTCGCAAGCCGCTAACCCCGCAACCGCAAATAGCATAACTATTGCAACCGCTATTCCTAAAATTTTCTTTTTCATGAAAAAAAACCTCCTTGGGTTTGTTTCTATTTTCTTGTCGCTTTTACTAGACAACTGTTAGTACAATTTTGTTTGATTCAACTGTAAAAGATTGCGATGACACTACATTGCCATTTGTCCTTTGTATTGTGTGAAAAGTCGCTTCAGCAATTAGATTATGTCTACCTCTTTGCAAGCGACTTCCGAGTTGCCATTCTATTGTAATAATTTCATCGGGTTCAATTACCGTTAAACGACTATCGCTAGGTGGATACCAATAAGCAATGGACGGCATTATCCACCCGCTAGAATGACTTAATTCAACTTGCTCATCGGTATTGTTTTTGAAAGTTGCTGTGACCGTAATGCTTTGCCCAAATTGCAATGTTGCAGACTGCGCAGTAATGTTAAGCACAAAATCTGCATTCAAGCGTTCTGCTTCTATTGTGTCCACCATATTATACACCTCCTGTCTCAATTTTACCATTTCTGCTAACAGTTCAGCGTTCTCAGCATTTAGTTCGTTGATGCGGGCTTTAAGTTCGTCTATTTGCGCCAATAAAGCATCTAGGTCAGCGATCGTTGCTTCGCCGCCATTTTGAAAGTAGTAGACTTGTGTGCCTACTGCGTTGACCTCGTCTCTCAAGGTCAATGTGTCGTTGTTGCATCCTGCAAAGGTCACAACTGCAAATAACATAACAATCGCTATGCATGCTGTGATGAGCATTCTCAACGGTTTTAGTTTTGTCATATTCGTTTTCTCCTTGTCGCTAAGGTTTTTTAGAGCAGTGATATAGCACTCCGTTATGGCTTGCTCATAGTTCATTAAGTTGGATTATATAAAAATTATAAAGTTACACTTAATATCTAATATATGATGGAAATGAGAAAATGATTTTGTTACTAAATATGTCATGATTATGCGTTATATGCGTTGAAAATTTTATTTCCTCTTTCTTCCGCTCAAAATATTCATTGCAACTTGCACTCCGAACTCGGTGCAGGAAACTGTTCTTGTTCTTTTTGAGGCGATGTCGGGAGTTCTGAAACCTGCGGATAGGACATTATGGACTGCCATTTGGATTGCCATGCATTCGGCGAACATGTCGAATGAGTTTGCGAGCATCATTGCGGATGCTAATATTGTTCCGACAGGGTTTGCTTTATCTTGTCCTTCTTTTTCGTTTTTTGAAGGATGCAACGAGCGATATAATCCCCTTCGAACACCTTTTTCACCCATAGCAGAACATGGCAAAGTTTGAGGAATTCCGGTTAAACTTACTGCAACATTTGACAATAAGTCGCCGAGCATGTTTGGAGCAAGTATCACATCAAACTCAAACGGATTAACCATTACTCTTTGAACGCATTCTTCAAACAACAAACTTGTGAAAAGCACTTCAGGGTAGTCTTTTGAGATGTGTTCAACAGTTGCTCTCCACAATTTGCCTGTTGCCATGATGTTTGCTTTGTCAACGCTGACAAGTCTTTTTCGGCGTTTCAGCGCCATTTCAAATGCTGCTCTTGCTATTCTTTCAATTTCTTTGACATTATAGACCTCAGTGTCAAACGCTTCTTGACCGAATTGAGTTTTTCTGTGACCGCTTTCGCCAAAATACATTCCGCCTGATAATTCTCTGACAATAACGAAATCACAGCCCCTTGAGAATACCTCTTTTTTTAAAGGTGAAAATTCATGCAAAGGCTGATGCAAAAATATCGGCTGAACTCCTGTGAATAGTCCCAGTTCTTTTTTAAGGGTTGACAGTCCTTTTTCGGGTCTTAGGTGTTGTTTTTCTCCTTCCCATTTGACACCGCCAACAGCGCCGACTAAAACTGCGTCGCTTTTTTTGCAAATTTCAAGCGTTTCTCCCGGTATCGGAGTTCCCTCAATGTCAAACGCTTCTCCGCCGAGCAATGCCGTTTCATAGTTAAATTCATGAGAAAACTGCTGTGAGACCGCATCAAGGACGCTGACTGCCGCCGCTGTCAATTCATTGCCAACTCCGTCTCCGCGGATAATTGCAAAATTTATTTTCATTTGTAAAACCTCCGATTTTGAAGTGAAAAATGAGAGGTGAAAGGTGAAAAGTAAGGTTAAATAATTTTTTTAAAAACTACAAAAAATTATTAACTAACAAAAAACTTTAACAGCACCTTTCACTTTTCACTTATTAAAACTTCTTCCTATATGTGCATCCATCTTGGGCACTTGTTACTAGTTTTGAATATCTTAACAGCATACCGGTTGTCAGGATGTCTTTTGGTTTGTGTTTTTTTCCTCTTTGGGATAATTCTTTTGAAGGGATATCTAGTTGGACTTTTTGTTTGATTAGGTCAATGTCGATTTTGTCGCCGTCTTTGACTAAGGCGATTTTTCCGTCACGATATGCCTCGGGCATAACAGAAGAAATGAACATTCCATTTGATGCTCCGTTTACTCTTCCGTCAGTGATGAGTGCAACGCCGTCAGCAAGCCCCATTCCCTCAATAAGTGCAGGGAGTGCGACCAGTTCTCTCATGCCCGGCCCGCCCGCAGGTCCTTCATAACGAACAACAACGACTGTCCCTTTTTTGATTTGTCCGGCGTTAATAGCCGCCAAAGCATCTTCTTCGCTGTCATAGACTTTTGCTTTTCCTGAAAAGGTTTGAGAAGTTTGCTGTCTTTTAATAAATGCTCCGTCTTCGGCGAGATTACCTCTCATGATGACAACACTTCCTGCGTTTGACAAACTTTCGTCAATTTTGTTAAAACCGTTATCAAATGCTTTTTCGAGCGATTCAATAAGCGGTGTGTTTTGATATGTCAACGCATTGGTATCAAGAAGTCCTCTTTCTTTGAGTGAAAGTAAAACTGCCATGACTGAACCTAATGCATGAAACTCATCCACTCTTGTTCCCTCTTTTACTAACACAGGAGTTTTATCTGATATTGTTTGGATAGTGTTTAAGTCCAGTTTTGCTGCCTCAATTGCATTTGCAAAAGCAAGAAGATGGATATAGGTGTCAAGCGGCAAACCGGCAGAAACCGCAAAAGTTATTGCATTCAAAATACTTTCTCTTTTCAAAATCATGCGAGGAGTTATGTCGTCTTTTATCATGCGGACAATTGCTCTCCCCGTTTCTCTTGCTAAAGATACTTTCTCAATGCCTTCAAAAGATGAAGAACTCGAATTTGTCACGCATAGTCCTAGTGCTTCAATAACTAAAGCCATTGCATGATTTGAGTCGATAATATCAGATGGAGTTAACTCCTCCAATTTTTTCAAATTGTCCAATGAGAGTGAGCCGGCGGAAACTTTTCCAACTCCTTTGTAGATGTCATATAAACTCTCTTTTTTCTCACCATACAACGCCCCGACATTAAAAAATATAGCAGGAGTGTTAATGCGAAGAGCCCCCAGCATGAAACCTGCTGAGACTATGTCAGAATTTGTGATGAGAACTGCTCCATCATAGGCAAAAGCGGATAGTGCCGCCTCGACATTATCTGCTATAACCTCCCTCATCGGAAGTGAGAATTTTCCGCCTGCATGACCGAACTGGGCATGAGGATAGATTGATGGCATGTTAACAACAATCGGCTCACCTCCGCCCTCAATAATACCTGCTTTTAAGCCTTCGAGTATTTTATTGAAATAAATAAACGATAAGTCCAACTCAGATATTGGGTTCAAAATCGCAATGAGAGGCTTGTCAAGTGATATTCTCTTTGCGGTGAAATAGGTTCTTTGCGGTGCGTGATGCAAGGTTGTTTTCATATTTTTAGGGTAACTCCTCTTTTTTTTATATATTAATTATACCACAAAATGCGACTAAAGAGCAAGCGATTTTAATGCACAACGCACAACGCATACAGCATAATGACGATTAAATTGTATTTTTTTCAATTTTTACAATCATTTTGCGTTATGCGTTGTGCGTTATGCATTAAATTACCACTCCCCAAATAAAGGTAAATATTGTTGTTAAACTTGCGATTACTATTGCGCCGATGTAGAAAGCATTGTCTCGAACTGAAGGTTTGTAGAGGTTTTCTTTTTTTGTTTCGCCGTGAACTTCTTTTTCAAGATCCAGTTCTTTGATTTCTTCGTCAGTGTGTTCGCCTACCAATACTACTTTTTTGTTTGTTACATCAAAGCCTGAGTCTAGGAGAACTTCTTTCTTTTTCTCCAGTCGTTTGTTTGAGTTGAGAAGGAATAGTGCAGTGCAAAGCCCCAAGTAGAGCGCACAAATTACTATAAAAACAAAATAGAACAAGAATGCGTTGTCTGCAAGCCTCAAAATAACATCCCAATATCCGCCCATGAACCACCAGCCATAATGCGAAGCATAAGAAAGGTAGACACTGAATGCGTTATTGATAAAATGGATAATAATTGCCGGCCAAATTGACCTTAGTTTTATTGTTATTGCGGCAAGGAGTATGCCCATCAAGAAAGTAAAAAAGACTTGGGTTATGTTTTGATGAAATAAGCCGAATGCAACACCCATTAAAACGATTGTCACAGGAAAACGAAAACTTCCCCGAATGGTGTTCATAAAGCCGCCGCGCATTGTGAACTCTTCACAAAATCCGGGAAGGACACCTGTCAAAAATATGGCGAGAGCAAAAAATCCGAAGTTGAATGTTTCCGGAAACACTGAGCCGCCGCCGCCGCCTGACCAGCCTAATTGAGTGATAATGATTTGCCAAATAAGGCTAACCCCAATGACAACAAAAAGCCCGACACCGCCGATGACAACTGATAAAGCATAGTTATACCATTTTGTGTGACGAAAGTTTGAAAACCTCACCATTTGCTTAAAGTTCATTTTTAGTCCGAATTTGTAGAACAACATCGGCATAACAACAAGAGCGAGGATTTGAACAGGAATTGAAAAGATAACATCAATTATTGCGTTTTGCGAATATGGAGAGAGGTCTGTCGAGAAAATAAAAGGCGCAATAAGCGTCATTAGAATTCGCATGATGAGGAGTGAACACGCAACGCAAAACATCATCACGCCAATGACACGATAACGCTTTTGCTCTGTTATTCCCTGCTGTCCGTTAAGGAGGGTAAGAGCATTTGATTTTTTGTTGTAGACTACAATATCATTTTTCATAGTTTTTACCAACTCTTATAATATTTTTTATTTTAATACCGTCATTGCGAAGGAAGCACGGAATAATTTGCTTGATAGGTAGGAACGATGCGTTACCGTGCGAACGAAGCAATCCGGTTATGAATGCCTTTCGAGAGTTCCTTTCCGCTGTCATTACTGGATTGCTTCGTCGTTGCAGTCATCCCATGTTTTCTTTTTGCTAATTGCTCCGCAACTCCTCGCAATGACGATGTAAAAACAAATATTTTCTTTAAATCCTAACCACTACTAAAAAAATCTAAAAATTGTCTAAAATATGTTCCACTTATCTTATGATATCATAATACAAATCTTTCCAAAGCGAATTCATTTGTTCTATGAGTTCTAACTTATCTTTTCTTGAGCCAGCCTTGATTTGTTTTTCTCTTTCAATTGCCAACTTAACATCACCAAAAATTTCTTAATATCCTAGTTTGCCAACTTCATATTTTTTTGTGAAACCTTGCACTAATTTTTCTTTGTGCTGCAAAACTCTGCTTATTAAGTTGCCGGTAACACCCGTATATAATGTTCCGTTTTTCTGATTAAATAGAATATATACAAATGATTTTTTCATTTAAATTTACTCCATATTTTCATTTAACCAAACATTCCAAAGCCCATTAAAAGGCTGATTAACCACATAAAGCCACAGATAGCAATTCCGGCATAGAAGATTAATCTGTCTGCTCCGCTCTCTGACGAGGCAACTGAAGGTTTTTGATGGAATTTCTCTTTTGTTATGAAGGTTGTGCCGTCTTTTGCAGGAGTAACATTTGGCGGCTCTGAAAAAACTTTTTTTGATATGTCGGTTTTGTCATCTGTCTCGATTTTGATTGTCTCGGGTTTAGATTTAAAAAGATATTTAAAGAGGAAAAATAAACCTGCTCCGAATACTAATGATAAAGTTATGAAAGTTAAAACTACTAACCATGTTCTATCTCCTAGAATAAAATTTTCCAGTCCTTGTGCGATAGAAGTATTATAGATAATGAGAGCATAAGAATTTGAAAAAGCGTGCAGAAGTATTGCAGGCAAGATGCTCATTGTTCGTATCACCAAAATTCCGATGACAATCCCCAGACCGAATTGAAAAACTGTTTGTGAGGGGTTCATGTGCATTAGTGAAAACGCAAAAGCAGTGACTATAACGGCATATTTTGCTCCATATTTGTTGTGAAGTCCGCTCATCAATCCACCGCGTATGAAAAACTCTTCACAAACTGCGGCAAAAACAACGATGAGAAGAACTCCCAAAACCATCTCGGCGGCGGTGTTCATCTCAAGAGTTGGCGGCGGAGAGTAGCCCATACTTTGAAGCAATAACTCAAAGCCTAATGTCGGACCATAAAACGCTAAGAGTGAAAAAAGAGCAATAACGGGAGTAAGCAAGATGATTATAAGATTGTTTTTGTTTCGAGTTGGATTGACATCAAATTTGAATGAGTATGGCAGTTTGCTTTTTCCAACTTTCGTGAAAATAAAAAACACAGCAAGAAGAGAAACTTGAATAAAAATTGATGCGATTATTTCCGATTGCGTGTGTCTGCCTCCATGAACGGACGAAATGATACTTGAGGCAATAAAATTAATCGCCAAAAAGACAACAACTCCGACAAGGAAAATAATAGATGATTTTTGGGCAGATATTTTCATTTATTACCTTTTACCTCATATAAACCTGACATTCTATTTGCTCCGGCAACTTCAATTTTCACATCTTCACCTTCCGCTACTCCATGTTGATATAAATAGTCGACTACTGTTCTAAAGGCTAGTTCCGGATAGTTGTTGCTCTCACTTAAATGGGCGAGAATAATTTGTTTTACACCGCTTTGAACAAGGTATAAACAGGCTTTAGCGCAATCTCGGTTTGACAGATGTCCATATGATGATAGTATTCTTTTTTTGAGATGATAGGGATAGCAGCGATTTTCTTGGACTAGTCTTTCGTCATGATTGGCTTCAATTACTACTATATCGCTGTCTGATATGCGTTTTAAGGCTTCGTTTTCAATTTCTCCTAAGTCCGTCAAAACGCTGATTTTTGAGTTTTTGTGATGAACCGAAAAGCCATAGCATTCAATGTCATGAGGAACTTTGAAAGGCGAAACAAGAAGATCGCCGACAGTGAAATCCTGAGTGTCTCGTTTCAAAATCGCTTTGTATTTTTCGATTAGTCTCCCTACTCCGCTGGTGTGGTCAGTGTGGTCATGCGTTATTGTTAAGTTCAAATTGTCCGCTCGTTTGCCCAAAACTTTTAAACTTTTCTCCAATCTACCAAGAGGTATCCCGCAATCAATTAAAAGTGAAGTCTTTTGCGAGCCGATGAAAATCGAATTTCCTTTTGATGAAGAAGAGAGGGTGCAGAGTTGAAGCATGTTTTAACGCATAACTCATAACACATAACGCATAACGACAGTTAGAATTAAATTAAATAAAAGGTAATAAACCGCAGGGCGAGCCCTACACCCGAAACGCCTTCGGCGTTTCCTTCCGACGCAAGCGTCGGGGTTTTATACCTTTTGAGGTTGTCGCAAACCAACCCTTGCAACCAAGTTGGTTTGCTTCTATTATAAATAATCATTCATTATACGTTATGCGCTTAGCGTTATTCGTTATTTTTTCGGTATAATAACCACTCTCCTATTAGCGTCATTTCCTTCCGACTTTGAGATAACTCTTGGGTGGTTTTCAAGGTATGCGTGAATGATTTTTCTTTCACGGTTGTCCATAGGCTCTAAGAATACTTTCTTGCCAATGCGGAGCGCCTTTTCGGCAGTTTTGTCGGCAACTGATTTTAGAATATTTATTCTTTTTTGACGATAGCCTAATGAGTCGATAATTACTGATGCATCATCGCCTGAAAAGGCATTTGCCAATAGTTCTAATGCCCCTAGTGTTTCGCCTTTGTAGCCAATTGCGGATGCATCTTGAGTTTTGATTTCAATTTCAACATCTTCTCTTATTTCAAACGCTACCTCGCCTTCAATTCCCATTTTTGTGATAAGTCCTTGAATGTAGTCAGCGACTTTTTTTGCTTGTTCCGGTGATGCTTTTGGCTTTTGTTTGGGTGAATGATTGTTTGTGGTTGATAGTTGAGGATTAGAATGCGGAGTGTGTGGAGCGGAGTGCGGCGTTATTGGAGATTGTTTTTGAGATTGGTGCTGTTGAGTGCGTGGTTCCGGTCTGTTATTCGCTCGAACGAGGGCATCCGCACCTGTAGGTTTTTGTCCTTGACGAGGTTCTGAGCGTTGTTCGGGCTTATTATTCGGACGGTCAGAAACAGCCCCTGCATGTTTTTGCTGGGGGTGCTGCTCATTTTTATTGTTCGGGCGGTCCATGACCGTCCCTGCAGGTTTTTGTTGGACATTTGTAGCAGCAGGCTTTTGCTCTTTATTTTTTGTTTGCGGATGACTAGAAGTTGTTCCCGCAGTTTTTATTTGTTCGCCAGGGTCAGTTATTTTACCTTTTGCGATTAGAATTTTTGCACTCTTGAAAAAGCCTCCGTGAGAGAGAACTTTAACTTCAACTTCACTTATGTTAGCACTAAGTCTCGCCATGCCCAGTTCAATGGCTTGTGCCACATCTTTTGCAACAACTTCAATTGTCTCGTTCATATGAAAATACTCCGTATTTTTAGTGATTGGTGATTAGTGATTAGTGGTTGATAAATTTAAAATTAAAAAATCACATTCACCAATCACAAATCATCAAATTATAATTTAAATTTCTTCTTCTTTTTCTCCCCTTCCTCTTTCTTCACCACTTCTGTCGGGGCTTGTCTTCCGTATTTTAAAACTCTTCCTTCATCGCCTGATTGTCTTTTTTCTTTTCTTTCTTTTCTTGTCATCTCGCCTTCTTCCAGTTTTTCATAGCCTTTTTCACTTTTTAAATCATCGTCATCTCCGTCCGTGTCGGCATAGAGGTGAGCGTCTTTTCGTTTGTACCACCATGTCAACGCCCCTGTTGTCGCAAGATTGATTAACATACGCATTACTGAGTTTGTTATGATATACATTGTGAAAACGACCGATTGGAACAGTGCAAAAACACCCATCATAAGCGGCATGATGTATTGCATCATTTTCATCGCACCGCCGCCGCCGGCAGCACCGCCGCCACCCATTCCTGCCATGTCCATTTGTCCTGATTTCTTTTGCTGACGCATCATCAAAAATTGTGATGCCCCCATGAAGATAATCGCAAAAATCGGCAATATTAAAAATCCGTTTGCACCTCTTAGTGCGGAATGTTCTCCACGCAAGAAATGCGTTACTCTGTTGTAGTGTGCCTCATCGAGAACAACAGTATCAAAATCTGTTTGGCGTTCAAATCCGCTTAGTTCCCAACCTGTTTCCCTGTCGCCATATCTTCCGATTGAACCCAAAAATTGACCATGGTCAAGTATTGGCTCACGCCATGGAACATCCGGCGACCACACATTTTCTACCCACAAAAAGCCTGTCCTCATTTCATCACCGAGGTGATCGAGATATCGAGTAAGGTTTAGAGACTCTGTTCTATATTGATTTTCACCCTCAACAAAGCCGCTATCTCCATAGACATAATATATCCTGACATCAAATAAAGGTGCTGTTCTAAAACCATAGTCTATTTCATCAATATTTCCCATATAGACATCTCTAACCGCTTCTTGAGCAAATCGAACCGGACTTGACATATTCATATAGGTTTCAGCCTCATTAGAATAGCGGGCAATTCTTCTGTTATCGTTTGAATGCGGTCGTGTTGGATCTTGAAATCCTCTGATTACAAATACTCTTTCGCCGTCAGCACTAAATATATAATTATCATGCGCTCGTGCAATAACAAAATCTCCGGATGCATTATAGTTTCCAATTCTATAACCGTCTTCTTCAAACCTGTCTAATCTCTGTTCAAGTTGATTTCTTTGGTGTCCGTGAGCAGCCTCAAAAATGTCATTCATGGTAAGGTATTGCCGCATTATCATGTATTGCGAAACACCGTTGAAACTTTGAATGAGCCAAATGAATAGTCCCATTGTCACAAGCATTGGCAAACACGATGCGAACATTGAAACGCCTTCTCTTTTGTTCAGTTCTCTTGTTTTTTGAAATAGCAGTCTTTTGTCGTGACCATACTTCATTTGAAGTGCTTCAGTCTCGGGTTTTATTTTTTTCATTATCCGCTGGTTTTTAAACATTTTAAAACGCGAATAAATCTCTAAGGGGGCGATTGCAACATTCAAAAGCACGGTGAAGAGAACAACTCTCCAACCATAGTTTTGAATAAATGCAAAAACATTTAATAATAATCTTTGCCAAGGCCACTGATTCGGAACCGTCATCAAGTCGGCAATGGACGAAAATATCGAAGGTAACATTGAACTCCTTTTGCTTAGTGCTCAGCGACCAGTGGTCGGTGATTGATAAATTAAAAAATCAACCTTCACCAGTCACTAACCACCAATACTAAATTACATTAGCCATTTCATTTCCCCTTTCGGATTGTCGGGGACGGGGTCGAAGCCGCCTTTTGAAAATGGGTTGCAGCGAAGTATTCGCCATGCTCCCATAAATGCTCCTTTTATCGCACCATGTTTTTGGATGGCTTCCAAAGCATAAGAAGAGCAAGTCGGATAATACAAGCAACTTTTTGGCATCAAGGGGGATATGACAAATTTATAGAAATAAATTAGTGCAATGAAAAAGTATTTGAGAGTGATGATGTTTAGTATAATTTTTAGTGCTTTTTTCATGCAAATTTTTTTATTAAATTACAGTGGACAAAGGACAAAAAAGATCAATTTTAAATTATCAACATTTGTCCTTTGTAAATCATGCAATTAGGTTTGACTTTCTCAAAACTCCCAAAACCTCTTCTCTCAATTTCTCAAACGGCATGTCCGCCGCTTCTTCTTTGACGGAAAGGACTATTTGGGCTTTTTTAATGCTTTGAATATTCTCTCTAAAAATTGCTCTTATTCGGCGTTTGAGTAGGTTTCGTTTGTTTGCTTTTCCAAGTTTTTTTGAGATAACAATACCCACTTTTAGCGATTTACCTAGGACAAAGAACAGCCGAAACGCAAGGTTTTGCTTTTTTTGCCCATTGTTATAAACATATCGAAATGAGCCTTGTTTTGTCAAACGGTATTGTTTTGAAAGCATTATTTCAGGTGTCGGGTATCGAGCGTCAGATGTCAGGTTTCTGCTTGTTAACGACACCTAAAACCCGACGCCTGAAACCTTAATTAGTTCCTAATCCTTTTACCGCAACATTCGCCCTGCCTCTGTCACGACGACGCTTCAGCACTCGCTTTCCAGCTGATGTTTTCATTCTTGCACGGAATCCATGCACTTTTAGTCTTTTTCTCTTTTTTGGTTGATAAGTTCTTTTCATTTTCTTTGTGTATCCTTTTAATTGTCTTTGCCCTTTCTTTGGGCATATTGCCCTATTATAAACAATTTGTTTGTCAGTTGTCAACTAATTGTCACCATATTTAAGATAAATACATAATATGTTTTTAGAAGTAAAAAGTTTTTCACAAGATAAAAAATAGTTTGTTATTACTTTTCACATTTCCTTTTCACTTAACTGTCTCTACATACTAATTTTATATGTATGTGGAGGTATTTTTTTATGAGTTGTGGATGCAATAGATGTAGGGAAGAAATTTTTATAAGAGGTTGTCCGGGACCAAGAGGTCCGAGAGGTCCAATCGGACCGAGAGGCTGCACCGGTGAGAGAGGACCGAGAGGTCCTATGGGGTGTATGGGAGAAAGAGGACCGAGAGGTCACATAGGCTGCACCGGACCGAGAGGTGAGAGAGGACCAATAGGCCCAATTGGCTGCACGGGTCCTAGAGGACCAATGGGTTGCACCGGACCGAGAGGTGAAAGAGGCTTTACCGGCTCTATGGGACCGATGGGTCCAATTGGCTTAACTGGACCTGTTGGTCCTATTGGAGCAACAGGGGCTGCCGGTGCAACGGGAGCAATGGGTCCTCGAGGTGATAGGGGAGCAAGAGGAGAAAGAGGAGAAAGAGGAGAAAGAGGCAGAAGAGGACCTCAGGGCGAAAGGGGTGAAGATGGCAGAAACGGCTCCGTCACTATTCCCTTCGCCTCTCACACTCCTCTAATTCTATCAACCGATTGTGACGGAGGCGCATTTTTGCCCGGCTTTGTCGGCTTTGGCTCTTGCGCACAAGGCACTCAAGGCTTAGGCAGCACTATTGAGTTGCTAGGCTCAAACACATCATTAGCCTTTATTGTGCCTGAAAACGGCGAAATTGAAAAGTTAGCGGTTGGCTTTACTGTCGACACTGCTCTTACTCTTCACAACACTGAGATAGCAGTTCACGGCATGCTTTACAAAGCACATCCGGGAGCGAGCACTTTTCACAAACTAACGGAAACTCTCGTTAGCATTCCGCCCTTTACCGGCAATGTCCCTCATGGTGAATACCATTTTGCTATGCATGATGACATTGACATTCAGGTGGAGGCAGGCTCAAGGCTATTGTTGGTTGTTTATGCCACTGTAGACGAGAGACGACATGGACATGACGGACATGGCGGTGACAGAAGAAGACCTCATCGCTGTGAAACACTTCACACCATTACCGGCTATGTTAGCGGCGGATTAACGATTCGTTAATTTAATGAAACAAATGACAAATGAGACGAATAAGACGATTGATGTTGGAGTGTTTTTTGCGATAAAATTGCAAGGGCGGGCATCGACCGCCGGAACATTATTTTTATCATATTGTGCGGACAGTCACTAGACCGCCCCCGCAGTATCCGACCGACACTCTAAATACTCACTTCGTGTCTTGGGAACAGTCCCTCCGATTGCCCTGTGGGGGCAACCCTTCGGGCACTTCGTGTCGTTTGGACAGTCCCCGAGACACTTCGTTTCGGTTGCCTCTTGGACATTGCCCCCCCTGTAGTTTGTCTTTATGCCATTTAACATAAACAATTCTAACAATCATTATGCATTAAAAAAGGCGAGTAACTCTCGCCTTTTTTAATATTCCTCCGTTCCTAATAACTGCCCCACTGTTACATTAAAAAATCGAGCAATTTCAATTACCATATCCATATTAGGCTCTCTTTCGCCTGTAATATAGCGACTGATTGTTTGTTGCTTAACATTCAGAACTTTTGCCAGTTGCCTTTGAGAAGTTTCATTCTCTACCATAAGCAACTTTAAGTTTTTCGAAAAAGAATTCATAAAATAATTTTACACCAAAATGGCGTAAAAGTTTTGACAAACACCACTTAGGTGTGCTAAAATTTATTTACACCTAAATAGTGTTAAAAAAAATAATAGGAGGTATTTATGGAATCATTTGCGGAAATTTTAATCAGAATCCAAGAAGAAAGAGGACTGTCTCAAAAACAATTGGCAGAAAAACTTGGTGTTTCTTGCTCATCAATCAAACGATGGGAAAGCAGCATCTCAAAACCTACTTTAAGTATATTTTGCAAATTAGTCAGATTTTTCGAATTAACGGCAAAATACTTTTTGGGGGCTTAAAGCAAAATCCTCTCTGCAATGAATGCTGCGGAGAGGATTTTTGTTATTTATAATTGAAATTTGTTTTTGCCTTTATTTAATTTTACTCGTTTCATTATCGAGCCTTTGTCCTGCATTAAGAGATATGCTTCGCATGCGGATTTTAAATTGAGGGTTGCCTCCCCATTTGAGTAGTTTCCTTTTAGTATTCCGTTTGGAACAGAAACAACAAAATCAACATTACCGTGTGAAAAGTCTGGAGTTATAAATACTTTGCCCTCTTTAAATTCAACACCGGCAATATGGCGATAGAAATTTGAAACAACTCCGGCAGAATTGACATAACAAATACTTCCGCCAAAAAAATCAGCGTGCAGACAATTGTCTTCGTTGTCAATGAGCGCACGATACCTGTTTAATAATCTTTTTGTTGCTCTTTGTTTAGCACCGACCATCATTAAAGCATCAATAATATAGTTTTCAAAAGTTGGAGACGATGTTTGAACTGATGATAGCAGATTAATTAAATGAGGTGTGTGTTCTTTGTTTGCAAGGTTTGATATAACCGCCCATGCGTTTGCTCTTTCGTCATAATACTCTCTTGACGAATAGCCTTTACCTTTAAAAAATGCAGTTTCAAAATTATTTTTCAAAAGGTCTCTTTTTCTTGTGATATCGCCGTTTTCTCTCTCTCCGCAACTAAACTGAGAAGATATATAAAAATTCATTGCTGAATAAAATATAGCGTTTAGCAAAACCACTTCATCGACATTGTAGAAAATATCAGTTTCTTTATACTCATTAGGAAGTTGAGCAATTCCATAAGAATCTGTTTTTACGCTGTTAAGAAGGTCAAGCATTTGGGGCAGACATTTTTTGAGAGTTTGAACATCATTTGTCTTTCCAAAGTATGCCGAAATCGCACCTCTTTCACTTATTGTTAAAAGTGCCCTTGTCAGAGATTTATTAATCGTTAAAAGATTGGCGGCAAGCATGTCTTCAATACACTTTTTTGCAAGAGTCAGCGCTGTGTCAGAAAGGGCATATGATGCCAATTGTGAAGCGGCAGAAAAATCGCTCAAAGTATTTTTTGATGCACATTCAGGAGTTTTTGAAAATATTTCCCTCATGTTCGCTCTCAATGTGTCGATTGCTTTTTCATTCAATCGCTGAATGCTTTTTCCAAGTTTTATTTCGCCGACTACTTCGTCTTGCTCGCTGTTTGAAAGGTCAAACTCTGTTATTCTGAATTGAATAGAACTTAGTTTCACGCTCAGAGGAACTTTGACGATTAGTTTTGTTCCGACCAGCGGCATTACGCACTCATGAGTTTGAGGTCCGTCTTTGCAAATATAATCAAACGCTAAGTTGGTGTGAACTCTGCCTTTTGTGTCTTGGGCGCGCTGTCTGTCGGTTTTTACTTCAATAATTGCTTGGCCGCTGGATGCATTGCAAGAAATAATCGGGACAAAGTGATAATAGCCATCCAAATCGTAAGTATAGATTGCTTCACTTTTGTTCACATCTTTTGCAATTCTCTTTCCTTTCAATGGTGAAGAAAATTTAAATAGAGGAATTTTTCTCTGCTCTAAGTCAAAATAATATCCCGAGCCATACGATGAGTATTCACGAGCAGGAACAAAAATACTTGCTCCGTATGCCGCTTCAAACACATGGTCAATCTGCCCTTCAAGCGTTGCGTCATAGATAAGTTTGTCACCGTCAATTTTGTAGGCAGGCGAGCGATAGACTGTGAAAGATGAATCTGAGGAGATATCCAACTCGCCGCACTCAAAAATCATTCCGCCCAAATGCTCTTTTTGTGTTTTTACACAAACAAGCCCGATGACATTTTCGCCTTTTGCCAAATATGGGGCAATGTCGATGGTGTCAAAATAACCATAGTTTAAATTTTCGTGCTGACTAAGCGAACCGTCATATACAACTAGTTTGTTGTTGACGAACATATGATAAAATCCGCAAACGCTAATGTTAACTCTTGCTTCTTTCGGCTTTTTTTCAAGGGTGAATTTTTTCCTAAAGATGACAAAATCTTCTTTCTTGTCATTACCTTCCGCCCAAATCCACGACGCTCTTTTGAAAACACTCCCCTCTTTTGATGTTGTTTTCCCGATTGATTTAGTAAACTGCGGCGGCGGAGCAGACGGTTGAGGCGGGATTGGATATTGAATATTGACAACCTCAGATTGAGGGATTATTTCAACAATCGGCTTAATTTCAACTTGAGGTGTTTCATCAACCACCTCATCTTCATTCTCTGCGGCATGTGTGTTATCCCATACTATCTCTTCTTCAATTTCTGTTTCAACAGGAGTTTCTTTATCGAGAATTTCCTCTTCGTTGCCATCAATTTTTTCTTTTTCCATATATTCCAGTCCTAGTTCTAGTGTTGTTAATTCCTCTTTTAGTTTTTCTTCATCGACAACAACACCATTTGGGCAATTTTCCAAAATTACTCTTAGTTCATTTTCAAGGAGTTCTTTCTCCGTGCTATTGTCATTAGATTTCATATCCTCGGGAATTATCTCGACAATATTTTCATTTTGAGAGATATACTCATTTTCAATCTCGGTTTTGACCTTGCCTTTAATAAGGTCTCCTGTTATATCCAGGTTGTCTTTAATACACATTTTATAACTCTCCTTTCCTTAAATTATTTCTTTTTAGTTGTCTGCTCCGCTGCCGGTGTTGTTTGCTGAGGTGCTTTGGGAGCAGAAATTGCTTTTGGGGCTTTTTGTGCTTCGCTTTCTTCTTTCACTCTTCCTAAAAACTGTGGCAATTCCATTCCAACCATTCCGTATAATTCGTTCAACGGCGGAACACTTTTCACAAGATTTGAAATAAAGTTTGAAGTGCTTGTGCCGTCTTTTCCGTTTGCTCCGCTGTCCCAAACAGTGACTTTGTCAATTTTGATGTTTTTGATTGCATCAACTTGAACTCTTAATAAATCTTCCATTTTGTCGGTCATCATCAAACGCACTGCATCAGACGAATTTCCGCCCGCTGCTTTTACGATTTTTTCAAAACCTTGTGCTTGTTTATCTAGTATTGCGAACAAACCTTCTGCTTTTGCCAACTCACGCATTTTGATAGCATCCGCCTCACCTTTTGCGTGACGGCGCTTCACTTCTGCCGCTGCTTCCGCTTCTAATTCAATTCTGCGTTTTTCAATCTCGGCTTTAACGATAACATCCGCTTCAAGTGTTGAGGTTTCTCTTTTCGCTCTCGCCATTTCCGCTTCTTGCTCGGCTAAATACCCTGCTTTGTTAGACGCTGCCTCAGCGGTAGCCTCAGCAATTGCAGCATTTTTTTCAGCCTCTGCCTCAACTTGACGAAGAACTGCGTTTGATTTTGCTATGTCTGCTTTTGCAGTGTTCTCACCCGCAACCGCTGTTGCGTTTGCTTCGGCTGTTTCAATTCTTTGAGTTTTGACAGCGTTTGCTTGACCGATAGAACCGTCTCTGTCTTGCTCTGCGACCAATTTTTTCGCATCGTTGATGGCTTTTGCAGCCGCTTCACGACCTAATGCGTCAATATAGCCGGATTCATCTGTTATGTCTGTGACATTAACATTAATAAGCCTTAGACCGATTTTACGCAACTCGCCTTCAACATTTCGAGAAACCGCTTCTAAGAATTTGTCTCTGTCGGAATTGATTTCCTCAATGTCCATGAGTGCAACAACAAGCCTTAACTGACCCAAAATTATGTCTCGAGCCATTGCTTCAATAGCAGTGTTGTTAACCCCTCTCAGTCTTTCAGCAGCATTTTGCATGACACCTTTTTCGGTTGAAATACCGACTGTGAAACGAGACGGCACATCTATTCTTATGTTTTGCCTTGAAAGTGTGTTCCTTAAATCAACGCTTATGGACATCGGCGTTAAATCAAGATAACTATACGCTTGAAAAACCGGCCAAACAAAAGCCGAACCGCCATGAATACACTTCGAACTTCTCGGCGTCCCATCCGGATTCTTCCCAACCCGACCGAAAATAACCATTATTTTGTCGGGCGGCGCTTTTTTGTAGCGTGTTAAGAATGTTATCATAAACACCAAAAACAACGCTACTACACCAATAATTAAACCTACTACTCCACCTACATTCATTTTTTTAATCTCCTTTGCGTCATTGACATTTTTGCCACAACGCTTTACTTGAAAAACTTCTCTTGCTTAAAAGCAATGTTTTTTTCAAGGTTTTTTTAAATTTAGATGTCCAAACTGAAAAGTATTGTTAGATTTTTTTTAATTAACTCATCCCTAATTTTTCACCTTTCACTTTTCGCTTTCTAATTTATTATTCCACTATCACTGTTCCCTCATTCAGTGTTCCGACTATCTTGACATGAGTGCCTGTTTTTATCGGCTCTTCTTTGTCTGTTATTGCTTCATATTCTGTTAGTCTTTCTTGGACTACTACTGAGATTTTTCCTGTTCCGGCTCTTTTTGCGGGTATTGTTAAATAGACCTCGGCGTTTTTGCCGATTGAATTGTCGATTGAAACATTTCCGCTTTGCTGTGCTTTTTCCATTCCTTTTGCCATGAGCGCTATCAAAACAGCGGCAATGAGACCAACTCCAATTCCCGGAAAGAGCGAAATCCACTGACCGTCAACAAAGTCATAGCCGAAAACTGGCGCCATTGCAAAAGCCATCCAACTTCCCAAAGTGAAAAATGCAATAATAGTTCGTGTTGAAACAATTTTTAAGCCAAATAAAGTGAAAGGCGTGTAGTCATTGACCCCTGCACCTGTGTCGGCGTCAACTTCGCCGCTGAAAGATGCATCAGAGTCAACTAAGCCTCCGATTAGCATCAAGATAATTTGCAATATCATAATAGTTGTTCCTGCTGCCGCTATTATGAAAATAATCATTTGGAATGTTGAAAGTTCAGCCCACCATTCTGCCATTTTGTTTCACCTCTTTCTTTATTATTTTGTTTTTTTATTTTGCGTGCGGGCGCTTAATAAACGACCCATACATTATAATATCACTTTTAATTCATGATAATGATACCACAACAAAAAACCTTTGTCAAGAAAAAACTGACAAAATATCAAATGTTAATGAAAAGTTAATTTAAAAGAGATTGTTCTTTCCTTAAAACAATCCCTTCATTAAATGATATTAATTTCCTCTGAATTCGTCAATTCTTGCCATGGTTCTTAGGCAGTAGCCTGCTATGATATTGTCGGAGATTGTGTAGAGATAGCCTTGGTTTACTATTGCACGGGAAATATAATAGTTTAGGGCGTTAATTTGGTCTTGCCATCTTGATGAACTCCAATTTGCATTCCAGTCGAATATCGGCACAGTTATGTCGAAGTTTGAAAAAGTCGGGGCAAGCACAACAGTTGAATTATACCCATAGATTAGCCTTTGTTCAGTTTCTCCGACAAATTCCATTGTTCCAAGATAAGCATCAAAGGTGAATAGAAAGAAACCTTGTGAAAGAGTTCCGCTGAATGAACTCATTCCGCCGCTCCAACCCCAATGGGCGCTTTCTGCCGCAAAGCCGACAATCCCTTGCTTTGTTTCTTCATCAAACATAAAAAGCAATGCCCTTGGATTTCTCAAAACTTCCGCAAAGGCTGCGTTGCCATAGATTGTGAATTTTGCCATGCTCTCAGGCATTAATCCTGTTCCCGGACGCATATAGTAGAGTTCGATTTTTATGCCTGTTTGCAATGCACTGCCTTGAGGAGGAGCGTCTTGACCTATGCCGATAACAAACGGCGTTCCTCTGATTGGGCGAAGATAGTCGTTTATCCCGTCTGTTTCCAGTCCTTCTGAAAGGATTGGGTTATGAGGGTCGGTCAAATCAATAGTGTAGAGAGGATCCCAGATTAGGTCAGGAGGTGATGTTGAAATAAAGCCGAAATTGCCGTCAAATGCCACTGAGTCCATTTGCTCACGAGGCGCTATTCCTGTTATTCGTGAGACTTCTCTCAACTCAGAATTAAACACAAATATTGCAGATGCTAATGTGTTTGTTCGCCAATTAAATTCGCCGTAGGTCGTTGCAACCCTTAGATAACCTCTGTATTCATCGATTGCATGTCGTGACGGAGGTGAGCCTTGAACTGTCACATAGCCTGTGAAATCAAGCGTTTCAAGACAAAATCTTGTGATATAACTTCTGTGGTTAGTGATGTTTCCGGAAATATTTCTTGAACGGCGGGTGGTTGAGGTGTAGAGATTGTTTAGTCCTACTGAAATGATGTTTGCACTTGACAGATATGCCCTCACCATTGGTTCAACGGTAAAATCAGTCAGAGAAATCCTTCCAAGTATCATATATGATTGAGTTGGATTTCTTCTGAAATAGAACATGTTCTCATATGGAAATGGGGAAAATTCTTCATCATCGGACATTCTGAAATATGGACGACGAACTTCTGTCTCACGCCAGTCACGGCACCATCTGTGTGGAAAATAATTGACAACAAAAAATAATGTTTCGCACTCTTGCCTAATTCGGCTTGTTTCAAACCTTCCGTCTATTTCGTAGAATTGCATTAAGACAGGATTTTCTCTTGCCGTGATGTCATAGATTCTTATTTGCACTCTTGAATGCCAAGAACGAAAATCCATCCAACCGCCGATAACATCTTCATTCCATGAAGTTTGAGGGTTATAGAACGCTCCGCCGATAATAACCATTAAGTCTCCTCTGACAAACATTTCAATCGGTGAAAAGTTGTGATATGCGATTGAAGCAACAGGAGTTATGAACCCTCTGTCTGTTTCAACGATTGTCAAGCCGTTAGGAGAAAGACGATAGATAAAATTGCCGTCATTTCTGACAATATCGCCCTCATCCATGCCAACTATTTGAACATTTGTTTCACTTGTGCCGCCGCTTCCCGGAGGCGGTGAAGCAGTATCTCTGTCCGGAGCGCCTTGATTAACATTGTTGTCACCGCCGCTTCCCCAATAATCACCGCTTGAACAACCTAACAAGAGACTAGAGCATCCTAGCGGGAAGTTGAAAGAACTTCCCCCTTCTTGAACATTAAGAAGTTGCTGCAAGTGAGCGGTGTTTTGAACTTGTCTTGCTTGGTTGAAATTCGGTGAATCTCCTGAAAAAATGGCAGATGAAAAAATTGGGATGAATATTGCAAAAATTAAAATTGATGCAGTGAGCAATGCAGTAGGTATCGCCCATCTTCGTTGTGATGGGCGAGTTTTTTTTCCGGCAGTTACTAGAGATGGCGCAGCAATCCGAGCAGCAACTTTTTCTTTCATCTCATCTGTTGCCTTAATATTATCGAAATGTTCGTTAAATTTTGACATGAATTTTATTCCTTATTTTAAATCGTGCAATTATTCTGCTTAACACTAACACACCTGACAGTTATAAACTAAACACATTATGCCTTGGTATTCATTTTGGTTTGAACGACGCCTTTGAGTGCTTTGGCTGTTGTTGAATGAACAATCAATACAATTATAGACCCTGCATGTTGGCTTTTGAGTTTGCCCATTTTGATTTTGACCAAATGAGCAGTCTGTGCAGTTATAAACTCTGCACGAGGCTTCAGGATGCATGTTGCTTGCACTTGTGCTTAATGCAAATGTTCCTGTGCAAGAAACAAAAAGCATTATCGACATGATGATTAAAATGGTTGTTATTAATTTTTTCATAGTTCTCCTTTGTGCTGATGATACTTTTGCACTCGTTATGTTTTTATCACAGCATAATTATTTTTAGGTTTTTTATTTTTCTATTCAGAAAGCACTTCCCTCATCTCTTCCCTGGCTCTTAACGCTATGCTTCGAGCGCTTGCTTCACGAATTGAGAGCATTTTTGCAATCTCGGCATAAGAGTAGCCTTCATAGTAGTGAAGATAAATAACGCTTCTTTCACGAGGTTTTAGTTTTTCAAGAGCATTTTGGACATCAAGATTTTTTTCGGGAAATTCAGTGAAGATATTTTCATGAAGTGTTGCCCTGTGACGATTATATGCACTCTTTTTGATGTTTTTCGCCTTGTTAATTGCAATCCGAATTAAATATGCTTTGAGATGTTCCGCAGAAGAAAACGATTTATTAATTCGCCAAAGAGTGAAAAAGACATCAGAAAATACATCCTCTGCATCGCTTAGATTTCCACACACAGAGACTGCAACACGCAAAACAGTGTCGCCGAATTTATCCATCACTTCTTTGAGAAAGTTTTCTCTCAACTAACCTCCCTACTATTAACACAACTCAAACAGTCATTTCGTTGCAAAAATTATACAACAAAAAAAAATAAAAGTCAAGAGTTCTTTTGTGTAATATTTTGCAGATATTTGCCTCATTCAAATAATTAACATGCGAAGTTATTTTTAAAAGAAAAGGCGAGAACAACAAATATCGTCGTTCTCGCAAATTCTTGGTCACCCTGCCGGGGTTCGAACCCGGGATACCGCCGTGAAAGGGCGGTGTCTTAACCACTTGACCACAGGGCGCTTTAATTGTGAAATAAAAAGACAGTAAAAAAATTTGCTTCTTTTTGCAAATTTCTTATTTATTTTATCACTTTATTTAACACTTTGCAAGTGTTTTGATAGCGGTTTTTTGATGTTTTCAAATTTTTCTTAAGATAAAATAATCCTAAAAGCCTTTAATTGCTTTTAGGATTATTTTTTAGCGTGATATTTTTATTATCTCATCTGTTAGTTTTGTTTTCTTTCCATATAATTCAAACTCAAAGCCTTCGCCTCTCAGTTTAGTCACTTTTGTTTCATTTTTATTAACTTCGACAAGAACGCAAGTGTTTTGATAGCGAAACCTAAAACTATATCCGCTCCATGACGGGGGCATGACCGGGGAGATTTTTAGAATTTTTCCGTCGCTTTTTAATCCGCCGAAACCGTAAACAATGTTAACCCATGCAGCGGCAATACTTGTTGTGTGGAGACCTTCGTTGGTATTTCTGTTATAGTCATCAAGGTCCATTCTTGTTGCAAAACTGAAAAAGTCTTCCGCTTCTTTTAAGAGTCCTAGGTCTGCTGCGATTATTGAATGGACTGAGGGTGAGAGTGATGACTCGTGAATAGTTCGAGGCTCATAGTAATCATAGTTCGCCTTTAGTATTTTTTTGTCAAACTCATCACGATATAAAAACATATACATCAAAACATCAGGCTGCTTTATCATGTTGTTGCGATATATACGGTCATATGACCAGTTGTAGTAGAGAGGGAAATCAGTTGTCGGAATTTTTTTGATGTCAATGTGAGGTAAGTCAAAAAATCCTTCGTGCTGCTCAACCACCTCCCCTTTTTTGTCTTTTGGAATATATGCTTTTTTGGCTGCATCAGAAAAGTTTTTTCCTTCAATATCAGTGTAGTTTAGTTTTTTGAGGATAGATTCTGTTCTTTTTTTATCGAGTTTTTCAAGATTTCTTAAAGTCTCAAGGGTATACTCAAAAGTCTTTTTTGCCATGAAGTTAGTGTAGGCATTATGATTGACCATCATTTGAAACTCATCAGGTCCCATGACGGCATAGAAACCGAATTTCGTTCTGTCAGCATTGAAATCACCACGAGAAAACAAAAACCTGCTCGCCTCAACAAGCATTTCCAAGCCATAGTTGAATAAAAATTCGTTGTCGCTTGTAAGATTGTGGTAGTGGAAAATTCCATAAGCAACAGCAGAAGTCGGCTGAAATTGCAAACTTGCGTGCTGCCAAAGAGTGCATGCTTCGTGTCCGTTGAGCGTTGCTATCGGATAACACGCTCCAATGCAATCTAAATCTTTTGCACGCTCTCTTGCCGCATTTAGAGTATTATAACGATATAATAATAGATTTTTGGCCGCATCAAGATTATTGAAAAGATAAAACGGCAAGCAATATGTTTCAGTATCCCAAAAAGCGTGACCGCTGTATGCCTCGCCTGTCAGACCTTTAGCACCAATATTGTTGTTAGGGTCAACTCCGTGATAAGTTTGGACAAGTTGAAAAATGCAGTATCTAATTCCTTGCTGGTTTTTTATGTCGCCTTTTATTTCAATATCAGTCTCTTCCCAAACTTTGTCATAGAATTTTTTGTTTTCGCTAAGTGCATTATCATAGCCTCTGTTTGCTTGCATTATGACAGATTGAAGTCCCTCGGTCAATATATCCCGTCTTGTTGATTTTTGTTCGGCGATGTTTGTGACAAATCTTGTAAAAGAGTTTTTTTCTCCTTTTTTTAAGTCAAAATTAAATTTAATTCCCGCTTCTTTTTCTGATTTGAAATGCACTCCCTTGTGTTCGCTGTCAATTGTCATGCAACTTGCTATGCGTTGATTTTCGCTTAGCGTTGAGCATTCAAGACCGATTGCATTGCCGAGAATTTTTGTCACGCCGCCACGCCAGTAACAATCTTTGCCCCATTGCAAGACATCAAAATCTAAAGATGCATTAAACTCAATTTTTCCGTCAAAATCAATCGATTCAAAATCGATTTTGCTAAACCCTTGCTGATATTCATTCATTCCAAGAAAACGAGAAAATTTGAGTTTAAGTTTTCCATTTTTGGTTTCCCAAACAAATTCTCTTGTTAAAAGTCCATTTCTGAAATCAAGTTCACGGACAAAGTCGCTTATTTTTGTAGTTGCAGTGTCCAAAATTTCATCGCCGACTGCAATGCGGACTTTTAGCCAGTTGACACTGTTTATCATAAAGTGAGTTCGCCCGACAATACCTTTGTAGTGCGTTCCGATTTCTTCTTTTGAATACTCAAATATTCCATTGAAATATGAGCCCAAGAGAGTTTCACAACTTATTCCCTCTTCAGCATGGCCTCTAACGCCCATATATTCATTTCCCAATGAAAAAACTGACTCGCTTGCTCTGTTGCGAGATGTGTTAAATCCCCTCTCTGTTACCTTCCATTCATGGTGTTCGTAATACTCGGTTGCTACTTTTGGCATATTTTTTAGATTTACTCCGTAAATTTAGTGATTGGTGGTTTGTGTAGTTAATATCTAGTAAAAAAATTCAACAACAATATATTCCCTACTTAATTCCGCTTGTTGTTACTGTTGATGTTATTCGTCTTTGGAAAATCAGGAATAACAGAATGAGGGGAACTGTTGCAATGAGAAGTGACATATAAAGAACGCTGGCGCTGTATTGATTTGCTTGTATTTCAACAAGCCTCACCATAACTGTCATTCTGTTTGAATCTTGCAGCAATAAGAATGGCAAGAGAAAGTCATTCCATGCCGCTGTTGCGGTGAAAATTGCAATAACGCCGATAATCGGCCAACTAAGCGGAATAACTATTCTGAAAAACACTCTGAACATTCCTGCTCCGTCAACTTCCGCCGCCTCAAAAATAGCCTTCGGCAAACTCTCCATGTAGTTTTTAAACATCACAAGATAGAATGCGTTTGCTCCGAATATCAGCATGAGCGGGAGCGGATTGTCCGTTAGCCCCATTCTTGTCAACGCATCAAATAAGGGAACCATTCCTGTGATTGGAGGTATCATGTAGCCAACCATTATTGCACCGAAAATAATTTTGCCCCCTTTTGGTTTGATGACGGCAAGAACGAAGCCCAAAATACCGTTGAAGACAACTGAAACAAGAACTGCACCGCCCACAATCATCAGTGAATTTAAAAAAGGCATCCCCAAACGAGCAGTATTCCAAGTGTCGGCAATATGAGCGAAATTTAAACTCTCCGGAAAAAGTCTGACCGGGAGTGAACCTATTTCAGTGTCTGTCATGAAACTGGTCATGAGCAGCCAAAAAATAGGAAAGAATGTTATGAAAACCATAGCAAGAAGCATCAAAAACATAGCGAGATAAAGGACTTTGTATCTCGTCTTTTTGTAGTCTATTGATGTCAAAATCCCTTCTCTTTTGTTTGGGAGTTTTTTTAGTTTTTGTCTTATTCTTGCAATCATGTTTTTTGAGAATGAAAAATGAGAAGTAAGGTCAGTTATTTTTAAATTAACTATAACAACACTTTTCACATTTAATCTTTCACTTTTCACTTCTAGTAAATTGTTCTTAGTTTTTTTGTTATTCTTCTTTGCTTTCTGTCTTCTTTTCTTTGTTTTGCTTTTATTTTTGCCTCTTCTCCTCTTGTTAGCCAGAGATAAAAGAATGTGAATGCCATTATCATTACTGCAATAAGAACGCTAATTGCTGCTGCCTCACTGTTTTCATCTCTTCTGAAATATTGGAATGCTAATAAAAGCACGCTCATTGATGCCCCATCGGGTCCGCCCCATGCCGTCATGACGAGTGGTTCAACGAAAACTTGGAAAACGCTGATTAATTGCAGAACAAAAAGCACTTTTACAAGCGGAATAATGTGAGGAAGAGTGACACTTCTTATTCTTCTCAGCGGTCCTGCTCCGTCAATTTTTGCCGCCTCGTATTGCTGAGAGTCGACTGTTTGAAGCGAAGCAAGATAGATGAGCATTGTTGCCCCAAAACCTCGCCATGTCATTGTTATGATAATTAGAACAATTGGTGTTATTCTGTTGGAACTGTTTAAGAATTGATGGTCAGTTCCAAAAATTGCATTCAAAAACCCTAGTTCACCGGGAGTGAAGAGCCCAAGCCACAAAATAGCGACTGCAACACCGCTTATTATTGACGGCATATAGAACATACTTCTGAAAAAACCTTTAAAATGCACAACTTCACTGAGTAAGAGTGCAACGGCAATAGGGATAAGAAAGCCTATCAGTATTGAAAAACCGGCATAAATCAAAGTGTTTAGCAATGCTGTTGTGAACTCGCTGTAGGTGAATAAATACCTGAAATGGTCAAATCCTGCAAAGCCGATTATTCTCAAATTTGCATCAGTATAGGAAAAAGCAAGCACCACATTAAATATCATGGGATACCAAACAAAAAAGGAAAACAACACCAAAGGCAAAAGCATGATAAGCCAGCCTTTGATATCTCGGGATTTTAAAAATTTTCTCTTGTTAAGTCGAATTTGCATTTTGTTTTAGCAGTTGTGATTGGCGGTTGGAATTATTCTGTCAAAAAAACTTTATCATTCAACTAAATCACTAACCATACATTATCTATCTTCTTCTGTTGTTGTTTACTTCTCGGTTTAGAGTGTTGTTAAAAGTTGTTTGTGCTTCGTTTAATCTTGTTTGAATTCCCGGATTGTCTCTTGTCAGGACATATTGCAACACTCGGTCAAGTTGATAATACATCGTTTGCGCTATGTGAGGCTCTTCTAAGAACATCATCTCGTCAAGACTGTCGATAAAACTTTGGAAATTTTGAAGCGGAACATTGATAAATTGAGATTCAATTTCATTTATCATGTTGATAAATTCAGGATTTGTCCATGGCGGAATAAAGGTTGGAAGTATCGGATGTCCTGCTGCTTGAGCAACTTCCAGACCCTCAGTAATATTTCTTCTCATTATCGGAGTGTCAATCGGAGCAAGCCCCATGTGCTCAAGAAACCTTAGTGCCCCATAAACTTGTCTGTCAGTTGCACGAGAGCAAAACATGAACGGAACTCCGCCTGTTAATGTCCTTGCCTGAACTCCCTCTTGAGACGGCATTGGGAAAAAGCCAAGATGTTCTAGCGGCACTGCGTCTTCACCACCGACAATGACAGATTCAACAATCATGTCGCTTCCGACAATTGCCATTGCTGAACGCCTTTGGTTGATGTGGGTTGGCCAGTCAGTATAGTTATGAGCGCCTTCAACCAACAAATTTGCTTGATTCATTTCATGAAGCCAAGTCATTGCGTTGACAGACGCAGGGGCATTTAGTCTTGAATTCCATCTGCCGTCTTGCTCATATTGAAAAGATTCCAGTCCAAAATTCCATGCCATATTGCTGAATTGCCAACCGCCTTGATTGTGAGTTGAAAGCACTGTCATACCTCTTGCGGTTGCATGAGTGTCAACAACAGCCTCTGAAGCACGACGAACACCGTTAAATGTTGTTGGATATAACGGATTTCCTGCACCGTCATACAATATGAAAGGTCCATCCGTTCCTTCTCTTTGAATAGTCCCCTCTCCATAACCCCACAAAAGGTCAAGATTGACCAAAAGTCCCAAAGCGTAGCCGTCTCTTGGCACGCCATAGATATTGCCGTCTCTTGTTAGACCATCTCTTAAAATAGGGTTCATGTAGTCTGCCCAATTTCTTCCTTGAATGACTAGTTGCTCATTAATCGGCCTTACCCATCCGTTTTGAATAAGCCTTGAAGGCTCTGTGAAATAGGTTTGGAAAATAGTCGGCAATGTCCCTGCTCTTGCTTGAGCGGAAATTGCACCCGGGTCATAGGAGAAAGGACGAGGAACAATGACAAAGTTTGGAAATCTTTGCTCAAATTCTGTTCTTCTTCTTTCAAAAAGTTCTTCAAGTCCCGGTATTCTGTTCTTTTCAGAATCGCTTGGCCACAAACCCATAAGAATACGAACTCGTCCGTATTCATCAAGTTCAGGCTCACCTCCGCATCCTGTTAGAGTTAAAACAGGAAAAGCGAGCATTAAGCAGAGCATGATTGTTATCAAGATTTTTTTCATTTTGGATGGTCTCCTTTTGAGATTAGGTTGGTCTTTATGACATTTTAATAGTAGGGGCGGTCTTAAGACCGCCCGCACTATTAAAACGAACTATCATTTTTTTAAAGGTTTTTATTAAGCGTTTTCTTTTCTCTTTTTCTTAATGACGAATAAAATTGCCAGTCCGCCGATTAAAAGGATTACAGCACCAATAGCACTGTAAGTTGCAACATTCATTGCTTTACAGCCGGTTACTTCTTCAGCTACAACAACGCTTCTTGTTGCAGTCACATACCTTCCAAAAGCATCAGTAGTTGTGACAGTGATAACATAAGTTCCGACTTCAGTCACAGTAAAAGCATTGTTTGTCACAGTGATGTTAGTTTCGCCTCTTGTTACTGTCACGACTGATGTGACATCTGTTCCTGATGCAGTGAAAGCAACTGTGATGGTCTCACCGGTATAGGCTGTTGTCGGAACAGAAGCAGCGATTGTGACTAATGGAGCAGCGGGAAGAGTGACGACAACAGTTCTTGTTGCAACCACATATCTTCCAAAAGAGTCAGTTGTTCTGACAGTTATCAGATAGTCACCAACTTCAGTCAAATCGAAAGCATTGTCAGTCAAGGTAATGTTAACTTCGCCTCTTTGAACTGTCACGACAGTCGTCGGAGCAGTTCCTGTCGCAGTGAAAGCAACGGTGATAGTTTGGCCAACATGTCCTGTTACCGGGACAGTGTCAGCAATTGTAACTGTCGGAGCCGCAGGAAGTGTCGTTGTTATTGTTCTTGTTACAGTTGCAACTCTTTGGAACATGTCGGTTGTTGTTACTGTCACGACATATTCACCGGCAGTCATCGGAGTGAATGTATTTGCTGATACTGCAATGTTAGTGTCACCTCTTCTTACTGTCACAGCAGTTGTTACACCATGTCCGGCAGCAGTGAATGCAACAGGAATAGCAGTTCCTGCAACACCGGTTTCTAAAACTGTGTCATTGATTGAAACTGAAGGCAAAAGAGTTGGCAATGATTGAGTTGGTATTTGGTAGTATGAAGCAAAGAAAACTCTGTCGACAATGACATTCTCTCCGCCTGTTCCATAACTGTGAACATGCATATGAGCAAAACCTCTGCGAGCAATTCCGAGAGCGTCAAGGTCTATAATAAACAATTGATTTGTTGTTGTTAATGCTCCCCAATAGTTTCCGTTGTTGTCAACTATCCTTCCGGCACCATTGTTATGTCCTACCCAAACAGTTCCTTGCCCGGGAAGTTCGAATCTGAAATCAGCAATGTCGATACCAGCAACTGCTCCTCTCATTTCAAACACTAGGAATGGAGAGTTTGTTGGATTGTTGATATAGAAGTGTCCAAGCCAAGCATGACCGGGTCCCGGAGCATTCCAAGTTCTTGGGTTTCCATAGACTTCAAAGTTTTCAAAAAGTGCATATTCAATTTGAACATCATCTGCAAAGAATATATCTTCGATGATAACTGTTCCGTTTAAACTGTTACGCCAAATCGCAACTCCTGCAATATCATTTGTGATACCGCTTTCATATAAGTCAATAACGAAATATTGAGATTGAGTTGAAAGAGGTCTCCAAAGTTCTCCGTTGTTGTCAACAATTTGGTTTCCGCCTTCACCCGGGACAACATAAATTGTGCCTGCACCCCAAAAATCTAATCTCAATGTGTTAAGATTTGCACCCGGAGTTACTGCTCTCATTCTCAAAACAAGAAGAGGGCTATTGTTTCCATGATATGGTCCGAGCCACATATTAGCAGCGGCAGCATCAGCACCTGCCGGCGCAACCATTGTTATTGGCAAATCATCTGCGTATGGTCCGATTTCAACACGATTGGTTATAGTTGCTGTAAAATCACGAGTTTGTCTTGATGCCAAGAAAATTTCGTCGATGATTAGTGCATCGTTTCCGCTCCAGAATAGGGTCATTCCCGAAAGAAGTCCGGTTCCGAAACCTGGGAAAGTTAGGTTGATGTCAACAATAAGGTCAACCCAGCCGTCATCGATATAAGGGTTTAGTCCAAGGTTTGCTGTTGTTCCGAATTGATAGCCGGCAAGAACTCTGTCTCCGCCATTGTTGAACCATCTGACAGGTGAAGCGGCTGCTCCCGTTCTTCTGAAATTGAAGCGGAAGTTAGCAAAAGAAGCATAGTTAGTGGTTCTTGCTCTAAAGACAATGAAATCATGATGAGCAAGGTTTGGTTGGTCTGCTCCATAGATATCAAAGTCCATACTCATCCAGTCATGTGCTGCGCTGTCCATTGTCAAGACGCCATTTTGGACATTGAGACTTGTTCCCGGAAGAGATGCAGGGCTGAATCTTCCTGCGATTATTGAATTAGGGTCACTTTCACGAGGAGGAATTACTCCGACATGACCATAAGGGTGAAGTGAAAGTTGAGTGTCCGCATAATTGTCAATCATGAAAATACTGTCTTCATCGATTGCCGGAAAATTGCGGTCAGGTTGTCTTACGAGGAAGTTAGTTAGGAAAATTCTGTTGATAGTGACAGTTGCGGTTCCGGTGTTTGTTATTCTGAAGCCGTCAACTGCGCCTGTTAGCGGAAGTGCATTGTGAACTAGGGCAACTTCACTAGACCAAGTATCTCCGCCGTCAGTGGTAGTTTGGACTCTAAGTCCTGCAACTGCACCTGTTGCTTGGATAACAGCATAGTTAAAAGCAGTTGCCGCATTTGCTTCGTTTACAATTTCAACAACTCCGTTTTGAGGAAGAGTTACATTTCTTCTGTGTATTGTTCCGTTTGAGTTGACCCAAAATGCTCCGAACTCATTTGCTTGCATTGCCGCAAGAGTTGCTCCGCCGTGGAATGTTGTGATGTTTTGTCTGTTTGCACCAGCCATAGTTCCTGCAAGAAAGATTCTTTCAATGTCAATACTCTCGCCTGTTAGTCCTTGCGAAGTCAAATGGAAGCCCATAACATTTGAAAGCGCTACTTGGGCTGCCGGTCTTGCCGGCGCTTCACCTACTGCAGGTGTTGCCGGAAAATCCAATCCAACAAAACTCTCTTCTAAGTCGACAATAAAATATTGCCAGTCATTAGATAATTCTCTTCCTTCTGAAGCAAATGACTCGCTTCCGTTAAGTTGGTCAAAACGAACAAAAACTGCTTGCTCGTGACCTGTGTCAACATAGCCGTTGCTGTCAACAGTCCATTGAATTGGAGCATATGCCCAGTTGGACGGTCTTAGTCCAAGATGCAGGTCAGAAAGAGACACTGTGCTGCCTGCCGGTCTTCTCATTCTGAAACCCATGAATGATCTTGTTGAAATTTGGTCATAAAAACCGCCGACTGCTGTTCCATAAAGCGCAGCAGTGCCATGAGAGATTGGCATTGGGTTAGGGTTCACTAAATCCGCTCTGAAAAACGATTCAGGCAAAACAGTTGCACCTCCTGAGGGCGTGACTTCGTCAGTAACATCAACGCGGTCAAAGTCCTCAAAAACTTCATCCTGCAATGCATTGAATGTGTAGTTTTCGGCATGGTCAGGGACAGATGCACGAACAAGCGTGCCGGACAGCCCTGCCGTCAACACAGCCAAAATCAAACATAATGCTAAAAGCAACACAACGCTTAATTTTGACTTTTTCATTGTTTTTTGTTTTTTCATTTTCATTTTCTCCTTTGATAGTTTTTTAAGGTGCTATCAACCTTAGTATTTTTAATACATAATTCATAATGCATAAAATAAGATTTAATCCTAATCCAACTATCCTTTATGAATTACAAATTACAATATAACAACTAATGACAACTGACCGCCAAAGTTTTGTGAGTTTGAGTGGAGGTGAATTCTGACATGCCTTGCTTCTCTTATTCCGCTTTGCCAGATGTCGTCATCTGAGCGGATTGTGTTGACATTTCCGGTTGCCGGATCAAATGTGAACGGTGTCATCGTAACTAAAGGTGTCCAAGTTGTTCCTGCAGTGATTGCTGCGTCGGTTGCTGTTTCAATCCTTATTTCTTGAATTCTGGTTGTCCAGTGAGGGCTTGGGGGCAAGTGAAGTGAAATGACGCTGATATTGTGGACTTGACCTAGGTCAATTGTCACATGTGACGGACCGATTATGCCTGCTTCAAAGTAGGTCATGAGTGAGCCGTCTGTTAGGTTGCGAGGAGGATAAACATCATTATAGCCATGAGATGCAGTCACTGCTGCCCCATGAGACAGAGGCGGAGGCAAGAATTCAATATGGGTGAACTCTAGATAGTCAAATTGGAAAACACTGTTCTCGATTGTGAAAAATTGAAGTTGCATCATAAAAAGAGGGACTGCTGTTATTTGAATATCCAAAAACGCTCCTCTGTCTTCAGACGGGAAAACAGTAAACCTTCTCATTCCCATGAAGTTGTTGAGTCTCCAATCACTTCCATGCTCTTCTGCTGATTCCCATGCCGCTCTTACTTGAATGTCAAATTCCATGACATAGTTGATGGTTTCCGGGAAATGAATTCTGACTAAACCTACTGTTCTTCTTGAACTTAGGTCTGTGAACATTCCGTCGCTGTTCGGAGTTGCAAAGTTAAACCTCAGAGCAACAAATTCTCTGTCAGTGTCTCTTGAACCGCTTAAATCTTGTGAACGCCAAGTTGTGTTGTTGTTTCCGTCAAAGAGGTTTTGCGGCTCATGCCCTGCAACATCAAAATCCCAATCACCTGAAAAACTTGCAGGTCTTTGCGGAGGAACCGGGAGCGGAGAGACCGGAACTGTTGCGTTTGCGCCTATTCCGAAATAACGATGCGAACGGACAGTCAAATTTGGAAGATGCATGTTTGTTCCCATGAAAGGAATTGGCATTGACGGAACAAAGTATGGCACTTCAACTCCGCCTTGAACTCTTCCTTCAGTCATTTCAATTGTTGCAACTGCTGTTAAAGGCACCATGTTGATATAAGGCAAGAAAGTTGTCGCACCTGTCACAAATAAACGAGAAGTAAATTCATAAGTGATTGTCGGCACATTGACATTGGCCCCAAAACCGTTGTTAACAGCAGGAGGATTTGCTCCGGGGGTTGCTTGGCTGTTTGAAGGACTGAGTTCACTAAGGTTTAGCATTCTTCTTCCTTCAATATAGATGTCACGCATTGTGACATTACTCACACCTGATTGAAGGCGTTCGCCCTGCATTGCAATTCTTATGTTATTTCTTGCGTTCAGCACTCGAATATTTTCAATCAAAACATTATTGATAGGCCCCACTGTGTCTGCACTTGAGGCAGGGGCTGACCAAACTGAATGCCATGTTGAACGAATATTAATCAAAAATCCGCCATGCTGACCTCCTAAAGGCATCATCCATGCGTTTTCTACGGTGATATTGACAAACCTTATGTCGTGGATATGAGCTTTGTCACCGTTGTTGATTGAAATTGGAGATAGATGATGAGCATAAAGAACAGTGATATTTCTGAACTCAACATTACGGATTTCAGGACCGTGTGCTTCAAAACCAACTTCCATTGCTTGGGCTAGGTCGACCCAGAGAACAACATTGTCAAAAAGGATATTGTAACTGCTCAAAAGTCCTTGCGGAGAGGCTTCAACTACATTTTTAACAACTAACGCATCGTCCCATGCTCGGACAAAACCGCCTGTCATGTGAACATTTCTTGAAGATTGAATACTAATTCCGTCGCCGTTTGCTCTCGCTGTTATGATATTGACATCAATAATTTCGACATCGTCTGAATTTTGAATTGTGATTGCCCAACCTGCCGGATCAATAATTGATATGTCACGAATAGTAAGATTGCTTGAGCGCTGGAACTCAATCGGAAGAGTGAATTCCGGGTCGCTTCTGCGATGGAAAATTGCACCGCTCAGCATTCCTCTTCCTCTGATTGTGACATTTTCAACGCCTTCACTTCTTATTCCGCCATAGACAACTGCTCCGCCGGCAAGATAAAGAGTTTGACCGCTCTCTAGCGACATTGCTCCGCCATACCAAACACCGGGTCCTATGTAGAAATAATTAGCGGGAATATTATCGGGGTCAATGCGTTCTTCTTCTGTTTCCGGTCTGTTTGTGAAAATATGAAGTGCATTGCGATACGCTCTTTCTTCTTCGGCAGTTGTGTATTCTAAAGTGAAAGGTCCATGATGATGTAGAGTGAAGGAAATAACATTTCCGACAATTGTCGGCGTGATATTGTGGGCAAGAGGACGGACAACAGCATTGTCAATATCAGTTCCGTTGACTGCAACTGTCACTCTGACTGAACCTTCAAAATCAAACCATGCCGCTTGCGCAACTGTTGTTGGCGCTGCCCAACTAAAACTCCTTGCGTGATTGACTCTGACGTCTTTGACATGGACATCATGACCTTCGACTTGCATTCTTGAAATTTGAGGAGAATGAGGAATTATTGACGGCATTTCAAAAATGTGAACACGAGATGAGGTGACATTACGATTTACTCTCTCGACATTGTGAGACAGTGTGTTCAAAGGTCCATGCGAGCCATCATCAACATAATAAGGAATATTCGGGTCTCTGATGACCAGTTGCATTTCAAAATATGACGGGTCATATTCCCCATAAACTGCTCTTAGTATAACAGGGCTAAAACCTAAGTTGCTGGTGTTGATTGCTGCAAGTCCTGTTGCAGGATTTATTGTTGCATTTCCAAACACAACGCTAAAGACTGCCCCGGGCAAAGACTCGCCTTCCATATTTCTTGCAACAAACTGCAATTCAAGCGGTGCGTTATGGGCAATCATGTCAGGAATACTAACTCCGTCAGCGAGTCCTAAGTTAACATCATAATCAAGAGCAAGACGCACAACATTAAAACTAATTGTCAAGTTTTCATAAAGAGTGAAATAAGGATTGCTTGCAGAAACCACAACAGTCACAGTCCCTAAGTTATCAGTGTTTATGGTTAGAATTGCACCATTCAAAGTTGCAGACCCTGACACTAAACTAAATGTTGTCATACCTTGACCGACAGGTCCTCCGGGTGTCATTCCAACAAGTTCTGCCAAAAAAGCATCCCCCTGATAAACTGTCTCAGGAACTTGTGTCATTATTTCTCCGCCAATGTTAAGATTTGCAAATCCGATAGTCATCGGAGGCCGCTCCAAAGGTTGGTCCGGTCCGTTGCAAGCAACAAAAAAGTTGAAACTCATCAACAGTGCGACAGCCAAAACTACTACTTTCATTAATGTTTTTTTCATTTTTCTTTTCATCCTTTCCCTTTTTATTTGTTCCCCGCCTCTCTCTTACCTGATAACAAAGTTTTCCACCCAATTTGCCGACCTTGTAAAAACTGCATTTTCTTCTGTCACACGCTCTCCCCTGAAATAGACATCTTCAATTGTCACATTCCTGACATAGTGACCCGTTCTTTCAAAACCTTGCCTGCCCTCTTGCACTCCCCAAGCCAAGATATGCACTCTTTGCCGATTGAAAGTCAAATCATCCAAAACTTGAACATTCCTTATTGTCACTCCGTCAATTTGTCCCAGAGGCGTTATTCCCCATGCGTCTGACCAAGTAGCGCTGTGTATATTACGCATGTGAATAAGATGCACTCTTCCTGTTGTTCCCGCACTTCCCATTCCCATTGAGGCGTTTTCAACAACTATGTTTTCCCAAAGAATATTTTGGATGTTTGCGTTGTTTGCGTTGTTGATACTCATTACTGCTTGATGAAAAGCATGAAAAACAGTTATGTTCCTGAATGTTATGTCACGCATTACTTCGCCGACTGTTTCATAGCCAATTTCCATTGCCTGCGCCAAATCCACCCAAATTTCACAATCTTCAAACAATATGTTATAAGTTACTCCGTTTGGCACTCCGTGACGAGTTGTCGGATAGTTTTTGACAACCAACGCATCGTCCCAAGCCCTGACAAAAACTCCTCTGACAGTAACATTACGATTGCTTTGGAGCGACACTCCGTCACCGTTGCTTCTTGATGTGAACATTCTAATTCCGCAAATGAGGCTGTCTCTGACAAAAAAGAAGTGAACGACCCAACCTGCCGGGTCATGGACTGCAAAGTCCTCTAATATGATATTTGATGAATGTTGAAACTCTATCGGAACTGTTTGACGCCCGGCAACTCCTTGCAGCGGAAATTGCCGAACAAATGTTGAGCCGTCAATTATTCCCCTGCCTGTTATTCGAACATTATGAACATTTGAGCCAAAAAACTGCGCTCTGACTACCGCCCCTTCTTCTATGACAACTGTTGTGTTAGATTGAAGCGTCACTCTGTCTATCGGGTTGGTTTGACTTGCTGTTGTGTTGATGTGAGGGCTATTGCCTGCATCATGGAGCCCGGGTTCAAAAACAATAATATTTTGAGTGTTTGGCGGAGGTCTTTCACAAGAATATTCATCAACAAAAATAAATACTGCCCGTCTGTAGTCCCCATTTGGCTCTATGATATAAGTGCCTGTCCCATTGGTTGTGAAAATAATTCTGCTTCCTTGCACTGTCGGAACAATCTCTCTTGCAAGCGGTCTTATCGTTGCAAAACTGACATCTGTCCCAAAATCAATAATAATTCTTGCATCCCCTCCGCTCAAATAAACATATCCGACTGCTGCCGCCACTCTTGTTGGAATTGCCGTCCACACTCGTTGATTAGAAACCATCACCCGATGCATTTGAAGTTCTTGCCCCTCAACAAACACGCTCAACGCTCCTTCGTAAATGGGCGCACCTTCTGTCACAGTTCCCAGTCTTAAATCCATCTGTTGTCCTGAAAAATATTTGCAATCACAATCCGTTTCGCAATATTCACATTCACAATCATAGTATCCGCAATCGTGTTCCTCATCTCCGCCATTCTCTTTGCCGTTACCATTTCCGTTTTCTTGTCCATTCCCGTTTCCGTTGTTTCCATTGCCGTGAGTATCTTGACAATCACAAGTTAATTCACATTCATAGTAACAATCGCAGTAATAATAATCGCATCGATTTGTTGAACCATTCGGCGGAGTGCATGCAAAGACAAACAACAACAAACTAAGTGCTATTGCTATGACAAATTTACTTTTTATACTTCGTATTAGTCCAAATATTAGCATTAGACACTACATATTATACCTTATATCTGCATTTCAATACTATAGATATATTGGAAAAAACTAGCACAATTTTGACTTTTTGTCGAAAAAATGTTCTATTTTTTCTTGACTTGTTTTTAGAATTGTGATATAATTTATGTCTAATGCTCCCGCAAAAATTGACAAATAGCGCATTTGAAAGAGAAACTATCACTTATGATACTAAAGGTTTTAGTATCAGATTTTTGCGAGCCCACCACACGAATGACGGATGGTCAGGTTTTATTCCCCACACTCATGAAGAATTAGAGTTCTTGTTTGTTGCTGACGGAAAAGCAGACTTCTTCATCGGAGGGGGGGGGGGGGGCGGCCCGGAGGAAACAGAAAGGGGGGGGTTTTTTTTTGTTATGGGGTGTAAAATTAGAAGTGGGAAAAAAAAAAACCGGGAGTAAAAAAGGATTGGG
>WRAY01000011.1 GCA_009779975.1 Bacillota bacterium | reverse complement strand
TACCACAACAAAAAAGAAATGTCAACCGCAAACAATCAACATCTCTTCCTTAATTTTCATTACTTTTTGCAGACTTCAAAGTTGCCCAAAACACCGTCCCCTAGACCACCGTCCCCTAGACCATCAAAGTTGCCCAAAACACCGTCCCCTAGACCACGACTTTTTCCCAAAGGTCACTATTGTCAGGATTATGCTCACTCCCAGCATCACCCACCTCAGCCAATGAAAGTTTCGCTCCCACCAATTAAGATGCCTCGACCACTCATAGTTCTCATCGTAGGAGAGCAATATGGTTGTGTAGATTGTATAGAGTGCTACCATCAATGCAACAGCATTGTCAACTGTTATCCCATATCTGTTCAATCCATGCACTTCACCAACATTAACAAGCAAGTTTTCAGGTGTTTCAGCGGAAATGTCTGAATAATATAAAAAAAACCTCGCCCTAAGTTTCATTAGAGCGAGGCAATCCTAAAAAGATTTAAATGTTTTTAAGCTAAACTTAATTCAAAATTTTGTGCAATGATTTCTACCAAGTCATCTCTTAAATCTAAAATGAAATGTCTTGCACTGTCCATAAAAGTTGCACCATCATCATTCTCTTTTAGGTTTTTTTTAAGTTGCTTTACCCATTCCGAGTTTTCTACCTCTAATATATGCCTTTGATAGCGTCCTGAACTTAAGCTTTCACTTTTAAGAAATCTCTCAACATCCATGCAATCCACGCAGTCTTCCGTAGTTACTTTTATAGCCTGATAAGGACTGAAAACAGCCTTATAGCGTTTTCCATCGACATCATCAAACTCGATACATATCTGCACCATCAATAGAAATTTTACCATACGGCACATTGCTAATGATAAGCAACTCATTGGTTATTTTTATTGTTTCTGTAATCATTATTTTTACCTCTTTATATTAGTAGTATTGACAATCCATCATCTAATGTCGTAAACATTCGAAAAACTCCTTAGCAAAACTTCTTGTCGAAGTATCAACCCATGTAACATTTACTCGACCCAAACCTGATTGTTTAAACGCATATAAGCGACGATTATCAAGAGAATAAATTTTTTCCGTTTTTTTCAAACACTCTCAATGCTGACACATCGTTTGGGTTAACTCTTCCAGACCTTAATCCACTTGCTAAGTCATCAACAGATTGATCTGCAACGGCTTAATGATATTGTATTTAATTCCTGCCGCCGCAATGTAAAATCGATTATCATTGCTCATATCTTCATCATTTAAACTAAAAACATGACAACCTTCATAAGCATAAAGTCCTGTGCTTTTCTCTAATTCTTTGTGGCTCGAAAGTTTAATAAACGGCTTCTTTTCGTTCATGTTCCAATAAAATACACTGGCTATTGTCTGCGGATATTCAAAGACAATTTCTATGTCGTTTTCAGGCAGAAGTGTATCAACGCAACCGAACAAAACTATCTTATCTCTCCCTATATGCCCGAACTGAAACTCCATCCAAGTCCGTTGAGATAAGTAGAAATTAATTTTATCTATTTCTTCCTGCACTAATTTTTCGGACATAGGTTTCATCAGTTCTTCTCTTTTTTTGTATTCATCTTGGAATTGACTAAGACCCTCTTTTATTTCAGGACTTAATTCATTAAACCGTCTTTCACTTTCGGTCATAGCTTGATTGTTTTTTGACTTTTTATTATCCATTTTTTATGCTCCTTATATTGGCAAGTGTGTCATAACTGCCGCAAAATAATTAAAGTTAGGATTAGCCAAACCGCCTCTGAAAGTTTCAGTAAGAACACTCGTATGATACCAAGTCCTATTCAAACCTAAGTATTGCCACCCTTGACCATAAGTTTGTTTAGCAACCCTAAAAACATAGCTTGAGTTTGTATATTGTTGGTTACCAGCATGAATTCTTACATGATATTTATGTTTGCCGCTTGTCCAATTATGTCTCCATACTCCATCAGGGCTATTCTTGACTAAGTCTGGAATGTCTGCTCTTGTATGTCCTCTTTGAGCCAAAGCGTCATCCAAATAGCCGTATGCACATTTTGTGGTCTAGGTGGTCTAGGGGACGGTGGTCTAGGGGACGGTGGTCTAGGTGGTCTAGGGGACGGTGCTATCGACAACCTACTTTGCAATTCCATATTACCATTATACTTCATAAATATAACTCTGTCAATCAAAATACTCTATCTGAATATATCTAATCATCAAGTTGTCGCAAACACCGTCCCCCTAACACTAACACCGTCCCCCTAACACCGTCCCCCTAACACTCCCCCGAACCCCCGTCCCCTGATTCCAGCGTTGCCGCTTCGTGACATGCTTTGAGTGACACCTTCTTGTAGTTTATATTTACTAGGACATAAAAAATCACAAGTTAGGTAACTTGTGATTTTTTTTAAACATTTAGTTCTTCTTTGATTTTTCCCAGTATTTTTGCTTCTATTCTGGAGACTTGGACTTGGCTTACATTTAGGACGCGAGCAACTTCGCTTTGGGTTTTGTCTCGGTAGTATCGCAAAATGATTATTTTTTTCTCTCTTTCAGTTAAATCATTTATTAAATCTTTCAAAATAATTTTGTCCAAATCTTCAGTTGAGTCTGTTTCACATGCCACTTTGTCAATGAGTGATTGATTGTTTTCATCATCTGTTTTTTCATAGAGCGAGAGCGGAAACTTTATGCTCTCCAATGCAAAAACCACTTCCGATGATTCGATTTTGAAATTTGCTGCAATTTCTTCAATTGAAGGGCTTTTTGAGTGGTTTGCAGAATATTGTTCAATGAAATATGAGATTTTGCTTGCCAGTGTTTTTGTTGAGCGAGACACTTTTATATAGCCGTCATCCCTCAAAAATCTTTTAACTTCGCCCGCTATCATAGGCACTGCATAGGTTGAAAATTTGACATCAAATTTATTGGAAAAGTTTTTAATTGCTTTCAAAAAACCAAGACACCCGAGTTGATAAAGGTCATCATATTCAACACCTTTGTTTTTATAGCGGCGAATAACGCTTTTGATAAGTGGTGAGTTAGTTTCAACCAACTCACTTTTTGCACTCTCGTCTTCTGACTGTGCCCTCCTTATTAATTCAAGTGTCTTTTCTGTTTCGGCCAATGTTTGTTAATTTACCTTTGCTTTATAATAGGAGCAAAAATACTTTGTGAACAAAGACATTTTTGCGGCATCATCAAAAGGTATTAAACCCTGACGCTTGCATCAAAATGACCGCCGAAGGCGGGAGTCCAAGGCTTACTCAGGTTGTTTAATACCTTTTATTATTTTTCTTCCTCATCGAAATCTTTGACCATCTTGATTGTCAATCCGCCGCCTTCGGTTTTTGACAAAATCAATTCGTCCATGAAACTCTCCATTATGGTGAATCCCATTCCGCTTCGCTCTTCATCCGGTTTTGTTGTGAAAAATGGCTTTCTGATTTCTTCCATATCGACTACACCTTGACCAAAGTCACGGATTTCAATATGTAGAACTCGTTTCCGCATAACAAGGTCAATCTCAATCAGTCCGCCGCCTCCGCGGTAGGCATGAATAACTGAATTAGTGATTGCCTCAGAAACCGCTGTTTTCACATCACTGAGTTGGTCTACTGTCGGGTCGATAGACAAACAAAACGCTGCGACTGCATTTCTGCAAAACGCTTCGTTACTTGAGAGTGCCTGAACTTGAATTTTTACAAAATTCTCTTTTTTAACTTGTGTTTTTTCATTTTTCATTTTTTGGTTTCCTCCGATTTTTTTCATTTGTTTTTTTATTGTTCGATCTGTCAATTATTGCCCCATGCGTCTTTCAAATTATTTACAAATGAAAAATTATAATAATTCAAAATTAATTTGCATTTGTCTGCAATTTGTAATTTGCTAATACTCAACTTTCGGCATCAGACTATAAACTCCCGAGAGAGTTAATATTTTATCAATTGAGCGAGAGGGATTTGCGATTACTACAGTGATTTGTCTTTCTTTCAATTTTTTGAATCTGCCGATGAGAACGCCTATTCCTGTTGAGTCCATGAACGAAAGACAAGAGAGGTCTATGACTACTTTTGACATATCATATGAGTCAAATGCTGACTCCATTTGACTGCGTGTGTAGAGTGATTTGCTCTCGTCCAGTTCACCTTCCAGTGACATATATAAAACGCCTTTTAGGAATTTATGCTTGACCTTCATAAGAAAAATTTTAACAAAAAATCACTCATAATTTTGGGATATTTTTGTCTGAATTTGTCTAATCATGTCACATTTTTTTGTCTTGTGCATACCTTGTAAAAAGATTAATTCATAGTTAATTTGACTATATCTAAAAATTAATTGAAAAGGAGAAATTACATAATGCAATGCATGCACCCTATTTTTCACACGATAAAAGCCGGCGATACCTTGTATCTTTTGGCAAAGCACTATCACACAACAGTTGACGAATTACTTCGCCTTAATCCTCATGTTGACCCTTACAACCTGCAAATAGGAAAAACTCTTATTATTTGCCCGGGTGAAATGCAAGGTGTTATGCCGACTGTTCCGCCTATTGCTCCCCCGCCTATACATCCGCCGGTAAAACCAATTCCGCCAATCGGAACTGTTCCTCCCCATCCTGTGCCGCCAATCGGAGTAATTCCGCCTGCACCGCCCGCCGGAATTATGCCTGAAGTTCCTCCTGTCACCCCCCCCATCGGCGTAATTCCGCCTCGCCCTACTCCGCCGCCGCTTCCAATTCCGCCAATCGGAACACTTCCGCCAAGACCTCCGATTCACCCGCCGAATCCACCTGTTGCACCGCCTGACAGACCTCACTTTTGCTTTGCAAGAAAACACCTTATCGGAAAAATGCGTCTAGTGTGGCTTCAACATGTCTATTGGACACGCATGGCAATAATTTCAATTATCGACAAACTAAAAGATGCGACTGCAACCAGCAACCGCCTAATGCAAAATCCAAAAGATATTGCCAATGTTTTCGGTGAGTTTTATTGCGAGGACATAACAAAAGATATTGAAAAACTCATTCACGAACACCTTGCAATCGGCGGACAATTGTTCACCTCAATGCGTGACAAAAATCAAGTTCAAATCAACAGATTGAATCAAGCATGGTATGCAAACGCTAACAGAATGTCAGACGCATTTGCAGGAATTAATACTAACTACAACGCACAAGACCTCAAAAGAATGTTTTATTCTCATCTTGACTCAACAAAACTAGAAGCACAACTTCGCATTAACGGTCGTCATCAAAGCGAAATTGAAACCTTCAACAAACTTGAAAAAGAAATTTTGGACATGGCAGACTACTTCTCCTCAGGACTAATTCAAGAATTTTTCCCTGAGAGAGTAAAAAGAACTTTCTAGTCTGAATTATTAAGGAAATAAAACTTCCGGAATAAAACAAAAAAGCCCTTACAAACAATCAATGAAGTTTGCAAGGGCTTTTTATTGTAGTTATGTTATCATTTATCTTGCGGATAGTTTTTTTCGATGAGAAAAATGCACTGTTAGTGTCGGAATTAATATAATGCCTGAAAGCCCTAACAAAAGAGTTCCGGGTATTCCAAGAATCAGAATAATCCACCCTCCCATATTAGTGAGCAATGCCATAAGAAACATTAATGCCATCATGACAAACAGTGCCGCTGCAAAAACAAAGAAAATTATCCACAGAACTAGACCTATTGTGTTTATTTTGTGTTGAAGACGCTTTTTTATAAATAATATCACAAAAAATAGAAATGCTGCAACTATCGCCGCAAGGATGAAGATTGAAAGAAAAAACAAACCAACTCCTCCATTCATCAAAAAACCAAAGTTGCGAGGCATACTGCTAACAACAATTCTTAATTCGTTTTCAGGCAAATCTAATGATTGAAATTGATAGATGCGGCGAGATATTCGAGAAAAATCCAAAGTTGAAGAAAACAAATGACCCTCATATAAAGTGAGATTGATAGTCAAATCTTGATATGATTTCCAATATCTTGCCGGAGTCAGCAAATATCTCAAAACTACACGATTAGCATTTTGCCAAGTTCTGTTGGGAATATAGGAATATTGGACAACGACATCTAAAGTTTGATTTGGTTCAAACACTATGTCAAAAACAACAGCACTGATATAGCCTCTAACCGCTCCTGTTTGTTTATTTGTTAATATATCCTGCCAATTCAAGAGATCATCATAGGTGATGCTTTCCCAATAATTTGAAAAAAACTCTGCCTCATATTCCAAAGATCTGCCGTTTGCCGTTATTGTGTAAACTCTATCGCCATTATTATATGTCGGCGAAAGAAACATTGATTGGATAGTGAGCGTTTCTGATGCAGTGTTTGTCATCGTATATCTTGCAATAATCAATGCTTCTCTTTGAGCAACAAACTCAATATCCAAAACTTGCCTGTCCACTTGAATAATGTCATGCTTTTCAAAAACAATTCCGCTATTTTCCCCAATTGGCGTAGGCGGTCCCATATTGGCACTTGCTGTCACATTAGCATTAAAATAGGCAACACTCAAAATAGCGATTATAAAAAAAAGCACCGCCAATATTTTGGACAAATTTTTAATTGTTTTCAATTTTTCTTGCATTGTCATTTGAATAATCCTCCTACTTATAACACAATTTAGAAAGTTATTTCGTTGCAAAAAGATAATAATTAAAAACGCTGATTAATTTAGTTTGATTAATCAGCGTTTCTTTAAATTATTCTACTGGCGCTATGTGCGGCACAATTGACTGTCAGAACTATTGACGCTGCAACATGGAGCGGAATTTTTGTATTGTCTGCCCAAATTTCATATGTGTCGCCCCATGAAATTAATTTTGTCCTAACGCTGATAATCCGTTGTCCAAAAGGGTCAATGATGTCATATTCATATTTAGACAAATCTCCTTCAATCCTATAATTGCCCGAAGAAGATGAAATTTCAAACCTAGGTTTTCCGAAAAAAACGCATTGTTTAACAAAAAACAGAGATTGTTTGGTTGTGGTATCAGTTATAGTAAAATTCGGAGTAAAGGCAAAAAATCTTCTTGTTATGTCGACTATTTCTTGGTTTTTCACAGCATCAAACAATTTATATCTTCTCGGAATAGCAAAAAAACTTCCCATAGATTTAAAAACAGGTTTTTGTTGTTCATCAAAAAATGTGAACTTCTCATCAGATGAAAGTGGTTTTTGTTTTAAATACAAATACATATAAGTAATACCTTTTTAAAATAATATCACAGATTAATTATTAAGTCAACTGTTTCTTTTATTTCTTTTCCTCTTGTATCAATAGTTATGTTTGCGTGTTTTTTATATAATGCAATCCGTCTTTGATATAATTCTTCTAATGAGTAGTTTTTAAAGACTGCCTTTTGAGAAGTTGTTTTCATGCGTGAAATGAGAGTGTCAATATCGCAGTCCAAAAAAACAACTTTTCCGAGTTTTTTGAGACAATGCATATTGTCCTCATTTTCAACAACTCCCCCTCCGCATGCCACAATTGTATTTGTTATGCCTGACATAGTTAACGATTCTATTGTGTTTTTTTCTCTTTTCCGAAATATTTTTTCACCAAGCGAAAAAAAAGTTTCCTCAATTGACATATTATAAATACGACAATATTCCTCGTCTAAATCCAGAAAAGGTTTGTTAGATTGATTTGCTAATTTCCTGCCAACTGTTGTTTTGCCAACTCCCGGCATTCCGATTAAAATGATATTGTTCATTTGTTATTAGTCAAATTTAGGATTGCTCCTTTGATTGCAAGTAAATAGCCATTTGTTCCAAAACCGGTAAGATATGCATTGCATGCTGATGCAATAGCACTTTTATGACGAAACTCCTCTCTTTGAAAAACATTGGAAATGTGGACTTCTACTTTATAAGATTCTACTGCTCTCAACGCCTTAAGCAAAGAAACCGAATGATGAGAAAGTGCCCCGCCGTTAATTATCAAAATATCGCCCTTAAATGAGCGAATTTTTTCAACAAGTCCGCATTCAAAATCAGATTGAAAAAAGTCCACTTCATGATCCTTGCCAAATTCTTCTTTCAAGGCACTTTCAACTTCTTGAAGTGTTAAATGTCCATAAATCTCCGGCTTTCTTGTTCCGAGTTGATTTAGTTTTGGTCCATTCACTACCAGTATTTTCATCTTGATAATTCCTCCAAAATTTTATTAAACAGAACTTCTTCATCCTCAATTTTTTCTTCAAAAAATAGGCGGCATGCCTCTATCGCTTGATAAATAAGCATTCCCAGTCCGTTTTTACACCCATAGTGTTTGTTAAAGGTCGTGTCGAAGTAGATTGTGTCATAGGCAATTTTTAGATTTTTTTCACTAAATTCCGGAATATATTCTTTTCTTTTGTCTAAAAATTGAGCGCTCGCATTAATAACAATTGTTGGGTCTGCCATGTTCTCAATCATGCCTTGCGAGGAAAGAATTTGCCTTATTAATCGTGAAGTCGCCCCTCTTCCTAAGATATGAAATGTCTCGTTTTTAATGTCGGAAACAAGCGGTAAGAAGTCTTTTTCAAAACCATAGGCATCAGTATTATAGCCGATAAGTTTATCTTTTTTTCTTATGACTGTGTTAACGCCATCATAATTAGAATAGTTCTCATGCAAAATATTTTTGATTTGCTCTTTATAGGGCTGAGTGACATTAAATCCGTCAAGCTTTTTCATTGAAATCATAATATCTTCTAATTCGCCGTCAAAGACAGCATAACTCGCTTCAATTCCTAAATGTTCGTATATAATCGGATGAATTTTCGGAGAGAGCGTGTAGTGTGAGATATTCTTTCCAATTAGTGCATATTTTTTCATTTTGTCAGCCCCCTCAATGTTTCAAAGAAATTTGGGAAACTTACTCCAACGCAATCACTACCCAAAACCTCTCCGCCTTTTTGCGAAAGCGATAAAGCAATACTTAGCGCCATTGCAATTCTGTGGTCACCATGAGAAAAGACTTGTCCGCCTTTTAAAAAACCTTTACCTCTGATTCTTATTATGTCACGCATACTTCCCAAAATTTCAATGTCTGCACCTAATTTTGATAGTTCTTCACATATTGCTATCAGTCGATTACTCTCTTTGTACTTTAACTCGCCGCAACCCTCAATGATACTCTCTCCCTCAATAAAACATGCCAAAACGCATAAAATGGGAATTTCGTCAATAAGCAAAGGAATTTGTTCAGTCTTGATGTAGAAAGGTTTCAAAACATTTCCGCCCTCAATTTCAATATCTGCATAAGCCTCGCCGTTGTCGCTACGCAATTTCGTAAAACCAGTGTTAGCGCCACATTTTCTCAACACATTCCACATTCCTGTTCTGGTAGGGTTAAAGCCCGCATTCTCAATTTTCAAATAACTATTTTTCAACAAAGCACCTAACACCAAAAAAAATGCACCACTAGAAAAGTCACCCCCTATTTTTATTTTTCTTCCTTTTAGTGCACTCGGAACTAATTCTATGTTTTCATGATGATTATGATGACCACCATGTTTAATACCAGCGCCAAACGCCGCTAACATCAATTCAGTATGATTGCGAGATGGATTTTTTTCAACAATGGTTGTTTTTTCACTTGCATTAAGACCTGCAAGCAATATCGCTGATTTTAGTTGAGCGGAAGGTATTTCAAGATTATAGTCTATACCCTTTAGTTTTTTTCCATACACGATAACAGGGGCATTTCCATTATTGCCGGCAATTTTTGCTCCCATACATGCAAGCGGCTCAATCACTCTTTGCATTGGGCGCTTGCGAATACTCTCATCTCCGTCAAGAATGAATTTTTCGCCTTCATATCCCGAGAGAAGCCCTGTCAAAAGTCTTAATGTTGTTCCGGAATTTCCCACATCTAATTGAGATGAATTTAATTTTTTTATGCCATGAATGATTATTTTATCTTCTTTCTTTTCTATCCTTGCCCCTAATTTTTCCATGCATTTTAGCGTGTTATGCGTGTCATAACATTCAAGAGGATTAAAAATTGTTGACTTTCCCTCTGCAATGGACGAAATAATCATTGCCCTGTGAGTTATGCTTTTGTCACTTGGCACTTCAATTATTTTATTGATAGGTCTTTTTATTGGGGGTATTATCATAAAAACTCTTTAAATTCTGCTTTGACATCCTCAAGGCACTTAATCAACTCTTCATTGCTGAAAAAATATTCCTTATGATTTTCTCCGTCTATTCCTGACATGATTGATATTTTCCCATTCTCGTTTTTTTTGTCACACTTACACGCCTTAACAATTTCACTTGAATCAAATTTTATTTTTCTTCCCTTTAGAATCTTTTTTAAAAGATTCATTTTAGGCAAGTATTTTTCCAATGGAACATATTTTTTTAAAATAGCACTCTCAAAAAGCATTCCGAACAAAACGCATTCACCATGAGAAATTTTAAAATTGTTTGCTGTTTCTAGCGCATGTCCGACGGTGTGTCCGATATTCAAGATTTTTCTTATCCCGCCTTTTTCCAGCGGGTCAACTTTTACAATTTGTTCTTTTAATTTAATGCATTTTTTAATAAATTCACTCAAAGTCTCTTCATCAAATTCCATCAATCCTTTTAGGTTGATTTCCAAAAATTTAAATAACTCGTCGGTTAAGAACATTGATTTGACAACTTCTCCAATACCCGACATTTTCTCTCTTGCATCAAGAGTTTTTAAAAAATGTAATGAGGAATAAATGCACTTCGGGGAATAGAATGAACCGATTATATTTTTGTTTCCTTCAAAGTTAACGCCTGTTTTTCCGCCGATTGAAGCATCAACCATTGACAGAAGTGTTGTTGGAATCGAAATCCAGTCTATCCCTCTCATATAAATTGAAGCAACAAACCCGGCAACATCGTTTGTCAACCCTCCTCCGACAGCGACTATACGAGTATGCCTGTTTGAAGAACAGTTTAACATTTCTTTGGATATTAAAGCAACAGTCTCTAAATTCTTGTTTTCTTCTTTTGCTTTGAGAATATATTTGTTTTTTGCTTTTGTTAATTCAGGATATAGTTTTGCAACAACACTATCAATTATTAAATATGAATTTTCAAATGATACTATTTCTTTAATTTCTCCAGTCAAATTATTTTCCAAAAAACTCATCTTTTACTCTCCTTTTCGCAAATGCTCTCTCTCTGACCTCGTTCATAGTGTCACCGCCAAGTGTTCTCAAAATCTCTTGCATAAGAACGATTGATAATGCACTCTCACACACAACAGCACACGAGTGGACTGCGCAAGCATCACTTCTCACATACTCTGTCACGCATACTTCGCCTATTTTAAGGTTTATTGAGTTTTGAGGAATTTTTGTTGTAGGGATTGGTTTTTGAGAAACTGAAATAACGATATCTTCTCCATTTGAAATTCCGCCCTCAATTCCTCCGCATTGATTTGTCGAACGAACAATTTTTCCATTATTGATGCCTATTGAGTCATGCGCTTTTGAACCAAGAAGTCCGGCATATTCCTTGCCTATCCCAAACTCAACGCTTTTAATACCTTGAACAGAAATTAGATGAGATGAAATATGGTAATCTAATTTTCTGTCATAGTGAACATGAGACCCAACTCCTGCTATCATATTTTGTGCTTTTATCATAATAATGCCGCCCAAAGTATCCCCATCTTGTTGTGTTTTTTTAATCAATTTTTCAATTTTAATATCGTCACTTTCGTCAAAAACAGATACTATGCGTGACATAACATTTATATCCAATTCTTTTAAAAACAGCTTTGCAACACTTCCTGCCAAAACTCTTGAAACCGTTTCTCTAGCGCTTGCCCTTTCTGAAATTGTGTAAAAGTCTTTTTGATTATATTTCAAACATCCTGCGAGGTCTGCATGTCCGGCACGAGGAGCGCAATATTCCTTATCTTGTTTTTGCCGATAGTCTTTGTTTTTGACAATCAATGCAATTGGCGCTCCGGTCGAAAAACCCTCATAAACTCCTGAAAAAATCTCAACTTTATCGTCTTCGATATTCATTCTTTCGCCTCTTCCAACTCCCGCTTGACGGCGTTTCAACTCATTGTTAATAAAGTTCTCGCAAATAAAAAGACCTTTCGGCACTCCCTCAAGAACTGCCAAAATGCCTTTCCCATGACTTTCTCCTGCACTCATGTATTTTAACATGAAAATATTATATCATATTCAAACAATTATCGCAAGCATTAAAACATGATAAATTTTGCAGAAAAACACATTGCACCTCATTGTTTCGTTAAAAAAAAAAATGTTCAGGCATCACTTTCTCCCGAACATTTTTTTAGCAATATTTTAACCCATTAAAATTGATATAATTCCCTTAAAAATTGTAAAGGCTACTTTTTCTTGATGCTGCGGAGTTGAGAGCAATCTGTCTTCTTCGGGATTAGTCAAGAATCCACTCTCTATTAGTATTGACAAATAGTCCGTTGCCTGCAAAATGAAATAGTCGCCGCTTCTTGCAGTCCTGTTAGAATCTAAGGCTGCATTCATCGTTTGCTGCATTGTTTGAGCAGTTGCTCTTCCCCTTTCAGAAGACGGAGCATGAAAAACTTGAGGTCCTCTCTCTCTTGGCGACGGAAATGAGTTTTGATGGATTGAAACAACAAGATCCGGTGACGCTTCGTTAATTATCCTGCGCCTTTCTTCCATGTCACGCATTTTCCGTCCTGTTCTTGCCATGCCATACAATCCGTCACGAGTTGATCGAGTCATCACAACTTCAAATCCGTTTTGCTGCAAAAAATCTCGGAGAAGACGAGCAATTGCAAGGTTTATATCCGCCTCTCTTGCGCCTGTTGCGACTCCTGTTGCTCCGCCGTCATGCCCTCCGTGCCCTGCATCTACAACAACAACAAAGCCATTAGGAGGTGCAATAGTCGCTGATGCTGCGGCAAAACTAATGACTAACAAAAATGAAGTCACACAAATCACAAATGCTGAAACTAATATAATTGTCTTTTTTTTGATTGAAATAAACATTTTCTTAAATCTAAAACTTGAAAAATATTATTAGAGTTTCTAATTAGACTAATTCTTACTTTTCACCTTTTACTTTGAATTTTTCACTTATTTTCTACGCCCTTCCAAAGGTTTGAATATCGCCTGCAAACCATGTTGCAAAGAATGTTTGAAGATCTCTGTTTGAGGCCGCCTCAAATGCTGCTACCAGATGCTCCGGGCGTGCAATTTGAAACTTTTGAGTTTCATAATAATTTCTAATAGCCCTAAAGAACGCATCATCACCAATAACTTTTCTCAAACTCGAAAGCATTACCGCACCTTTGTGATATGCAACAACAACATATTCATAGACCGAATTAAATTCCGACAATCCCCTGTTCATTGAACCGTCAAAATTTTTACCAAAGACATCCTCAAACAACGCAAAAGTTCTCAATGCCTCTGCAATCCTGTCGTTGTATGTTATGCCGAATTGAGGCATTCTCTCATAGAACAATGCAACTGAATACTCCGCCAAACTCTCGTCAAGCCATGCGTGTGCAACTTGATCATTGCCGACAACTGCATACCACCATTGATGTGCTATTTCATGAATAATGACATCTCTGAAATGATTTCCTGATAAAACATCTGATATGTAGACTAAACCCGGATATTCCATTCCGCCGTGCAAAAAGTGTGTTTTCACAACCGATAAGGTTTCATAAGGATATTTTCCGAACAATTCATTAAACACTCTGACACTGTCCATTGAAACTGATAGTGCCTCTTGCGAAAGCATTGACATCTCTTGAGTGAAATAATATCTCACCTCAATTCCGTCAACAGTTCCTGTCACAACTTGAAATTCACCCAAAACTATCGCAAAATCACGCATAAGTCGAGATGACGAAGTGTGACGAGTTCGACCGCCTGTCAAATTTTCTCTTTGAACTCTTCCGCTCATTGCCGCAGTTAATCTTGACGGTGTCGTGATTGAAACATCAAAATTCTTCACTTTTGTGAAAAATGGATCTCCTTTTGAATAATAAACGCTTTGATTCCATGCCCCGTTTTCAAATATCGCAGCAATCGGAAAGAAATTTCCTAAATTCACAATGCCGTTGTAATGTCCGAGCCTGTGGCGAACATTCGGAATAGTAAGAGTGTATTCCATCTCAATTTCCACTCTTTGAGTCGGCATTAATGCCCTTGGCAATTTAACAATAAGTCTATCCTCATCTCTTCCGCCGATAACAATCGGAGCGTCTGTTCCGTTCACTTTAAGAGAGGTTATTTCAATCCCGCCAAAAGACGGTCCGTTCGGAAACGCATCATTTATTTCACTTTGAGTAAAAGGGCTAAATTGTGCGCCTTCTCTATAGGCATTTGCAAACAAATGAAAGTGAATTTCAGGCAATTCAACATTAAAACTATTGAAAAAATCAACAGTCTGCACTCCTGTCAAAACATTAGTTTCCGCATTAAAAACAAGGTCAATTTGATAGTTAGAAACATTTTTTTCATCATACCTGTTCATACAGGCAACAAAAAAAACGAACGCCAAACAAATCGACAAAACGACACTAATCTTCTTTTTCATAATCGCTATTAAAACTCCTTCGCCACAATGTGACTTTACTTAACAACTATATGAAAACATGTCGAATTTTAGACCTCTTCGACGAATCCACACACAAAAAACACTCCCAAATGAAGAATGATTTTGTATAGCGTTATTTTTTACACCTTGTATGTGTTTAGTTGCGAACCAAAGCCAACTTCTCTACCATCTCGTTTAGATTATTAAACATAAACACAAACCGCCCAATCTCAAATAACTGAACGGTTTTGTTTTTTGTTTATGTCTATTTAGTTTGCAATTATCAGTCTACTGCATTTGCTCTTTCTGGGCGAACAATACCCGCTATTCTAGTTCCCGTTGGCACTGAGCCTGTCCCTGTTCCATGCATTCCAAAAACTCCTGCACTGCCAGACTGTCCACCCGCAACACGAATCCCTAATGCCTCAAAAACAATTCTTGATGCAACATTTCCACCTACCCAAACCCCACTACCACCATGCACTGCATCACCACCGTTACCACCTCTTCCTCTTCTCCCAATATTGCTATTGTGTGTCCGGTTAGCAAAGTCAATTGTTGAACCTTTCGGCGTAGTATCAAAAGTTCCTGTCGGACAAAAATCCACTCTTAAACGGTAACCGTTAAATACCACAACTGTCTGCAATTCTAATAACTCTTGATTGTCTTCTGATGTTATTACAAGCCAAAAAATTCTCGCTTGAGCATACATAGCAAGTCGATAATATCCATGAGACACTCCATTCCCACCAAAAGTAATAGCCGTTGCAAGCGATTTTGATATTGCATATGCTTGTTGAGAAGTGTCAGTGGTTGCAAGTGCAACTGTTGAAGCGTTTGAATTAGTCACAGAAAACGAAGAAGACAAAGAGGTGCTTATTTCTGTGCTTACACTTGCACGAACACCAAAAAAGCCTGCTGAAGCACTTGCCTTAACAGAAGTTGAAACATTTGCCGTTGTTGATCCCGATGTAGTTCTTGAAACGCTCACACTCTCACTAGCAGTCCTAGTTGCTGAATGAGTAATAGTTTCCGTTGTAGTTTCAGTAATAGTAAAAGATATTGGAACTCCGTTGTAGAAAAAGGGAGTTGTTAATTCCGAAACAAAAGCATTTTCAACTGACCCTAAGTCTAGTAAAAAAGTATTTTCAATAGCGTTAGTTACAGGGTTTTCTGCTTGATATGATCCGACAATTGATCGATATGGACGAGGATCAAAAAATGCTCTTCTTGTTTCGATATATCTCATCCCTAAATAATCACAGATTACTGCAACATCTTCATACAAATATCTAACATATGGTGTTCTCATTGGCTCTGCTCGAAGAACATCTGCAAACGCAGTTTCTTTTTCTAACACAGTAATTTCGACACTTGCAGAAACAGAAAGATTATAACTCCACGCTACCATAATATTCGCTATTCCTGCAGTATGAGCGGTAATCACGCCCAAATTATTTACCGACACAATATTGCTATTTGAACTTAGCCAAATTACTTGTCTTTCATTCAGTGCAATCTCAATAAATGAAGCCAGTATCAACCTACTTTCACCAATTCCTATTATTAAATCATTTTCTTCTATGATTATTTCTGACTCTGTTTCCCCCTCTTCATTCTCTTCACCACCATTCTCATTGCCATTTCCATTAGCAAGTGAATTCCATCGTGCATACACAACAGCATTATCATAAACGGTTGAATTAAAATCAAATCTTTCGGTTAATGACATATTGCGATACCAGTTGCCAAAAGCATACCCTGTTCTTATTGGGTTTGGATGAGGTCGTTGAGGTCTTGTTCCTCTTGCTAGTGTTTGTGGAGCAACCTCACTCCCACCGTCAGTATCAAACGACATGACGATAGTTTGTGATTTAGGAGGATTTGTTTCGCCGCCATTCGTATTGCCTCCACCGTTTTGTGAGCCTGTCCCACTACAAGCAATGACAAATATCATTGCAAAGACTAGGCAAAGTGCCACCAGTAGTTTTTTTTCTTTTTTCATTTTTATTTCTCCTTTAGCCGCTTTGCGACTGTATAACAAGAAAACATCGTTGGTTTTCTTAATTATCAAAAAAATGTGCTTGCAACACCTTTTTCTTTATCATAGTCAGAAAGCAAAAATAAATATAGTTTGAAAAAATAAAAAAAGTGCCGCTCCCAATTAAGAGAACGACACCCCAAGTGACTATCTCCTAATTGTTGCTTACACAATCATCGAATAACGAGGGGAGAATTGCCAAAGGGCAGAATTCACCTCGTTATTCTAAAATTGATAGTGTAAGCATGATTAGTTTATCACTTTTTCAAAATGCTGTCAACTAAAAATAGAGGACAATTTTTTGCAACAATAAACAAAAAAATGAGAGTAAAAACTCTCATTCTTTTGTTATAATAATTAAACTAATAGTTCTGATATTATTTTTAATACTTTATCTAAATTCAATTTTGTTGTTGCGCTGACCGGAATGATGTTGTCACGACCGATTTTCAAATGATTGGCTAGATTTTGCACATGTTTTGCGATTTGGGGCTTTGAAATTTTGTCGGCTTTTGTTGCAAAAACTGTGAAAGGTATGCGAAAGTGATGCAAAAATGTTAAGAGTTGTTTGTCTTTTTCGCTCGGGTCATGGCGAATATCAACAAGGACGAACGCCCGTTTTAAATTTTCGTTGTCATAAAAATACTCTTCAGTGAGTTTTTGAAATTCTGCGGTTGCCTCTTTTGATGCTTTTGAATATCCATATCCGGGAAGGTCAGACAAAAGAAACTCATCATCATTGAATGAAAACAAGTTAATCAAGCGTGTCCGCCCGGGTGTTGCAGACGAAAAAGCCAATTTTTTGTTGTTTGCAAGCATGTTTATAAACGAGGATTTGCCAACATTTGAGCGACCTGCAACACAAATCTGTGCCACTCCGTTTGCCTTGTTGCTCATGTAGTTTCTAAACTCATTTATATCCGCAAAACTTATGACAAAGTTTGCTTTTTTTATGGTAAAATCAATCATTATAAATCTTTGTGAGGTTGTTTATCTCAACTTAAAAACAATTATTGGATATTACTACCACATTATTTCTTCCAAAACCTTTCAGTTATGTCGCCATAAATCAATTCATTGCAACTCAAGTAAGCACTTTCCGTTGGTGTCACTCCTAATTCTTTTGAGCGAGTTAAATTCTTTTTTGTTTGAGTTGGAACTACTTCTTCAACTGCTTTCATTAGGTCTTTGTTATTTTTTTCAAAGCCATATTCATATTCCATTGCGGCCGCCAAAACCCCGGCACAGTTGTGCCACCAGTCGCATTGGAACAAAATACCTCTCTCGTGAATGATTTTCGCAAGACGGATTTCTTCATCTTGACTTGTTGCACGGAGTTGATTGTTTGCACCGCCGAATATGTATTTAAATTTTAGTTTTGCAATTTCTTCTTCGCCGAAAATTCCGCCCATAGCACTTGGTGAGAAAATGTCCGCATCAACAAAAACAATCTTATCGGTCGGCACAATTTCAACATCTAACTTTGGATATGCCGCCTTAAATTTGTCTAAGACAACTTGATTAATGTCGGCAATAAAGAGTTTTTTGATTTTTTCACTCGCCAAATACTCCGCCATAGCGAAGCCAACAGCCCCCATACCTTGCACTGCAACGCTCATTCCGTCAAGGCTGACAGAGCCTGTCTTAAATAAAACCGCCTGTTTTAACGCCAAATACACACCATATGCCGTTGGAATCGCAGTATCCCCCAAAGCAGAGCCAGGACCTCCGCAGTATTGCATTGTGAAATTGTCAGTCATCACTTTGACCATTTCTTTCGGAAAGGCCATGTCCGGGCCTGTCAAACACCTTGTCGTGTCGCAAGCATATGCCAAAAAGCCCATAACTTCCATGTTATTGATGTCTGGCATATCCATTTGAATTGTTGTTTTGCAACCGCCGTATGGAATGTTTGCCGCAACATTTTTAAATGCCATCGCCCTAGATAAATTCAGTGCATCAATTATTGCATCAATTTCAGGTATTTTTAAATCTTTGCGGCGTGTTGCTCCAGCCATAGTGGCATGACTTTTGTTATTGACTCCTCTTTTAGGGCTATGTATGCCGCAAATAAAACGAATGTTATGCTTATCGTTATACAATAAGTCAATTCCAAAATGCTTGCCTTGCCGAACTAAGCCCTTTATCTTTTCAAGATAATCAAGTTGCTTGTGCTTTTTAAACAACTCAACAACTTGAGTTGTGTTTAAATAAACAGCCTCATCACTCAATTGACTTCCCACATTAAACAATTTGTTATATTGTGAAAAATCTTGCCCTTTTTCCCACTCTTTCGCTGCAAAAAAGCGAAAAACATCAGTGCGAAAGTTATATCGCACCTTCAGCGTGGTCAATCCCTCTGCCTTTAAGACATTAAACAAACTAGACATAATTAAATGTCCTCCTCATCATTTTTTCATTATAACTTCATTATAATAAAAATAAAAAACCTTGTCAATTATTTTTAAGCCAAAATCAATCATTATCCTTAAAGAGTTATTGCAACAATGCTAAACTCAAAAACATTTGTCCATTGTTGTTAGTGGAGAATTTTAGGAAAAAAGGAACTGTCTGTTTGTTGAAAGTTCCTTTTTAGTTTTTGAATTAATTTTTTAGTATTTTTGCATTTGAGATGAGAATATTTTGGATACCGGTTTTAGGACTTTGGCATCCTCCGGGCTTATTGGGTCGTCTGAAACATAGAAAATTGCACCAAAGACATCGTCTTGATGGAGTGTTTCAAAACAAATATATGAGACGCCTTCAAGACCTACTTCAGGTCCGGTTCCGTTGAAAGATTTACGGGCTGCAATCGCTGCTGCAATTTGATTTGGCAATCTATAGGATAAAGTTCCTTTTAGTTCCCCATCAGCAAGCAAAAATTTCTCGGTGTCACTAATTGCTACAGTTAAACCAGTTGATGCACAAAGTTGAGTGATATAGGTTGAACCGACTGTCATCAACTCATCTGAAAGATTAAGTTTTTTGACGATGATTTCTCCTGAATCGTTTGAAGTAATTTCCAACAAATCCGACTCATTAATGCGGTGCATTTTGCGATATTCTCTTGGAATAACGACTCTTCCCAAATTGTCAAGTCTTCTGACTATGCCTGCGTATCTTTTCATATGTAAAAAAATCTCCTTTGCGTTCACGACGCTTTTGTCACAAGTAACTTACGAAAAATGATTTTATCTCGTTAGTTGCCTTGTATTTTTTCCAAGGCTTAAATGCTTTCCACTTCCATGTTTTGGAAACATTCCTTTATATTATACACATATTGTATAGTATTTATAAATAATTGTCAAGTTTTTTTATAGCAATTTTTAAAACATTTTACTTTTTTTTACAAACTATTATATATTTTTTTTATTGAATTTCATAAAAATAATACTGATAATTCACTCGAATTTTCATTGTTCCAAAAGAAAATGAAATATAATCAAAAATATAAATTAGGTTCAAATTTTCATCAAATAAGGCATATTCATCAAACTGATTTTTCAAAACAAGAAAATTTCGGTGATAAAAAACATTCTCAAAATATATAAATGATATGTCGCCTATGTTTCCTTCTTCGCCTATTTGGTAAAAAACGAAAACATCTCCAAACTGAAAAAATAATAAATTTTGAAAAATAAACGGGCGTGGAAAATTGGGAAAATGAATACTTGAGACCGCTTCAAAATATCTGTTTAAAATTTCAATATTACCGTTAATGTTAAGCGCTAATAAATGCATGCCGTTGAAAAATATCGGATTAATATGATGAGGAACTATTATCTCACTTGAACAACTTCTCAGGATTCTATATCCGCTAAAATCCCTTGCTATGGCATAATCATTATAAAAATTTGATAAACTCAAAAACCTTGGAAAAACAAAAGTATCTTCAAAACTGTTAAAAAAGCCAACGAAACCATTATATGTGATAAAAGATTTAGTTTTTGATATGTAGGGCGGAATAACTCTAAAATCTTGATTATTTCTTGTGATATAAATTGGATTTAAATCAAGGTCAAAAAGTCCGTATGCATAGTCCTCATAGTTCACTAAAAGCGTGTTATATCCTGCAATCTCAATTTTATTTTGTTGAGCATCAACCAAAACATTGAAAAATATATCTTTCACTCCATAAAGACCATTTTCTTGAAAAACAAACTTGTCATATAAAATATTTTGTTCAAACAGCGGTTGAGATGACAATAAGTTGCCAAATTTATCCAAGACAAAATATTCGCTATTCTGAACAACAAAAGTATGCTCTCCGTTAAAATCGAAAGCAAATTCAAACCCTTCTTCATTAATCAATCTCATTCCCTCGATTTGAGGCGGTCTAAATCCGATTGGACCAAATAAATGTGGATCTCTGTTTCTTTCGTCAAAGTTGCCCACTGCATAAATTACCTCAAAAAATTGACATCCAAACATTAAAAAGGAAATCAAAATCAAAAGCAAAGATATTGTAATTTTTTTCATCATTAGTTTAATGGTAAAAATTATATCCTAAAATCTAGCAAAATGCAAGGTTTTTTCTAAACAAAATCAACAAAACACTATTGGCTCATGTCGGATTTGTTTTTCATCATTTTCAATTATATTGCAACCCAGCCGATTACTGCTGTTACACCCAATACCAGAGCAGTTCCGAAAATGACAATTATACTTATATAGGAGAGTTTTTTGATAAGCGAACAATCGATTTTTGCAAGCAGCATTTTAAGAAATGAAATACAGACAAGCATTGCAAGCACATAAAGTGAGACAATCGCATTTGCTGCCCCAGCATTGCTTCTTCCGATTGCAACAAAAAAAGTTATAAATGCGGCAATAGAAAGTATTGCAACAAAACCAACGACAACCCACCCTAGAAGGTTGCACGCCTTGCCATCATTGTTAAAAACGCCTCCCGAAATTTTTACTCTTGAATCTTTATTGTTTTTTTTGAACAGAGTTCCGCATCCAAGACAAACATCAGCAGTTTCTTCTGCCCTTTCTCTTCCACAATTTCCACAAAACATATTCATGTGATATTTTCTCCTTTTGATTATTCAGCATAGTATAAAATATAAAAGATATGAGTTGTCAGAGTTTTTTATTAAGATGCGGGCGGTCATTGACCGCCCATCACCATTTTTCAAAACAAAAACTCAAAACTTGCTCTCACTTTTTATTTTTTACATTTTATCTATTACCTATTCTTTTCCTGCTTTTATTGCGGCAAGGTTGATGGGTATCAACTTTTCTGCTTTTTCGCCGAAACGAATAAGAAGAACTTTTTTTATAATTTCTTCATTGAAGTATGGATGGTCTTTTAAATACGCTCCCATCATTATCATGTTTTGAACTTTTGGAGAACCTAGTGAAATTGAAATATTTGTTGCATCAACTCCGATAACTTCAACATCTTTTCGAGTTGGCGGGTCTTTGATTATTGAAGTGTTATAGATAATTTTTCCGCCTTTTTTAACGAGAGGTTCAAATCTTGTTAATGACGGCAAGTTAAATGCTAGGAGAATGTCAATGTCTTGAGCAACAATCGGGCTTCCGATAACATCGTCTTGAATGATTACCGAACAGTTCGTTGTTCCGCCGCGCATTTCAGCACCATATGCAGGAATCCAGGAAACAGTCCTGTCGTGTTCAAGGTGTAAGAGTGCAATAATTTGACCAACTGTCAAAACACCTTGACCACCGAAACCTGAAATTCTTATTCTTTCATTTTTTGTTGATTTAGCCATTATTTTTCACCTCCGCTAAGTTTTGTTAACTCACCGTTATCTTTATAGACTCCGAGAGGATAATAAGGCATCATATGCTCTTTGACAAACTCCATTCCTTTCACAGGAGTTATTCCCCAGCCAACAGGACATGGAGATAGAATTTCAATAAGTGAAAATCCTTTTCCATCAATTTGAGTTTGAAATGCCTTTTTAATCGCTTTTTTAGTCTTCAAAATGTTTGCAACATCGTGAACACTCGTTCTTTCCAAGTAGTGACTTGACGGAACTTGAGCAAGCATTTCAACAACTTTTATTGGTTTTCCGCAATTTTTCTCACTTCTTCCAAAAGGTGAAGTGCTTGTTTTTTGTCCAATCAAAGTGGTCGGCGCCATTTGTCCGCCTGTCATACCATAGATTGCGTTATTGATAAAAATTATTGTTGTGTTGTCACCACGGTGTGCCGCATGAACAGTTTCGGCAGTTCCGATTGATGCTAGGTCACCATCGCCTTGATAAGCAAAAACAATTTTATCAGGGCATGCTTTCTTTAAGCCGATTGCAACAGCAGGCGCTCTTCCATGTGCCGCTTGAACACCGTCGCAGTTAAAGTAATCATATGCCAAAACTGAACAACCAACAGGTGCAACTGAAATTGCTTTTTCCAAAATACCTAATTCAACCAAAACTTCAGCGATTAATTTGTGGACAATACCATGTCCACAACCCGGGCAATAATGCAATGGTCTTTCTTCCAATCCTTTTGATTTATCATAAATTAATTTTATTGCCATGTTATTTCTTCCCTCCCTTTTTCAGTATTCTTTTTGCTTCATTTGCTAACTCATCAGGCTCAAATACAACTCCGCCAACTCTTCCATAGTGATGAGCGGGTATCGCACCGTTGAGAGCAAGGCGGACATCTTCAATCATTTGACCCATTGACAACTCAGTGACAAGAACCGCTTTCACAGTTTTAGGCAGTTTTTGGAAGTCCTTTTCAGGGAACGGCCAAAGAGTTATCGGACGGATTAAGCCTGCTGAAATTCCTTCTTTTTTCAAGAGTGTTATTGCATTTTTTGCAATTCTTGACGGCACTCCATAAGCACAAAAAACAATCTCTGCATCTTTTGGCATATCAACTTCAGAGAGAGTTTCTTTCTTTTTTATTTTTTCATAATCTTTGAAGCGTTCGTGGTTCATTGCCTCTAGCCCTAAGCCGGAGAGGTTTAATGAGTTGATAACATTTTTTTTGCGTTTATCGGTGTTTCCGCTTGTTGCGTAAGTTTCTTTGTCAACTTTTACTCTGGGCGGTGCCTTAATTTCAACAGGTTCCATCATCTGCCCAAGCATACCGTCAACAATCATCAAAGTTGGAGTGCGATACTCATCAGCAACATTAAATGCCCTAAAAACAAGGTCTGTCGCTTCTTGAACACTGTTCGGTGCGTATACCGGCGTAAAATAGTCACCGTTTCCGCCGCCCTTTACCGCTTGAAAATAGTCACTTTGAGCAGGTAAAATTCCGCCTAAACCAGGACCGGCACGAGTGACTGAACAAATAAAGCATGGCAGTCTTGCTCCTGCTAGATACGATATTCCCTCTTGTTTAAGTGCTATGCCGGGACTTGATGAACTCGTCATTACTCTTGCTCCTGCCGCTGCAGCACCATAAACCATGTTAATAGCGGCAACTTCCGACTCCGCCTGAACAAAGGTCAAACCCTCTTCTTCCATGCGAGCGGATAGATACTCCGGTATCTCATTTTGAGGCGTTATCGGATAACCGAAAAATGCTGTGCATCCCGCTGCGATCGCCGCTTCTGACAGTGCCTCGTTTCCTTTCATTAATACTTTTGCCATAATATTATTTCGAGACCTCCTCTTTTTCAATTTTGATGACATTGTCAGGGCATATTATTGCACAAATCGCACAAGCAATACAATTGTTTATATCGGTGCAATTAACAGGGTTATACCCTTTTGCATTGACTCGTGAAGTGTTCAAACTAAGCACCTTTTTCGGGCACGCAGCCACACACAACTCACAGCCCTTGCAATAAGCCTCGTTGAATGTTAAAATTGCTTTTGACATTTTTTATTAATATCTCCTTTCGTTTTTTATTTTTTTGTTAATTAGTTTTTATAATGTGCGGGCGGTTAATACTCGCCCCTACAAATTGTTATATACATCCTCATTCCATTTATCACAGTTAGTGTCGATATATTCCCAAATTTTGAAATAATCTTTTTCATCACGAACAATGTGATCGTGAAATGATTTTTGCCAAATTTGTTTTTCACTTTTCATTGCAACTACTCTTTTGAATTGTCCAATGATTCGAGATAATGTAGGGGCGGCATTCTGCCGCCCGCACCACATTTCACGATTGCTAATTAGCAAATGAATGTGGTTGGGCATGATAACATATTTGTCGACTTTTATTTCGTCATAAACGCTTGATAATTTTTGAATTTCTCTTTTAACAATTTCACCCGTTTTAGACAACTTTATGTGCGGGCGGCAGAATGCCGCCCCTACATTTGTGATGACTTCACCAAGCAAATGTTTCTTGCCTAATGTGCAAATCGTCACAAAATATGCACCTTCTTGACTATAATCGTAATCAAATAAACGATTATATTTTCGTTTTGGCAGTTTTTCTTCCATTCTTATTTTACTTTTAAGGATTGCAATACGAACAATTTCTAATCTCGAAGTTAGTGCTTTTAGCATACAAATAAGCATCTTCAAAAGTTTGAAATTCTCGATACTTGCCTTGATTGTAACTTTGAATACCACCATGTTGTCTTAATCTACTACAATGGTTTTTGTGAATAGTAATTTTTCTATTAGGTCTATTTTCGTATGTTTCATATTTCATAAAACTATTCTTACTGCCACTCTTCTCTCATTATTGGTTTGTCAAATGATAGAACAGGCGAATTGATTTTGTCTTTGAGTTGGTTGTGGATGTCGGATTTTAATAGTGTTAATCGGACAGGAATGCCAACTTTTTTTGCGACATAATCAATTAAGGTTTGAGATTCGATGATGAGATCGGGCGTTGTTAGGTGGAGCATGTGAGAGTTGTTGATTATTCCTGTCACCTTTAAGCCTGACATTAATTCGGCATTTTGAATAAACTCAATCATTTCCTTGTCGGTGTTGACATCACATCGAAATGCGTTTAGGACGACAAAAAAGTCGTAGTCGCCTTCTTTTAGATGCCTTTTAAATAATGACAAGGGTTTTAGACCATTTAATGAGCCAGCAAGATCAACGATTAGTTGCTCGCCTCGCAATATGACACTTAATGCTCTGTTGTCGATTGCAGGAATATCTTGATTGAGAGTTGAGTTTAGATTGTTGCCGATTATTTCGACATTATGTTGTTTGAGGAAATCGACTTTTTCACGAGAACGAAAATATGGATTGATGACATCAAGGTCGGCGAGGTAGATTTTTGGGTTCGGATGGTCGGGGTTTTCGTTCATAAGGTGCGGGCGGCAGGTTACCGCCCCTACAATATTTTGTTGATTGTTCGGGTTCGCATTGCTCACCCCTTCATTATTTTCTTGATCTGCTCCCTCTGCAAGCGGGCGGATCAAGGTGTCATCCACATTTTGCTTTGCCAAATGTAGGGCAAGATTTAGGCAAAACTCTGTTTTTCCTGTTCCATACCAACCGGCGACTATAATTGTTTGTTTGAAAGTGTTTGGCATTGATTAATTTTTTCGGGACACCGAGGGCGATGCCTCTACAATATTTTTTTGAATTTCCTGCAGGGGACGCCGCCCTCGGTGTCCCGAAAAATCTATTCTACCACTTTCCGTCTCTTTTTCTTAGGTGAAGTCTGTGGACATTCTTGACTGCTTCAATTCTGTCTTCTGCCATTTTATCAGCAACAGCGGATGCCGGAGTGTTGGTTTCTTTTGATTTTTTCAAAATTTCTAAAGTTCTGTCGTAGATTAAATCGATTTGACGAACCGCAGACTCACGATTGTAGCCATTAGGATTTAATTCTTCAAAAACATTGATAACTCCGCCTGAATTTGAAACATAGTCAGGAGCATAGACAATTCCTTTTTCATGAAGTGATTTTCCGTCTTTTGGAATATCTAAAAGAACATTGTTAGCAGCAGGAGCCACAATTTTGCATTTTAAATCTTTGATAGTTTTTTCATTTATGCCGCCGCCGAATGCACATGGAGCAAATATATCACATTTTTGTTTGTAGACATCGTCTTTGTCGACAATTGTTGCTTTGTATTTTTCAGAAATAATTTTTAATCCCTCGTCGTTAATATCAGTGACAATCATTTTTGCACCATCCTCATGAAGAAGACGGCACAATTCACGACCGACAGCACCGGCAGCACCTTGGACATTAACAACTTTTCCTTTGGTTGATTTGTCACCATATGCAAATTGAGCACACGCTTGAATTGAACGAAAAACTCCAAGTGCGGTGAACGGTGAAGGATTGCCTGACTTATGTTCAAGACCTACAACATAGTCAGTCTCCATGTTGATATAGTCCATGTCTTGCGGTGAAGTGTTGCTATCTTCTGCTGTTATGTAACGACCGGCAAGACCTTCAACAAAACGACCGAACGCTCTAAAAAACGCTTCACGACGAACCATATCACTTCTCAATACTTTCGGGTCACCGATAATAACGCTTTTTCCGCCGCCAAGATTTAAACCTGCGCATGCACTTTTATAGGTCATTCCTCTTGCAAGACGCAAGACATCGAACACTGCTTCTTCTTCTGTCGCATAATTCCAAAATCTCGTTCCTCCAAGAGATGGTCCAAGCACTGTTGAGTGTATGCAAGTCAGTGCTTTTAAGTCAGTGTGCTTGTCATAGAAGTACACCAGTTGCTCATGACCGAAGTCTTTCACATAGTCAAAAATTTTCATTGTTTTATGTTTCTCCTTCGCCGAAAATCGGCAATGTTTTTTTATTGTTTTAATGCTGTGCGAGCGGTTAATACCCGCCCCTCAATTTATATTTTCTACATTTTTAGTTGCTGACAATTTGTCAGCAACTGAATTTTTTGTTAAATTAATCCTTAACTAACAAAGAATTCGATTGAGACTCCTGCGTGAAGATAGGTTAGGTTGCCGTTGCTGTCGTATTCTCGTGTGATTTGTGCGTTTTCATTGATGTTGATATTGACAGTGCTTGCTGTTATTTCTCCGTTCACAAAGTTTCTTAAGGTTAATGTTAGGATTTGTGTTGCTTGATTGAAACTAACGCTTTGATAAACTCTTATGACTTGAATAATTGGAATGCGACGAATCATTCTTGCGTGGGAAGGAATTTCATCATACCATATATTATACAGACCTAAGAAAACATAAGACCCAACATAAACCCAATCAAGAGGCATTCCATCTGAATTAAGATAAAAACGATTGTTTTCAACACTAAAAAAAGGATCTTCAGAAGTAGCATTCCTTCTTGGGTATGAATTACTGTGCCATTCTTCAGGGGTAACGAATCCCCAGTAATTTTTGTCTTGTTCTAAAATAATATGGTAATATGAACGATAAATATTAAGATTTGCTCCACGCATAACGGTTATGTTTCTGACATTTCCACTCACACCTGCCATTAACGGATTTTCGTTGTTGTTTGATGTTTCTCCGTTGTTTACGCAACCGATAAGAAACAACATTACAAAAACACTGATAATGATTGATAAGATTCTTTTCATTTGTCCTCCTTGTTTTTCCATAGGAACGACATTTCGTCGCTCGTTTTGTTTGTCATACAGTTTTGTTTTCGGGCGACAGAATATCTCCATTACAATTTTTTGTATTGTATTACGAATACTCTTTTGCTTTTTCCTCGCCTTTTAAAACTCGCAATGCCGCACCAGCTAATGCCCACATTTCGTCTTCGCCGCCGTAGGCGTGAACCGGGGCTATGAATTTTACTTTATTTTCAATGTAGTTAACTACTTCTTTGCTGTAGGCTATGCCGCCTGTTAAAAGGATTGCATCAACTTTTCCGTTGACTACAGTGGATAGTGCACCTATTTCTTTTGATATTTGATAGTTTAGGGCATTTAAAACTAATTGTATGTTTTTGTCTTTTTTCGCTTTTTCTTCTAGGGTTTGATGGTCGTTTGTTTGAAAATATGCCACTAATCCGCCGCTCCCTACTATTGCTTTTTTTATGTCGTCTTTTGAATATTGTCCGCTAAAACACGCCTCGATTATTGAACCCATAGGTAGTGAACCGCTCCGTTCCGGAGCAAAAGGTCCATCGCCGTCCAAAGCGTTATTAACATCAATAACTTTTCCCATTGAATGAAGACCAACAGAAACACCGCCTCCGATATGAGCGACAATTAAATTTACTTTTTTGTAGTCCAAGCCTTTTTCTTTGCAATGCAGTTTTGCAATTGCTTTTTGATTTAAGGCATGAAAAATTGATTTTCTCGGAAATTGTGGATGTCCTGAAATTTTTGCGACCGCTTCCATTTCGTCAACAACAACAGGGTCTGCAATGTAGGCTTTGATATTCAAAGTTTGAGCAATTGAAGAGGCAATTAAGCCCCCAAGATTTGAGGCATGAGTGCCTTGAATTCCGATTTTTAGGTCTTCAATCATTCTTTCGCTGACCACATATGTTCCGCCTTCCATGGGCTTCAAAAGACCGCCTCTTCCGACAACGCTTTTTAGTGATTTGAGGTCAATATTTTTTTCTTTCAAAATTTTCAAAATGCTGTCTTTACGAAAATCAAATTGGTCTGTTAACTTTGCGAATTTTGACAACTCCTCAGTTGTGTGTTTGAGGTTTTCTTGAAAAATTCGTGTTTCGCCGTCATAAACCGCAATTTTTGTTGAAGTTGAACCCGGATTAATTGATAAGATTTTAAAGTTTGTCATTAATTGCTTCCTCCGATGATTGCACCAAGTGCAATTGAAAGTAGTTTATTTTCGCTGCTATCCGCACGAGAGGTTAAAATAACGGGTGCATTCGCTCCGATAATAGCACCGCCTACGCTTGCATTTGCAAATAGTGTCAATGACTTATACATAACATTTGCACTGATTATTTCAGGGCAAAAAATAATATCAGCATCTCCTGCAACATCAGAAACTATGCCTTTTGTTTTTGCAGCATCTTTTGACACTGCATTATCAAGCGCAAAAGGTCCGTCAATAATGCAATTTTTTATCTCGTCTGCTCTGTTCATTTCAACCAATTTTTGATATTCAAGCGTCACAGGCATTTTTTCATCAACATGCTCTTTAGCACATATTAAAGCAACCTTAGGTTTACTGACTCCCAAAGCATTAACTGCTGAAACTGCATTTTCAATAATATCTTTCTTGTCATCAAATGTCGGATTAATATTAATCGCCGCATCTGTGACGAATAAAATCTTGTGATAAGTCGGCACTAAGAACATAGCAACATGAGAGAGTTTTCTCGTCCCCCTCAGTCCGTTTTCTTTATCTAAAACCGCTTTCAAAATAGTCGAAGTTTCAACCTTTCCTTTCATCAAAGCACTTGCCTTTCCGTCTTTGACCAAAGAAACTGCTTTTTTCGCACATTGAATTTCATCAGTTTCTTCAACAACACTAACCTTTTTCAAATCAAGTGAAACTTGTTTTGAAATTGTTTCAATCTTTGCCTTATCGCCGACCAAAAAAAACTCAGCAATAGAAAAATCCAGTGCTTGTTTCACTGCTCCAAGCACGCTCTCATCATGCGCTCCCGCTATTGCAATTGTATTTTTCTTCAGACCTTTAAACCTTTTAAGAAAAGTCTCTATCATACCAAGTCCACTATATCATATGTGTCAACACACAGTCAACTGTTTGACACCATATTGTTAAAACAAGAATAAAAATTTACATATATTTTTCTGCTACATGGCTTTACCTTTAAAAAAACTATATTAGTTGTTCAGAAATAATTATTTAGGTCGATAGTCTGTTAGGGTTTTGACATAGTTAATTAGATTGTCATTTATGTAGTTTGCCTGCAAGCGCCATTTCCAATTTGTGCCGAGTGTTGAAGGAAGATTTATTCTGCCAATTCCCCCAACTTCCAAGTAATCTTGCATTGGAATTATTGCTATGTTTGCGTGAGATGTCATTGCCCCGCGAATAAATGTTCCTACTCCGCTTTCATCTTCTCTTTTTTGCATGTATTGAAACGCTCGAAAAATTTCGTCTTCTGACTCGGTGTCCAGCCACTCTTTTGTTGTTTTCGAATCGTGAGTTCCGGTGTAGAGAATTGTGTTTTCGGAAAAGTTGTGAGGCAAGTGAATATTGTCACTTCCTCCGCCGAATGCAAATTGCAAAATCTTCATTCCGGGATAACCGCAAAAATTCATCGCATCAACTACCGGCTGGTCAATAACCCCTAAGTCCTCGGCGATAATTCGTGAACTATCGAACTTTTCTTTTATGAGGGTGAACAAATCATAAAAAGGTGCTTCAATCCATTGTCCGTATCTTGCTGTGGCATGGTCTGCCGGTATTGACCAATACGCAACAAAACCTCTAAAGTGGTCAATTCTTAAAATGTCAAACATCGTTAGATTAAACTCCAAACTTTTTAGCCAAAAATCGAAGTTTCTCTCTTTTAGATACTCCCAGTTATATAACGGATTTCCCCAAAGTTGCCCGTCATCCGAAAACGCATCTGGCGGACAGCCGGCGACTGCTTGAAGCGAGAGATCATCATTAACTTGAAAATACTTCGGCATTCCCCAAACTTCATGACTGTCATGGGATGAATAAATTGGTCTGTCGCCGATTATTTTAATGCCATTATCGTTAGCATAAGACTTTAGTTCAAACCATTGCTTGAAAAAATAAAATTGCAAAAATGAATAAAACTCAATTAGGTGTCCATGTTTTGGCTCTCTTTGAATTATATCATTTTTCTTCTTTATTTGCAAATCATAATTTCTGTCGTCTTCACTCCACAAAAGCATACTGACAAAATTATTTTTTTGCTTGACAGCCATAAAAAGTGAATAATCATCAAGCCAAAAAGCGTTTGCCTTTTTGAATGTTTCAAACTGAGTTTGAGGCTTTTTTTGAAACCTTTTAAACGCTTTTTCAAAAAGTATATATCTAGTCTCCCATAGCCAGCCATAGTCAATTTCACCAACTTCCCTTTCGCTTGCCTTTAGTTCAGTCTTTGTTAAAAGTCCCTCTTTATGAAGAAGGTCAAGGTCAATAAAATATGGATTGCCCGCATAAACTGATGGCGATTGATAGGGACTATCACCGTAACTAGTTTGTCCAAGCGGCAAAACTTGCCAATACTTTTGATTTGTCTTTTTCAAAAAATCGACAAATTCAAATGCGTCTTTTCCCAAAGTTCCGATGCCGTATTTACTAGGCAGTGAAAACACGGGGAGTAATATTCCTGCTCTTTTTTCCAATTGTGTGTTTCTCCTTTAATACTATGGGAACAACTTATAGGGGCGTCAGTTACCATCCATGTCGGACTTTTAGTCAATCTGCAAATGGTCAGTAACCGCCCTAAAAAAATATCCCATAATTTTTCTTTAATATTATTATTATTATGTTTTCTAGTCAAAGAAAATTATTGTGTAATTGTTTAAATTTGCCGTATTATTGCTGAAATTCTGAATTGTTATGATTGTGGTATCATCAAATTGTCCGATAAAAGAAAGCGCATGAGAATGCGATGAACCTATAGCCGGAGCAGTTGTTGTTGTAGTTGCGGAAACTAATGCGTAATTAGTAAGATTTCTAAACTCACTATTGGTGTCAAAATATAAAAACATTTTTCCGCTAATTCCGCCTGCATAGGCGCTTCTTGCATTTGCATGAACAACTCCTCTTGCAACAACGCTATCTATCATCAGAAAGTTCAAAACTCCCAGTTCCGCAGGTCTTCTTCTTGCCTGCCCCATATGATAAAATGCGTGTTGGTTGTTATGTGCTTGAAAAAAGCCGATTATTCCGCCTGACATTGCAGCGACAGCGGCATATGCCCTAATAACCGCATCAACTTCGGAGTTTTCAACAGTTAAAGCACTATGGCGATTTAAGAGTGCAAATGGTGTTTGAATATAAGCGTAGCCAATTATTCCGCCTGCGAAAGCGTTTGAACCTATTGCAGTTGAAGTTGCAGTTATTGTTGAATCATACACCTTTGAATTCGTTATGTTAATTGGGCTTACATTATCTAAAAACAAATTAGTCGACGATGCCCCGATTAAGCCGCCGGCATATACATCACTAGTTGAGGATGCGGCATTTATTGTCAAATCGTTTGCGAAAACATTGTCAATAACAATGCTAACATCTCTTGACTCACTCAATTCAATTTGAGAGATTAATGCTCCGGCAAACACAGTTCCGGGTGTGGTAAGATTAAAATTAAAATCTCTTAAGTTCAAATTTTGGACAACCATTGAATTTCTAACAACTCCAAAAAGTCCAATATACCGAACATTTCCACTAATCGTTAGTCCGCTGAGCGAGCGATTAGCCCCATTTAAAGTTCCGGTGAAATTTTCAATCGGAACATGAGCACCACTCAAAACAATATCACTCCCCAAAACAAACGAACCGAATGAATTATTGAGTTGATTTAAATCCGCTTGAGTGTAGAGTCTCGTGCCGATTGGTTCCGGGATATTAACATGTCCTCCAACTGCGCTAAAATCACTCTCAACAAACCTAATTCTATCTTCAATTCTTCCATTTGCCCTAACTACGACTGCATGATTTCCGGGAGTTAGCCTCAAGGTGTTTATGTCAAAACTCGTCGTTCTCACTATTGTTTCAACCGCTCCGACACGAATAGTAAAATAAGTTGCATTTTCAACTGTATTCCATGTCGCAATTTGCGTTTGAACATTCAAAGTCAAGTTTGCCGGCACTTCTAAATAAACAGTTTCATCATACTCATACTTATTTCCGTTACCGTTACCATTGCCATTATCATTAGGACAGGCAATTAAAAACATCGCACTTAGTGCAACTAAAACTATTATTAAACTTGTTAAAAATATTCTTTTTTTCATTAGTTCGTCCCCCTTGCCCTATAAAACACCATCACATTTCTGTCACCCGGAGTATTATGCCAGCCTGCATTAAACGATTCGGATTGTTGAGAGCCGTTCAGCGAAGTGAACGCTAAATTCCATGGTTGAGTTCCCAAACTTGGCATATCATAGGCGGCTGCCCCTAAATTGAACCAAACATTAGCATGAGAATTAAAAATAAATTTAACAATAATTTCGCTCCATTCACTTGTTGCGTCAGGACTTGTCAAATGAACTTTTATCCAATGATGATTATCTCTTAACGACTGCCAAGTTCTCACTCGTCCGAGATTTTGAGCGGCATTTCCATTCCCTAAAATATCTTGTCTTGAGTTCATCCTAAAATGCGGATGAGCACGCCTTAGTGCAATCATGTCCCTAAACACCACAAATGTTTGAAAATGCGTCACTTTTCTTGTCCAGTCAATAGCGTTATAACGGTCAGGATGATGATGAGTGTTGTGGGTAATACGATCGTTGTTTTGTGAACCATGAAAATATTTGCTTCTTAGAAATTCATCTCCGCCAAAGATGAAAGGAATTCCTTGCATAAACATCATTGCGGCATGCCCTAGTGTTACAGTCCTGTGAGCGCCGCCGTCCCAATTATTGTTAGACACACGCCACCTATCATATGCGGACAAGTTATCATGAGCAAACAGATAATTTATGCTTTGTTCCGCTTTCACCGCAAAATACGGGTCACCGTGCGCCAGTATTCTTCCGTCTAAATATGCCGCATTATGAGCAAGACTTCCCATAAAGCCTGCCCTAACTCTTGAAGCGAAAAGTTCTGTTTCACCGCCTAAATTTTGCTGCCACATAAAGCCTGCGTAATTGCCGTTATTAAGTGACCCTCTTATAGGTCTTCTTGAGGTGTGAACATTAAAAACTCCGATATGAGCATTAGGTGATGCCGCAGTCATAAAACCACGACGAACATATTCATTTTGAGCATTAATATCTTGCGGTCTCATCCCAAGACCATCCGGAGAAGCATACCACGCAGACCAAGGCTCACCATAAAAAATAATTTTTCGTTCAGCAAAACAACTTCTTGTGTAAACATTTCCGTGTCTAATGGAAGTCCTCGTTTGCCCTTGCGGTATTGCAGCATTAAAATATAACCCCCATGCCTCATAAACTCTCATCGGCTTTGTTCCCATCAAGTCAAAACGAAAACCTGAGATGTTGTATTGACTGACCCAAAGTTCAAGACTGTCTCTGAAATATCTTTCGACCATTGGGTGTTCGTTGTTCATTGTGTTTGCAACACCGGTTATCGGACCGCCAAAACCATACTGACCGTGCTCAAGGTACCACCTGTGAGAAATGCCATAGAAAGTTCCTCTGCTTCTTTGACGACCGCTTCCGTCTTGACCAATAATTCTGTGAGGATTGCTATCCTCGCCTGTTGAGCGGTTGTTTGCATTAAAATTTCTATGCTCAATACTGTCATAAAGAAACGGTACTCTTGCAGTGTGATTAAAAACTTTGTCTAGTATCACTCGAATACCTGCCCTGTGAAACTCATTTACCATGGTTTTAAATTCATAGATTCTGTTCACATAGTCATGCGGTGTCATTGAGAACGAGTGCTGAGGAACATTAAAATTCCACGGCTCATAACCCCAACCAAAGTCAACTCCTTTAAAGTTGTTGGCAGGCATAATATGAACATGAGTAATTCCAAGTTCAATAAGATGGTCAAGTCCTGTTGATACGGTTTGGCCGTCATGAGTAACAGTTGTTCCTCTTTCAACCGCTCCCAGGAATTTACCTCGTCTTGCAAAAGATACTCCTGATGTGTGAGAAATAGTAAAATCTCTTATTTGCATTTCATATATTACTGCATCAGTTCTCGAAATAAATTCAGGGCGCTCAACCCAGCCGCCAGTCGGAACAATGAGTGATGGGTCAATGACAATTGAGCGAGAAACAACTTCAATATCATAATTAGGAGAATGCGGACATGGTCTGCGCATAAAATGTGAACCTGCTCTTGACATCATTGCATTCGGGTCAGGCACCTCCCGCCAGTGGTCTTGAGCATGAGGATTTATTTCACTCTCATGTCTTGTCGCCCGATAAGGCGAACCAACTGATAAATGATGATTAATTTCGAATATGTATTCATAAAGCCACAAATCGCCTTGAACTGTCACTCCATAAACTCTTCCCGGTTCAGTTTTTGCCCTGTTTTCCCAGTAGTTATTAGCCTCTGCCCAGTCTCTGTGGCAAACAAGATTGTAGACCCTTCTTCCGCTCCCACGATTATCAGGATCAAGAACAAGGCGAACTCTCGGCGTGTCAGGCGACCAAATACGAAAAGTTGATGCTGTCGAAGTGTAGTGAACACCCAAAAATCTCCCTGCATCCCGCTGCAATGTTGTGTCATTTTCCCAATTATATATCGTCGAAGTTTGCACAATTGCATCATTATCTGCACCATCAGCAACACCAATCAAAGTGCAGCCAAACAACGAAAAAGCCACAATAAACGACAATATCGACATTTTCAATTTCTTAAAATTCATAAGTCTCTTTCCTTAAAAAATTATATGCATATAAGTTGAAACAACCTACATGAACACAATACCACACATATCTAGTTTTGTCAAGTGTCTTCTACACTTTTGTGTGAAAAATTTCTAACACATGAGACAAAAATATCAAAAACATTTGTCATGGCTCTTCAACACTTTTGTGAGAGATTGCTTACACATAATCAATTGCCAAAACTATTGAAGGTGGTAATCAAGAGTTTAGTTTTTGAATTTTTGGGCAAAATTTGAGTTATGAAAACAAATCCTTTTGAAATAAAAACAAAGAATCCAATTGATTTTGTGATGAATTGGAATATGATTTATCCTAAATCTTATGATAAAAAGAAAGTTGATCCTTTCACTAAGTTGCGGATAATTTTAATGAACGGTACTGAATTTGAGAGTGTTTGGTTTTTGCACCAAATGGCAAGAACTGTCACTGACCATGACTTAAAACGAGAAATGGCACTCATTCGCAATAGCGAACAACAGCAGCAGAAAAGACTTGCATGTCTAAAGCCGCTTGACGAACATTTTTTGGAAACGACAATAGGTTATGAGCAGTTAGCAATTGAATTGACGAGTATTTTAGCACAAAATGAAACCGACAAAAATAATCTTGATTGTTTGAATTTGGCATTGCTTGAAGATTTTGACCATCTTTTTAGATTTGCAAATCTTTTGAAGAAAGATTTCAAAATTGAAGCGGAGACTTTACTAGGAAAATTAACGGAGGTTATGCCGGGGCGTCCAACAATTTCTGAACATCGCCATCCATATGACCAAATAAAGTATTCATTGAATTCAAAAAAGGCGGATTTAAATTCACGATTGACCGCCTCGATTATCACCGCAGCCGAGCAACAAACAATGAATTTTTATATGAATATGGCGGCAAATTATCCTTCCGATATCGGACGAAAACTATATGGTGAGATTGCGATGATTGAAGAAATTCATGTTTCGCAATACGAGAGTTTACTTGACCCTAATGCAACATTCCTTGAGAATTGGCTGATGCATGAGTATTGCGAATGTTATCTTTATCATTCAATGGCACAAGATGAGACCGACCCATATATCAAAGGCATTTATGAAGAACACTTTGAAATGGAAGTCAGTCATCTAAAAACTGTTGAAAGACTATTGAAAAAATATGAAAAGAAAGATGCTAGTTTGGTTTTGCCAAATTCCGACTTCCCAAAATTGTTGAAGTTTAACTCTAACAAAGATTATGTCAGAAAAGTTTTAAATGATGTTTATCTGACAAGTGATAGAGAAAAGTATATTGATGTCCGAAAATTAGACAAATCTGCCGACTTCTTTAATTACAACAAAACAGTCAATTCTGATGTCAAAGGCGTTCCAAGTCATGCTATTATTAATGAGAGTATTCACGTCTTTAACGGAACAGACTACCGCTATCAAGACTCTCCTCATCCTATAAAAGACTTAGACGATAGGAAAAAAGATAACACAAGTGTCGGACGAGAGTAAAAGAAATTGAAACAAAAAAAATGTCATGGCAATTATATCATGACATTTTCTATTTTCTACAACTCTTTCAAACTTTTTTCGATTTTTGCTTTTAGGTCAATATATTTTTGGAGTTTTTGTTTTTCTTCTTCTATTTTTTTAAGAGGGGCACGAGAAGTGAAACCGACATTGTTTAACATTCCTTCGGCTCTTTTTATTTCGCTTATCACCGCTTGCAATTCTTTTTCCAAGCGTTCTTTTTCTTTTTCAGTGTCGATTAGGTCATCTGTTTTAAGATAGACCACTCCTATGTTTGTGATTAGTTCACTGTATTTGCCGTTGGGTTTACTAAATTCTATTCCATCGCCTTGGGCTAATTTTTCGATATAGGGACTTGCGGACTTTAGAAGTTTTTCTTGTCCTTTTGCTGAGATTATATAGATTTTTGATTTTTTTGAATTTGGAACATTTAGTTCACTTCTTAGATTTCTTATGCCTTTTATTAGGTTCATGACTTCTTCAAAACCTTGAAATTCCTTTTTGTAGGATTTTTTTGTTTCCGGATAGTTAGAAATCATTATGCTCTTATGCTCATTATGAGGCAAATTTTGATATAGTTCTTCTGTTAAATATGGAATAAATGGATGAGATAGTTTTAATATTGAACAAAAAACGAAAAGAAGGACATCAGCATTCAAACTCGCTTTTGTTAATTCAATATACCAATCGCAAAAATCATTCCAAATAAATTCATAGAGTTTTGATGACGCCAAACCAATATCAAATTTGTCCATATATTTTGTGATGTCCAAAGTTGTTTGATTTAGTTTAGTCAAAATCCATTTATCGGCGATTGAAAGGTTTTTTTCATCAATTGATTTTTCTGCGTTATTTGAATGCATTCCAACAAATTTTGAAGCATTGACAATTTTGTTCATAAAGTTGCGGTAGCCTTCTAGTTTGTCGTATTGTATTCTTGTGTCACCGCCTGCCGCTATTCCGTTGACAAGAGAAAAACGCAAAGTGTCTGCCCCATATTTATCGATTAGTTCCAATGGGTCAACTCCGTTCCCTGCTGATTTTGACATTTTTTTTCCGTGTTCGTCCCGAACAAGTCCGTTGATATAGACAGTGTGGAACGGCACTTCGCTCATAAATTCGAGTGACGAAAAAATCATTCTTGCCACCCAAAAGAAAATTATGTCATAGCCTGTGACCAAAACATCCGTTGGATAAAAGTATTTCAGTTCTTCTGTTTTTTCAGGATAGCCTAAAGTTGAAAAAGGAAAAAGCGCGGATGAAAACCAAGTGTCCAAAACATCTTCATCTTGTTTGACTTTTCCGCCGCACGAACATTTTTCAATATGTTTTGCACTCACCACCATCTTTTCGCAAGAGGTGCAATGATATGCCGGTATTCTGTGACCCCACCATAATTGGCGAGAGATACACCAATCTTTGATGTTTTCCATCCAATGAAAATAAGTCTTTTCAAATCGTTTTGGCAGAAATTTCGTTTCTCCTGTCTTTACGCTTTCTATCGCTTTTCCCGACAATGGTTTCATTTTTACAAACCATTGCTTTGAAATCATCGGTTCAATTATTGTTTGGCAGCGATAACATGTTCCGACATTATTTTGGTGTTTTTCTGTCTTGACTAAAAGTTCTTGCTTTTTTAAAGCATCCACAATGCGTTTACGAGCCTCAAATCTGTCCATGCCACTATATGCACCATAAGACATTGTTCCGTCTTCGTTCATAACACAGACAGGCTCAATATTATGCCGTAGTCCTATTTCAAAGTCATTAGGGTCATGATAAGGGGTAATTTTTACTGCCCCTGTACCGAAAGATTTGTCAACATAGTTATCAGCGATGATGGGAATTGTTCGGTTTGTCAATGGAAGAGAAAGTTCTTTTCCAATCAATTTTGCATACTTTTTGTCTTTCGGATTAACACAAACCGCGACATCGCCAAGCATTGTTTCGGGTCTTGTTGTTGCAACTGTCACAAAACCGCTTCCGTCAATAAGAGGATATTTTATGTGCCACAAATGCCCCTCATTCGGCTCGTGTTCAACCTCGGCATCGCTAAGTGCCGTTTTGCATTCCGGACACCAATTAATAATTCGATTGCCTTGATATATCAAACCTTTTTCATATAGTTTTACAAAAACATCTTTGACCGCTTTTGAGCGAATTTCGTCCATAGTAAAAGCATGTTTGTCCCAATCACACGAACAGCCAAGTCTCTTCAATTGTTCAATAATTCTTCCGCCGAATTCATCGTTCCATTGAAACGCCCGTTCCAAAAACTTTTCTCTTCCAAGTTTTTCTTTACTCGTTCCCTCTTCAATCAACTTGTCAATAATTTTGACCTCTGTCGCAATTGAAGCATGGTCAGTTCCGGGCAGATACAATGCTTCATACCCTTTCATTCTTTTATAGCGTATTAAAACATCTTGAATAGTATTATTCAAGGCATGTCCCATATGCAACCGCCCTGTGATATTCGGCGGCGGCATTATGATAGTAAACGGTTTTTTGTCAGGGTTAACTCGTGATTTAAAGAAACCGTTTTTTATCCAATTGGAGTAGATTTTATCTTCAAATTCTTTCGGTTCGTAGTTTTTCATTTGTTTAGTTTATCACATTTTTCTGTCATTTGCAACTGGTTTGTCATTCGCTTTTGACGAATGACAAAAATTATTCCTGCTGTTATATAAGTTAACCCCAGCACTCCGATGACCGGATAGAGAAATCTGACAACTCCGCTAAAGCCCAGATTTGAGAGTGATATTGCAATCAACAATACCAAAATTGAAGAATAAAGACGATTTTTGAAAATATTGTTTATCCATGCAACCAAAGCGTTCATTGCTATAAACATTGTTGTTAGTATGCTGATTGCTAAAACTGCTATGACTATGATATAAATCGAAAGATGCATTTGCCCTGCTATGTAGAGAAGCGGCAATTCAACATTTGAAACATCATAGCGGTTTAGTGCTATGACTAAAAATAGTGTCAATATCCCAAGAAAAACTCCTGCAAGTGCGGAAGAAATAAACACTTCCTTTTTTGAAATTTTGCCCATCGTTGTCAAGACTGTTGAAGCAAGCAGCATGTTCATTGACAAATACAAAAACAAAAATCCTATCGTTTGAAACCCAAACACCCCATTTCCGTTACTAGAATATGAATCTCTTCCCTGCATTGAAACAATAGAAATTGCAACTAAAGATATGATGACAACAGGCATCAAAAATCGATTGACTTTCAATAGGCCTTTTGTTCCTGTGTAGACAATCAAAACACACAGCACCGCCGCAATCAGCGGAAAGACTATCGGGACATCTAAGAACATATTGCCAAGTGCCGAAAAGCCTGCAAACATAGCGCTTAGGACTATGAGCGAGTTAGCAAGCAAAAAACCATCACCCGCAAAGTGAGCCTTACCAAGCAGTGCTTTGTTAACAGTCGTTAGGCAATTGGTGTTTAATTTTGAACCGATGTGCAAAAACAACGAACTAATCAAAAAAATTCCCACTCCGATAAGCGGTGCAATGATGATACTTGTTGGTGAGGAAAAAAATGAAATTATTTCTCTGCCTGAGGCAAAGCCGGCACCAATTACAGACGAAACGATAAGCATTGAAATTGAAAAAATCTTCTTCACATAATATTTTATGAAAAGAGAGTTACTAAAATTACTTCAACTATAATTCATTAAGAATTTAATTGATTATTATCTTCAATCTCGACTGTTGATTTAAAAACAGAATCCGGCAAAAATACCGAAGATATTTGACCGTCATTTTCTTCTCTATATTTACATTTTGCTTTATGTCGACGAATTTTCTTTATAGTTTTAATTTTTACTACCAGCCCTAAAATTTGAAATGCAATTATTGGAAAAAGTGCTACAAATGCAATAAGTCCGAATGCATCCGCTAAAATATTTCCCCCAAGTGCATAAGATGCACCTATGCTAAGCGGCAGCAAAAACCCTGCCATAAGCGGTCCTGAGGCAACTCCTCCTGCATCAAAAGCAACTGCTGAAAACAATTTTGGAACAATAAAACTTAGTGCTATCGCTACCACATAGGCAGGAACTGCTATCCATAAAAAATTCACTCCTGTCATCACTCTTATCATTGACAAAGCAATAGCAACAGCGATAGCAGAACATAAGCAAATAATTGCTCCCAGTTTTGATATTCTTCCTTTTGCAACATGGGCAATTTCTTTTATTAGGACATAAACCGCAGGTTCAGCCAGTATCACAATAGCACCTAGTATAATCCCCGCAATAATAAGCATAAAATTGACATTTGAAGACGCTATATGGTAGCCAATAATTTGTCCCATCGGTAAAAAGCCTACAGTGACACCAATCAAAAACAAAGCGACCCCGATATACAAAAATAAAAATCCAAGCAAAATAGAACATAATTTTTTGAAAGATAATTTCAATGAGATAAATTGAAAAATCAAAAATATTGTGACTATTGGCGCTATAGCAATTAAAATCCTCAAAGAATAATTGCCTAACGCCGAAAGATACAATTCACCCATTTCCGATAAAGAACCAAAGTAGTTTATCACCCCTAAATTACCGGCATCGACATAACTATCTCCCACAATAAGTCTTAAAACCATTGCAGCAATAATTGCACCAAGCGGACATATTGCAATTAGTCCGAAATTATCGTCTTTTTTTGCATTTTTTTGAGCGGATGCAATTCCTACGCCAAGAGTCATTATAAACGGAACTGTCATTTCCCCCATCGTTGCTCCGCCCAAATCAAACGCCGTCGGAAGAAAGTCGTTCGGCACAAAAATAACGATGAGAAAAATTAAGAGATAGCCCCCTAAAATTATGTATCTAAAGCCAACTCTAAAAAACATTCTAACAAGTGCAAGTGCAAAAAAGACACCGACGCCAACAGATATTGAGACCAAAAGCGGCCAAAACGGCATTCCTGTCAGTCCGACAAGAACATGTGCTCCGGGTTCTGCAAGTGTTGCGACAGTCCCCAAAGTAATACCCACTATGACTAAAAACCAAACTTTGCGTTTTCTTTGAATAGTTGCACCAATTAAATCTCCAACGGGAATAAATGCTATGTCTACTCCTACTTTAAAAAACATTATTCCAACAATCAAAAGCATGCTTGATATAACAAAATTGATAATTAAACTAAGTGGAGAAGGCACAAAAATCAATGCAAAAATTGTTGCAACTATGGTTATAGGTGCAATCGTACGAATAGATTCCAGCAAATGTTTCTTTAAGTTTAGTTTCATAATATTTTGACTTTGTTTTAGTTTGTGTGGTTTTTTACACAAAAAAAGCAGAAGTTCACCTCCTTGGTGACTTCCGCCCTAAAGTCAAATTACCTTGAAACAATTATAAATTTATATAACTGCCAACCGCAAAATAATAAATATATTATATTTATAACATATACAAAAAAAATAATCAAGTGTTTAAATGAAAAATTTATTATTTTTTATATCATTTTGCGACTTATTGTATTGAATGTCTGTTGATAACTTTATCGTTGATTACCAGTTCAAATGAACATTTTAGAAAAGTTGCAGATTTTTCACACAAGATTATGCGAGATAGATAAATTTTCAAAAACTCCATAATCGCACTTGTTTTGTCCATGTAAATAAAGAGACTAATGACCTTTTTTTCTTTGTCGACTGTGAGAAAGTTTTTCTTTATTGCATTGTTAACTCTGTCATGAATATCGTTTTTGTCAAAACTTTTCCTGCGAACTCTTGTTCTGTGTGCATCTGCTTTGTCCGCAATAATTACTGCTGCTGAAACTTCACTAACCGGTGTTCCGTTTTCTTCTTCATGATTTCCGATAGCGGCTGTTATTTTAACGACCTCATCGGGCGACATTCCCATTCGGAGCAGCACCTCATAAGCCATTAATGCCCCTGTTAAGCCGTGATTGTGGCGATTAATCATATTGCCGATGTCATGCATATAGCCGCCGATTGCCCCTAGTTCAACAATTCTTTCATCATAGCCCAGTTCCTTCAAAATCATTTCCGCATTTTTGGAAACATATGTCACATGCCTCATTCCATGCTCAGTGTAACCCATAACTTCTAAATTGTCGTTTGCGGAATTAATTAAGGTTTGAATTTCAAGACATTCTTGAACAGATTTTAGTGTTATTTTTTTCATGTTGTTACTTAGTGTTCCACCAAACAAGAAAATAAATACAATAAGAATGTAGGAGCGATTAATAATCACCCCTACAGTTGTTTTTACGAGTTTTTTTTACATATATTTGAACATATAATTATTGCAGGGGCGACCAGTGAACGCCCCTGCAATAATCTCTCTTTTCATTATGTTCTTGAATAAAATCCGGTTGTGTCAAAAAGATGTTTTTTAACATTATTCAAAATCCAGCAGTTCTTCAATAAATTCTTTTTCTTCTTGGCTTGCGTTTTTGACAGCATCCATTTCAACTAAAAGTTGTGCAACTATTGTTTTTTGTTTGTCTGAATATTCCCCGTTAAGAATATCAAACAGTCCGTTAATACACTCAGGAACTTTCACAATCCTGTCTAACAGCAATGAGCATGGGTTTAACTCTTCACAGGAAGTGCCGACTAGAATACTGATTAATTCATCAATCTTTTCGATATTTTCAAAAAAGTTGAACGGAGTTATTCCGCCGAGTGCGTCAGAGGGAGTAGTTGCCCATTCGTTATAGATAGAGGGCACTAATGCCTCAAATTCAGAAACTGAGGAAAACTTGTCCTCATTTTCATTAAAGTAGTTAATTAGATGTGCTTCAAATAGTTTGTCGAAATCCAGTATCATATGTTTTGTCCTTTTTGTTTTTTAACGACTCTTTTTAAAGTCTTTTTTTTCTCCATGAATGGCTTGATTTGATTATAGTATAGCAAAAAATCGTCTTCTTTGCAACCGAATATTTCACAACAATCAGAAATTTCTAAGAAAATTTTATTGAGGCGTGAAGAATAGGCAATTACTGCCGCAATGGCATTAAGATGGTCCTTCGGCTTTTTTCTTTTTGTTAAGACAGTTGTCGCTTCAACAAACTTCTTAAACGCTTGTTTTAGTTTCTTTTCAAAATTCTGCTGAATGAATGCGAGTGATGCAAAAACAGTATTGTAGGCATCTATCATCGTTTTGTCTTGTGTAAACTTCGGAGTTCTTGCACTGAAAGATAGAAATTGATTATTAACAACAACATGAACAAATTGAGCGACACCTCGTTTTAGAATATTGAGAAATATTGTTTTTTTCAAATGCAACGGCTTTGTCGTGTCGAGTAAAAAGTCAGATACCATTGTATAGCCTATTGTCCCATGCTTTGACAAATAATCAGCCAAATATGCTTGCAAAGATGAATTTGAATTGAAAAAACCCCAAAAAACAGCATTCCGAAATTGAGCATTTTCAATCATCAAGGTTATAAACTCGCCTTCATCTTTAATGTCTTTTAGACCGCTTTCAACGATTTTGGTGAGTGATTTTTGAAGTTTTAGAGGCAAATCTACTGAAAGAGGAATTTTTGCAGTCGCCTCATCAATCAATTTTGCAAAAAAGAAAATATTGTAGTCATCAGGATACACAATGCAGGCTTTGACAATAGCATTTTTTGCGAGCGGCTTGTTCCCCAGTGCATAGTTAGCAAGAGCATTTAAAATGAGTATTTCTTTATCAAACTCAAATTCTTTCAATACCCTGTCGGAATATTTTTTGACACGCTGAGGTTCATTTTTTGTCGCTGACCTCATCGCCAATTTTGCATATGCATCAATATCGCAAAACTCTATCTTGTCAATGTGTTCAATAAGTTTTTGCGCATCCTCATTTTGTTCCAAAAACTCATATCCAAGCACCTTTGAAAGAAGAATATCCACATCTTCGTTGTTTATTTTATGTGCTTTTTCAAGATAGTTAATTCCAAGTTTGTAGTCTTTTTCGTCATAGGCAATAAGTGCCAAACACTTTATTGCATCCAAATACTCTCTGCTGTCCTCTTTTATATCGAGAAGTATTTTTTTTGCCATCTGCATGTCGTTTGAGGCAATCAGTTGCTTTGCGGCATTTAGAGTCTGCTCGCTTGTTGAGCCTCCGACAAACCTGATGGTATTTTGCTTTGTTACCTCTTCAATATCAATCGGTCCAAAGCCGTCCATCTCGTCGAGTATTCCTTTTTCTAATCCTAAGTTTAGATAAAATGCCGCTTCTTTCGGCATATCCATGATAATGAAGTTTTTGATAAGACAATAAAATATTTCATCATGTGAAAATTCATCTGATGCAATTTTGAAAAGTTCCTTGTTTGCCTCACGCAAAAGTCCCATTCTTGCATAAATCTCGCTTCTCTCAAACCTTATTCCCATTATAATGCCGTCAGATGGTCCAAATCGTGCGCTTTGAATGAAGTTGAGAAAATCAACACATGCCAAATTATACTTGTCTTGTGAAAAGCCCAAGCGTTCAGCACGAGACAAAAATTCAAGTCCCGCAATGTATTCCCCATTTTCGGCTTTTTCAATGCCTAAGTTGTAATAATGTTCGGGGTCAGTTTTAAATTTAGTGATTTTACCCATAAATTTGTAAAGTAAAAAGTAAAGATGAGTTGTTTTTCTAATTAAGAAATTACTAAAATATTTCTAACAATATTTTTCACTTTTCACCTTTAACTTCTCACTTAAATACTCACTTCTTATTTCTTTTTCTTTGTGATAAATTTGTAGTTTGATTTTGATTTTGGTTTGTTTTGAGTGGATGCGGTTGCTTCGACTATTTCGCCTTCTTCCAGAACAATTTGTTCACCTAAGGCGATGCGGCCGGAGTCCCCTGTAGATTCACTATCTTCTTCCCCATCCGCCTCATCGATTTCTTTCTTCACTGCTTCTTTTTCATCTTGTAGTTTCAAAAGGTCTGCTCGAGAGAAACTTGCCCCTAGAGGGGTTATGTTTGCTCCCTCATCAATGCTTGTTATATCTTCAATTTTCTTTTGCACTTTTTCAGTTTTGGCTTTTTCTTGTTTTTCTTTTTTCTCTCCGGCATCAGGTCTCATTCCTCTATTTTTTTCATAGCCTTCAATTTTGCCGTTAATAAACCTGTCAAATGCCCAGTGAGCATAAACTGTCCAAATACTAATAATATAAGAAAATCCAACCATCATAACAATCATCATTATCATTATGAAAAACATACCAAGGTTGCTCAAAAGAAACATGAGAACTATCGGTAAAGAACTGAAAATTATCATTATGATGGTTTGAGGAACAAGTCCCATTGCAAGAAAGAATGAGTTTTTTACAAGATTTAGGAATTTTTGCTTATAGGTTACTGCTTGTGTTGTGTAGAAAACCAACATCAATAACGCAATTGTAACTAAAATAACCGTTGCAATAACACCAATGACACTAAGTGCTGATGGCATAAGCCCGGCAGAATGTGCGGCAAGGTTCATCATCAATGCAAAAAAGAGAACCCCAATAACAAATCCGCCGATTAAAAAAGGCAAATAATTTTTTTTGATTCCACGGAAAAAGTTCATAAATACTGTTTGACCCTCTCCCCAAACTATTCGTCTCATGACATAAAATCCGCCGCTAAAACCAATGAAAAGAATAATGATGGCAGGAACAGTAAGAGCAAAAAGCATTATTTGTCTTGAATAAAGCAAAATAGACGACATTATCGCCAAATCCGGAACAACCGGCCAACCAACACCGAGATTACCTGAATGAGGCAGCATTTGATTGTCCATAACGCCGGTAAGAGCATAGTGAATTATCACCGCAGCCAAAGGAAGGGCGAATAAAAGCACCAAAATATTAAGTCTAAACATTACTCCGAGACGCCTTAGGAAAACATCTTTGAAAAGTGCGAAACGAGTTCCGGGAAGTTTGTCCGGAGTGAAATCTGGCAAGTTATCCTTGCCCATTGTTATTCTATAGATTAGTCCTTTCCTTTTCTGCATAGTGTTATTATACACTATTTTTTTAGGACATGCAAGCGATTTAATAAGTGAAAAATGAAAGGTTAAAAGTAAAAAATAATGGTAAATTGTTTTAAGTTAATTCTAACAATACTTTTTACTTTTAACCTTTCATTTTTTATTTAATCTCTTACTGCCACTATTTCCATTGAAACAGGGTGAATTAGAGCTGCATACATGTTTCCTTCCGGGGTCAAGAATGCGACATACCAATAAAAGCCTCCGGTGTTGTCAACAGGGTTTGCCATAAGGCGGACAAAAATTTCCGCATACAAAACACCGTTTTGAGTCATATTATCAATTTGCTTTTCAAGCCTGTTTGCTGCTATTGAAAGAGCCTTGTAGTAGTCAATCATATCCTCTGTCAAAACTGATTTAAGAATAATTTGTTTTTCTTCACCATCGCCCCTTTGAAGATAGAGAGTCATATCCTCCACTTCGGATAAATGATTGATGTTAGTTGAATAAGTTCTTCCAAAAGGATGCGGAACCATTTCTCCTCTAAACTCATTCTCACCGATTACAACTCGATAGGAAAATTCAACTGTTCCCATAAATTCATCCGGCTCAATCGTTATTAGGGTGAAATCTTGCATTCCTGTTGCCTTTCCGTCCAAAATAAAAGGCTCTTCCCTTTGTCCTGTTATCGCCTGAACTTTCACTCCGTCAATCTCGCCGACAAAGACATTAATGCGTCTTTCCGAAAGGCTACCCTCAAACCTTGAAACATTTATTCCGCATGCAGCAAAAACAAATGCGAAAGCAACAAGAAAAGTAGTTAACATAATTTTTTTAATTTTTTTCATAAAACAAAAATACCTCACACATAATCGTATGAGGTATTTTGTCGAAATATGACATTTTTAAAATCAATGTTTTTAATGATTAGACAGTAAAGGCAATTTCATAACGCGCCCATGTTGAAACGGAAATAACGAGTTCTCCTAGACCTGCGTTCCAAAGCAATTCTATGCCATAGAGAAGTTCGCCATTAATCACCTCAATTTCAAACGCTTGAACACCAATAGGAACTAAATCATAGGTTATTTGATGAGAAAACACATTGTTGCGATAAACTCTCAAAATATTGCCATTGACAACAAAACTAAACGACAGATAAAATGCTTGCCTTTCTTGAGCAAAACTCAATGCCGCCGCTGCGATGCTAGCGTAACTACCATTGTCGTATCTCTCATTGAGCACTTCATAGGCATCATCATGAAACGGAGAAGCATCATTATTGAAGTTTGCAACCAGTTGGTCTCTTAGCCAATTGACAAAAGGACCATTTGTTGCTCTATCCTGCCAACCTGTTCCGGCACCGGTTCCGGGAACATGAACCCAAACTTCATCAAAAGTGTAGGTGCCGTCTGGAATTGCAACTCCTTCAAAGAAAACTCTAAATCGAGGCGGGCCTGTAACCGGGACACCAAAAGTTGACTCAACGGGAACAAGTTCCAAAATACTATCAACTGCATGGTATATAAGTTCTGTTCTTGCAGTTGCAGGCATGTTGCCAAAGAAGAAAGAACTGAGGAATGTGTTATTTGGGAAAACAAGCCTATAGGTGTTTGGAGCAATTGCTTCCAAAGTGTAGGTTGTTGTTCTGTTGAGAGGGAATCCGCCCGGAACAGTAACTGGGTTAGCCGCCAGAGGATTTTGCCAAGATATTTGATTTCCGGATATTGTTATGATTGAGTTTATAAAAGTATTAGTCGCAGCAGTAGCACTATCATTTGCATTCGGTGCATCGGGATTCGCCATGATAGACTGTATAGCAGCGGCAACATGCGCCGGTTGACCAATAAGCCAATTAGCAGCCTGCCCCCAATATTGACCCCAAATCACGAACATGTTAAAAGAATACTCTCCATCACTGATAGTAGCTCTTATAACAACATCGTTAGTCAAATCAAATGTGAAACTTCTTTGATAAACAACAAGCATATGCCCAGAACCGCTGAATCCAACTGCTTTGACAATAACTTGGTCGCCTTCTTCTAAAAGAGGTTGAATAGCAGCAAGATAGAACTGTGAATTGCGAGTAAGAGTAATCAGTTCTTTTTCAGTATCGCCGTCTCTTAGGATATAAATTTCAAAAGCCAGATAGTCTCCGTCAAAATCCCAACTTAGCATATTTTCGTCTCTATTAACATCATTAAATTCTCCATCAAGAGTTCTCAGGTTTACTTCAAAAGCAAATATTGTATAGGTACTTGGCATATAACGAGTTAAAACACCATTTGAATAGAAACCATATCCAGTAATTCCCGGCGGCGGTAAAATTTGAATTCTTAGGTAATGAACTCCATTTTCACTTAACAGCAAATTAGCGAGATCAACCACTCCCATCGCAATGGTTGGCTGTTGCTGAATTGCAAATCCAGCACGCTGAACAACAAACTCAAACTCACCATCATTCATTGAAGGAGTGTTTAGGTAGACTCTGTAGTGAGTGCCGGCCATTTGAATCCATGAGATATCGTAATATCGGTCAAAATCAATTTCAACAGGAGTTAAAACACCCGGCACAGCAAGGTCAGTAATAGTCAATGTATAGAAATGATCCCCTGAAACAGCATTAGCAGGAATGTTCCAAAAGTTTGTGCCGTCTCCGCCGATTAGTGCTGTATTTCCGTTAGTTGCCGTCACCTTGAATTGGTGAACTCCAACAGCAAGAGGGAACAAATCAATATTAGGATTCGCTAAAGCAAGATATATAAAGACACCTGCAGACTCATCATCTCCAGTGAAGAAATGAACCCATGTTCCGTTAACATAAATATACGCTCTGTATTCAACTGCACCATCAACCACAGACCATGTTAATGCAGGTCCTCTCGGATCATTTGGAACAACAAAACCAACAGTTTCAGGAGCAAACATTGTTGTTGAGAAATGAATAACAACAGGTTCGCTTTCAACGCTTGCATACCAAGTGTCACTCGCTATTGTTCTTTCGTTCGCACGAACAGTTATTGAATATCTTCCTTGAACAGTTATTAAAGGACGAAGGTCAAGGCTGTTTGTTGAGACAACATGAGTAGTGAATGCATTTGTATCAGTGTTTGTAATGGTAACAGTCCATGCATTTGCATTAAGAGGTCCTGTCCATGATAAAACCATGTTATTGCTAACATCTAAGAAAACAGGCGGATGGAAAGGCTGATTAGATGGTTGAGCAGTCATAACAAAGGAAACAACAGCACTTGCACGAGATTCGAGCCATGCCCACTCATCATCAACAAACACTCTTCCGCCAACTGCAATAACTTGAATTTCTCTTGAACCTATTTCCAAGCCAAACAGATTTAAGTCAATTGAAGTTCCGCTCACTGTTGCGATGTTCACTCCGTCAACATAAACTCTGTAGGAAGTTGCATGAGGAACTATGTTCCATGATGCAATTAGAGTTGCTGCATCAACAGTGACAACAGGAACATCTAGTTGGTCATCAAACTCTCTGCCGAAAATAACTCTATAAAAGTTTCCATGCGGAGATCTTGAAGTTATTCCCGTTACAGGACTTAAAAAAGAGTATTGAGAATTGAGTATCAAACGATTATTAACAGCGTCATATAAAAGGAATGCCAAACCATTAGGCTGAGGACCTACTATACGACCTTCAAAACTTGCCAAATAACCGTTAGCATGTATTAGAACTCCATAAAGACCGGTTGAGAGTTCAACCAATTCAAAAGTAGCAACCCTAAAATTTTGAGTACGAGGCATAAACCATGCAATTTGCTGACCAATGATGATAAAAAACGATTGGGTGTTATCACTAATGTATTGAACTTCGTTCAAGCCGTTAATAGGACTTAAAACTGTTGCCAAGGCTGCATTTTCGATTGAACGCCAATTTGAAACAGCGGGAGTGTCATTTCCTCCCCAAAATTCAAATCCGCCAAAATCAAACACTCCTTGTTCAATTGTTCTCACCATTTCGGCAGTATATTGAAGGTCAAAAAGTTGTGAATTATTTGGTATTGTGAAACTATCACGCAATGTTCTTGTTATACCATCGCCTCCTGCAACTTCATCACCAATAATTAAACCGTCATTTTCTCTAACAGAAGCAATAAAACCTGCTTGATGAGTCCATGACCAATAAATATCTATTGTCATTCCTCTAAAATCATCTAAATGAACCCTGCGATGTTCTGCGTTCGCATCGTCAGCAACATTAATTCTTTGGGTTGCATCTCCGAAGTGAATATAAACCGCTAAAGTAATTTCAGGAGCAATATCGCCAAAAGATATTATTGAATAGACAATTCTTGTGTTTAAAGAAATTATGCTGTCAACAGTGACAAAGAATGCATAAGAAAACACGCCGTCTTCATAATCAATTCCGGTGGTTATAAGGTTTCCGTTGATGCGAAGTTCTGAGCCAAACAACTCTTCAAGTTCCCAAGAAATAATAACCTCTGTTCCTTCTACCAATCTTGTCAGCATTCCGATTGAGCCGTCTTCGGTTTCTGCTGAAAAATATTCAAAGCCATGTCCAAATTGAGTGATTGACACAAGTCTATATGCAACAACATCAAGTGAAAACACCGGTGAAGTTCCAATCAAAACAGTGTGAGTTCCGACAAGCGCTTCTGAACCTATCATAATTGTTGCATCAAAATGTGTTTCAATATTAACAAAAAGTGTCAAAACAGTTCCAACAAGAACCGGATGAGTTCCTGAGTCTACTCTGATAGTTCCGCCTTCACCATTGCTAAAGGTTGCATAAAATTCTTCAATTCCTTCACTTGGCAGCGCCGCTATGACAATTGACACAACTCTTTGCTCACGAGCAGTAAGAGTATCTCTATGAACTCCGACAGCAGTCCTTTCTTCATCACCATGCAAATTATTATAAGCCTGACGAGCATTTTGAATTCTTTGAATATCAGCGTGAACAAGAGCGTTCTCAGCAGAAATCAAATTAATCAAGTTTATGACATTTTGAACACGCATTTCAGAATGAATGACTGCAAGAGCGCTCGTTGCATTCGCTAATCTTTGTTGAACTTCATTCGGAACTTCATTCCAAAGTCCATAACCCTCTAGGGTTTGACGAGATAAGTCAGCCGCATTGATAGCCGCTTCATGCGCAATAACCACAGGGAAAACTAACGCATTGATTTGATTGATAACTGATAAGACAAGAGCCTCTTCAACCGCCGTAATCGCAGCCTCAGCCGCAACCAGCATTGCTAAAACATCAGCAGGAATTAACGCTTGTTGATAGTCAGTAAGTCCTTCAAAGTCAGCACGGGCAGCAAGAACAGCAGGACGATTTAACATTGTCAAAGTTTCAATATCATTAATGTCTCTGATTCTGCCGATAAGACCGTCGACTGCATTTGAAATTTTGATAATCGGAACACCGACACTAAATTCACTTGTGACGAAAGTAAGATTTTCCGCTTCCACCACTCTGCCGATTGCACGAACAGACACCAAATGAACAGTGTCTTCTGCAAGAGCATTAAAGCCGGGGATAGTTGTCAAATTAAGACTAGGAGTCGGACTTGCCGTTACCGGATGAATCATTGTGCCTGTTCCGATTCTAACTTCATATCCGCCGGAATTAGCAACGGAACTCCATGTTGCAACAAAAAGGTTGTTAACCGCTAGGTTTTGAGGAGTAAGCAAATTTATAACAGCAAGTGACCAAACCGCCCTAAGAACAAGATTTCCTCCTGCAGGCGTCTCATGAGATGACCATGGAAGTTGTCCTGTCAAAGGCTCTCCGACAGTCACCCCTCCGACAACAATCATCCAACCGTCAAAATTATAATTCGCTCTTGTTAGAGTTGGCAGTGAAAAGGTTTGACCCTCTTCAACTTCTCGTGGGTTTTCCGGCACAGTCACAGTCTCAACGCCTGTTTCAAATGTGACGGTGAAAGTTGTCTCATTGCATGCCGTAAACATAAAAACACTTAGTGCAAGCACCAACGCAACAGCAAAAACCGTCAACAACTTTAAGGTTTTCATTTTTTTCATTTTTTTCTCCTTTGCGTCAAGCGACGCTCTTGTCACAATCATTCAACTTGAAAAACATTTCTTTTCATTAGTGTATATAGTTTTTTCAAGGTTGTTGAATTCACCATGATTTGAAATATGTATATAGTTATTATGCATAAAAATCATTTAAAAAAATACGAAAAAACTGATAGCGAAAAACCACCAATCTTGACATATATTTAATTAAAATGTATTAAGTGACATAATAACGCTAAAATAGTATACCCCACAACAATCTATTTGTCAATGTTTTTTAAACAAAAACCTATTGTTTTTTTGTTTTTACTTTGTTAACATTTTATCCATAATACCATATTTCTTTTTTTAAAATGCTTTCTATTTGCAATCATCTAAATATCAACCCTAAACAAATTCAAGCATGGGCAGGTCATTCGAGTATCTTAATGACTGTTAGATTTTTGATAAAAAGACAGCACAAGTCCCATTTTGGAATAATTACGCCGCCTAAAAGATGAATTCGGAGTGTAGAACACGCCTTTTTTATTTTTTTCATTAGAATGCATCTCACTTTGTATCTCACTTTAAGCGTGTGCGGTCAAAAAATTGTCTAAAAAGACCCTATTTTTGCCTTGACATGGGGTTAAAAATGGTATATAATAGCCTAGTCATCGTGCGAAGGTGGCGGAATGGCAGACGCGCACGCTTGAGGGGCGTGTGGTAACAACCGTATGGGTTCAAGTCCCATTCTTCGCACCACAAAAAAACACGACGGAACGAAATGTGTTCTGTCGTGTTTTTGTGTTGTCATTTTTCTTGTTTTTAATATTTTAGAATTAAACCAAATCAGTATAATTTCCAACACTATACCCTTTCGCCTCTAACTTTGGGAGAAGTTGCTCTAACATTTTTGGTGTTCCTGAATTTGAAATGTGAAGGAGTATTATTGCACCCGGATGAACACGAGAGGCAATTTTGTCACTGCTTTTTGCTGCGTCTATCGGTTGCTTGCCCCAATCAACTATTGCAACGCTCCACATCATTGTTTTTAGCCCCCTCTCATTCGCAACTTTCAAAGACCTGTTGTCAAATCTTCCTGACGGCGGTCTGAAAAAATGCATTTTGTGGTCGGGATATTTCTCATAAAACTTTTCATCAAAGTCCGCAATATCTTTTGTTATTCCATCAACTGATAACTTCGGCAAATCTTTGTGCTTATCTGTGTGGTTTCCGATATTGTGACCGTCCGCAATCATTCTGTCAACCAGTTCCGTTTCCTTGAGATAGTTGCTGCACAAAAAGAAAACCGCCTTAATGTCATGCTTTTTTAAAATGTCCAAAACCTTATCAGTATACCCTGCCTCATAACCCAAATCAAAAGTTAAATAAACCTTCTTCTCTTCTGTCTCTCGAATGAAAACCCCGTTATTGTCATGCAAAACTTTTTCCGCATCATATCCGGCAGTCGGCGTCTGCTCCTTAGTGTTAGGATTTATCCCCCAGTCAATCGGACTCATGGCATTTGCTGATATTATCGTGAAATTCAAAAGACACACCATCGCCAAAGCAACAGCAACAACAATCATCATTTTTTTAATATAAGTTTTCATGAATATAATATGTGTTATTTCATTTCCTAAAATTCATAAAATTAATATTTACAATGTTCGTGCGACAGAATATCACTCATGCAATCATCACACCACTGTCTGTTGTGGTCGCACAAACCGCTGCCCGCTATTCACACGCCCGCTGCATTCCTAGCGATGTGTGCATAAAACATATCGTCAAAAGAAAGCAGTATTTCATTCTGCCCAGTGGCTGAATCTCAGAGCCCTTTAAGAAAAAATGCCATTTCCCTCCTCCTAATTTTGTTGAATCAGAAAAGCGACTCTCAAAATGAAAACCGCTCTAAGTGTTGCTATGTATTTTATGTAATTACCTTAGTTCATTATTTTTTTCAATATCTTCTTTTATGTGACCAATTTGACTTGTGTCTCTTCTTTTTATATAGCGATTAGTAATTTCAGATGCTACCAACAATATTAATGGAACAAAAAGCAAATATCCTCCGGCTCCTAGTCGCGTATAAGTATATGGACACCAAAAAGCGGGACCTATGCCAGTGCTAAATGTCAAAGCGTATAAAAAATTAAATATTGCAACCGCACTAATCAGCACAACTACACCATACACGATTTTGCGCACGACTGTTACCTTGCCGTTGCCTGTTAGAATTTTTATCGAATAAAACGCTACAGCCCCTGCTGCCAAAATACTTGAGAAACCAAGCACTATAACAAAACCTTTAATCGCAGACCTGCTAAATCCTCTGCTAACAAAGTGCGTGAAAAAGTTTTCTAGCCACGGGTCTCCCCAACCACCTTCTCTTCTAGTATCTATTGAAACCATTGGCAATAGCAACTCAAGAATAATCATAAGCACCACCACCAATTCTAATCCACCATACAACATCTTTTCTTTGCTTTGCGGTTGTGCCTGCTTGATTTCCTCTTGACCGCTAGGCGATTTTTTTCTTTTAACCAAATAAATGACGCTCGCAACAATTAGTTCTATAAACGATAGGGATAATAAGAAAATACCCACATATGGAAAGGCAAAAAAGCGCCCAGGCCAACCGTGTCGCTCACAGTCGACAGGACACCACCACGCTCTGTTATAGCCTATGCTAGAAAAAATCCATAAAATTAGAGCTATAAAAGTAATCGCATAAGTTGAAATAACCAATATTTTTGTAGCCCTTGTTGCCTTAGGGTGCTTGAATTTATTGCATATAATAAAACCCAAAACTAAGCACGCTGCACCTAATATAAAACCCACTAACCCAAAAGCCGCTGCTATATTAAAAATAGTCATGTGGCTGTAGTAAGATAAAACTCTAAATATAGTGATACTGTCTTCCCAATACCACCAACCAAAACTAATCATTGGCATACAAAAAGCAACGACTAAAAATGCACCTAGCATCATCGCTCTTATTCCGACTCTATTTTTAGGCTGCGGCTTGCCCTTTTCTTTATTCTTCTATTGTATTGTTTTCTGTCATAGGTTTTTTCCTCCCTTGTAACAAAACACTATCGCCATAGACTGTTGCCCTCTGCTAATAATACAAATGAGACCTTCGTAGATATTTTGACTTTATCGCTATAATTTAAAGTACAGTGCACTGGCACCATTGTTTTTTTACTATCTGCACACTTGGACACAATATTTATCGATATCTACTTCAACTCCAAAAAAGTTACTCCTCTGTCGCCTTCGCCGTAGCCGCCATAACGGACTGATTTTATTGATTTATGCTTTTTAAAATAGTTTTGAACTCCAATGCCTAATGCGCCTGTTCCTTTTCCATGAACTACTTTTATGTGAGTTATGTCTGACATAATAAGCGGCTCTATCATTTCTATTGCCTCAAAAACAGTTAGTCCCAAAACTTTTACTTCTTCTTCCTTGCGGACTTGCTCGGTTTTATCGGGGGAATGTTTTGGGGATTTTTGATATTTGTTTTGTTTTTGTTTTTTTTGAGTTGGCGAAGAAACTAATGCTAAATCAGTCAATTTTACTTTTGTCACAACACTTCCGCAAATGACTTCCGCTTCTTTCTTCCCTTTTTGATAAGATTTAATCTCGCCTGTCGTTCCGAATTTTTTCAATATTACTTTTGAACCAACCGCTAGATTGTTTGGGTCAACTTCTTTGTGCTCAACTTCCTCTTCTTGCTCGTCATCCTGTTCCAGCAGAAACTGTTTATCCTCGATTTTTCTTTTTAGTTGCCTTGCCTTGAATAGTGCTTCCTCGTCATTCTTTTTTTGCAACTCTTTCATCTCATTCATTATCTCTTCTACTTCAAAAAGTTTTGAAGACACTATTCTTTTTGTTTCTAATTGAGCAGTTGATTTTATTTTTTCAAGTTTTTCTTCTAGTATTTTTTTGTCTCTTTGAAGTTTTTCGCTCTCAGTTTGAGTTCTCTTTGCGACTGCCCTTGCCTCTTCAAGTTCTTCTAAAGCCTTTGCTTTTGCTTTTTGTGCTTTTTTCAAAACTTCTTCAAATTGGACTTGATTTTTATCAAGCGAGTTATTTGCTTCTCTCAAAATATAGTCATTAATCCCAAGAGTTGATGCGATTTTGAGAGCATTTGAAGTTCCCGGAAGCCCGACAATCATTTTAAAGGTTGGCTTTATCGTTCCTTCATCAAACTGCATGCTTGCGTTCATCAGTGTTTGAGATAAAAGTGCGTATTCTTTCAACTCCGGATAATGCGTTGTCACAACCGCACTCGCCTTCATCAATTCAAGATATTTTATTATCCCTTTTGCAAGTGCAACGCCCTCAATTGGGTCTGTTCCTCCGCCAACTTCATCAAGAAGAATCAGACTTTTATTTGTCAAATTATTTGTGATATTGACGATATTAACAATATGAGATGAGAATGTTGAAAGAGCGTTTTCAATGCTTTGCTCATCGCCGATGTCGCAATATATGTTGTCGAAAATTGATATTTCACTTTCCTCTTGACACGGAATCTTTAAGCCGATATAAGACATCAAACACATTAGTCCCGTCGTTTTTAATGCAACTGTTTTTCCTCCGGTGTTCGGACCCGTGATTAATAGCATTTTGTAGTCTTTTCCGAAAGCAATACTAACCGGCACGACTTTGTTTTTTTCAATCAAAGGATGTCTTGCCTCTTTCAAATCAACAATCCCATTCTCGTTCAATACAGGATCAATTCCTCTAATTTCTGTCGAATATGCACATTTTGCAAACACTATGTCTGACATAACACACACATCTTGACATGTTTTAAGATTTTCTGCCTCACTTGCAACAAACAATGTCAACTCTTTTAAAATGCGTTCTATCTCCTTTTGTTCAGAAATTTTAACGCTTTTGATTTCATTGTTCATTTGAACAACTTGCATCGGTTCAATAAAAACTGTTGAACCTGTTGCCGATTGGTCATGAATTAATCCCGGGATTTGATGACGAAATTCACTTTTTACCGGCAAAACAAATCGCCCGTCACGAACTGTCACAATGCTGTCCTGAAGATATTTTGAATAGGTTTGTGAACGAGTAAAACTATTGACTTTTTCTTTAACACTGTTGTTTAACGATCGCAGTTTTATTCTCAATTCTTTTAATTTTGAACTGGCATCGTCTTTTAGAGCATTTTCATTTTCAATCACATCATCAATCGCTTTTTCCAGTTTTTGATTTATCTCTGCCCTATTTGCAATATTTTTCAATTCGGCAATATCTTCACCGCATGATGAAATTTCTTTTTTAGCAATTCGACATGAACGAAGAAGTCTTGCAACTTTCAATAACTCTGGCGGTGATAAAATTACCTCAATACCAGCCTTTTCCAAAATATCCGTTGTGCAATCAAATGAAACAATCGGCGAAAGATTATATTTCTCTTTCACTAAATATGCCTCTTTTGTCAACTGCTGCAAAAGAAGTATTTCGTCTCTGTCTGTCGAAGGGCGGCTTTTTAGTATTTCATCCTTAGAAGGAATGGACACGACATAGTTTGATAAAATTTCCAAAACCTTATCAAACTCCAAAATTCTGCACGATCTTTCATCTATCATATAAACATTATAACACAAAATTAAAAATAAGTCACGCAATATGACTTGAATATTCAATGTGTTTTTACAAATACTACTTATGGAAATTTTTATATTTCTGGGCAATTTTACTTCAAAAATCGCTTGGAGACACGAATTATGTCAGATATACTATTACACCAAGGGAGTTTTTGTGATTTTCTGAGTTGTGAAACTAACTTAAAAAAATCGCACTCACCCATAATGAAAAAAACAAAAAGAGTCGGTCAAACTCTTATCTTTCACAATAACCCGAAAATTATTTCAGGAGCGTCCGTTGTTGCAAAAAGAGAAAGTGAAGGACCTATCGGATTATTTTTTGACGAAATATCAGACAACTGCAAGCAAGACAAGAAGTGTTTTGAAAAATCGGAAATTCGCATGATGACTCGCTCGATTGAGTTGGCACTTAACAAAACTAATTTGAGATTAGATGATATTGATATGTTTTTAGCCGGAGACTTGCTTAATCAAATAACGACTTCAAGTTTTGTCAGCCGTGAATTGTCACTTCCCTTTCTCGGACTATATAGCGCTTGCTCAACCTTCACAGAATCTTTAGCGCTTGGCGCCATGATGATTGACAGTGGATTTTATGATAATATTCTGTGTTCAACATCAAGCCATTTTGCAACAGCCGAAAGGCAGTATCGTTTTCCTTTGGAGTTCGGCAATCAGCGGCCGCCCTATGCACAATGGACAGTGACCGGAAGCGGAAGCACAATATTGTCAAATAAAAGTAATGATATATATGATGAAAACATTTTCATAACAAGCGCAACTATAGGCAGAGTTGTTGACTTCGGCATAAAAGACATCTCAAACATGGGAGCGGCAATGGCGCCTGCCGCACTCAGCACTTTGATGTCTTTATTCAAAAACACAAACACGACTCCTACTGACTATGATTTAATAGCAACCGGAGACTTAGGAAAACTTGGCTCAGATATTTTAAGACAATTAATGAATGAGCAAAACTATGACTTAGGGCAAAACTATACTGATTGCGGAAATTTAATCTACAATGTCCATCAAAAATGCTACCAAGGCGGAAGCGGCGCAGGGTGCAGCGCAGCAGTTTTTAATTCTTTTTTGCTGCAAAGATTAAGAGACGGAAAATATAAAAAAATCATATTGGCCGCAACAGGCGCTTTAATGAGTTCTCAAACAAGTTATCAAGGCGAAAGCATCCCCGGCATTTGTCATGCGGTTGTGATTGAGAGGAAGTAATGTTTTTATAAGGTACGGGCGGCAGATTGCAGCCCCTACAGTTAATTCGCAACCATAAAATAAAATTGTAGGGGCGGCAATCTGCCGCTCGCACCTTATGTTTTAATATGATTTAAATAAATTTCCCGTATTATGTCACACATACTACTAAAAAAACCTAAAAAAGGAGCAAAAACATGGTCATTCAAAATAAACTATTATTGTATTTAGTTGTCTTTGCAGTTGGCGGCACACTTTGTGCTGTTGCACAACTTTTTGTTATCAAAACAAAAAAAATAACCCCTGCAAGAATTGTTGTCGGCTTTTTACTTGTTGGGATTTTGCTTGAGGCATTCGGACTATTTCAGCCAATGAAGGAGTTCGCCCGCTCAGGAGTCACTATTCCGATAATGGGATTTGGCGCATCCTTAGCCCGCGGTGCAATCGACACAGCAAGAGAAGTAGGTTTTCACGGTGCTTTTGCAGGTGGACTAATAAAAACATCTTATGGCATAGGTGTTGCCGTCATCTTAAGCATGATTGTCAGTTTGTTTTTCTTTTCAAAATCAAAATAATCGGACTACGAAACACAAAAAAACCAACAATAAAATTTAAGACTCTTTTAAAACAACTTTCAAACAACAAACAAATAAAATTGCAGAGGAAATATTTTGTTTCCACTGCAATTCTTAAGTGCATCTCATTATTTTATATCTTTACTCGTTAGTTAAGGCACCTCTCACAATTCACCTTGCAATTATGCTATGCTCGCACTCTTTTTATTTCTGCTCCTAGTGCTTTTAAGTCGTTTTCAATTTTATAATATCCCCTATCAATATGATGCACATCTTCGATAATACTCTCACCATCTATACCAAGAGCAGCGATAGTTAAAGCGGCGCCTCCTCTTAGGTCTTTGGCTGCAACTTTTGCAGGATTGAGCATCTTTTTTCCGTTGATTATCATTTCTTGACCTTTATATGACAGGTTAGCACCGAATTTTATCAACTCATCCGCATAAGCAAATCTATTCTCGAATAGCGTTTCTTTTATTACGCTCGCTCCTTTTGCAAATGCAAGCATTGCCCCGAACTGCGGCTGAACATCTGTAGGAAAGCCCGGATATGGTTTTGTTTCAATAAAAGATATCGGTCTTAAGTTTCTTGGAGAGCGGATTTTTATATAATTTTTATAATGCTTCTCATGGAAATATCCTGCGTCTCGATCATGTGCAATCAAGTTTACCCGCGACTCTCGACTTAGGTCACTATAGGTCAAAACTTCGCAATTAGTTTGGAGCAGCACCTTAATCATTGCACTCAAATATTCGCTGTTGATATTTTTTAGTGTTATCTCACCCCCTGCAATAGCACATGCCGCAAGATAAGTTCCTGTTATTATTCTGTCGGAGATTGGACGATACTCTGCTGTTCCCAGTTCTTTAACTCCATGAATATAAATTGTTCCCGTTCCTGCTCCAAGCACTTTTCCGCCAAGCGATTTTATGAAATTGGCAAGGTCTATTATTTCAGGCTCTCTTGCCGCATTGATGATTGTTGTTGTGCCGTTGGCAAGTGCCGCCGCCATCATCAAATTTTCAGTTGCTCCGACACTTGGAAGTGATAGATAAATTTTTGTGCCTTGCAGTCCGCTTCTTTTGCACTTTATTGTCTCCCCTTCTTGCTTAATTGAAACACCCAGTTTTTTCAAGCCCACAATATGAAGATCTATTCCTCGAGTTCCAATATTACACCCCCCGGGCATATATATTGACGCTTCTTTAAATCTTGCCAGCAGCGGCCCTAAGATGAAAATTGATGCCCTGATTTTTTGTGTCAATTCTTTTGAAACTAACTTGGGGCTGACATCTTTTGCATTAATAAAAATGTCGCTCCCGCGAAATTCGGCAATACCGCCTAACTCGCGAATAATTTCAAGAAGATTTTCCAAATCCGTCAATCTCGGACAGTTTTTCAGCAAAACATCTCCGCTCGTCATAAGTGAGGCAGAAATAATAGGTAGTAGTGCATTTTTGGCAGAAGAAATTTCAATTTCACCTTTTAACTTCTTTCCGCCATTGACAAGAAAAAATTCGCTCATATTCCAGTGTATGAGCGAATTAAATTTGTGTGAATTTTATATAGAAACAGCAACTTTTCACTTGTTTTCTCATATATTATGTCTGACATACTTTCAAAAAAATCATGTAACTCTTCCAAAAATCAGCAAATGAATTATTCCTACTAAACTCGAAAAAACTATGCCGCTAACCAGAACCGGGCCTACTATGTTGAATATTTTAGTTGTAGTGCCGAAAATAAAACCTTCTGATTTAAACTCGATCGCAGAACTGCTCATTGAGTTTGCAAAACCGGTTATCGGCAAAAAAAGCCCCGCTCCGCCAAATCGCCCTAATTTATCATAAACGCCAAACGCAGTAAGCAAAACAGCAAGAGCAATAACTGTCATAAGAGTAATGTTGCCGACCATTGCCTGTTCCATGTTCGGAAACAAAAATGCAAATAGTGTTGCAATGAGTTCCGCAACCAAACAAGTTAAACCGCCAATCCAAAAACTATGGAAAAGAGACTTTGCAGTGTTGGTTGTCGGCGAAACTGCATTCACATATTTTTCATATCGTTTGTTTAGATTTTTTCTTGTTTCTTCCATCAGCCTCTCTCGCAGGTTTTACAAAAATTTCTTTTTCTTCCACATTAAAAAAAATGGGAGCATTCAATTCATTCCGAATTAGCATACTCCTAGTTTTTGTTATATTTTGAAAATTTATACAAAGAGCATTTTTGCTTGCTTGCAATAGCAAAAATACGACGACACAAAAGATATTAAAATGTTTAATACCTTTTTATTTTCATTCTAATTAACTCTACATTTACACCTAATCTCTACCTGTATGTCTCAATCAAATGTGAATTTTGTTTTAATTTTTGTTTCATCTGCTTTGGGTCTTGACAATATATCTCGAGAGTATTCCAAAAGTTTTTGGAGTGGTCTAGGTAATAAGTGTGGGACAATTCGTGCAAGATGACATAATCAATAATATCAATAGGCAAAAGAATCAAGCGAAAATTTAGTTTGATGTCTTTTCTCCAATCACAACTTCCCCACTTTTTTTTTGCATTTGTGAGTGTTAATTCGCCATAATTTATTGAGTGCAGATTTGAATAATAATTCAGTCTTTCTTGTAAAAATTCAATCGCATAATTTTTTAGATATTTAACAACTGCGTTCATTTTCTTTTTTTCATCAGAATATTTTTTTGGGACAAGCAATTTATTTTCAGTCAATTCGATTGTTTTTTTCAAATCCGACAACTCAATATTATATTCATTCCCGAATAATAAAACTTTATTCAAGTTGTTAATTTCATCAATTATTCCTTTCGTGTTTTCAAAGTTTTCTAGTTTGCCTCTTATCCAATCCACTTTTGAAACAACAAACGCATCAACTTTTTCAGTTGGAAATTTTAGCGGTGCATAAACAACAACTTCCCCATTCTCAATTTTTAGGACTAATGTTTTTCTTCTTTGACGCCTTAATCTGTAGGTTATTTTTTCCATTCAACATATATTATATCACAATATTAATTCATTTGTCGACAAAAATATAGTGAAAAATTGTTTGACAAAGAAAAAAAATTATAGTATAATTATGTCAAGAGAATTGTGTGCTTATGAATTTTGCTCATATTATGCGTGATATAGCACATACGAACTGGAGAAATAGATGTTAAATACTATCAACAGCGACCTTATCAGAGGTAATATCAACACCATTATTTTAAAGGCACTTTTTGAAGGCGACAGATATGGCTATGATATTATCAAAGAGATTGAACAAAAAAGCAGCGGTCAATACAAATTAAAACAACCCACTCTTTACAGTTGCCTTAAAAGACTTGAAGTTCAAGGCTTTGTTCGTTCTTATTGGGGTGCAAAAACTGTCGGCGGAATCGGCGGCAGAAGAAAATACTACACTCTCACCGATATGGGCAGAGAGATTTTTTTGAAAAATCAAACGGACTGGGAGTATTCAAGAACTGTTATTGACCGTCTTATTTCGGACAAATCATATGATTTGGCGAACTTGAAAACTTTCGGAAACGAAGAATTGATTGAAGATAGTGAAAACACGCCTGATATTGACTTAGAAGGCGAGTTTAATGATGAGAGTGCCTCTAGTGAAAACGCAGAAAACAGTGTTGAAGAAGTTGCACTGCCGCCTGTTGAAGAAGATTTAGTCATGGACATGAGTATGGTTATTTCAGATGTTGCAAAAACTATTCACGCTGAACACACTTCTCCTCCGCCAACTCAAAACGAGAATTCAACAACCATCAATATCAACAACTACATTGACCCCTCAACCCTCATTAAAGACCTTTTTAATAACGAACAAAACCAAAACAGTTATTATGAACATGCAAAATCACAAAATTACAGCGAGCCTAATGAAACTGAAACAGATGAACCAAAAATCACAACCAAAGAATATATTGAGCAACTTATTGAAGAAAAGTTTTCTCTTGAGCGAGCAACAAACAAAACAATAGTTGAGGAAAACACAGTCGCTGCCCCATCTAATGAAGTGAGAGAATTATCTGTCACAGATGAACCTCAGCCGCAAAATTCATCACTCCCTTTTGGTCAAGATTTCATTAGTTATCACCAAAAAAACAACACTCCTCTCCAAACCGACAGAACTATCATTGAAAGAGAATACAAAGACGCTTTGGCTCTTTTGTTCAAAAACAACGATGAGAACGATCACTTTGCCCCTCCGCCAACTCCTCACACTATTATTTTGCCAACAACACAAGACAATAGTCAAATCCACACAAGAGACTCTCTCTTTCAGATGCGTGACACCGGCATAAAAGTTCAGACAACACACCTTACTTCAACAAGGCATTACGAAAACACTCTTGAGAATAACTTAACTAAAATTGCAGAAACCGCAAGACATAGCGGCGATAATATCCAAACGAGAATCCATGACGGTGAAGTTGCATTATTATATGAAGCAAAATATTACTATTTTTCAAACAAGTTAATGATTAGGCAATCTCTCATTTCGTTCTTGCTTGCAACTGCCAGTGTTTTCTTTGCTTTCTTGATTGTTCAATTTGGTGCCGGCGGTCCAACCCCTCCAAACATGCCGAACTTAAACCTAGTTGCCTACCTCCTCGGATTTCTCACTCCCCTTGTTTTCCCAATAGTTAGTGCAGTAATGTATTTGCTAAATCCGGAAAAACTTAAACGAGTTGATTATAGTTTAAAGAGTTCAATGGCGTTTAGAACATGGGTTGTGATTCTTCTTCTCATTATTACTTATTGTGTTAACCTTTTTATGGGAATGTCACCGGGCTTTCAAAACGGAAACGAATATCTCTCAACCCTCCTTATTCCGATATTCTTGATACTAAATCTTCCCATATCAGGGCTTGTTTTCTACGCTTTTTATTCATCAAAAAAATTCCATCAATACAAGTAGCAATCAAAAAGGAACTGTTTAAAAACGCAGTTCCTTTTAATTATCTTTTGTTTTGAATTTTTTTGAGACTTTTTTTGATATTTTTCTATGACGAAGCAATTCTCTTTTTCCGTATTTTTGTTTTATGTAGTTAAGAGTTATTTTACTTCCTACGGTAAATTTGTAAACTTTTAAAATGTTTTTATAGAATTGTTTTTTTGTCATATGAAGTGGTTCAATAATGTGTTCCATCATATTAAACGCTTCAAATTTCTTTTCAGATATATATGCTTCTTCTTTATATTTTTCAAACATTGGTGTTCCCGGCATTGGTGCAAGCACATTAATCATTGGAAAAATTGGATTGTATTTTTTTAGACTTGCCGTCAACAAACCAAAATCTTCTTGTTTGAAGTGCGGCATACAAATAATACCGGCATTAACTTCAATTTCCAAATCTCGCAACAAATCAAGCGCAATATAATTTTGTTCCAGCGTTGACGGTTTATTTAATTCTTTTAAAACTTCTTCATCAAAACTCTCAATACCCAAAAAAACATATTTTAGCCCACATTTTGCAAAACGCCGAATAATATCAGGATTATTTGCAATTGCACGCGGTGTTGCTAAAATGAAAAATGTTTTTAGAATATTATGCTGCTCCAATCCATCGCAAAATGCTTCAACTCTTTTTATATTAGCTTAGCGGTAAAATTATCGTCAAGAATCATTATGTCCGATTCTTTTATGTGTTTCAATTCATCAAATACATCTTCTAAATCTCTCTCCCAATACTTTCCATATCCCCCTTTTGCATATAGACAAAAATTGCAATTATGCGGACAGCCAAAACTTGTTTTTATCGAAACACACGGTCCTAAATAAGAATGACGGTAATATTTTGCATAAGCAGATAATTTTTCTCGCAAAGGAAAATATTTTGGAACATAACAAACAACTTCCGCCTTAGATTTATCTATGCAATAAACTCCGTCTATACTCAAAAAATCATTATCTCCCATCTTCATCTTTTGAAGAATTTGACTAAATGTTTCGTATGGATTAGTATTTATTATTGCATCAACATTAGTTTTGT
>WRAY01000010.1 GCA_009779975.1 Bacillota bacterium | reverse complement strand
GTTCGGAATGGTAATGTTTGATAGTATGGTGCCCGAAAATGCATGCTCGAAAATGGTTTCAACGCTCGACGGAATAATATAATTAATTCCATCTTTACCCATTGGATATAATATTAGATCTGTGTGTTGTTTGTTAAATAGCACGCCTGTCTATGGACAACGAAAAGTCGTACTATTTTGGGTGTGCCTGACGAAAAGTCTTAGAATGGGGTCAAAAGGGTGGCTTTAAGATTGAAAGTATGTATTTAGGCTACTTTAAGCCTTTTTGAACCAAAATGACAAAAGCCCCACAGGATTTTGGTTAATCCTATCGCCTTATTTATAAACCTCGTACCCTTTATTGTGCTACTACCGAAGTTTAGGATGTTGGCTATCTTTTGGAATGGCACTCCCGCTTTGTTGTTGCCGACAAATTCTAATCGCCATCCGTACCAGTTTTGGCGGTTTGTTACCTCTGCTTTTGTGAGCGAACGCACCAAGTCGCCGAATCTCTTGGGGGTTGTTTTTAGTAATTGAGACTGCAAAGATAAGCGCCGTTTATGCTTGCGTGAAAGTAATTAGTGAGACGGTGGCGAGTCTTCCGCTAAAGCTACTAAAAGAAGAAAGTAACGGCGACACGGCAAAAGCCACGCACCATCCGCTCTACACACTACTTGCCGACTGCCCGAATAATGAAATGACGGCATTCACCTTTAGGTTTTTGACATTCTCTAGCAGTAGGTATTTTGGCAATGTCCCGTTGTCTCTTGCTCTTAGCAATAACCGCTCCACCTCCCAAAGCAGTCCGCTCCGAGTTCCACTCCCTTTGTCTAGCCCTGCTCCGTTGCCTGCAACTGATATGTCCTGACAGGGAAAGCCGTATGTCCAAAGGTCGGCGGCGGGCAATTCCTCAATCTTGGTTATGTCGCCGAGGTTGTTGGTCTCGCCGTGAAGTGCCTCGTATGCAAGACTTGCGAATCTATCTACCTCACTTATGGCTACCACCTCATGCGGTATGCCTAAATTCTTTAAGGCTTGCCTCGGTGCGCCAGTCCCTGCGAATAATTCAATTACTCTAATCATTTTTTGCCACCCCCGCTTAGGAGCTGCTCCATAACATCATTAGGGTCGCCTGTGGTGTAAGGGTCAGAGTATTTCATTTTGCACTCACGCACCACCGCATAAATCTTAGCCCATGCTGCATCCGACTGCCTTGCATAGATTTGGCTCATTTGTATAAACGGGTTAGCTCCTCTTTCCATTGGTGTCGCAAGGTCGCAGGGCAGACCACGATAATATTTCGCTTGCCCTCCGCCCACTTTTGAGCCACTACTATCCCCGCCTGTATCGTCTTGCCTAGTCCCACTTGGTCGCAAAGCATCGCTCCTTTCAAATAAGGATTTTGCAATGCAAAAAGTGCCGCACTCACTTGGTGCGGTTGCAAATCAATCCGAGCATCAGCCAAGACAGTAGACACCATCTCCGCCCCACTCCCTCTCCGCTGTAGCTGCTTAGCTATCCAAGCGGCTTGGTATTTATTTGTTATGTTGCTTTTCTCTTGCACTGCTATCTCCTTGTCAATTAAATGCTTATCTCTTCCCCATCTTGTAAAACGATTATTTCGCTGTCAATTCCTAAGTTCTTAAAGCTTTCGGGCTTTTCGGAATGAATGGGAATAATCTTTTTTGGCTTGGTTGCCTCGCAAAGTCTAATTATATCGTCTGTAGTAGCATGACCGCTTGTGTGCAGTTGCACGAATTGACTGCCCTCTGCCTTTGCATCTTCTATAAAATCAAAGGTGCGCTTGTCAAAACAACTTCTGCCCTCTTGTAGGTATCCGCTCCACATGGAATAAACAAGCAAATTATCAGGAAATGCTTTTATGGCTTTTGTGCTTGCGTAGTTGACTCTTATCATCATTACAAAGCCGCAATCTTTCATGTAGTCGTTTAGCTTTTTACCGCTATTGTAAGTGTAGATTTTTTGTCTAGTAAAATCATAAAAGGGCGAGCGGCTGTTTTCGGTTATGATTTTTAGTATGTCGCCTTGGTAGTCATCGCAAATCACAAACGGTTTTTTGGCTTTTATTGCTGCGTTATAAAAAACCGCTATTCTATCTATGTTTGTAGAACTTGCTAGCACGAATATGTTTTTATGCTTTTCCACTAGCTCCGCCGCCTTTGCACCTAGCTCATGCTCTGTCATAACCTTTTCACTGGGGCGACTAAGCATACTGCCCTCTGAAATAAGGACATCCAAATTGCTCGCAAACTTTTCAAAGATTAGCGGCATTTTTCGTCCTCTTGCTCCATGCATCCTAAAATCGCCCGTATGCAATACCCTTTTGCTTTTTGGCACTTTCGTAATCGTCCCTGCCGCCATCAGCGCAATAGTTTGTGTACTTAGCGTCTCTTTCAAATCGTGTGCTATAAAATTTGTAAAGTCTGCCGCCTTTATAATAAAAATCTATCCTACCCGCTCTTACCGCAGGAAAAACCTTGCCCTCAAAAACATCTTGTCTTAGGAGCGAATAAGTATCGGCTTCTTGCCCTGTTAGTTTATCTAACCTTGTGGTATCAAATTTTCTTATAAACGCCATATTATCAAGTCTCCTTGCTTTGCTTTCTATTCGTATTCTGGCTTTACTAGAATGTAGCCGCCCTCGCCGTGACTCCTGCAATTATCAACGATGCCTGCCCATGCTAAAACACCCGCATAATAAGTTGACCGCCTTAGCGTTGAGTCGCCCTCTCTTGCACCAAAAAATGTGGTTGCAACAAATGCATCTATGGTGTCTAGCGGCAATTCATCGCTACCAATCCTTTTGCCGTTATGTGCAGCACTATCGCCTCGGAACATTTTACCACCCAAAGTCACCGCCTTTTCAATAATAGCATCAAAGACTTCCCACTCAAGCGTTACGCTCTTTAGTCCCTCTGCTATGATTCCTCTCTTGTCGCTTGAAAACCAAATTGCGACATCGTCCCCTCTTAGCATCGCCATCTGAGACTTGCCTCCGCTTGCCGATAGATTCTCTTTGAGTAGCCTTACTGCCTTGCTGTCATTTTGCGTTACCTCAACCATTTTGATTTCTTCCTCTGCGGTGTGTCCGCTCTCGGCTTTAAGCCCTAGTTTGTTTACTATGCCACTTAGCTTATCCTTGACCGATGTGTAGCTTAGCTGTAGCCTCTCTTGCATTTTCGTTAAGTTGCCCTCGCACAGCAAAAACTGACTCACGAAGTTTTTCTCGGCAGCACTCAGTTCGGCAAAATAATTAGCTGTCTCAAATTCGCCTGTCAACTCTATGTTGCAATGTTTGCAAGTCAATCTTGAGATGACCAGTTCCTCTTTGCAGACGGGGCAATCTTTAACTATTGTATTCATGGCAAAAACTCCTCTATTAGGCGGTCGGCTGCCTAATGATTGAATTATATCATATCATTTTATAATATGTAAAGTGATTTTCACTACTTATTTGAAAATATTTATAAATATTTTATTTCATATTGTCATATTGCCCAAAAAGCCTCACAAACGCTCAACACGGCGAAGTTTATGTATTTGCTATCCTTTTCCGAGTGCTAGGCAACAAATGCGACAAAACCTGAACAGGGCTGTCAAAGGTGCGTAAGGCGGTTTGAGTTGCGGTTGGAATTGCAAAGGCGATTGAATACACCCTCAAATCGCACGAAAAGGTTCAAATCCTAACGGACGCAAAAGTCGTGTTTTGGGTGTGCTTGGGGTATTTGTCGGTGTTAGGTCTTTTACCCCTCTCGGGGGTTTGATTTTTGAATATTTCAAAAAATCTTACAGACCCCCTGAAATGCAAAAAACAGCCCTATTGGACTGCTTTTTGACTGACTTCACTACGACAATAGTGATGTCATAGGTGGTGCCCGGGATCGGACTTGAACCGATACGAAGTTTCCTTCCCAGGATTTTAAGTCCTGTGCGTCTGCCATTCCGCCACCCGGGCATGTCTTTTTGAGTGTTTTTGAGCAGATTTAACGCTATTTTAGCACTTTTTAAAATGTTTGTAAAGAGAATAAAGGGGATTAAAAGAGAAAAAATAATACAATTATTAAAGCAATACTATTTCATCCCAAAAAAGTGTGAAACTTTTTATAAATTTTTAATGAATGAAATCATTTTAACATTCAAAAAATTCAATTTAATAAAATTATCAATAATGAATTAATAATTACTTAGGGGGGTCGAGTGGACGGGGGCTAGGGGGACGGTGTGAACTACTACCTTGAAGGTAGACAGGATGGGGACGGATAGGATATAATAAAAAGAAAGATATTTGAAGGAGTTCGTGATGCAAAAGAAATATAGTGATGAATTTAAGAAAGAGGTAATTCGTGCTTGGACAATAGTTAAAAAAGTGGACAGGATGATATAGGAAATGATATAATGGAGAGGACACACAAAAGGAGGAAAGAAAAAATGGGAGCAAGAATTGGTGTGAAAGCCAATCGATACAGTGACGAATTTAAAAAGCAGATAGTGATGCTGTATCAGAACGGAAAGACCTATCGACAGTTGACTGCGGAATATGGTGTGAATACAAACACAATATCCGAATGGGTGAGGAAGTATTCCGAGGTGAAAATGTCGGACGATACAGTTATGTCAGCACAAGAGGTTGAACGGTTACGCAAGCGGAATGCAGAACTTGAGGAAGAAAATATCATCTTAAAAAAAGCGGCTGCCATCTTCATGCAACACTCAAAGAAAGATTAAATGCGGTATTTAAGTTAAGATTTCAACACAAGATAACGACTTTGTGCCGGGTTTTGAGAGTTAATAGAAGCACATATTACAAACGATTCTTTTCTGAACCCACTCTCCGCACGGAAGAAAACCAGGAGATACGACGGGCAATCTTGAAAGTATATTCCGAACACGACAAACGCCCCGGAGTGCAAAAAATTAAAATCTTGTTGCAGCGTGATTATGGCATATTCATCAGTACAGGCAGAGTGTATAGACTGATGAAAACAATGGAATTACCCGCTTTGGCAAGAAAAAAGCCCAAATTCAAGTATTTTTGTGCAAATAATGATGAGTGTATTAATCATTTAGAGAAAAAATTTATTCAATCCGCTCCTAACCTTGTATGGGTAAGCGACATCACCTACATAAGAGCCGGTGGCAGATTTTATTACCTATGCGTCATAATAGATCTATTCTCAAGAAAAGTAATCTCATATAAAATATCCGCTCGTATGAATGCACAACTTGTCCATGATACTTTTATGATTGCGTTTTGCAAAAGAAATCCCAAGGGATTGATGTTCCACTCCGACAGAGGCTGCCAATACACTGCTTTCTCGTTCAGAAAATTATTGGACAATTGTAATGCGGTGCAATCATTCTCACAAAAAGGACATCCTTACGACAACGCCGTCGCCGAAAGTTTCTTCAAATTTCTAAAGCGTGAACAAACCAATCGCAGAAACTATCAAAATCTAAAAGAACTCGAAATCTCAATCTTCGAATACATCGAAGGCTACTACAACTCAAAACGGCCCAATCAAGCAGAAAAAAAATTCTCTCTAGTCTAAACTAGAAAGAACTACCAAAAAAATCTACTAAATTCTACCAATTATATCATTTCCTATATCATCCTGTCCACTTTTTTAACTATTGTCCATTTCCTCCTTTATTTATTTTTTGAGACAAAAACTAACATGATATAAAATGCAAAATATTTCAATTTTTTTATGTTAATTCCACTCTCTTTCAAAGGGAAAAAATTAATCCTCTCATTAGGTTAGAGAAAAAAGAGCAATTTTGAGGGGTGTTTTTACAAAAATTTTTGAAATTTTTTTTGCAATGCTTTTCTCATCTCAAAAATTGTTGTGTGATGTTTATTCCATATTTGAGCAATTTGAATAATTGTCATCCCCATTTCAAGGAGTTTCACTAGTTCAGTCTGCTTTAATGTCAGCGAATTATATGTGTTCTCAAAATCTTTTTCATGCTCTTCTCTTTCTACATTCCCAAAAAATACATCCTCTGCACTTTCCATTGTAAGGCTAGCCTCCCGCTTACCACCTTGCCGATGCTCGATTGCATCATCTGTCAATGTATCTAGCGGTCTTCCACGATAATATAGCTCTTTCTTTTCATTTCGCCATTCTTTTTGATGAACCTCTTTGTATGCAAGTGCTAATTCATTGCTCACCTCTACGAACACCTTTTGTCTTTTTGCATTTCTAAAATAAATTTTTGTCATAATAAAATACCTCCTCAAGATTTTTTTTGTAAAATTAAAAAAGCCGCGCAAGATAGAAATTAATCTTTTAAGATTGTTTTTCTATCCTGCACGGCTTTGGAGTCGCTTTCGCTCCGCCTGTTCACAAGACGCTGCCGGCATTCGTGTGCAAAATTGCTACTACGAATACTGACCTATTAAATTGTTTTTTTCTGCTTTTATGCCGAACTGCTTCTATTCGGCGTTATGACAATAGTTTCAACACCTCTTTCACTAAAGTTTATATCAATCAAATTATCACACTTAACTCCACTTTTTCCCCTGCAAATATTTTGAATACTTTCCCCAAAAATACCCGTGCATAAAAGTGTTCCGCATACCGGACAGTATGCTTTCTTTCGTTGCTTATTGTGATCTTTTATCATGCATTACCTCCTTCATTTTAACACCTAAATAGTTAACTCTCTTCATACATCTTTGTGATTGATTTTATTAAATTCATCAATTCCCCCTCCACTTTCTTGGGACTTAGAATTTTAAGTCTATCTCCGAACATCACACACCAACTAAGAAAGACAGGAGATATTTGAATTTCAACACTTACTGTAAAATGGTTTTCATCTGCCTTATTGAGTTTTATGTGGGAGCCGAATTTGTCAAAGATTATTTCAGCAAGAGTGTTATGGGCATGGAGCGTTACTCTTTCAACCTCGCCTGAATACATTCCGAATGCTAGATTTTGGTCTTTATAGACATCGAAATTCTTAATACAATCGGCTGGAACAATATTCTCTTCTTCAATATTAACATTATCCATCCTATCTACCCGATAATTTCTAAACGCCTTTTGCCTCTCATCATAACCCACAAGATAATGAAACCCATTAGCCAGTATTAATCCTACCGGACTCAGCACATAGCGCTCTTTTTCTTTACGATATATTCTCTCACCCTCAATGTCTATATCAAAATACCAAAAAGTTATTTTCTTATCCGAAGCGATTGCCCTGTCAATTGCATCGATTGAATAAAAAATTTTGTCATTACCGCGCTTAACCGTGTCGAAATGAACAGTATTCTTTTTCAAAAGTTCACCTCTATGCGAACCTGCGAGAGCAGATATTTTGTAGACTAAATCAAGTGTCTTTTTCTTAGGAATAAACGCTGCTGATTGAACTGCATCAAGAAGAATTCTAAGTTCCGGAATATCAAAGGTGCGGTCAGATATGTAATACATATTTTGCCGTCCTTTGATACACATAACCTCATAGCCATACTCGTTAAGTATTCGAATATCGTCATAAAGAGATTTACGGCCGCACTCTATGCCCTGATCCTTTAGCCTTGCGATTATCTCGGTTGATGCGATTGGATTTTCTTCGTCGCTGTCAGATTTCAATATCTCCAGCAGCCTAAGCATTTTTATTTTTTGGTTTTCTGTTTTTGGCATAGTGTCTCCATTTTTTTGAGTCATGCGAAGCCGTCGAAGACTAATCTTCTCATGAAACCAAACTCTGCTTATAATTTTTCATGTTTAAATTAAAATACCCTTTTATGCTGCAAGTTTTTCATTGTTAACTTGACCATCAATTTCATCACTTGATGTTATAAGAACAATTCTGACACCTTTCTCCAATGAGCAATCTGCTCCGACAAATATGTCTTTGGCATTCGTTGCTGTTTTGAGAAGGCTTATCGCTTCTTCAACAACTGAAAGTTTCAAATCGTTTGTTCCTCTGATAATTGAAATTATTGTTTTTGCATTTATTATTTGAGGTTTTATTTCAATATTGTTTTCAGGACTGACTAGTTTCATTGCGTGTTGAAAAGCATTTAATATTTTCTCTTTCCTGCTAATAGCACAATTGTCAACACAATTCGCAAGTGTTGAGGTGAAAACATTGACACTCTCTTTTTTCAATACCTTAAAGATTATTTCAGCATCAAGGGCAAGAAATGTATTACTCTTTGTCACACTTTCAAGTGCTTCAACCAACTCAACTTCAGCAGTTTCGTCGCAAAGTTCCAATTCTTTTACTATTTCTTTAATTTCTTTTTCCATTTTGATTGTCTCCTTAGTTGATACAGTTTTTTATGATTGCTATGTCTCAAATCACTTATTCAACAACTTGATTATATCACACTTATAATTCCATGTCAAACTTAAGTGTGTCGTTTATGATACACTTAGAATATAGGAAAAAACTCAAAATAACTGATGATGATGATAAAACAATCGGCAGTTAAACAATTTTCAAGGCATAAGAATTTTTCAATTAATTTCAATTCCGATAAACAATATACACAAGAAAATCAATCTTTGAAAGAAGCAGCAACTACAATAAGAATATAAGAAAATAGGTTAGACCATCTCTAAAAATTGTGGTCTAACCTATTTATATTCAATGTTAATTTTCGCAATAAAAATGTTAAAAAGCGGGTGTTTTTACCAAAACCCGAGATACATATCATCTGCCTGATAAACTCCCATTAGTTCGCCAGAAAATCCGCTGTCTTTTAAATAATGTCAATCACAATGCTGCTTTGTTAGTTTATGATTAGATTTTTAGAGTTTGTGCCTCTATTGCTTTGATTTCTTCTTCTACTTTTGAAATGTAGTTTGCATCTTTTATCATGCCTAGGTTTATTTGAACATTGTAGATAGCGCCCAAAATTCCGCTTTTTAGCATTTGAACGGCGACTTTTCCGTCACTTTCTGCATTTTTGTTGCCTTTTTTTGTTGCGTATTCAGCAACATCAATGAGAGTAAAAGCATCACGAGCAAGTTGCAGAGGGACATTTGTTGCTCCTTTTGCCGCTGTATGCATTGCTTCAATACGAACAACTTTTTGCTCGTCAGTATCTTTCGGCATACGGATTGCTTGCATGTAGGCATCAAATGCTTTAGTGTCCTCGTCGATTACTGCAAGAAATTTGTTTGCTGATTTTTTCGCTAAATCTGCAATTTTTTTCATTTCGTCTTGCACCTCTTCGTAACCCTCTTTTCCAATGGTCAAATTTGCGAGCATGGAAATAAGAGAAGCCCCCAAACTAGATGAGAGTGCGGCAACACTTCCGCCTCCCGGTGCCGGAGAATTTGACGCAACTTCATTAACGAAGTCTTTTACTGTTTTTTCAATTAGCATAATATGCCTCCTATTATTGTTTTTTCAACTATGTTTATGCCTGTGTGATAGGCTAAAAAGTTTTCTGAGGGGTATTTTAGAATCGTAATATTTGCTTGTTTTCCTTTCTCTAGCGAACCCATTGTTTCACCGCAGTCTATTGCACACGCTCCGTTTAGCGTTAAAGCAGTTATCACTTCATTTATTGTCATATTCATTTTAATAACTGAAAGTGCGATGAGCAGCGGAATTGAAAATGAAAAGCAACTGCCGGGATTAAAGTCGGTTGCGAGTGACACTGCCGCACCGCTGTCAATTAGTTTTCGAGCATTAGCAAACTGCTCTTTTAGGCAAAAAGCAGTGAGCGGAAGAAGAGTTGCAATAGTGTTAGAATGGCTTAAATCTTTTATTCCCTTTTCGCTTGCGCGCAAAAGGTGGTCAGCAGAAGTGCATCCTAATTTTGCGGCAAGTTCTGCTCCGCCTAAAGACACGATTTCGTCTGCATGAATTTTTGTTTTGAAACCGAGTGCTGCGGCATGAGTGAGAAGTTTTTCACTCTCCAAAACACTAAACACTCCTTTTTCGCAAAAGATATCAACAAATTCGGCAAGGTTTTCTTTCTTTACTTGAGGTAGGATTTCATTGATTATAAAGTCAATATACTCTCCGCTTCCGTTTTCTCGTGATTTATAGGATTTAGGGATTGAGTGAGCACCCATGTATGTCGAAACGATTTCGGATTTACACTCTTTTTTTAGACGATTGATGACTCTCAACTGTTTTAGTTCGGTTTCTTTGTCTAAGCCATATCCGCTTTTTATTTCAACCGCAGTCACCCCCATTTTTTCAAGTTCTTTAATCCTGTCTAAAGCAACTTCAAAAAGCTCTGCTTCTGTTGCCTCTTTTGTCAATTCAACAGACTTTGCAATCCCGCCGCCCTTTTGCATTATTTCCATATAGGACATGCCGCCCATTCTCCAAAGAAATTCGTTGTCACGATAGCCGCCGAATACAAGATGAGTGTGACTGTCGACAAATCCCGGAAGAACAGTTTTTCCGGTGCAGTCAATTGTTTCAATGATTGGTGATTTGTGATTGGTGGTTAGTGGTTTGGCGATTGATGAAAATTTTTCATCATAGCCCTTCATATCGCCGACATGAGTGATGACGCCGTTTTCAACAACGAGAACAGCATCCACAATAACTTTTAGATTATTCATGTCTTTTCCCTTGACAGGCTTTTTGCCAATGGGGGTAATTAATCGTGAAATGTTTTTTAGTATTAGATTCATGATTTTTTATATTGTGCGGGCGGCAGAATGCCGCCCCTACAGTTTTTATTGGTTCGTGTTTTATTGGTTGGTTCGTGATTATCGGAAATCATTGTGTGGGCGGTCAATGAACACCCCTGCAATTTTTGATTCGAACACACCTAACCTCTAGCCCGCTTTCTGCTTATACTTAGGTGTGCCCTTCTAACAATTCACCTCTACGATTTTTTTACAAGTTCTTTTCAGATAAGAATCATTTATTGTAGGGGCGAGCAACGCAAGATTGCTTAAATTATCAATAATGTTGTCCAGTATTCAGGCTCACCCCTACAGTTTTGTCGGTTCGTTGTTTGTTGCGAAGTTCGTGGTTGTCGTTTCACATTGTGCGGGCGGCAGGTTGCCGCCCGCACAGATTTTTGACGAGTTCTTTTCAACGCATAATTATTTATTGCAGGGGCAGCCACGCATTGTGCAGGACGCCGAAGCGGCGTCCCCTACGGTTATTTTGTCGTGTGATATTCAGTGGGGATTGACATATTCTGTAGGAGCGGCATTCTGTCGCCCGCACATTTTGTCATCCACCTTGCTTATTCCATTATTTTGTATTCAAGGACTTGATCAATTTTGAAATTTTCGATTTGGAGGTAGTATTCAGCACAATCGATTAGGGCTTGCATTGGGACTAAGCCTATAACTTCGCTTCCGACTATCGGAACGCCATAGCGTTTGGCTTCAATGCGGATTAGTTCAATGACTGAATAGACTGTTGTTTTAGTGTAGTCAGTTAAATTCATTGAAACTTGGGTTATTTTTCTCTCGGCAAGGTCAACTCCCATGGCTTTGCAGTATCTTAGACCACCCCCAAGAAAACGAACTTTTTTGCCGATTGCAGTTGCAATTTCGAGATTGTCGGTTCCTAAATTGACATTAAAAGCAACCAGCGGCATTCTGCAGCATACTGCGACTGCCCCGAATGTTTTGTGGGGGGCATCTTTGGGCCCGAAGTCGGCATGCCATTTCGTGTCTTTCATCTTTTCTGCTAAACCCTCAAATTGTCCTCTGCGAACATCTGCGAGGTTTTCTCTGTGGGGGGCAGTTGCTGATTTTTCATAGAAAAAGACAGGTATTCCGAGTTTGCCGATTTCTTCGCCGACTTCTTTTGACAGAGCGATGACTTCCTCTTCCGTCACATTTTTAATCGGAATAAACGGCACAACATCACATGCTCCCATGCGTGGGTGCTGACCTTGATGTTTTGTTAAATCTATTGTTATTAGTGCTTTTTTGATTGCTTTCAGGATTGCTGTTTTTAGCGACTTTGGATCACCGACAATTGTGACAACCGTTCTGTTGTGATCGGCATCAAGTGAGTAGTCAAGCAACTTCACGCCTTCCGTCTCACGAAAGCAATCTATGATTGCTTCAACCTTTTTCTTGTCTTTGCCCTCTGAAAAGTTAGGCACACATTGAATAATTTTTTGCATTTTTTTCTCCTTATTATGTTGTGAGACCGGCAAAGTGCCATCCCTACGATTTTTTAGAATTCCTCTATTCCTATGAGATATCCGGCTGTTACATCAAAAAACTTACACAATCTCGTTAGAGTTTGAAAATCACTCTCTCCTCTGCCTGTTTCATAACTACTGATTGTTCTTGAACTAAAACCTAACTCTTTTGCAAGTTGAGTTTGATTTAATCCTTTTTCTTCTCTCAACTCTTTGAATCTTTTTGCGAATGTTTCCATAAAAATATTTTACTACATTTAGAATACACTTAATTCGTCATTTAGGAAGTATAATATAATCATGGAAACTGAAAAACCTTATTTTAATCAATACTGTAATCTAACTTATGAATGGCATTGTCAAAAGATTGATGTTGATGATGTGCCGGAAGAAGAGACTGACTTTGCACGAGATCTGCTAAAAAAGGCTACTGCGCAAAGCGGTTTAACTGAAAATGAATTGCTGTTAATTTCAACATGCCGAAAATTTAATATTTTAAAAAAGGTTCGCAATTTTGTCCGCAAAGTGAAGAATGAGAATTAGTAATGTCCGAGCGGTCATTTACTGCAGTCATTTTGTCATACGATATTCAAGGCAATAAAAAATTAAATTGTAGGAGCAAGTATTAACGCTCACACATTATTTTATTAGTTTTTTTATTAGGTTTTCATCAACCTCATACGGAACGGTGATTTGTCCGTATTGTTTCATTTCGTTGTGTTTGATGACGGTTTCTTTTGCATTGGGGTTTTGTGCCCAGTTTCTTCTTGCTACTCCGCACATTGTGTCCCACAGCATTGCTGTTTTTAGGATTTCGTCTGCTCTTTTGCTTCCGTCCAAAACCATTCCGAAACCGCCGTTTATACTTCTTCCAATGCCTGTTCCTCCGCCGTTATGAAGAGCAATCAAACTCATGCCCCTTGCTGCGTTTCCTGCGAACACTTGGGTCGCCATGTCTGCCATTATGTTTGAGCCGTCTTTTATGTTTGATGTTTCACGAAACGGACTATCCGTTCCGCCTGTGTCGTGGTGATCTCTGCCAAGCATGATTGAACCAACTTCTTTTTTTCTCACCATTTCATTAAACTTAAGAGCGATTTTTAATCTGCCGAGTGCGTCTTGATAGAGTATTCTTGCTTTTGAACCGACTACTAATTTGTTCTTTTTGGCATCTCTTATCCAAACATAGTTGTCTTTGTCTTGGAATCTGCGATTGGGGTCTATGCAGTCCATTGCCGCTTTGTCGGTTTTGTCTAAATCGCTGTCAAGTCCCGATAAACATATCCAGCGGAATGGTCCATAGCCATAGTCAAAACACACAGGTCCCAAAATATCTTCAACATAAGACGGGAAAATAAAACCGTCTAATTCGTTTTTGCCGTTTTTACAAACCTCATTTGAACCTGCATCAAAGACTGATTTTAGAAAACTATTGCCGTAGTCAAAGAAATATGTTCCTCTTTGCGAAAGAGTTTTTATCGCCTCAAAGTGGGAAAGTAAAGTTTTGTCAACTAATTTTTTGAATTTTTGTTTGTCGGTTTTAAGAAGATTTGTCCGCTCTTCAAAACTAATTCCTTTTGGACAATAGCCTCCGTCATAGACAGCATGACATGAAGTTTGATCACTAAGAAGGTCTATTTTGATATTGTGTTTAACGGCATATTCCAAAAGGTCAACAATGTTGCCGTGCATTGCTATTGCACATTCAGTTCCATTTTTTAGGTGTTTTTGTGCTAAGTCAAATGCTTCTTTCGGCGACTTTGTCACCGCACTAACCCATCCTTGAGAGTGACGGGTTTCAATTCTCGAGTAGTCAACTTCCGCAATAATTCCGACACCGCCCGCAATTTCAACCGCCTTTCCTTGCGCTCCGCTCATGCCGCCGAGGCCTGAGGAGACGAAGAGAGTGCCTTTTAGTTCTTTGTGGTCGGTGGTCGGTGATCGGTGATCGGTGTTATTTGTAGGGGACGCCGCCCTCGGCGTCCCGCTGTCGAACATAGAACCACACCCATTCGGGACGCCGAGGGCGGCGTCCCCTACATTTTTATTCTGAATTAAACGCTTGGCATTAACCAAAGTATTATAAGTCCCATGAACAATTCCTTGAGGTCCGATATACATCCAACCCCCTGCTGTCATTTGCCCATAGTTGGCAACCCCTAGCGCTGTCGCTCTAGAGAAATTTTCCGCATCATCAAATTGACCAATCATTAAGCCGTTTGTGATGATTGCCCTCGGCGAAGTCACTGCACTTTTAAAAAGCCCTAGAGGGTGTCCGGAAAGAATTGCAAGAGTTTCGTCCTCTTCCATCTCTTCAAGGTATTTTTTCACTAAAACAAACTGCATCCAGTTTGAAAAAACTTGACCGGTTTCGCCATAGGTCACTAACTCATACGGATAAAGCGCAATATCAAAATCCAGATTGTTGTCAATCATGAGTTGAAACGCTTTTCCCTCGAGCGTTTTGCCGGTGTAATCATCAATCGGTTTTGCCTTGATGTTCCCCTCCGGACGAAAACGATAGCCGTAAATCCGACCCATTGAATAGAGTTCGTCAAGAAATTCAGGGGCTAACTCGTCATGCCACTTCGACGGAATATAGCGAAGTGCGTTTTTTAGAGCAAGTGCAATATCCGATTGAGTTAGGTTCAACTCTCTTTTCGGCGCTCGTCTTATTCCCTCTTGAAAAGATTTTTTTGAGGGTAATTCATTGATTGTTATTGTTTCGTTTTTCATCATAATTTTTTTGTGGTTAATTTTGTTCGGGTTCTCCGTTTTTCACCCCTACAAATGTTTGCCATGTAGGAGCGCAACCTGCCGCCCCTACAATTTTTGTTGGTTCTTTTTGGGGCGCCGTGGGCAGAGTCTGTACTGAGCATAGTTGAGTGTCCCCTACTTCAATTTCCCAACTGCTTTTTCTGCGATTTTGACAATCTCTCCACTTTTTACTAATGCTATGCATTTTTCAATCATTGGGGCTAGATAGTCGTCGTTTTCGATAAATGGAACATCTTTGCGAACTCTCTCGAATATTCCCTTGCCTGATTTGGATAGTTTATCTTTTCCTCTTAGTTCTGCGGCTTGCGTTGCTGTGAAGAGTTCTATTGCAAGAACTGCTGTGACATTTTCAATAATTGTTTTTGCTTTTAGGGCTGCGGTCATTCCCATGCTCACATGGTCTTCTTGATTTGCACTGCTCGTTATGCTGTCAACACTTGCAGGATGCGATAGGACCTTGTTTTCACTAACTAGTGAGGCGGCGGTGTATTGCGGAATCATAAAACCGCTGTTTAGTCCGCCTTTTTTGACCAAGAATGCCGGCAAGCAATTTGAGAGTTGTGGGTTAACTAATCTTTCAATTCTTCTTTCCGACACATTTGCAATTTCGCTCATTGCAATCGCTAGAAAGTCATTTGCGAATGCCATGTATTGCCCGTGAAAATTTCCGCCTGATATAACTTCACCTGTTTTTGGAAATATCAAAGGGTTATCAGTCACAGCATTTATTTCGTTTGAAATTATTTGTTCGACAAATTTTAGAGTGTCACGGCTTGCTCCGTGAATTTGAGGAATGCACCTTAGTGTGTAGGCATCTTGAACTCTGTCTTTTGAAGAAAGGTTACTTGATGAGAGTAGTTTTCTCAAATTCGCTGCCGTTTCAATTTGTCCTCTTTGCCCTCTTGCGGCATGAAGTCTTTCGTCATAGGCGGCAACAATTCCTGTTAGAGCCTCGCTTGTTAATGCGGAAATAATGTCGGCAGTTTTTAGAAGTGTTTTGCTATCGTTAATAAGTAGTGTTGCAATCGCACACATTGCTTGAGTGCCGTTGATTAATGCTAATCCCTCTTTTGCTCCTAGTTCAATAGGTTTCAAATTTGCTTTCTCAAAGGCGATTTCGCTCGGCACTCTCTTCCCTTTGAAAAAGACTTCCCCCAATCCGATTAAGGGAAGCGACATATGAGCCAAAGGAACTAAATCACCGCTTGCTCCCAGTGAGCCTTTTGAGGGAACAACGGGGACGATGTCATAATTTAGCATGTCAATCATTAATTGAACAGTTGACAAATCTATGCCGCTGTTTCCAACACATAAAGCATTAATTCGAAGTGCAAGCATTGCCCGAACAACTTCTTTCGGCAAAGGTTCACCCACCCCGCATGCGTGAGAGAGTATGAGATTTTTTTGAAGAGTTTTTAAGTCATTTTCACAAATAGGAACATCCGCAAACTTTCCAAAGCCTGTGTTTATTCCATAGACTGCTTCTTTTTGACACGCAATGCCATCTACTACTTTTCGTGCCACCTTTATTCGCCCAATAGCCTTTTTGTCAATTTCTACTTTTGAACGCAGTCTTGCAATCTTGACAACATCCAAAATGCTAAGCGTGTTTCCGTCTAGTAAAATACTCATATATTTATAGTAACATATTTGAAATAAGAAAGCAAGCGAAAATATAAATATTCTCCATAAAAAAATCATAGGGGACGCCCCTATGATTTTTTATAGTTGATTTTTCATGACAGCGAATTATATTGCTTTAATACTAAATGTCGGCAACGGATAATTTAGATACTCTTTGTCGATTATGCAGAGTTGTTTTTTGATTATGCCTCTCATATGAACTGCCGGTTTTAGACAGTATTCTTCAAATTCAGAAAGGTTGACATCTTTAACATCTTTCCAGTGAGGGAAGAATAGTTTGAGATAAGCGCTTGTTAGTCTGCGAACTGCCGTCACATCCCTTGTGTCGGAGTTTTTCGGAACATCTACCAATTTATTCACTAGCCCCGATGAAGTGATATCTCCTCGAAGTGCGTTCATAATTCCTGAAAAATATTCGGTGTTTAATGCCCAACCGTTGACTTTCATCGACTCGCTCATTCTCGGAATATTCCAGCCTTCAATAAAGCCGTGGAATCTATCGATTAATGCACTCTCTGCAAATATCGGAGGGAGAGTTTGGAACATGTTGATTTCGGTGTTGAACATATCTGACGGAATGTTTCCAAGGAGTATCATGCCCGCATCGCCGTTTCCTGACTTGTTACCGACAGTGAAAGTTCCGCTCTCCAAATATCCTTTTAAAGCCCCTTGCATTTCATTTGCGTCAGGAAATTTTATTGTTGAAATTTCGTCTAAGGCGATGTAGTCATAACCGGAAACCAGTCCTTTTTCTTTTCGGTTCATGTCATAGAACATTTTTGCTCTTGTCATAACGCCGCCGCTTGCAAGCCAACCGTGCTTTGAAATGCGGGAAAAAAGATAAGACTTCCCTGTTCCTTTGGGCGCAAGTTCAATAAGGTTGAGGCGTTTTTCAACGAATATCAATAGGCGGGTAAGCATTGCAATTTTGCCTTCTTTTGTTTTGTAGGCATTGGGATTATAATCGATTGCAGAAAGCAAAACATCAAGCCACTCGTCAAAATCAAACTCCGCCCTAACCGCTTTGAAATAGTCAAGGTCGGGTGTGTAGGGACGAAAACATTGAAAACTTTTTAAGATAAGAAGTCCTTTTTTTGTCGGCGACATTTCAGCCTCAAGGTAACCCAATTCAATAATGCCCCAAACATCTTCGTCACTTCTCAAAAAACCGTCTTTGAATTTGTTCCAAGTGTGAGACGGAATAAAAGTTTCGGAATAAGTTATTCCAAAGTCAGGCAACTCAAAATTCACCCGACCGTTTTTTATGTCAAGGCGAGCCTTTATTCGACCAAGGAATTTGACTTTTTCTCCGGCGATAGCACCGTCAAGAAGTCTGTTCCATTCCTTTTTGCTCGGCAAAATCTCCTTTATTCTTTCGGAAATAAAGTTAACATTAACATCGCCGTTTTTGTCGGCATACTTTTTCAAAAACCAATCCCGAATAAAACTCGGAAGCGAAAGCGATGCAAAAATACTTTGCGAATTTGTCTTTTTGACAATCATTCCATCAAAATGCTTTTTCAATTTTTCTTCAAACATGTGGAGTCTCCTTTAGTTTTAGCGGAACGCCAAAGACGGCGTCTCATACGATTTGTTTAATGTGCAAGTGACAAATGCAACCTTTAAGAAATGTTAATAAAATTATTACTCATGAAAATACGATATATTACCTTATTGTCTTTTCAAGAATTTGTGGAGATATATAGGTTGAGAGAAATCGGAAACACTACCACAAATTCGAAGCAATCCAGTTATGACAGACGAAAGGAATACCATTTTTCAAATCATAACCGGATTGCTTCGAATTTGCGAAACAACTCTCTGCCTCTCTCATCAAATTACTCTGCAAATCCTCGCAATGACGATGAAAATCTAAACCGCTTTTTAAAGGTATCTTTTGGCACATTTCCTACAGTTTTTTAATTTTTATTAATCCTCAAGTCCTAAAAGATACCCTGCCGTCACATCAAAAAATTGGCACAATTTTTTGATAGTATCAATATCGGGGTCTCTCGTTCCCCTTTCCCAATTGCTTATTGTATTAGGTTTAAAGCCTATTTCTTTTCCGAGTTGTTCTTGTGAAAGATTTTTTTCTTCCCTTAATTCTTTTATTCTTGTTTTTCCCATAAAAATATTTTATCACAAAACGGGATAAAATCACTTGACAATCCCATTTTGGGAAGTTATAATATATTTATTATGAAAAAGAAAATAAAAACAAAATGCGAATTAGATTGGTTTGTTGCCAAAGATTATTTAGAATCTCTCAGTAGGCTGGGCGGTATTATGAATGATGAAGAATTTGTTACAAAATTAAAAGATATTGAAAAGCATGTTGAAAATAAAGCATTCTCTTTGATAAATGGTGAAATATTAAATTTCTATGCTATAGTTGAGCATGAAAAAATCAAAAATTAACGCAGTTGAAATTTTTCGGAATGACGATGATAGCATCTCCTTACAATTTGTTTCATCATATTTCCTAGATAATTTTTTGTTTAATTTTCTTTTCGGTTTTTTTGATGAAATCTTTAGCGTGGTTAATTGGAATTGAGTATCTCATGCCGTCGGCATTTAGTTTTGACTCGACTACTACTGCTATTACTTCGCCGTTTTGGTTAAAAACAGGACCTCCTGAGTTTCCGGGATTTATTGCTGCATCCGTCATGATTTGGACGCCTTCACCTCTTTTTCTTTTTGTGTCGCCGACAATTCCGCTAGTGATGCTTATTCCTTCACCATGAGGATTTCCCATGACGAAAAGTTTTTGTCCGTTTTTGACGGCGTCGGAACAGCCCAGTGTTGTTTGAGTTGTGAGTTCTGATTTTCCTTTCACTTTAAGCATTGCAAGGTCATCAATTCCGTTTGGTTTTCCATAGTTAACAATGTCGGCAGAAAATTGTTTGCCGTTCTCGTCCGTTATTGTGACTTGGACTGCCGCTCCGTGAGTTTTGTGGACAACGCAATGTTCGTTTGTCATGATATAACCATCTTTAGCATTAATAACAAAACCGCTTGAGTTGCCTCCGCCGATTTTATACTTTGAATTAATTTCAACGACAGCAGGACGGTTTTTTGAATAGACCGCTTCGCCTCCCGGGACTTTTAAGTCTTTTAGGGCGTCTTGAACAGCGTTGTTAATCTTGTCTTTCAACGCTTTGTTTGAGACAATTTTGCCAGAGTATAAACAAAACGGACATCTTATTGTCGTTTCTTTTTCATTTTCGCTTGTTATCTGAACAGGACAAGCAAGGCATTTTGGACATTCCATAGTTTTTAGTTCCTTTTTTTATTGGTGACTAGTGATTAGTGGTTGGTGTTTATTAATTTAATTTCTATTCTTCATCAGTCACTAACCATCAATCACTAATCGCTATTAAAGACCAAAGTCTTTTTCTTCCATCCCCTTAGTTATTTTGATGTCAAATGAGGTTATTCTTTCCCCGCGAGAAAATACTTCAACCTGATAGTCACCAGGAGTTGTTATTGTTATTTCGTCGGATATGTAGTTATTTACTCTTTGTTGGCACATGAAATGTTGACAGTCTATTTTCAAATAGACCTTTTCAAAGTTTTTGCTAAGACCAAATTCCAGTTTCGGACGAGAATTCGGAAGCAGTCTTATAGTTGTTTCGTCAATAAAAACTTCAACCTCATGAGTTGGTTGCGGAGGAATTTCGGGAATTGGAGGAAGGGGAGGAAGTTTGTTGTTTTCAAATATTTTGTCGATGTCGGGATTTGGGATTGGAGGTTGAGGGACTTCCGGTTTTGGTTGTTGGGGTGGCGAAATAGTCGGTGGAGGTTGAGGAGTTGGAGGAGATTGATTGTTTTCCTGTAAAGGCGGCATTTTGTCGCCCAAATTAGGATTGATTGCGTGAGGTGGTTGAGGCTGAATGTTGTTAAAATTATTCTGGCTCGCACTGCTTTCCACTGCATCACTCTCTTCTTCTATAGTTTCAAAAACTTTCAGTAAGTCTTCATCTTTGGCGTTCACTCCATAGATTGTTTCTTTTCTTCCGAATGCATCACCTACTTTATTGAAAACGGCATCTGCTTTTGTTAAGATGTCTTGCTCTTTGATTTTGTTTTTTAGCGCTTTATTCAAAAATTTGGCTAGGTCTTTGTGGTTGGAGAGCATGTTGTTCAATTTCATTGAACCGACTTTTGCTGTGAAATTTTTGTTGTCTATTGCGTTTTTAAGTTTGCCGAGCAGTTGCAAGTTATACATTATGAACATTGCTTGCTCAATGAGAGTTTCTTTCTCTTCTTTTAGAATGTTTATTCTTTTTGCAAGCAAAATCTTAGATGAACGGTCATCCTCAGTTTTTCCTCTTTCCATGAGGACATTAATATCTTTTCTCAGTGTTTTGAGACGATGTTCAATGATATACTCTTTTTCATTCAAATCAAGCATCGCATCAATAACTTCATCACGAGTTAGTTTGTTTAGTTTTTTGAACATAGTTTCTCCTTTAAAAATTACAAATTACAGTGGACAGATTACAAATGTTGATAACTTAATTTGACCTTATCTGTCCACTGTAATTCGTAATTTGAAAATCATCTCTTCGTTACTTCTACTCTTGCTCTTTGAATGAGCGTTAAAACTTCTGTTTCGCTTCCGCCCCGCATTACTCTTTGGGCGGCAAGTTCTGTGTCTTTTAATAGTTCGCCGATTTTTAAATCAACTTTGTGGCTTGAGGCATTTTCTTTTGGGGATGCAAACTCGTATTCTGTTTTTAACTCGGTTAGTTTCGCCAGTATTTCCTCACGACCATCAAAGACGATGAAGAGCGAGTCAAGTTTTTTGACATTATCCTCTATTACCTGTTTGTTTTGGGCAACTGTTATTTGTCTGTCTTTTTTCTTAAATAGTCCAAACATTATTTTGTTTCCTCCTTGATATTTCCGACATTTGTTCCGCATTTGTTGCAAAACATAGCACCGGGTGCTAAAATATTTCCGCATTTGCACGCTTGGGCTGAAACTCGGTTGCCGCAACCTGAACAGAATTCGCAGCCTTCTGCGAACATTTTTCCGCATTTATTACAAAATCCGCCCGCTTTAACATTTTCCGCTTTGCCTTTTGCTTTTGTTTGAGCAGTTCCTTCCCAGCCGATTGCACGGCAAACCTGCAAGTATTTGTCATAGTTTCTTGCTTTTAACTCGATTAGGAATTTTTCTTTTTCCCATTCTCTGTCTTGCATCCTTTCAAGCATGTCGAGAGTTTCTCTGATGTCGTCTTTTTCTTCTCGTTTTGCCCTTGCCGTATCATATTTTTTCATCATCTCTTCTTTTCTGTCTTGAGGGATGGTGATTTTGATGATGCCGAAATCTGCAACATTAATTCCAAAATGCGTTGCAAATTCGTTTTGCAAAATTTTAAGAACGCCTCTTGCTATGTCGTTTGTTCTCTCGTCAACTCTGTGATAAGGAATATCTTGTTCACGAATTGTTTTCAAGATTGCTTCTCTCACTTTGATTTTAATTTTAGTGAGTGCCAGTGTTTGAAAATCAAGAACTGAAAAACCCTCAGGCTTGTTGACAAGCCATTCTTCATAGAATTTTTCAGGATTTGCAACCCTTATTGTCATCTCGCCATGGGAAGCCATTGAAAAATCAACGCCCGTCAATGGGTCTTTCATTTCCATTTCTTTACTTGGAATTCCCCATGGGACGATATTTTTTGAGGTGTTGTTTGAGACGAAAATAATATTAAATCCGCCCATTCTTTTGACATCGATTTTGCCAAAAACACCTTTTCTTCCGAAAAGTTGATGTCTGCCGCTTCGGATAGTTTCTTGGCGAACTCCGTCACGGAGAACAAACGCAACATAGCCGTCGGCGACAATAAACTCCGATTTCTTTGTGACAGTGTCTAAAACGCATTGCCTTGAAAACAAGTCTCCGGGGCGTTCATTTTGAATGTTATAGGTTGAAAAATCTTTTTTACTTCTTGGCATTTTTGATTATCTCCTTTTGTTGTTGATTTTATTGTTGTCTATTTTTTTCGGGTTCGCGTTGCTCACCCCTACTTTTTTTGTGTCAAGCACACACATTTTATTAATACTTTATGCTAACTTCAGGTGCACCTCTCAAACATTATGACCCTCAATATTTAAAAGCATATAGGGGTGAGCAACGCGAACCCACATTTTTATAATGAGTTAACATCGGACTCTTGAGAGTATTTTTTTTCAATTTGATGAACTATTTTTTGCTCTCGTTTTTGTTTTAGGTGAAGGAAAATTCCCAGCCCCAACATTACTAGGGCAATATAATAAACAAAATTGAGAGTTGCAAGGATTTCGGAACTTCCACTCAGCCATAATAGACTTACATGCTGCCAAAAGCCTCCGCCAACAAATTGACTAAAAATATGGATTGCACCATTTAATAAACCTCTTCCGATATCGTTCGAATTAGCAATTAGCAATGATGTTGAAGCAACAATATTAAGGACAAAAACAATTGAACCGATAGCAATTAGGAATTTTGAGATAGCACTTATTTTCTTTTTTTTGAGTAGTGTCCAAACTAAAATTGAAATAATTCCTGAATAAAACAAAATATTAAAGATGATAGGCATAGACTCTAGTCCGCTGTTCCAAAATCCATCTCCAAAAATTTGTCTAAAAAAATCTGTTATTCCCGCACCTAAGTTAAAAAGAGACGGATAACGAGGAGGATTAGGAAAAGCCCTTGTAAGAGAAATGAATATAGTCCCTGCAAGACTTGCAAACAGCAATGCTATTCCGCTAACTAATGCAAAAACAATATAAACATGTTTTTTATCTTTTAGTTTTTGTTTTTCCGCTTTGACTATTTCTTTTTCGAGTTTTATTGCTTCTTTTTCAAATTTAACTTGTTCTAATTTCTTTTTTAGTCTTGCGTTTTCCAAAAGAACGCAATGCTCGGGCGAAGGCGGAATAGGGGCAGTTCTTTTTGCTTTTTTTGAAACTATATTTTCTTGCTGCTTTCTTGACAACTCGTTGAGAGTGTCTATAAATTTTTCATTGCCTTCGCTCCCTGCCGCTCTTATTGCTTGTTTGAATTCGTCAGTTTTGTAAATCTCGGGGTCTTTGAAGTTAATGAGGTCGTTTTGAGAGTAGCAATGGAGTTTGATTTGCAAAAGATTAAAATAATGTCTTGCCCTTGGCTCAAGGCTGATTGCAACAGCACAATATTTTTCAGCAATATTGAAAAAGCCGAATTTGTGCATTTCGTTGTAGACTTTGTTAATGATGACTTGTTGGTCTTTTTTGCGGTTGTAGAACGGCAAATAGTAGTCGACATTTTTTTCAAAACAAAGTTTTGTCGTGCATTCACATTCTTCAATAAGCGTGTCGATTATTTTGTCAAGATACTTTTCCCTTGTTTCGGGCTTGCAATGCTTAAATTCAAATATACTAAGTGCGTCTGCTCTTGCCTCAGAAGTAAAAATATTGTCGTTGAAATGTTTGACTTTGTATTTTTCAAAAAGAGTTCCGAGATGCCCTTCATCCAATTCAAGTGCCTTGTCAAAATAGAACAGTGCTTTTGTTTTGTCTTTTTTTGCAAAGTGTCTTTTTCCGAGCGACGAATATAAAAACACAAATCTTCCGACATCGCCGCTGAAAAGACATCTTTCCAGTGTTTCGATAATGTCGCTATCAAGTGTCTCAATTGCCTTTTTTTCAACAAAGTCTACTAGTTGCTTGTGGCGAGAGACATCAAATTGAACAATATATTCAATGTCTTTCAAACTTTCTTTTAGTGAGTTAACCCCTTTTAAATTGGTGATTAATTCAATCCAGCAATTTAAAAATTCTTCACTGCTTTCTCTTGGAGCGTGAGTTATGTAGAGGTCGATTAGTTCTCGATTTGATAGATTTCTGTGATGAGAAAATAGTTCGTCAAGGTCTCTCGCTTCGCTTTTTGTGAAAAGTTTTAAAAGAATTACTTCATGATTATTTGACTTTTCAGGGAGTAGATCTTCATAGATTAGTTTTTCCGCAAATGTGAATGAACCTCTTTTAATTGCGTTTTTAGCAGAAGCAATTAATTCTTTTGCGTCTGCTGAGATTGAGGCAATTTTGTGAGTGCCGAGTTTCTGTCTTTTTTCAAGTCCTAGGTCAACTTTTTCTCTTCTTATTGATTCTTTTTCGTTTTTGAAATCACTTTCTCTTAATTGAATTTTTTCGGTTGAGCAAAACTTTGCATTGACCTCCAAAACTTTTTGAGACAGATTTTTGATGCTTCTTTTTTCGTCATCATGAACTCTTATGTCGCTTTTTGAAGAACTAAAATAGTTTTTCAAAGTGTCAGGAAGAAGATTATGTCTGACGGTTTTCCAAAAATAAGTGATTAGTTCTTTTCGAGTGTCTTTTAGTCGAATGTCAAAAAATCTTGACCACTGGTTGTGAACGCTTGTCTCTTCTAAGCATTCATTTGTTGTTGCAAGAAGAACCATTGATTTTGCAGTTGTTAGCGCATGATAAATTATCGGCTCTTTTTCTTCATCGCTAATCCCTGCAAGACTTTGCGTTGAGAAAAAGACATTCAGACCTTCCCGTTCCAGTTTTTCATAGAGTGAAAGCGCAACATCATAGTCAGTTAGTTTTCTGCCTTCAATGTTTTTTTCTGTGTCACTAAAACAAATAAACACATCATAAGGGTCAAGGGTTTTTGTTATTTCAAGTGTGTTTTGTCTGAGGTTTTCAATTTTTTGAGCAAAGTTTTCATATTGTTTTGCTTCACTCTCACCGTCAAGTTTTCGCCTCACAACCAACAAAAGTGTGTTGTAGTCATTGTTATTTTGAAGCGGTGTTTCTTGCAAAAAGGTGATAATAAATTTTACATCCCCCTCTCGTCCGATAATCTCAACTCCATAGTTTGCCAAAAGCCTTCCCCAAAGAGCCTCGGTACATTCTGGGTCAATGATTAATATATCAGAGTAAGTTTTTAAAGCGTTATAGTGCTGTTTCAGATTTCTAAAATTTGAAGCAGAGTCCAAAAGCGATTGAACTTCACCGCTCCAAGCAGTAATAAAATTTTCTTCACCGCAAAAACGACACCTAACCCGTCGTCCAGAGATGCCTGATAATGATGCACTGCAATATTGACAAATTCGTGTTGTTTCTTCTCTCACTATTTTCCTCCAAAAAATAATTAAACAATACTTTTTACTTTTTACTTTTTACCTCTTACCTTTTCCTCACCTTCTATTTTGCACATTTCTTGTATTTCTCTTTTTAGTTTCCTTATTTCTTTCATTCTTCGCACCAATCCAAGCAAAATCAACATGACAGGAAATGCCAAAACAATTGCCATGATGAATATTTGGGGGTCAGCAAAAGTTAATTGTTCGCTCCAAAAAGACTCCAAAACTTCCCATAATATCCGAAAAACGGTGATGAAAGCAACGACCGGAGTAAAAACTGTTAAAATTACACTTATTTTTTCTTTTTTCAATGCTGCTATTTTGTTTTCATAGGACTCAATTTTTGCAACATGGGTGTCGCATATTGTCTCGGCACTTTGAATACTATCGCAAAAATCTTTATAGATTTCTTCAATTTCATAAGTTACATTAAGCAGTTCAAAATATTTGTTGATGTGTTCATGATTTGACGGATTTTTGAAAAACGCACGCATTTTAAGCAGTGCTGCTTTTTCTTGATTTTCTCTCACTTCTTTTAATTGTTTTTTTGACGCTTCATAATTTTTCTCAATCTTTTCAAGGCATTCAATTCGAGACAGAATATACATTGCATATTTTTGGTGCAAAACACTCAAAAAAAGATGATAGTAGGCATTGCGAAGTTTTGATGGAAAAAGTGTTTTAAAAAAATCATTTGTTGTTTCGTCATCAGTCAAGTGACTCAAATTAATTGTTCCGCATTGAGAAGTTGCCCAATAAGAGTTTCCAAATGACTGAAAAATATTGCGATTGCTTGCTATGTCATATTCTCTTTGAGGAAATTTATAAGAACCTTTAAAGTTTTTTCGTGCTAAAAATAGAGTTGCTGCAAGGTCATAAGGCAAAGTTTTCGGCTCTTTTGTCAAAAGGGCATAAGAATAAATCACTGTGTTCTTGTCGCTGAATTGTGTTGAGTCACCCTCAAAATGTCTAACATCACCGACATAGGACAAAACATTTAAAAGCAAGTCTTTCAACTTGAATTCCATGACTTCTTCAGTGTCTTTGTCAAGTTTTCGAGTGTGGGAAAAAACATTAACATCTGCTTTTGTTCCCTTTGTTTCACTGATAAAATAGTTGCATTCAAGATAGTCATTTATTGTGCTTCCCTCAGGATACACACACTCAACCTCCAAAAATCCAACCCCTGTCTCAAACAAAAATATTCTGACATCAGTTAACTGAATTTTATATTGAGCATTGTCCCCGCGAGCAGTGAATATCAAAAAGTCAATTGCTCTTTGCGGCAAATTGAAATGCCGTCTGCATTGGTCGTTGAGACGATAACATTTTGCAATTCTTGAACTGCATTCATCTTCCTTGTCAGAATAGTATTCACTAACGCCCCCTCTCAATTCACTTCCGTCAATACCTGTTGATAAAAACAATTTCATCTCAGTTCCCTTTCCGCTGGTTATTGCTTCATTAAGGCGGGATGCTTTATCATTTTTTGTGAACCTGAAAGGATAGACAAACTTTGTGAAATGTTTGACCAAAGTCGGCTCAGTTGAATTTGAAGTTGTTTTTTCTTTTATTTTTTCTTCAACTTTGTCTTTTATTTTTTTAATAGGCTTTAATATTTCTTTTATTTTTTCCATATTTACTCCTGAAGGAAATGATGAAACTCTCCCTATTTATTCTTCATATTATACTATATATTTTGCAGCATGTCAACCGCCTGCCAGCATTCAAAATTCGTTTTAATCTTGTTTTAATCTTAATAAAAAATATTAAAACCTTTGGGTTTAATTTTGAATCCGACCTCATTTAGCGGTAATTTCACCCCAAGGGGCATGTTTATAAAATTTAGGAGGCGAATACTCAAAGAACTCGCCCCCTATTATTTTTCACATGGGAAATGATGATTAAATATTCTCTCTCCAATTGTCATATCGAGAAGTGAATTCTTCCCGGGATGGGAGGCGGTGGGTGTGTTTTGAGCCGCGGGATATAAGGGCGTTTTCACACTTTACTCCCAACTCTTTCTCAATTTCTTTTTGCACTTTTGCAGCGTCTACAAAACTGCATGAGAAAACATCGGCGAAAAATGTCTTTGTTTCAATGTGATAGTGAAGCGCTATGTGACTTTCTGCTATCATAGTTATGCCGCTGATATAGGTCGGTTTTTTCAAAGCATCGGTCATGACATAAGGACGCATGATTGGAGTCATGTTTACCTTTGGAGGCAATCTGTCCAAGAAGTGATAAATTTTGTCGATATTCAACTCAATCTCATTCTCACCTTTGATGAGGTAATGCGGTCCAAAATCTTTGCACTCGTCAATCCTTAAATCTTTTTGTTGTGAAATAACATCAAACCTTCTGTCTATACTGGCAATTTTAAATACTCCGAACGGCAACTCTTTTGAAAGAATCTGCTGGAATTTCTCAGGATTAAAAAAGCCGTCATAAAGCATGTCAACAAAATAACATTCTCTTTCCGGAAAAGTGTGAATAGTAAAATGTCCGCCTTTGAGCAAAACAAAAGCGCTTATTCCGTCATCGGCTTTTTCTTTTCCATAATAATACGGCACTAAAATCGGCGGTGCAATCGTTTTTACCCCAAGCGAATGAGTGAGCCGTGATATTACTGAATAAATCGAACTCATATCCGCCGCTTTCTCGTCAGTACATTTATAAGCATCAAGCATTATATGCAGCATTAGTTTAGGTCTCCTTATCTATGGATTTCTTTTTTTCTTCGTTTGTTTCTTCATTAAAAACACCGCAAATCATTTGGTCATATTTTCTGCAATTTATCAAGAACGGTTCAATCCACCATCTTGAATTTGATGAGGCGGCATTTGGTATGCAATAGTATTTTTCGTTTATGCAATACTCTCTCTCTGATAGTATTTTTACGCCGGTGACAATATCTTCATCGTGTGAAAGACCTTCGTCAAGTGATGATATTCTGAAACTGTTGATGTTATAGCCGTCTCTGTTTTCACTTTTCGTGTCGTATCTGACAACAAAAGGATAAACAGGGTCATAGGAAATTTGCTTGCCTAAAACCCTTTCTTTTTCATAGTCTTGGTTATACATCAAAAAGTCAAGGAGGTCTTTGACGGTGTAGAGAAAATTTTCATACAAAATTGAACTGGCATAGACATCTTCGAGCGGCTTTGAATGTTTTTCGGTGTTAAAAAACCATTCCATCCTCTTGTCTCCTTTCACCATTTCTTTGTCCATATCTTCATCGCACTTTACTTTCAAAATCTTTTCAAAAGCCCCGTAAGAACAAACATAACCTCTACCGATTGCTCCGTTCAGCAATCTTGAATTCTCCAGTTGCTTATCCGTTGCTTTCTTTTCACATGAAAAAACAGAATGGCAAAGCGCTCTAAACGCTCCTATGAGTTCTCCGAGACTGCTCTTTTTTATTTTCACTATTTCATTTTTTGCCGCTTCAAAAAATCTTCTTTCACATTCATTGAAAACTTCTTCTTTGTTTACCGAACTCTCATCAACAACCTCTCTCCACATTTTCTCTTTGTGTTCTTGATACGCAAGTATTCCGCAGTAAAACGGAATTATGTGTCGGAAAATTGCCTCCAGTTCCCGATTGATTTTCAAAATTGCAGCACTGTTTGAGAGTGCTGTGTTGTTAATGATTTTGTTAACCTTTTTTATTTTGTCGACCAAACTTTCAGCAATTGAGATATTGACTTCTTGTTTGTTCTTTTTTGCCTCGTCAAGATTTGTCATCTCAACGATTATGCTTTTTGCCATTAATGAGCGTTTTAATGCTCTTTTATTTTTTGGAGAAAGTGCTTCTCCGCTCATTCTTTTGAGTATTCTTTCTTCATTTTCAAGAGCGGAATAATACTTTTTTTTGACATTTTCACGAAAGTTTTTAGCCTCTTTACAGCCTATATAACGCATTTCAAGATTTTTTAAAATGTTGTTAAAGTATAGTCCGTCTGTGCCCAAAATAATTTCTAGTAATGCACTCGGTCCTAAATCAATCATTAAAATCGTTATTATGTTGTCCCAATTTAATTCACTTTTCTTTTTTCCGAATTTGAAAATGTCAATATATTTTGTCTCGAACCTGTCTTCCAGTTCATCTTTTGTTTCGTCTGAGATGACATCACTGATTGCAAGAGAAAGATTTTTGATGTTTCTGTAACTCAAGGAAAAAAAAGACTTTGCAAAAATCGGTTCTGATTTTACTTTGGTTTTGAGGCAACTCGGCTTAAAAAAAGGGTTGAATTTTTTTGTCGGTAAATCTTCACTGCAGGATGTCGCACCGCACAATGAATAATAAGTCAACTTAGTTTTTTCTTCATTGTTTTCAGAAGGTATTCCTTCATAACTAAATAGATAATAAACTCCAAAATCATTTTCAACCAATGTCAAAAATGAAGGGTAGGTCTTTTCTGTTTGAGGATTAATAAATTCTATCAAACTCTTAAAAGGCAACTCTTCTTCTTTTTTGTAGTTTACCTCTATTTTCTCCAAAAATGGAAACGAGTGATACACTGCCATTAACATCTCAAGAATAACCAATGGATTTTTCTCTGCGTATGTTTCGTTTTGCAGCCATTTTTTTATAGGTTCTCTAAGAGACGGGATTTGCATATCGCCCTTTAAAGGAGCAATGACGCCTCTAAAATAAGAATTGTCTCCGTTTTTCAGAACATCCATCTGCATTTCTGTTATTGCATATATCATCAAATCCAGAGCAATATTTTCACCGCTGTAGATAGTTTTGAAAACATCAAAAACCCTTTTTGAATTTGAAGTTGAAGGAAAATCATAGTTGTCTATGAAATCTTGCTTGAACTTAACATATGAAAAAACAAACCCAAAAGTCAGCATTTGAGAAACTACCTTGACATCTTTTAGGCATTGTGCGTCAACAACACTTGAGCCGTCAAAAATAATCTCAAGAACATTAGCACAAACTTTTTTGTTGAGATAGTCTGCAAATTTTTTTGGGGTCATATTATTGTTATTCATCGTCATCATCTTCTTCGTCATCCTCACTTAATAATTTTGCTAGTTTTGAATAGCGTTTTACTGCCTCTTCTTCGTCTTTTGCCAAACTTTGTTTTTGTGCAATTTCAAAAAGCACTCCCTCTTGCCATTTGAATCTGGTTACTTCATTTATTCCGAAACATTTCTCATCAATAAAATCCTCTCTCACTGTTTGGAATTTGTAGATATCAAGCAAGGCTCTGATATTTTTGACTGTTGATTCAAGTTGAGAAACTTTATCAATTTCAACATTTGGCGGTATTACTGTCGGAAGCAAGAATATCCTTTTGTCTTGGTCTAGATTCTCGCTTTGAAGTCTTTCAAGATAACTAAATGTTCCTTTCCTGAACTGTGTTGTTGCCCTAAAGCAAGTCACTAAATCAGTTGCCGCTCTTGTCGATATTTCTGCCGATTCTTGGTCGCCGGCAGATGAGTCTATGACCATTGCTTTTATCTTTTGAGCATTTCTTTCAGAATTTGCACAAAACCTTCTTATTGCATCAATTTTTGCATAACCGCCGGTTTTCGCTTCTTCCTGACTTATTTTTTCTTGGTCATCAACCCCCAAAAACATGACTGCATCATCGTCTTTGAGACCTAATTTTTTCCCGACAGGAACAAACATTTTAAAAATCGGATGGTCAAAAATGCTGCCGTCTATTTTCGGCGAATAAGTATTTTGTGATTTTATGTATCTTATAATATCATCTCTGTCCTTAGAGCGAAATGTTTTTTCTTGGTCTAGCAAGTATGTCATGCCGGCACTTTTCCAATCCATGTCGATTAGAAGAATCGGTGCATTTTTGCTAGCGTTTAACTCTGTTGCTAAATAAGGCAAGGTGTTAAGACAAGTTGAACTTCTGCCTGCTCCGCCTTTGTATGAAAAGAATGTTGTTATGTGAACCATATTATTTTTTTCCTCCTGCCGTCAAAGGACGGCTGTTTTAAATGTAATTTTACACGCTTACCCTAATGACACAACTTCAACATAATCGATCTAGCGAAGCGTAAAAAAGCATTGTTTTACGACACTTCGTGTCTAGATCCTTCACTCTGTTCAGGATGACATTGTATGGTTGTATAATCAGGATAAGCGAGAAATTTTATTTCGACAAAACAGTCGAAAACTGTTATTTTTTTCCTCCTAGTAGTGTGAAAATATCTTTTAGTGATTTTCCTTCAACATCAATATATTTGAAGAATTCTTGCAGTGCCTTTTTTACATCTTCTTTGCTTGAAGATAGCATTTGTTGTCTTTTCTCCTCAATAGCATTCTTGTCGGACTCATTATCCACTGTTGAGGCTGCTGCTTTTTCCGAAGGATTTTTCACAAATTCTTCTATGAACGAAACAATTCCTTCATTTATTTTACTCTCAATCCTTTGGTTAATCGCTATTTCAATTGTGTATTTTTGTCTTTCCTCTTCTAATTTCTCATGCAATTCCTTTTCCAACTGCATTTTCATTTTTTCCTCTGCTCTTTTTTCCGCAGCAGGACCTAATGTTTTTACCAAATCTTCTCTTATTTCCTTTCGTCTTCGAGTGTCATCTAAACTTTTTGAAACAAAAGGCTGTTCAAATTCTTTGTAGTAGTCAAAAAAGTCTGCAATAGATTCTAAGCATCTTTCAGTTTCAAGAAGGTCAAAAATCCTTTCCGACCAAAGCCATTCATCAGGACGCCTCATCATGAAAATATCATTCAGAAGAAGTCCCATTTTTTGTTGGGGGAATTTGTAGTTATATCTGGCGATAAGGTTGTTTGCTTTTGCACTCATCGGAATAAATCCGCCCGCTTGAATTGAGGCACTGCTCAACTCTTTTGCAAGTCCTTTTCTTTCATGCTTTTGATTAAGTATCAACGCATTACGCTCAACAATCGCTTCTTTTCCTTTCCTCTGCATATCATCATAGAAATTTTGAATATTTTGAAGTGCAAGCGACATTGCGTTTTGAACTTGAATATTATCGGCATCAAATATTTTTTGTTTTTCTATTTTTTGTTTTTCTGTCAGATGAGTCAAACCTCTTGTTTGACGATTGTTCTTATAAGAATAGAACAAGATAAAAATAACATACAGCGTGTTAAAAAGAACAGGAGAACGAGACGAGTTTTCAACTTGTTCTTTTGTTATGCGAGCAATACTTTCTTTGTCAAAGGCATCAGAGAACAATTCGTCTCTTAGTTTGTCTTTGAACAAATCCCATGCCCTGTCGCCGATTTTAAACACTATGTCCAGAAACTCTGCATCATATTTAACTTCGCTGTTTTTATTTATGAACGCCAGCATTTCTTCATCAATGCCTTCTTCGTCCGCACCGCCCATAAATGCATCGTCAAATTCCGAAAACGCTTCAATAACCGAATATGTGAAAAATAGCGACGGCTCTTCACAACCGTCTGCAAAACCCCATCCCGTCGGATTGCCGTTTTCATCTCTTATTACATTTTTGACAAAAAATTGCGTGCATTCTCTTATTCTTTTTTTAACCTCTTTTTTATCTTCGTCGGATATTCCCAATTCCTTGGCGTTTGTGTAGAGAGATATAAAAAGCGAAAAAGCCCATGTTCTTGCACCCATGTAACTGAGTCTGTCTTTTACTCTGTCTTCACTTAGGAAAAATTCTTCATTAATCTTATTACTAACATATGGCGATGCGTCATATCCATTGTTTTTGGTATATGCTAAAACCGCACTCGCCATTTCTTTGATTTCTTCTTTTTGTTTGGCGGTCACTTTTAGTTTATATCTATTAATAAGACTGAGTATTCCGGTCAAACCATACAGCATACTCATCAATCCGACTTTTTCATTTTCTGAATCAAGATAAAAACATTTTATTGTTTTGTTTGCAAATTCGGCATCTTTGCGTCTTTTCATCAAGTCATCAAATATTTTTCTTCCCAAAAGTTCACGATGGTCGTGTTTTAGTTCACGAAAAACCGCTTTATCTTTCGTTTCTTGGTCTTGCTTGACCTCAATAAGTGCAAGAATTTCATCCAGCACCGTTGCCTCTTTTTCTATCATTATTTTCCTCCGTTTTTTGATTGTTATTTTTTAGTTGTTTCTTTTTAATGTCGTTTAGATATTTCGGCTTATGCAATGCAAGCCGCCGCCGCCCAAAACTACTTCTCTTGCCTCAAAGCGAATTATTTCTCTCTTAGGAAAAATCTTTTTGAAAATTTCATATGCCTCTTCGTCTTGTTGAACTCCAAATTGCGGCAAAATAATACCCCCGTTAACAAACATAAAATTTATGTAACTTGGCTGAACTGACTCTCCTTCGAATCTTGTTTTTGTCCCATGGACAATTTCAACTCCGCATACATCTTCTTTGTTTTTCATAAAAATATCGGGAAGCGGGACTTTGATAATTTTATAATTTTTGTCAGACATGTTTTTCGCAACTGACAAAACCTCAAACGCTTCTCTCACAACTTCATATTGCGGATTTTTTTCGTCATCTGTCCAAGCAAGAAGAATTGTCGAAATATCAGCAAAAACGCAAAGGTTGTCAATGTGTCCGCCGGTCTCATCATGAATAAGTCCTCGTTCAATCCAAATTATGTTTTGAACTTGAAGAACACTTTTTAACTCTTTTTTAATCTCATCAAACGGCTTTGAGTTACGGGACATGACACAACTTTTGATTGCCATCAGTGTTCCGTGTCCATCTGAAACTATGTTTCCGCCTTCTAAAACTAAAAAACTTTTTTTTGTTTCTTTTCCCTCTAAATCAGCAATCTTTTGTGCAACCTCTCTGTCTTTGTCAGTGTCTTTGCACAATCCGCCCCATGCATCAAACTCAAACGAAACCAAACTATCGTCTTTTAACGGAATAGGTCCCGTGTCTCTTGTCCAAATATCGTCATTTGGAATGTTGATAACTTTTAGATGTTCACTTGATTTAATTTTTGGAACATTATCCTCATTGTGACCTAGGAAAACTTTTTCATATTTTGACACAACTTGAGATAATTCTTCGACTGTTTTTTTTATGCAGACAGCATCCTTTCTCCAGACATCTTGTCTTTGAGGATATAAAAGGACTGTGTATTTGTGATTTTCAAATTCTGCTTTCATTTTGTTATTAAACTGCCTCACTTTTTATTCTAACAAAAAAAAACGAAAAAAGCAAGTGTTTTTTTCGTTTTTTGTTTTTTTTATTTTTGATGAATTTTTTATTGATTTTTTTGTTTATGGAAAAGTCAACCTTGCTTATTAATAAAACTTTTTGAAATTTTATTACCTTTTATTCAATCAAATTTTCCATTGCCAAGTATATTTCCGGAAGAGTTTTTTTGAGCGAGATTAGTTTGTTGTTTTGAACTCCGCAATGGGTTGTTTCAGCGGTTGCATAGACTTGGTCTTTGTTTTTGATTTTATAGGAAAGAGTGAATTTTGCGTGAGAAATTGATTTTATTTTTATATGAATTTCAAACTCTTCGTTGAATTTGAACATTTTTTTATAGTCACATGTGACATTGGTGAGGATAATAGCAATTCCGCTTTTTTCAAGGTCCTCATAGAAAATTCCCATCTGCTCAAAAAAATTAAGCCGTCCTTCTTCAAGCCAGCGGATAAAATTAGAGTGATGCACAATTCCGATTGCATCAGTTTCATAGTAGTATACCTTGCGTTTGTAGGGTTTTGGTTTCATACATTTTATTATAACAAAAAAGTAGTTTGTATGTCAAACGATTTTATGGGTCTTCAACCCTTTTGTCGTGGAATTTTATGTAGTAATAATCTTCGGTAAAACTATTGAAAATAGTTGATAAAAGAGGCGAGGACCCCTAAAAATTTTCAATTATTTTTCTCTTCCCCATTATTATATTAGGAAAAAGCGATTTTTTATGGTATAATTTAAAAATGGAAAAACTGATATATGAGGGCAAAAGCAAAAGCATATATAGTGGGAACACTCCTAATACTTTGAGGGTGCATTATAAAAATACACTCACTGCCTTTGACGGAAAAAAGACTGCCTCAAAGCAAGGTAAAGGCGCACTAAACGCTGAAACTTCTCACCTAATCTACGACTACCTTTCTAACCATGGAATAAAAACACACCTCGTTGAAAAAATCGACGAGGTGAATTTTATTGTTAAAGAGTGTCAAGTTATTCCGATTGAAATAATTGCAAGAAACATTGCGGCGGGAAGTTTTTCAAAAAAGTATGGAATCCCGGAAGGAATACCTTTAAAAAATGTTTCTTTAGAGTTTTCACTAAAAAGTGATGAATTGGGCGACCCAATGATTAATTCTTCTCAAATCTTAGCAATCGGAACTGCAACTGAGGAAGAGTTGAAGTTCATGGAAAAAACAACGCTGAAAATTAATGAGTTATTGATTGATTTGTTCAAAAAAGCGAAAATAACCTTGGTTGATTTCAAACTGGAATTCGGCAGACATAATGGTGAAATAATTTTGTGTGATGAAATATCAGGCGATAGTTGCAGACTTTGGGATATTGAGACAGGCAAAAAACTGGACAAAGATGTTTTCAGAAGAGATTTAGGAGATGTTTTAAAAGGATATGCGGAAGTTTTAGAAAGATTAAAAAAAATTATCTAGGGGCGACACCCTGCCTCCCACAATACATAAGGTTCGAACGGCAAAGTGCAGTCCCTATAATTGATTTTTTTGGAGATATTACAATGTCAAACACAGCAATTTACGAAAACCCATTATTAACAAGATATGCGAGTTCTCAAATGCAGCACTTGTTTTCAAGCGATGTTAAGTTTCAAACATGGCGCTCACTTTGGATATCACTCGCTAAAAGTCAAAAAGAGTTGGGATTAAAAATTACTAATGAACAGATTGAGGCGATGGAGAAACATGCCTTAGATATTGATTATGAAAGAGTGAGGACAATTGAAAAAGAAACCCGTCATGATGTTATGGCACATATCAAAGCATTCGGCGAAAAAGCAATAGAGGCTGCTCCTATTATTCACCTTGGAGCAACAAGTTGCTTTGTCACCGATAACACCGACATAATTTTACTAAGAGAGGGGCTGCTTCACATAAAAGGACTGCTCGTGACATTAATCAACGAGTTATCTGTTTTTGCAAAAAAACACAAAAATATTGCGTGCTTAGGTTTTACTCACTTTCAATCCGCTCAACCGACAACTGTCGGCAAAAGAGCATGTTTGTGGCTTAGTGATTTGATAAGCGATTTGGAACAACTTGATTTTGCCCTTTCAAAATTGAAGTTTTTCGGATGCAAGGGAGCAACCGGAACGGCTGCGAGTATTTTAAGTCTATTTAACGAAGACCACAAAAAAGTTTTAGAATTGGAAAAAAAGATTGCGAAACGCTTTGGATTTAGTGAAGTTTACCCGATAGCAGGACAAACTTATTCAAGAAAAATTGACTTTTCGGTATTAAGTGCTTTGTCAGCGATTGCAACAAGTTCAATGAAATTTTCGTTTGACATGAGACTGCTCTCTCACTTAAAAGAATTAGAAGAGCCTTTCGGGTCAGCGCAAGTCGGGTCAAGCGCAATGCCCTATAAACGCAATCCGATGAGAAGTGAAAGGATTACTTCGCTATCGAGATATGTCAATATCAATCTTTTGAATGCAGCATTCACAGCAAGCGAGCAATTTTTGGAACGCTCGCTTGATGACAGTGCAAACAGAAGAATAACTCTTCCTCAATCGTTTTTGGCACTTGATGCTATCTTATCGTTATATATTGACATAATAAAAGGCATCCAAGTCAACAAGGGAGTAATCAAGAAAAATATCAAAAATGAACTTCCATTTTTAGCAACTGAAAACATCTTAATGCATGCTGTTTCAAACGGCGGCAATCGACAAGAGTTGCATGAGAAAATAAAACAATATGCATTCGGCGCATCTGAAAAAATCAAAAAAGGCGGAAAAAGTGATTTATTGGAGAAGTTGTTAGCGGATAATGATTTTTCATTAACAAAAGACGATTTGGACAAAATTCTGGTCGTTGAAAAATTTGTCGGAAGAGCATCCGAACAGGTTGATGAGTTTTTGGTTGAGGTTGGGGAAGTTATTAAAAATAATAAGAAGTTCTTAGGGGCAAGAGTGGAAATAAAAGTGTAGGGGCATCTGTCGCTTGCACAGCATTATAAAACTTCATTGTCAGCAACATTCGGGCGGCAGAGTGCCGCCCCTACGAATTAAAAAAGAGGTAAAACGATATGAAAACAGCAATCGTCGGAATAAACTGGGGTGATGAAGGAAAAGGCCGCATGGTCGACCTTTTGAGTCGAGACTATGACATCATCTGCAGGTATCAAGGCGGCAACAATGCAGGTCACACTATCAAAAATGACAAGGGCAAATTCATTTTAAACTTGCTTCCTTCCGCAATCACCCGTGAAGGAAAGGTTAACCTTTTAGGCGCAGGAATGGTTATTGACGCCGAATATTTAGTTAAAGAAATTCAAGGACTAATTTCTCAAGGCATTGAGATAACGCCTGAAAACTTAAAAATATCTGACAAAGCCCATGTTTGCCTGCCTTATCATGTTCGCCAAGATATTTTGGAAGAAGAGAGATTAAAAGACAAAAAATTCGGCTCAACAAGACGAGGAATTGCTCCATGCTATAGCGACAAATACATGAAAAAAGGCGTCCAAATGGCAGACCTTCTCGACATTAACTATCTTCGTGAAATAGTTCCTGCCTTTGCCCAGTGGAAAAATTTGACTTTGAAAGGATACGGCGAAACAACTGATGCAAAAAAAGTTCTTGAATCACTTGAAAAATGTGCTGAATTTTTGACACCTTTTATTGTTGACTCAACCGAGTATTTAAAAGAAGAAATTCAAAAGGGCAAAAAGATTTTGTTTGAGGCTCAACTTGGAGCGCTCAGAGATATTGACTATGGAATTTATCCTTTCACAACATCATCCCACACCCTCGCCGCATACGCCCCAATAGGCAGCGGTGTTCCGTTCGTGAAGTTGGACAGAGTTCTAGGGGTCATGAAAGCCTATTCATCTTGTGTCGGCGAAGGCCCTTTTGTTGTTGAGATGAGTGATGACGAGGCATCTAAACTTCGTGAAGAAGGTGACGAGTATGGTGCCGCTACAGGAAGAGCAAGACGGGTCGGTGCGTTTGATATCGTCGCTAGTCGTTACGGCATACTCGCACAAGGTGCAACTGAAATAGCGTTGACAAAACTCGACATTCTTTCCTACCTTGACAAAATCCCCGTCTGCGTTGCCTATGAACTTGACGGAAAACGCATCAATCACTTCCCAACCGGTCCTGCTCTCTTTAGAGCAAAGCCGATATTTGAGTTTTTAGACGGTTTCAAATGCAACATCTCAAAATGCCGCAAAAAAGAAGACCTCCCGAAACAAGCCCTAGATTATATTGAGTTTATTGAAAATGCCGTTAACTGCCCCATAAAATATGTCTCTGTCGGTCCTGCAAGAGATGAATATATAAAGTTTTGAATAGTGACATTTTTTCCTTCGCTTCACAATATGAAGCGAAGGAATTTTTTATGTTATTCGTATAATTCTTTTTTTACTTCTTCAATAGTTTTTTCAGCGTCTTTTATCAAAAGGCAAACTTTGCAATTCCCTTTTTCGTATTTTTCTTTAAGCGGTGCTTGACATTTTTTTTGTAATTAAATAAACACTCGAAGCAATCACAGTTTTCTTTTTTAAACATTATTTAACTCCTTGATAATTTTTTTCATTCAATCATAATTATTATACCGAAAGATTCTTGCGTTGTCAATAATCTTGCGGTATAAAATAATAATATTTTAATAAATGGAAAGAAAATTTTACAAAAGATTAAAGGAATTACGACTGGAAAAAGAATTGCTTCAGTCCGATGTGGCTAAAGCAATGCATGTCACATACAATACAATCGGAAATTGGGAAAGAGATTATAGTTCACCAAGTATTTACGAATTAATAGAATTAGCAAATTTTTTTGAAGTAACAACCGATTATCTCTTGGGAAGAACGGATTTGTATTAAAATAATATGGTAGATGAGATAAAAATAAAACAGGAACAAATTCGAAAAAGGCTTATTGAAGCGATAAAATTTAGCGGCATGACAAATACCGCTATTGCTAAACAGGTGGGCATTTCCGTTTCAATGTTAACGGACTACAAAAATAAAAATAAACTTCCTAGCCTCATCACTTTCACCCGTTTATGCGAAATACTAGATATCTCTGCCGATGAAATTTTAGGACTTCAATAATTAAAAATAAATTCATGAAAAAAATTGACATAGATATTAAAAAAACAGTTGGACAAAGATTAAAAGAAAGTAGAGTTGTATCAAATAAAACACAAGTTGAAGTGGCTCGCCTCATGCTCATGACTCAACAGCAATACAGTCGTTTTGAAAATGGTATCTTTGAATTAAACTATTCTCAAATTATATTTCTATGTAAACTATATGATATATCGGCAGATTATCTTTTAGGAATTGCTGATTATTAATTATATTAAACCAGATAACCTTACTTTAAAAATTTGCCCAAGTTTCGACAAAATAGTGATTTAAATTTATTTGACGAAGTTTTAAAAATGTGGTAAAATGTAGAGTATGAAAGAATTTAAATCTGAATCGAAGAGACTACTTGAACTCATGATTAACTCCATCTACACGAATAAGGAGATTTTTTTGCGTGAGTTGATTTCTAATTCTTCCGACGCTTTGGATAAAAGAAAGTTTCTGTCGCTGACTAATGATAAGGCATCTGCTGATTTTGAGATTGTTATTTCACTCGATAAAGACGCAAGAACTATCACTATAAAAGACAGCGGGATCGGAATGGATGAGAGTGATTTGGAAGAGAATCTCTCGACTATTGCAAAAAGCGGAACGCTTGCATTTAAACAAAAGATTGCAAAAGAAAATCCAAAAGATGCCGGGCAGATTGGGCAGTTTGGTGTCGGTTTTTATTCGGCATTTATGGTTGCAAAAAAAATTGAGGTTGTTTCAAAAAAGTTTGACTCAAAAGAAATTTTCCTCTGGACAAGTTATGGAGTCGACGGATACGACATCAAGAAAGTATCCTCGACACAATTATCTGAAAAACAATCACTTCTTCTTGACAAAAATGGAGGCATAACTATAATTCTGACGCTGCATGATGATGATGATGATTTTAGGTATTCTCAATTTTTGAACGATGATACTATTGAAGAGTTAGTCAAAAAGTATAGTGATTATATTCGCTACCCAATAAGGCTTGAAGAAACGATTGAAGTTGAAGTTGTCGAAAAAAACTCAAAGGAAACCAAAAATTCAAAAAAACAAAAAGCCAAGGCAAACGAGACAAAGCCCCCTCTCAACTCCATGATTCCGATTTGGAAAAAACCTAAATCTAAAGTCAAGGAAGAAGAGTTAAACGAGTTTTATATGACGGAGTTTTCTGACTTCTCTCCCCCTCTTAAACATATTTTTGCGTCAATGGAAGGAACAATTTCATATAACACGCTTCTTTTCATTCCGTCAAAATTGTCAGACGAATTCATGAGAGGCGAAAAAATTTCTTATGGACTAAAACTATATTGCGAAGGTGTTTTAGTCATGGAAAAATGCAGTGATGTTTTGCCGGAATATCTTTCGTTTGTCAAAGGACTTGTCGACAGTTCTGATTTGCCGCTAAATATTTCAAGAGAAATTTTGCAGCACACAAAGCATTTAAAAATAATATCTCGCAGTTTAGAGAAAAAAATACTTGACGAATTCAGAAAAACATTAGATAATGATAGAGAGTTGTATGAAAAGATTTGGCGTGAATTCGGGACGGCATTGAAGTTTGGCTCTTATGAACATTTCGGCGTTCGCAAAGACAGTCTCAAAGACTTGCTGCTCTTCAATTCATCACATGAGAATAAACTTACAACACTCAAAGAATATGTTGAAAGAGCGGGAGTTTCACAAGAATATATCTATTACGCTGTTGGTGAAAGTGCCGAGAAAATAAAAAAGAGTGTTCATTGCGGTGCTGTTTTAGAGAGAGGTTATGAGGTGCTTTTTCTTCACGACAAGATTGATGAATTTGTCATGAAAGTTTTAATGGAGTATGGCGAAAAGAAGTTTTTGCCTGTCACTTCCCCCGATGCTGTTGAATTGTCAAATGATGAAAAAGATGAATTGCTCAAAGAAGAAGACACAGCGAAAGAGTTATTAACCTTTATTAAAACTCATCTCAAAGGTAAAATTTTTGATGTCCGCCTTTCAACAAAAATTTTAGACCATGCAACTTCACTGACAAGCGAGGGCGAAATAACAATAGAAATGGAAAAGGTTCTTGGCTCAGTCCCCTCACCCAATTCAAAACTACAACCGCCAAAAGCAAAAAAAATACTACTTATCAACCCTAACCACTCAGTCTTTCAAAAAATGCAGCAAGCACTAAAAGACGACCATAGTTTGTTAAGAAACTACTCAGATTTACTGCTTAGTCTCGCAATGCTGGGAGTAGGTCTGCCCGTAGACGGCGGAGAATTGAGCGAGTTGGTTCAAAGAACAATTTAAATAAGGTGATTAGTGTAAGATTATTTTTTAATTTAACCCCCACTGTCCACCAATCACTCATAAAATCGGAGATTTTAATACATCATGTCTAAAAAAATTGATAAACTACAATTACTAAGAGAAAAGCAACTTGAAAAAGCCCGCATCAAAGCGTTGGGCGAAGTTTTAGTTAATGAATGCAGAGAGAAAAATACTTGCATTGATACACTAAAAGACATTATCTCCCAAGGCGGCGAAGTGACACACTCAAACGCAAAAGCCCTTTTGGTCGCTGCGAAAGAATTGAAATTTGATGTTGTCAAGTTCCTTATTGAAAATGGCATTCTGAAAGTTCCTGTTGCATATTCATATGTTGCGAAAATGATAGATTTTAAGGGTTATAAAGACGATGAGCATGAAGAATTATATTTTGGACTACTCAAGACACTCATTGACCTTGACCCGTCTCAAAAGCACAAGTTGCTTGAGCCTTACATAAACGCAATGTGTGTTCAAGGAAAATTGCCAAGACTTCTTAATCTTTTGGCAAGGTTTAACATTTCGCACTATGAAGTTGCAAATATTGTCGGCGCTCGAATAATTTGCGAAGTTGTTGTCCGTGAACACTTTGATATATTAGCGTTCATTGAAATGCACAACAAATGGATAGACCAAGAGGCATTTGACAGTGCGGTTAGAAGCAATGAGTGGCTGACGCTTGAATATATTCTTAAACACTCTGATTTGAGAGTGCCGACAGACAAAGCGGTTGGCGAAGCGTTATATGCCGGTCACTTTGAGGTTCTGCATATTTTGGAAAAAATCGGATATGATTTCTACAAATCGGAAGAAGGAAAAGACGGCGCTCATCCGCTCTATTTAGAACGAGCAGCAAGAAGCGCAATGTATAATAACACTAACGGAATAAAATTTCTGTTTGAACACGGCTATGGTCCAAGCGATAGTTACAACGGAAAAACACTTGTTGAAAATGCAATTGATGACAACAATTTCAAGTTGCTCGCATGGCTGAAAGAAAATCCAACCACAACAAGAAAAAAAGTTGTCGTTGAATAATTTGAGTAAAAAAAAAGGTGAAAAGTTCAACTAGAACTCTTCACCTTTTTTTGTAGTAATATATCATACCTACATTATATATCGTCCGACAAACCCAATAAATAATCTGCTGAAACATCAAAATATTTTGATAGTTTATATAAATAGAATATTTTAGGTTCATTTATTCCATCAACCCAAAAAGTAATTGTCTGTTTATTTACGCCTAAATCCTTAGATAACCTATAGCGAGTTATTCCTCTTTCTTTTATTAATTCATTCAATCTTTTGACGAAAATTTCCATGCTCATAGTCCTAAAAATATCATGCTAAATTTCTAGCAAAGGAGATTAATATGAAAAAAACTAATTGTAAACACTGTGAACATTATTTTGCTTATTATAAAAAGAGCGGATTGAAGATTTATCGTAATAGCATTTTCCTTGCAATTTTATGCATTAAATCTAACTCCTCTTTCCTCTAATCTCTCTCTTACCTCTTCCATTGCCGAATTCACTTCTTCTTGGGTCAAACTACGCTCTTGCAGTGAAAAGTGAAATCTTAGTGTTAATGCATTAATTTTTTCATCTTTTTCAAATAAATCAATGACTTCAACTTTTTTTAGTGCTTCAATATCAGCGTTCGCCCATGCGTTTTCAATATCACAAAACAAAATATTTTTGTTCATAATAAGAGTTAAGTCATAGGACATGGATGGATATTTTGAAACTTCAGAGATTTTTTCTTTGCCCTTTTCTTTCACTCCGAAAGCATTGAAATAGAGTTCAAAACAAACTATTGATGCGTTTTTGTCAATCTCGTCTTTGATATTAGGGTGAACCAAGTTCAAAATTCCGACCGGCTCTTCTTCAGTGCAGATGATATAGAAATTTTTCGGATGCTCATATTCTTTTTTAAATGTTGCCTCAGTGTCTAAAATAAAATGCGGAGATATACCTTTTGTGTCTTTTAGTATATATTTTATTATGCGGACTGCCTCATTAAATAATTCTTTTTCTTTTTTTGTTTTTGACAAAAGAACACAACCTAAACTCATCTCTTCTTTTATTTGTCTGTCTTCACGGTCAAAAATTCTCCCGATTTCAAACACTCCGAACTCATCGTCATAGAACCTGTTTTCATAGACAACAGGTAAAAGCGATGAAACGATTGTTTTTCTCAAAGTGTCGTTTTCCGAATTTTGAGCGTTTTGAATGCGAATGTTTTTTTCAACTTCAATACCTAATTTTTTTAATTTTTTAGCATCTTGCCAAATATAAGAATGAATTTCGTTTAGCGAGAACTTGTCAACCAAAATGTTTTTTATTCGACGAACAAGACGGGAGGATTGGGGGACATATTTGTTTAATTCTGAATTGATATCAAATTTATTTTTTCCATAATTCTGAATTGAAAATAAAGGAGGTATTGGCTTGAAGTTATCATAGCCGTATATTCTTGAAATTTCTTCAATGATGTCCTCTTTTATTGAAATATCTTTTGTTCTTCTCCATGATGGGACTTTCACTTCAAATGATTTTTTTGTTTCATTATATTTAACGATGAAACCTAGTGAAGTAAGGATTGAGATGATTTTATCCTTCTTAATGTCAATGCCTGTGATGCGGTTGATATAGTCTTTTGTCAAGATTACTTTTATTTCTGGATATTTTTTTGCCCAAGTATCATGCAAATCGCTGACATTAATATCGGGGACAATATTTTTTAATAGGTGAACAAATCTTGCAATCGCCTGCATCGTCAGTTCAGGGTCAAGGGTCTTTTCAAAGCGGGCGGATGAATCTGTTCTCACCCCTAGTTTGTTGGAAGTTTTTCGAACCGAAACAGGACAAAATGTTGCACTCTCCAAAACTATTGCATTGGTGCCAACTTCTGTAGCACTCTCTAAGCCGCCTATAACACCCGCAACCGCAACAGGAGTGCCCTCTGACATAATCATCATCATGCCCTTGTCAATGTTTCTTTTTGTGTTGTCAAGAGTTTCGAATTCGCCTTCAAAGTTGTTTTGAACGCTCAAAACTCCAATATGCTTTTTGTCGAATGCGTGCATAGGTTGTCCCATTTCCAGCATGACATAGTTAGTTAAATCCGCAAGTAGATTGATAGACCGTTGCCCGACATAATGCATTCTTATCTGTATATAGAGCGGGGTAGTTGGTGATTGGTGGTTAGTGATTAATAATTGGTGATTGATAAACTCATTTTCACCATTCCCTGTTTCCTGTTTCCTGCTCCCTGTAATATTTTCAATCGTTATGCAACTATACCTGTGAACACCTTCACAAATTTCAATAGGACGACCTTCTCCCCCGACATATGTTCCCATTGCAGAACGGTCAGTCGCTCTCACAACAGGCAGTTTTTCTTTTTGCAACTCTTTTAGAGGCTTATCCAATATCGCCGCAACTTCTCTTGCAACACCATAAATCCCCCACATATCGGGGCGATTTGTCAAACTTTTGTTGTCAATTTCGAAAACAACATCTTCAATCGGAAGAACTTGTTTTATGTCTGTCCCGTTTTTGACTTTCTTTCCGTTAACCGTTAAGTCTTGTTCAGTCAGTTCCAAAATGCCGTCACTGTGACCAATTCCTAATTCATCAGGTCCGCAGCACATTCCGTTAGACGGATATCCGGCAACTGTTGTCGGTTTTATAACCAAATCACCGGGCAAAACAGCACCCTCTAAAGCAATTGCAGTCTTTAACCCTTTTCGCGCATTAGGCGCTCCGCAAACAATATCAAGCGGAGTTTTGCCGCCGACACAAACCTTGCAAAGCGACAACTTTTTCGAATTAGGCGCTTTCTCACACTCAATAATTTCACCGACAACAATGCTGTTAATGTTCTTTCCCAAATAAAAAACGCTATCCACTTCCGCAACACGCAGAGTAAAATTTTCGAGTAGTTTCTCTATTTCGTTGTCTTTAATATCAACGAAGTCTTTTAGCCAGTTAATCGAGATCTTCATACTTTAGTTTATCCTTTTAAAATAAATTACAAATCAAAATAAATTACAAATATTGATAAATTAATTTGTCCTCATTTGTAATTTGTACATTGTAATTTGCAATTTAAAATCACTTGTTATTTGCCTATTTTCAACTCTTCTATCCTCCCCCCATTAAAGACCCTGATGTCTTTGACGCCATACTTCATCATTGCAAGTCTTGTTAAGCCCAAACCAAAAGCAAAACCGCTGAATTTTTCTGTGTCGATACCGCCTTGTTTCAAAACATTCGGATGAATCATTCCGCATGGACATAACTCAAGCCAGCCAGAATGTTTGCAACTTGCACATTTCTCACCGCCACATATCAAACATTTAATATCCAACTCAAACCCCGGCTCAACAAATGGGAAATACCCGGGACGAAGTCTAACCTCAACATCTCTTTCAAAAACTTTTGAAAGCATAGTTTTCATGAAATAAATCAAATTGGAAATAGACACACCCTCGTCAATCATCATGCCTTCCATTTGAAAAAATGTGTTCTCATGAGTTGCATCCGTTGCTTCATTGCGAAAACAACGCCCTGGAAATATAGCACGAAGCGGCGCACCATACTTTTTCATGAGTGAATTTTGAGCAGCGGAAGTGTGGGTTTTTAGTAATTTTTGGTGGTCAGTGATCGGTGGTCGGCGGTCAGTGGATGACAATTTAATTTCACCATCACACTGACCACTATCACTATCCTCAAGATAAAATGTATCCTGCATATCTCTTGCCGGATGATGCTCGGGTATATTTAATGAAGTAAAACATTCAAAGTCAGAAACAACTTCAGAATAGTCCTCAACAGAAAAACCGAATGAAGCGAAAATATCTTCGAGTTCATTTGTGATTAGAGTTATCGGATGAAGTGAACCACACTTTGCCTCATAAGGAAGCGAAGCATCATAAACAGGTGTTTTTGCAACTTTTTCTTGAAGTTCCGCCACTTTAATACGAACACCTTTTTGTTCAATCTCAGTTTGAATGGCATTCTTCAACTCATTCAACGCCTGTCCCCTGTCCTTTCTTTCCTCTTTCGGAACAGCCCCAAGACCGTTGAGAAGTTCTTGAACCTTACCCTTCTTTCCCAAAAATTCAATCCTAACAGAATCAAGTTCCTCGCTCGTCGCTGCAACCTGAATCTTCAAATCAAATTCATTTTTTATATCAATTAAATTGTTCATTGTTTTAAGTATAGCATATATCAAAAAAGTTTGCAAATCAATGTCATATGTTTTTTAGAAGTAATAAAAAAGCACCGATTATTCAGTGCTTCTCAAAGTTTCATTTTTGTGATATCCAATTATGCATTCGTCTGTTATTATTCCCCATGTATCATGTGGTCCACGAGTTATGCTCCATGGAGTGTTTTCCCTGTGAGTCAAATGAACTAGTTCATTGTCAGATAAACTCGCATATCTTGCTAATGTTGCATCAATGCTTGCTGCTCTTTTCTTTCCATCTTCCGCAAATAGAATCCTGCTTCTTGCAGGAAGCATTAGTGATTGTTTTTCAGAAATTTGTTCAGTATCTATTTTTTTATTTTTTTCAGCAAAATCTTTGCTCTTAAACCATTTGTTTAGTCTTTCCAATTTTTCTTTTTCCGAAAGCACATCATCTTCTCGAAGAGAATCTGTTCTTCCATAATACTTATTACAAATTGACGACACAACAGGTCCACGAGGCAAAGCACAAATTCTCTCATTCTCAAATAATTGTTTTTTTTCTTTCAACAAATATTCCGCATAACAAAAATATAAAAGTTTCTGAAGTTTTAAATGAGTGCACGACATTTTAGAAAGAATATATCTAGTAATATCAAGAGCAGACAAACTCCTATCTTTTTTAATCCAAAAAATAAACCCTTCAACAGTTTCGACTTTTTCTATATCTTCAAAAAAAGAGTTCTCTTTTTGCACAGTTTCCCATTTTCCATCTTCAGTTTGAAGATAATGGACCGATAATGAGACATCTTCTCCGCACTCTTCTATAATTTTGTCTATAAAAGATTGTGCCTTGTCCATATCATCCAAGACTTCCAAGCATATTCTAACACCACGAGAATATGAACTGCTAATGATAATATAATGAGTTTTCATTCGCCTACCTCCTTTTTAAGTTCTTTTGTCCACTTAGTATATGCTTGTTTATGTTTTTTGTGACTTGCTTCATTAGACTTCACAAAATCCTTAAACCACACTTGCAATTCCCAGCGAAAAGAATAATTATCATTTTTAAAATATAAATGTGTTGCTTTATATTCATTTTCACCTATTTTTTTGCTACTGTCAATTACTTTGATTTCATTGTTTGAATAATTTTTTTCTATAAATTCTTTGATTTCACTAGTGTTTATAAATTCATCTGTTATAATTCTGATTCCAAAAATATCGTTCAAGCAATCTTGAATCGGAACTTTCCCTTCTTCTTTTCTCTTCATATATTCGGGAATTTTGAATTGTATTGACTTTCCATCTTTTATTCTTACTCTAAAATCATCGCCGTTTTTTAATATGCTAAATAGTCTTGGAACAAGGAATGATTGATATTTGTAGATTGCATTTTCTATTTCTTCATTTACAATTATATCTTTAATTAATTTCTTTTTTTGATTAAACAACAATATATTGTTCTTACCGCAATACTCTTTCCATTTGTCACTAATTGTAAAATGTAATTTGATAGTAACATCAATTAATTCTTTGTATTGAGAAAATTTGCTCATCATTTCTATTATAACACATTTTTTCTTTTCTGTCAAGCATTATTTCCCGACGCAGAAGTTTTTGAATATTTCGCCGATTACTTCGTCGGTTGCTCGAATGCCTGTAATTGATGAAATAGAGTTTAAGGCATCGTTTAAGTCAACATTGACATAGTCAAGAGTAAAGCTGTTAAGATTTTGAAGTGCTAAAGTTAGAGATTCTTTTGCGTGGACTAATGCTTGATAGTGACGAGGATTTGAAATTGTGGTTGGTGATTGGTGATTAGCGGTCAGTGGTTGTGTTAGTTGTTTTGATTTCTGGGATAGCAGTTTTTTTAACTCTTCAATACCTTGACCTGTTTTGGCACTTATTCGGAAAATAGAATTTTTGTTGGTGCTTGTAGGAGCGAGCACCTCTACAATTTTATTGTTATCTTTTTCGGGCGGCAGAATGCCGCCCCTATAGTTTATTTTTTCGTTCTTTAAGTCAATTTTGTTTTGGACAAAGATTGTGTTCTTGTGCGGGCGGTCATTGACCGCCCCCGTAGTGTCTGGCTGACATCCAAATACCCACTTCATGTCACGGGGACAGACACTCTGATTGAGGCAAGGGATTGCCTCAACCCCTTCGGGGCACTTCGTGTCAGTGAGCCAGTCCCCGTGACACTTCGTTTCGATTGACTCTTGGACATTACACCCCCCTACGATTTTATTTTCGTTCCCTATTAAGTCAAAAATGTATAAAACTATGTCGGCAGTTTCTATCATCTTTTTTGTTCTTTCGATTCCAATTTTTTCTACTTCGTCATCGCTCTCTCTTATTCCAGCGGTGTCGATTAGGACAAATTTTTGACCGTTTATGACAAAACCTTCTTCAATGTAGTCCCGGGTAGTTCCTGCAATTTCTGTGACAATTGAGCGGTCATGCCCTAATAAAGCATTCATTAATGAAGATTTTCCGACATTGGTTTCTCCGACTAGGGCAACTCGAATTCCTTCCCTAAGAAGTTTTCCTTGACCGTATGAAGAAATAAGAACATTGATTTTTTCAAGTACTTTTGAAACACTTGCAAAAACTTCGCCTTTTGTGACTATCTCCAAATCTTCTTCGGGATAGTCAACACAAACCGATATTTTCGCAATCGTTTCAATGAGTTCACGCTCTAAAACTTGAATACTATCTTTGACGCCGCCGCTAAGAGCGTTGAAGGCTAAAGATGCTTCGCCCCTTGTTTGGGCATTGATGAGGTCGACTATTGCTTCCGCTTTTGTTAAATCTATTTTACCGTTTAAAAATGCCCTCTTTGAAAATTCGCCGTTTTCGGCAATTCGGCAACCTTCTGCGATGAAACAATTCAAAATCTCATTTGTCAAAAATTCTCCGCCGTGCGGATACAACTCAACCATGTCTTCACCTGTGTAGGAATTAGGAGCGGAAAAGAATGAGATTAGGACTTCGTCCTTCAACGCAGAATGCATATCGCATAACGCACAATGTTTGTCGAATTTTTTAGCATTCAGTGATTTTGTGCGATTTTTTGTGGCAATACTTGTAGGGTCGGCAACCTGCCGCCCGTTGCTTTGTTCGGAACAAAACAGCGGGCGGCAGGTTGCCGCCCCTACAAATTGTCCGTCAAAATCACTCCAACAATCATTATGCGTTGTGCATTGTGCGTTATGCGTTGAAAATATGCCGTAATGCAAAAACTTGGGCTTCACTGTCTCTTTGACTGTCACAAGCCTTTTTGCGATTTCATGCACTCCTTCTCCGCTTAATCTGATTATTGAAATTGCACCCGTTCCACGAGGGGAACTGATTGCAACGATGGGGGGGAGTTGCATAGGAGTTTCTTTTTCTTTCTTTAGTTTCATTCTTTTAAATTATAAATTACAGTGGACAAATCACAAATAATAATTATTGAAAGCCTTCGTCGCTCGGTCATGAGCATGCAAGCATGCTCGCAACTCTCGCTCCTAGGCTTGAAAGGACAAATTAAATTTATTAATATTTGTAATTTGTCCACTGTAATTTGTCATTTAATTTTAGAGATTTCCCTCTCGCTTTCTCTCTTCAATTGCTTTTCTTTCAGTGTTTCTCTTTTGTCGTGTTGTTTTTTTCCTTTTGCCAGTCCTATTTCTACTTTGAGGTAGTTGCCTTTAAAGTAGACTTTTGTCGGAACAAGAGTGAAACCTTTTTGAGCAATTTTGCCGATTAGTTTTTTTATTTCATGTTTATTAAGAAGTAATTTTCGATTTCGGCGAGGTTCGGCATTAAAATGTGAGCCTTTTTCATAAGGGTTGACATGAGCGTTTTTTAAGAATAACTCGCCCTTATCGAAATGACAAAAACTATCCCTTAGTGATATTCCATTCACTCGGATACTTTTCACCTCATTCCCTTCGAGTGCAATCCCTGCCTCAAATGTTTCTTCAATGAAGTAGTCATGATATGCTTTTTTGTTTTTTTCGATAATTTTCATGTGCTTTTTTAGTTGTTCTCAAAATTTGTAGGGGATGCCGTGCGTCCCGTTACAAACATCTTTATCTTGCGGGACGCCGAGGACGGCGTCCCCTACATTTTTATATTCTTCTAATAAAACCATTTATTCTTTCTAAACACTTCCATCCCCCCAACAACTTTGCCATCTCTCCTGCTCCGCCACAGGTTGTTACTGCTCCTGTTATTGCTATTCGGAAAATCCAGAGGACTTGACCTTTTTTTAATTCTTTTGATTGTGCGTATTCTCCTAACAATTCGCCGATGTTCTGGATTGTTTCCCCTTCGCTTCGCTCTGGGTCGCAGAGACGAGATACTATATTCGCTAAATCGGGCAATAATTTTTTTGCTAAGTCTATGTCTGTTTTATTTTTTTCGTGAATAAAGTTGTTTAAATCGAATTTTTTGAATTCTTCTTCTTTTAGAAACTCTGTTAATTTTTCGACATCGCTCAAAATTTCCGCTCTTCCTTGAAGTAGTGTTGCAAGATATTTTAGGTCATAATCTTTCAAATAATTCAACTTTTTCAAAAATGGTTCAACGAGTTTAAAAAATTCTTCTTCGCTCAATTCTTTCATATAAAGCGAATTGATATACCTCATTTTATTTTCGTCAAATATGCTTGGGGATTTTGAAATGCCGTCCAGCGAGAATGCCTCTTCCAATTCAGTAAGGTTAAATTTTTCTCTTGTTGACTTCGGACTCCAACCAAGAAGAGCAATATAGTTTATTATCGCATCTTTTAAAAAGCCTTTTTTCACAAAATCATCATATGACGCCGCACCATGCCGTTTCGAAAGTTTTTGATTTCTGTCTTTCATTATAGGCTGAAGATGAATATATTTCGGAAGTTCCCAACCGAATGCTTGGTATAGCAAATTATATTTCGGAGTTGAAGAAAGATATTCCGTTCCTCTGATAACATAATTTATTCCCATTAAATAATCGTCGACAACATTTGCAAAATTATAAGTCGGCAAACCATCACTTTTCAATAGAACATTATCCTCAAGGTCGGCATTTGGGACGGATATTTTTCCAAAAACTAAGTCCTCATATTCAGAAATTCCTTCAAGCGGTATGTTTTGTCGAATGCAGTAAGGGATATTTTGGGAGAGATTCTTTTGAATTTGGGCTTTTGATAAATGCAAGCATTTCTTGTCATATTTGGTGGTCGGTGGTCGGTGGTCGGTGGTCGGTGAACTTGTAGGGGACGGCGTCCTCGCCGTCCCGCTGTCATTATTTGAGACACACTCATTCGGGACGGCGAGGACGCCGTCCCCTACAATATTGTTGTCATTATTATTGTCATCTTTCCCACTGCAAAAGCAATAGTATGCCCCACCTTTTTCAATTAAAATATCTGCATACTTTGCATAAATCTCTCTTCTCTCACTTTGAATATATGGACCATAATCTCCTCCGACATCAGGTCCTTCTGTGTAGAAAACTCCGCATTCACGAAGCGTTGAATAGATGACTTCTTTTGCTCCTTCAACTTCTCTTTCTTGATCGGTGTCCTCAATTCTCAAAATAAACTCACCCCCATGCTTTTTAGCATAGAGATAAGCATATAACGCAGTCCTTAAGCCTCCGATATGCAAAAATCCTGTCGGAGACGGAGCAAAACGAGTTTTTACTTTTTTGCTCAAATTTACTTTACTTGCACTCATGGAAGTAGTATACTAAAAATAAATAGAAAAATCAACTATTTAACATTGAAGAAAATTACAAATTACAATTGACAAATTAATTTTCAACATTTGTAATTTGCAAACTGTAATTTACAATTTATTAAGGAGAACCAAAATGTTAAAAGACTTAAAAGAACTTCTGCAGATTCCCTCAGTTGAGGATATGGCAACTGCAACAAAAGAAATGCCTTTCGGACATGAATGTCATCTTGCCTTAGAGTGGTTTTTAAGAAAAGCCGCAGAGTATGGACTAAAAACAGGCAATGTCGACGGCTATGCCGGCTATGCTGAGATTGGACACCCGAAAGGAAAACTCATCGGTGTTCTTTGTCATCTTGATGTTGTTCCGGCAGGCGATGGCTGGACATACCCAGCATATGACTTGACTGAAAAGGATGGTCATCTTTATGGGCGAGGCGTTGTTGACAACAAGGGTGCGGCAATTGTATTTTTGCATCTTTTTAAAGAAATGGTCAAAAAAGGCGAAGACAAAAAACTAAAAAACCGCTATCGTCTTATTGTCGGAATGAACGAGGAAACCGGCTCGGCATGCATGCATTACTATGTTAAGAATGCTGAAATTCCCGCATTCTCTCTCGTTCCTGATGCGGACTTTCCTTTAGTATCAAGCGAAAAAGGGATATTGCAATTAAAGGTGTCATTCGTTATGCCAGAATGCTGCAAGAAAAATATCAAGTCATTAAAAGCAGGAGACAGAGCGAATGTTGTTCCCGATCGTTGTTCTGTCGTTTTGCAAAACGAATTAGCATTTGAAACAACAGGTATTGCCGGACATGCAAAATCACCTCACAAAGCGGATAATGCTATTTTTAAAGCAGTTGACCTTTTGAAAGAGAAATTTCCAAAATGCGATCTTTTAGAAGTTCTCGGGCTTTTCAATCTTGATGCAACCCAAAACTTTGGCATTGATGAATTCTGTCCGCTCTCGGGAAAAACAACTCTTAATTTTGCGTGTATTGATTATCAAGACGGCGACAAAAATTTAGACATTACACTTGATATTAGAATGCCGAAAACCTTAACTAAGAAAGAGGTTATTGCTCATATTCAAAAGAAACTTGATGAATACAAAAATGTTTTTTCGAGCAAAATAACAGAGTTGGCATTTCAAGAGCATTTATGTGTTGATTTAAATTCGTCTTATATCAAAGCGTTGATAAAAGCATATCAAGAAACAACAGGCGATTTTGACACCCCGCCCCGTCAAACAGGCGGCGGAACTTATGCAAGAAGAATGCCAAATGCTGTCGCATTCGGAACAACCTTTCCAAACCAAGAAACAAATATCCACAACATTGATGAAGGAACAAGTTTAAAAGAGTTTGAAAAGTTGAGCGGGATATATATGAGAGCGATTGAAGAATTAGAGAAAATAAAATAATAATTAATTTACTATTCGCTATCCTTCATTCAGTTCAGAATGACAATAAAAGAATGTCTTTTTTCATCCTGAATCAAAATAAACACAAAGGAAAAACTTATGATAAAACCACTTTCAATAAATGAATTTAATAATGCAATCAATCAAAAAACAACTCTTGTTGCTTTTACTGCACCATGGTGTCCGCCATGCCGTGCATTAAAACCGCTTTTGGAAGAATTTGCTGAAGACAATGCGTCCGGTGCTAATTTCTATAATGTCAACATTGACGATGAGTCAGCACTTACCAGAGAAAACGGAGTGATGAGCGTTCCGACTGTTTTGGTTTTTAAAAACGGAATTCAAACAGCAAGAGGTAACGGACCTTTCACAAAAGAAAAATTGACAAGTTTGATTAATAGTTAACATCGAAAGGCTTGCCTTGAGGTTTAACACCTTTTATTAACTTAATCACACCAAACTTTGTTTCTTCATCCAGTTCCAGTGCAAAAGAAACACCGATTTTTTGAGGTTTTTCGCTCATCAATTCAATTGCCAGTTTTCTTATTTCACTTGCTGAGATTGAAACATAGGTTATGCTTTCAAAAATTGCAAATTTATAACAAGGCTCAAATAGCGTTTTTTCCGCAAGCGGTTTAAACGCTATTTTTTTGTTTTCTTTGTCAAGACCAATAGCAATATATTTTGGATATCCCAAAAGTTCAATTGCATTTTTGTTAAATGAAAAGCATCTTTGCGTTATTCTCACAGATGGTCTTTTTGTGTTCCCTATGTTAAAATCAAAGTTCATAATTAATCTATTATATCAAGTCTTATAGTGGTTGTCAACTACTTTAAGACTTGAATATAATATAATTATACAATGAGATTTGCAATTAATATTAAAGAATTAAGAGAAGAAAAAAATCTTTCACAAGAACAACTGGCAAAATTAACAGGTATTAGTCAATCTGCAATAGCAAAATGGGAATTATCAAAAGCAGAGCCGACAGCAAGCATGTTGATAGCATTAGCACAATTTTTTGATTTAACAGTTGGACAACTTTTGGGTGTTGAGGAAATATAAAAAATAAACTGTAGGGGTGGGCATTGACCGCCCGCACATTATTTCATTGGTTTGTTTTTGATGGTGGTTCGTGGACAACGAATAACATTGTGCGGGCGGCAGATTGCCGCCCCTACGATTTTATTTTGACGAATGATATTCGGGAATGGATTAAATTGTAGGGGCGAGCAATGCGAGCCCGATTAAATTATCATATATTCAATTATCAATATTATGCAGCCCGGTATTCGGGTTCGCGTTGCTCACCCCTACAGTTTTGTTTGGTTCCGTTTTTTGATGGGGTGGTTTGTGGACAACTATAACATTGTGTGGGCGATTAGTCGCAGACCGCGGAATGCCTAATCGCCCCTACTATTTATTTTGTCGTGTGATATTCGAGAAATAATTTAAATGTAGGGGCGGCAACCTGCCGCCCGCACATTATTTTATTGATTTGTTATTTGATTGGGGTTCGTGGTTATTGTTTCATATTGTGCGGGCGGGCATTGACCGCCACTATAGTTTTTTGACGAGTTTTTTTTATCTGACAAACAGCAATGGCAATTCGCCCTTCCCTATCCTAATTTATAAACATACAAATACTTGTAAAAATTCACACATTTAAAATCTCCTCATATATTGTTATAAAAAAGCCGCCTTCGGCGATTCCCTCGCTTGAAACTCGGCTTTTTTGGTCAGGGATGTTTCAGATTACTTGTAATCGATTTTTCCTATGACATGAAAAATACATATCTAGGAGATTTTTTAAATGGGATTAGGACAACTAAAGGTTATGGTCACGACAGCGGACGGAAACCTGCCTATTGAGGGGGCAAGAGTTCGGATAACTAATAATTCTGGGGCTCTTTTATATGAAATGACATCTGACGCTTCGGGTCACACTATCACACAAAATCTGACTGCACCTGATGCAGAATACACAACAGATGTCGATTACTCCGATAGACCCGAGTTTTCAACTTGTATTGTTGAAGTTTCAAAGCAAGGCTATGAAACTTTCACTGTCCGAGGCGTTGAAATAGTTGACACACAACTCGCAATACTTCCTGTCAGTCTTGCGCCGCTTTTAGAAGATGGTGCAATGCCGCACACACGAGGCGGTGTTATCACAATTCCAACAATATCGGCAGTTCAAGGAGCAAACGCACTCACCGGAAATCAACCCGGCTTTAATGCCCCGGGATTAAGAGAACCTTTTATTCCCGAATTCATCAGAGTTCATTTGGGAGTGCCGACAAACACTTCTGCAAGAACTGTCAGAGTTCGTTTTATTGACTACATAAAAAATGTGACTTCGAGTGAAATTTATCCGACTTGGCCTGTGCCGAGTCTTATTGCAAATATTCATGTTATTGTGACTTTTGCCCTAAACAGAATTTACACTGAATGGTATCCATCTCGCGGTCACAACTTCGACATCACAAACTCAACAAGGTTTGACCAATTTTTTGTCTATGGACGAAATATTTTTCAAAATATCTCTGACTTAGTTGATGTTTATTTTGCGACATTTGCCAGGCGTGAAAATTTCCGCAATCCGTTTTTCACTCAATACTGCTCCGGAACAACAGCAACTTGCAACGGACTTTCTCAATGGGGAACGGTCGACTTAGCAAGAAGAGGCTTCACTCCCCTTCAAATGCTTCGCCATTTTTATCCATCCGACATTATTTTAGACACAACCGCCAATGTTGAAGGTATTGCAAATTCCTTTCCGGGAACTGCAATGAGACTGGGGTCAAGAAGCGTTGATGTTCAAAGAATGCAAAACATGCTGAACCGTATTAGAGTTAACTTTCCGGCAATCCCTCAAATCACTCAGCCTTTTGGAACATTTGATGCTCAAACTGATGCGGCAGTCAGAGCGTTTCAAAGAATTTTTAACTTAACTCAAGACGGGGTTATCGGCCCAATTACTTGGAACACAATAACAAGAACTTATGTTGCTGTAACGAGACTTGCAGAGTTAGACAGCGAAGGACATCGTATCGGAATAACTCGAACTCCTCCTAATGTTGTTTTGCAGCAAGGAGCGAGAGGACAAAATGTCAATCTTTTGCAATTTATTCTTCAAGAAATAAGTTTGTTCCATCCGGAAGTTCCGTTTGTTGTCAAAGATAACAATTTCGGTCCCGCAACAAGAACGACTGTTATGGATTTTCAACGAGCGTTTGGACTAAATCCTGATGGTATTGTCGGTCCTAACACATGGGCAAGATTATATCAAGTTTATTGGGGTATTCGTGATAATGTTAATATTGCCCCTAATCCCCCTCCGCCTCCTCCAACTCCGCCGGGAACAGGTCCGGGATTTGGGGACGGCTTTGTTCCATATCCGGGAGTGCTGCTTCGAAACGGCTCAAGAGGCGAGAGCGTTCGCTTGATGCAAAGATATTTAAACTCAATCCGAACAGAGTTTCCATTCTGGGATCATTTGACTGAAGACGGAGTTTTCGGTCCCAGAACAGAGGCGGCGGTTAGAGCGTTCCAAACTCAATTCGGATTAAACTCTGACGGAATAATCGGACCCATAACATGGGGAAGAATTGTTGAAAAATTTATGCTGGTTAACGCCAACACACCCGGAACAACTCCTCCTGTCACTCCTCCGCCTACTCCCCCTTCTCCGCCTTCTCCGCCTTCCCCGCCTTCCCCGCCTCAGCCTCCGACACCGGGCGGAAGACCGATTGAACCTTTATGGCCGCCGGGACCTCCTTTTCCGGGAGTTTTGCTCCGAGAAGGAATGCAAGGACCGAGCATCTTGCTCATTCAAAGGTTGTTAAATGATTTGGCAACACTCTTTCCAACTCAACTCATTACTATTCCCGAAACAGGTATATTCGGTCCAATCACACTGCAAGCAGTTAGAGCCTTTCAGCAAATGACCGGTCTCTCAGTTGACGGAATAGTAGGACCGATAACATGGTCAGCATTAGTTAACGAACATATGAGACATTTTAGAATATAAACTGTGGCAATAAAAATCTAAAATCGCTATTCATTCAAAAACGATTTTTTTAATTAAATGTAATAAGCCGAAGGACTTGTGACCTTCGGTTTATTATTTTTTTATTGTCTTTCAACTCTAATTTCTATTGTTGTGTCTTGAGTTATTGTGTGGAGTTTTGGAGTGACTAGTTCTTGTCTTGTGTTGTTGATATAGAGATATGCAAAGTAGTGAGGGTCTAGTGTGAAAAAAATTTCAACCTCAACTCCGTCTTTGACTTGATTTTCTCCCATAACAAGTGTTCTTGTCACGCCGTCAATCTCATAGGTGACAGTCAAGTTAACCTGCAACTCAGGAGCAGCAATTGTCACAGTGCGATAAGGCTCACCGCAGCCGATAAATACCGTTGAAACCAGCATTAATGCTAAAAGTGTTATTATTATTTTTTTCATATTTTTTCTCCTTTGCATCAATGATGCTTTTATCACAAACCTTTTGTAAAAACAAATTCGCATTTCAATTGCGTTTTGTTTTTAAGGTTGCGTAATTTACGCTAAATTTTACCTATTACCGTTTACCTACCTAAGTTCCCCTTTTGCCCTTGGGAAAATCGCAGTATCTCTTATGTTTCCGATGCCGGTGATATACATCAGCATTCTTTCTAATCCTAATCCAAATCCGGCGTGCGGAACTGAGCCGTATTTTCTTAAATCAAGATATTGTTCATAATCGGATATTTTCATTCCTCGCTCAATAATTGCATTTTTCAACTTTTCATAGTCCGCTTCTCTTTCACTTCCACCGATTATTTCACCAACACCCGGAACTAAAAGGTCTGTTGCAGCAACTGTTTTTCCATCATCGTTTTGCTTCATATAGAATGATTTTATGTCTTTTGGATAGTTGACAACAAAACATGGTCTTGCGAAATGCTCTTCTGTTAAGTAGCGTTCATGTTCGGTTTGCAAGTCACAGCCCCACTCAACGGGATAGACAAATTCATTCGCTTTCGGACATTTTTTCAATATCTCAATTGCCTCCGTGTAGTCCACTTTTGCAAAATCTTTTTCGACTATTGAAGAAAGTTTTTCAATCAGTCCTTTTTCATAGAACCTTTCAAAAAACGATAATTCTTCTTTGCAGTTGTCGAGGACAAATTTGGTGATGAATTTGATAAACTCCTCCGCTATTTCAATCAATCCGTTAATATCACAAAACGCAACTTCAGGCTCATTCATCCAAAACTCTGCGGCATGACGAGAGGTATTTGAATTCTCGGCTCTGAATGTCGGTCCAAAAGTGTAGATTTTTCCAAATGCCATCGCCATCATCTCACCTTCAAGTTGCCCGGAAACAGTAAGACCCGCACTTTGTCCAAAAAAGTCGGCAGCATTATATTCTTCTTCAGTTTTGAATTTTGACGAAAAACCGATAGTCGTCACTTTAAATCCCTCGCCTGCTCCTTCGCAGTCACTTCCTGTGATAATAGGAGTATGAGCATAGACATAGTTTCTATCAAGATAATACTTGTGAATAGCATTCGTCAAAACACTTCTCACTCGAAACATAGCATTAAAGGTGTTTGTCCTCATTCTTAAATGCGGAATGGTTCTCAAGAATTCTAATGAATGCGGTTTTTTCTGAATTGGATATTCAGGCGGACACTCACCCAAAACTTCAACCTTTGTCGCATTAATCTCAACATTCTCCGCATTATTCGCCGCAACAACAACTTTTCCAATCACTTTGAGTGATGTGCATAATGGTAAAAATGTCGAGACATCCTTTAATACCTCTTTGTCCAAAACAATCTGCATATGCTTGAATGTTGTTCCGTCATTGAGTTCCAAAAACGCAACAGTTTTACTGTCTCTTGAAGTCCTAACCCATCCGCAAACCGTGACAGATTTCCCGACAAACTTTTTCTTGTTTTGAACTATTTCTTTTATATCAATTCGTTTCATAATTTTTTCCTTTATTTCACTTTTACTAGTGTTTTATATTTTTGTCCAAGCCATCTTGTAAGAATTTGCTTAAGATCATCGGCACTGCCTGTCACTATGTCTTTTTTTGGAATCACATACGCTTCTGCAACAGAAATATATATGAGAAAATGAGACTGTGTTTCTTTTACTTCATGAAGCACAGAATATAAAAACATAAAATTGCTGTTGCTAACATCTGATGTTGTCTGTTCAACAAACCTGTCCTCATAAAAAGAATAATGTTGTGTTGTGTCTACATGCAAATATCTTGCAGATTTATTAATAGCCTTTTGTGAATAAATAACAAAAAATAACAATGAAAACGAAAAAACATTAAGAACCCCTATAATACCACCACTCACCAAAGGAAAAATGCGACCAAAATTTGAGCCAATAGGATTCAATACTCCTAATACTATAAAACTAATCACAAAAATTAATGTGACGAAAGACAAAATTAATTGCTTTCTAATCATACTCATATTCATTTTTGAAATATAATTATCTTTTTTCCAATTTTTAATTGTTTTCACTTCAATCATGTTTTTTCTCCTTTGGAACAAAAGAGGAGTTTACCCTTCTCTTTGTTCTATTCTCTTTTCTTTTTTGTGTTTTATAAATCCAATAAGGAAAAGTGCCAGACTAAGGGTAAAGCCGCCTGCTGTTAGACCTATACCGAAATTTCTTGTTACTCTGTCATCTTCATATAGTCTTTCAACCATTTCAGCGGCACTTAGCAGCGTCCTGTTCCCAACTCGTATTTCTTTAATGCTTATTATATTGCCGAATGGTGTGACTTTCATTTCAACAATTGTTCCATAAGTTAACTCTTCTTCTATCCGCTCTCTTGAAAACATTTCAATAGCGGCAGGAATTATTCGATATTCTCTTTCGCTCTCTTCCAAAAACACTGTCACTCTGTCGTGAATTATTTCAACTCTTTCGATTATTCCATCAACTTTTTCAAACTCATCAATATTATAGACATTTATAGACATGGGAATAAGTAACGAGCCGACAATGCTCGTTAGCAAAAATATTGCTGAAAAGATGAAAAGACTAAGTTTAATGTTCATAATTGATATTTATAAAAGGTAATAAACCGCAGGGCGAGCCCTGCCCCCGAAACGCCTTCGGCGTTACCTTCTGACGCAAGCGTAGGGGTTTTTATACCTTTTGAGGTTGTCGCAAACCAACCGTTGGTTTGCTTCTATTATAAATTATATAATATTAAATTAAATTTTATCAACATTATTTGTAAACTGTAATTTGTAATTTGATTAAGGCGTTAGCCTGTTCACTCCCCTGAAGAGATACATCACCTCTTTAATCGGAACTCCAAGAAGAAGCATTGTCAAACGGTCAATTCCTGTGCCGTAGCCGCCGTGAGGAGGACAGCCGTAGCGGAAAAACTCGAGATAGAAGTTGACATCTTTTTCTATGCCTTTTTCCTCTGCTTGTTTTTTTAATTGTTCATAGCGATGTTCTCTTTGCGCCCCTGTTGTTATTTCGCAGCCTTTCCAAAGAAGGTCATAGCCAAGCGGAACTCCCATATCATCTCTCATATGATAGAATGCTCGTTTTTCTTTGTCGAAATCGGTGACGAATAAAAACTCGTGATTGAATAATTTTTGAGTTAATTCCGCAGTCGCTCTTTCCGCTTCTGCACAAAGGTCTGCTCTTTGCGGGATGCCGTGGGCGGCATCCCCTACAGGGAATGTAAGTCCCAATTCTTTTTCTAATGCTTCATAGACTTCTTTCACCGTCATAACAGGAAACGGCACTTTCGGGACAACGACTTCCATTCCGAATAATTTTCCAATCTCCTCGCCATATTTTTCTTTCACTTTTTTTAGTGCGTAGGCAAGTTGGTTTTGCTGCAACTCCATGACATCACGAAATGATGAAATATATGACATTTCAATGTCAAAGCCTGTGAACTCTGTTGCGTGGCGGTTAGTGTAGGATTTTTCAGCCCTGAACACAGGTCCTATTTCAAAAACTCTTTCAAAACCAGAAGCCATCGCCATTTGTTTGTAGAACTGCGGAGATTGCGCTAAAAATGCTTTGCCGTCAAAATAATCAACTGAAAAAACATCTGCCCCCCCCTCACTTGCCGCTCCGATTAGTTTTGGAGAATGAATTTCAATAAAATTTTCTTTTGTTAAAAATTCACGCATCGCATTTGTTAAAAGCGTTTGTACTTTGAACATCAATTGATTTTCATCAGTTCGTAAGTCTATCCAACGATAATCAAGTCGTTGGTCAATACTGCTTCTCTCCAACGCTTGTTTATTCTTAGACGCCGGAATTTCTTTACGATTGATTGGAAGCGCGTCCGCAACGCTCTCAATAATGATTTCGCTCGGAAGCAATTCAACTCCGTTAAGTTTGACAAAATCGCTTTTGAGAATTTTCCCCATAACACTGACAACACTATCGGGAGTTAAGAGCGGCAACTGTTCACAAATTTTCGGCAATTTTTCTTTTTCAATTGTCACTTGAATTTTTCCGGTTATGTCTTTGACAACTAAAAAAGCCATGCTTTTCCCGTCACGGATGTTTTCCAAAAAACCCGAAACCTTGACTTTTTTGCCGTGTTTTTTAATCGCATTTTCAATAGTTATTCTTTTCATATTTTTTATTTTATCATATTTAAGAGATTATTGCAATTGTTTTTAAGGTGCAAAAAAAAAGCAGGTGGTTATTGTGAATAACAGAGTGTTGCCCGCACATTATTTTTTCTGATATTCAGCGATAGCATACATATCAACTATGTCATGAGATTTTTTAACAAATATTTTTTCTTCAACATAATTTTCGAGTTCATGAAATCTTTTCACAAATTCATCGTCTGTCATAAGGTCACACAAATTACCGATTGATTCTAAATAATAATTAGCAATGAGCCAATTTAATTCAATTTTTGTTTTTATTATTTTTTTCATATATAATATTGTATGCTCAATTTTTGCGAATGTCAAGCATTTTGCTCAATTTTTGAGAAAATATTTATATGGAAGAAATTTTAAGAATCAGAGAATTAAGAGAAGAAAAAGGATTGACCCAAGGTCAACTTGCTAAGGCAATCGGTGTGCATAGAGCAACCATTGGACATTATGAGATAGGATATACCGAACCGGACATAAAAACCATTAAAAAACTCTGCAAATTTTTTGATGTCACAAGCGACTATCTTTTGGGATTGACGGAATATTAATAAAAGTCATGCCTTAAACATTGAAAAAAACAGCGAGATAAAAGACTCGCTGTTTTTTTTATTTCATTTAGTTATTTGAGTTTCTTAATTAGGCAAAGGAAACGAAGTTACTTGTTGTCAGCAAATTTTTTGTAGACAGCATATCTTTCCATTGCTTCTTTTTCAGATTGTTCAAAGAGTTTGTTTGCAGCGGTTGGAGCAACATCAAGAAGGTTTTTGTAGCGGCCGTTTTGCATTAGGAAATCTCTATAAGAACCTTTTGGCTCTTTGCTATCCAGCATAAACGGATTTTTGCCTTCGTCTTTTAGTCTTGGGTCATAGCGGTATAGCGGCCAGTATCCGCATTCAACCGCATCTTTTGTTACCTTTTGACCTTGCGACATGTCAATATAGTGGTCACGGCAAGTTGAGTATGCAATGATTAGTGATGGTCCCGGATACGCTTCTGCATCAGCAATCGCTTTGATAGTTTGATTCATGTCAGCACCCATAGCAATTTGTGCAACATACACGCTTCCATAAGAAACTGCCATCATGCCGAGGTCTTTTTTGCCTGTTCTTTTTCCTGCATAAGCAAATTTAGCAATTGAACCTGTCGGAGTTGCCTTCGACGCTTGACCGCCTGTGTTTGAATAGACTTCAGTGTCCATGACAAGAAGATTGATGTCTTCACCTGTTGACAGGATATGGTCAAGACCGCCGTAGCCGATGTCATAAGCCCAGCCGTCTCCGCCGAATGCCCAAATAGACTTTTTGATAAGCGCAACTGCTTCGTCTTGGATTTCAGTTAAAACCGCTTTCAACTCTTTATCTTTTGCACCTTTGATTGCAGCGGGAAGAAGGATTTTAATTTCTTCGGCGAACACTCTGTTTTCGTCAGCGTTGTGGAACGATTTGATATATCCTTCAAATGCTTTTTTCGCTTTCGCATCAACTTTTAATGCAATTGCTTTTTCCATGTTCATTGCCAATTTTTCACGGCGTTGAGTGTAGGCAAGTTGGAATCCGAATGAGAACTCAGCGGTGTCTTCAAACAGTGAATTTGCCCAAGCGGGACCAAAGCCTCTTTCGTCTTTAGTGTAAGGAACAGTCGGAGCATTACCGCCATAGATTGACGAACAGCCCGTTGCATTACCGATAACCAAACGATCTCCGAATAATTGAGTGATTAGTTTAATATAAGGAGTTTCTCCGCAACCTGCGCACGCACCTTCAAACTCAAAGTAAGGACGCAAGAATTGGCTTCCTTTGATGGAAGTCTTTTTAAATTTATGAGAAACATCAACTTGCGGAAGTGTCAAAGCATAATCCCAAAGATGTTGTTCTTTTCTCGTTGCCTCTTCCATTTCAACCATTTTGAGAGATTTTTCTTTGCTTGGACAAACATTAGCACAACTTCCGCAACCGGCACAGTCAATAGGAGACACTTGAATGCGGTAGTTATAGCCGTCAAGTCCTGTTGCTTTTACTGTTTGATATTCCTTCGGTCCTGCTTTGTCTTGTTTATCATTTGTCAAGAACGCACGGATTGTCGCATGAGGACAAACGAGAACGCATTGATTACATTGAATACAATTTTCTTTAATCCAAGACGGAACAACTTCCGCAATACCTCTTTTTTCGTATTTTGTGGTGTCAGTCGGAACACTTCCGCATGGCTCAAAAGTTGAAACAGGAAGGTCGTCGCCTTTTAGAGAGAATATAGGCTTAATCATTCCTTGGTAGTAAGCATCTTTTGAAGTCTCGAACATTTCAGGACCTTCTTTTGCAGTTATCCACTCAGCGGGAACATTAAATTCTCTTAAACCTGCAATAGCACCATCGATTGCCGCAATGTTGTTGTTAACAATTGTTTCGCCTTTTTTACCAAAGCGTTTTTTGATTGCGTCTTTCGTCATTGTCTCAAATTGAGCATAAGGAATGATGTCAACGACTTTGAAGAAACATGCTTGCATTGCTGTTGAAATAAGTCTTTTTCCAAGACCTGCTTCTTCCGCAACTTTTTGAGCGTCAACTAAGAATACTTTGATTTTCTTTTTCGCAAGCGCTTGTTTCATTGCAGGCGGTAACTCTTTTGCGAATTGCTCGTCTGACCATGTGGTGTTCATTAAGAAAGTTCCGCCGTCTTTAAGACCGGAAATCATATCATAACGAGTGACATAGTTTTGTTTGTGGTTAGCAACAAAATCTGCCGCAGTGTTAATAAGATAAGTTGACTGAATAGGAGATTTTCCGAAACGAAGATGCGAAATAGTGATACCGCCCGCTTTTTTCGAGTCATAGACGAAATATGCTTGGTTGTAGATATCTCCCATCGCATCACCGATGATTTTGATAGACTCTTTGTTCGCACCAACTGTTCCATCAGAACCAAGACCATAGAATTTGAATGATTTTGTTCCTTCCGGAGATGCGTCAACTACTTCTGAGATGTCAAGTGATGTTCTTGTGACATCGTCGTTAATACCGACTGTGAAGTGGTTTTTCGCCTCACCTTTAAGGTTCTTGAAAACAGCGTTGACATGGATAGGGCTGAATTCTTTTGATGCTAAGCCGTAACGACCGCCGATAACTTTAATGTTTGTTATGCCTTTTTCCAAAAGCGCTGTGCAAACATCAAGATATAACGGCTCACCAAGTGACCCTGCTTCTTTTGTTCTGTCAAGAACAGCAATTCTTTTTGCTGACTTCGGAATAGCGTTAGCCAAATGGTCCATTGAAAACGGACGATACAATCTAACTTTGATAAGACCGACTTTTTCACCTCTTGCGTTCAAAAAGTTAACGGTTTCTTCAGCAGCCTCAGCACCGCTTCCCATCATGATGATAACAAACTCGGCATCTTTTGCTCCGACATATTGGAACAATTCATATTTTCTGCCTGTTGCTTTTGCTACTTGCGCCATTGCTTCTTCAACGATAGCGGGAGTTGCGTTGTAATACTTATTTGCCGCTTCTCTGTTTTGGAAGTAGATATCAGGATTTTGAGCGGTTCCCATTGCTTTCGGATGCTCAGGATTTAATGCACGAGCCCTAAAATCTTTGATAGTGTCCATGTCGACCATATCTTTCATTTCGTCATAATCCAAAATTTCAACTTTTTGCAATTCATGAGAAGTTCTGAAGCCGTCAAAAAAGTGAAGGAAAGGAACTCTTGACTTGAGTGTCGCCAAATGGGAAACAAGCGCTAAGTCATGAGCCTCTTGAACAGAGTTAGACGAGAGCATTGCAAAGCCTGTTTGACGAGCCGCCATGACATCTTGGTGGTCACCAAAGATACTCAAAGCGTGTGCCGCAACCGCTCTTGCAGAAACATGGAAAACTGTCGGCAGTAATTCGCCCGCAATTTTATACATGTTCGGAATCATTAAAAGTAAGCCTTGAGAAGCAGTGTAGGTAGTAGTTAACGCACCCGACACCAATGAACCGTGAACAGCGCCTGCCGCTCCCGCCTCACTTTGCAACTCCGAGATACGCAAAACTTGCCCGAACATGTTTTTGCGTCCCAAAGATGCCCACTCATCCGCATACTCAGCCATCTGAGACGATGGAGTAATCGGATAGATTCCCGCAACTTCACTGAAAGCATATGCTACATGTGACGCCGCTAAGTTTCCGTCAATTGTCATTTTTTTCATAGTTGTTTTTTTATCTCCTTGTTTAGTGCATAATGAATACACTATTTTTTATTAAGTTAATAGAATAATCGTTATTTTTAAAAATAGTGAAAAGCATAAACTTCCACGATATTAATTATAACTAATTTGAAAACTATAGTCAAACGAAAAACAAGGGATATTATTAGGAAATAAAAAAATAAAAGGTATTCAAACATATCAGGACACGCTCTGAACCAGACCGCCTTTGACGGTCATCCCGCCCATTGGGGCATGGCTTTCACACCTTTTGTCATCGTAGTATTTTTGCCCTTGCAAGTGAGTAAAAATACTCCTTGTATCAAAGTGCGGGCGGTCGAGGGCGACCTCCCCTACATTTAATTTTTTTCCCGAATATCAATAACAAAATAATCGTAGGGGCGGCAACCTGCCGCTAGCACAATGTGAAACGATAACCACGAACCTCGTAACAAACAACGAACCGACAAAACTGTAGGGATAAGCAACGCGAACCCGAATAATGGACAACATAATAATGATAATTTAATCGGGCTCGCGTTGCTCACCCCTACAATTTATTTCCCCCCAAATATAATACAACAAAATAAACCGTAGGGGCGGCAACCTGCCGCCCGCACAATGTGAAAAAAATAATTTTAAGTTTTACCCAACAAATGATTAATATTTTGATAGTTGTTGAGTAACAAAATATAATATGTATTGTAAAGAAAACTTAATTAATTTATAATCATCATTAAGAAAAACACCTTGTGCGGATTAGGTACAAGGTGTTTTTGTTTAGATTGAATTAAAATTTTGACCGAAGATAATTTAAGGAGAAGGTTGTGGGGGTATATCCCATGCAAACATTCTAAATCCTAAGGTTGGGGTGAATAAGTGAAGGAAGTTGAGTTGTTGAAATCTGGCATTCCAAACAAGATTTATTCCAAACGGCAACACTCCGTCAACTACTACATCAAAAAGAACTGAGGTTTGATGAACAAGTTCAAATTCAAAATAGTCATATAACTCCCATTCGTCTTCGTCATCATCCCAAGTGTATGCCCTGATAATATCAACTCCATTCTCATGCTCAAAAACAAAAGCAACACCCAATAGAAGAAATGCTCTGTCCACAACTGCATACCATGCCGCTTGACTTGCATTACCGCCGGCCTCAGCAAGAAACGGAGTTACCATAGCAACTGCTTGTGGATTTCCGGCATTAAATTGAGTTACCAACCTAGTATGAAGCCAATTAAACATTTCATTCATAGTGCCTGCTGAAAATGAAGTTCCGGCATTATCCGTCACTTGAAAATTTCCAACTTCCATTTTAATATCTGTCGGGATTTCAGACCTATGGAATATCACTCTGTATCTAGGATTAGCAACAGGTGCTCCGGTAGTGAAAACAGCCTCTGATGGAATTAATATTAAGACGCTGTCTGTGTGACGATACAAAAGTCTTGTTCCGGGAGTAAACGGTCCTCCAAAAATAATGCTAAACAAAAATGCATTCGGGACAATAAATTCAAAGTAATCGTCACCATATGGGGTTAATGCAAAGGTAGTCGTTCTGGGACTATTAACAAAACCTGCAAGTCCGGCAGATGACTGCCAAATAATTGTGTTTCCTGAAATAGTGACAATTGAATTTCTATAAGTATTCCCATAGGCTGCTTGATTTGCAGCAGCAACTCCGCCCCAACCGAAAATTATATTCATATTCGCATCAGATGTTAACACCCAATCATTAACTGGCGGTTCAAACGCTCCTCCCCATGCATGAAATGTAGAGAACGCAAATATTCCGTCTTCAACAATGCGTACAAAAATGTAGTGGTCGTGAGTAAAAGGACCTGTATTATTATAGTAGAACACAACAATAATTTGAATAGCACCGTTGTTCATCAAAACTTCAATGCTTATTGTGTCTTCATGGTTGTGACCAAGAAGTTCAAGGATAACAGCGAGTTGTGATTGAGTGATTGCGGCGATGTTAATCTCTTCAACTCTTCCGTCAAAATCAAATCTCCACACTGTGCCGTTAACCGTTATCATAGCAAACCCTTGAGGAGTTGTTACTCCGAATATGCCCGAAGTCGGCAAATCACCCGGAACGATGTTCACTGCAACGGCATGAGGAGCGTCAAAGAGTAATTCTGCTTCTTGATTTACATTGTAAGTAATCGTTATTTCAATGTTACGATTTAGCAAAATTTCGATTGTTATACCATCAACATCATCATAGTCAAAGCCAAAAAGGTCTAATAATTCTGTGATTATTGCAGTAGTTATAACCGCTGTGTTCAAAACAACGGTTGTGCCGTCATAGTAGAATGTCCAAATATCCCCAACAATTGTTAAAGTCATTCCGCTGAATTCAACTCCGTTGAATGTGAACACACCCTCTGTCGGCTTGTGTCCGTCTTCATAGATGAATTCAATTTCAACTGCCGGAGGATTAAGAATTGAATCGATGAGGTTTTCAAGTTCGGTTAGTAATTCATCCGCATCAAATCCTAAAAATAAGTTGACTATGTTTTGAAACTCAGGAGATAGTGCATTAAACGCCGCTCTTGCTGCTGAAACATAAACATAGGCATCAGTTGCATCATCATAATCTTCAATATCGCCGGGCTCCGGAAGGTCAAGAATGTCTTGGACAAGCGGCATTAGAGAGTCAACATCATCTAGTAATTGTAAGAATTCGTCAATAAGTGTTTGGTTTGTTCCCCAAACAACAATGTTATCTCTAGGTCTAACCCTGTTTGCCCAACCGTCTCCAAAACGAATTGTTGTTTGATTCGGAGCAGAACCAAACACAAGAGGCACAGGAGTTGGTCCGGTGTAGAATGATACGGCACCTAAGTCATTCGAAAAGAAACTAAAGAAAATGTCTTGATATTCAGCATTGGTGAAATGAGCAAAATGAGTTCCTCTGACAGGAAAATCAAAATGTTCGAAAATATAAAAAAGCAAAACGGCATCAAGGAACATATCATTGTCTAATGTCGGACGAGTCGCACGAGAAAGAGGAGCGCCGTAGTCATTAATATGATATTCTAAGAACGCTTCCAAAATAGCAACAATTCTCGGATCTCCGCCAAAAGCAATATTTCCGACAGAATGAGTCAGTGCATTGCCAAAGTTAGCAAAGCCGTTTTGCACAGCAGCCTCTGTCCAATCAGCACAACCAAAAACACGGATTGTGATATTAGAAAAAATACCTTCAAACCATTGTCCCGGCAATGCCAAGTCAAGAGAGAAAACCGGTCCTCTGTTCAAAAATGACCAATTATTTGCTGCCCAAACAGCAAAGCCATGGTCATTTAATAAGTGACCTCTAATAGCATTTGCCAAATCTGAGTTTTCAGCGGAAGGGGCAACAGTAAAACCAAGAACTGCCGGAGGACGGCTAAGTGCCGCTACTCTTGTCGGAGCGCCAAGTTCAATGAAATTTTCCAAAAACCATAGCGCATGGGCATTACCATAGATAATAACATTGTCAACTCTAACTTCGTTTGCCGCAAGCGTTTCAGCATTAGCAAGTGCTTCGGTTAGAAAAACAGTAACTCTAAAATCTTCACCGGCAACAGTTCCCCCTGCCCTTAAAGAAAAGGCATAAGTGAAAAAGCCTTCAAAGTAAGCGGAGTTTCCGTTAGTTGTGACAGTTGTTAATCTAAATTCTGCCGCAATCATTCCCGAAGTTGCTGCAAATGTTTGAAGACTTGTTCTAAGTCTGTTTGCAAAATATCCGGCAGTAACTTCAACAAGTGCTGAAATTGCATTTTCAAGATTTGTTGTTGCAGTGTTAACCTCACCTTGAGTTGCAGCAGCATTGTTATAGACACTTTGCGCCGCAGTTAGATAACTTTGCAAGTTGCTCCATGAGGCGGCGGTATAATCTGCTTCATTATGTGTTTCTGCCGCTGTTATTGCCGCAGATAGATAAGTAAAATCAGTAGGAGTTGTGTCATTCCACTGAGCAACAAAAGTTAGTGCCCATGCATTCATGTAAGGCGCAGCCGTTGCCCAAGGAACTAGGGCATTTCCTGCAAAAGGAGCGGCCGTTCTTCCTTGAATTTGCCAGCCTGTAAAGTGAAAATATCCGACATTTGACATCGCAGTTAGTTGAATATCATATCCGATATTGTGAGAAGGAATTACCGAAGGTGCTGTTCCGTGTGCAGTTGTGAAATTGATTGCAACCGTTGTCGGAGTGGTGTCATTCCACTGTGCAACAAAAGTTAATGCCCATGAATTCACATATGGAGCAGCCGCTGCCCAAGTAACTAAAGCGTCACCCGCAAAAGGAGCGGTTGTTCTTCCTTGAATTTGCCAGCCTGTAAAGTGGAAATAACCGACATTTGACATCGCAGTTAGTTGAATATCATATCCGATATTATGAGCGGCAATTGCAGACGGAGGTGTTCCGCGAACAGAAGTGAAATTAATTGCAACCGTTGTCGGAGTAGTATCACTCCACTGGGCAACAAAAGTTAATGCTCCTGCAGAAACATATTGAGCGGCAGTCGCCCAAGGAACCGAGGCATTACCTGCAAAAGGAGCGGTTGTTCTTCCTTGAATTTGCCAGCCTGTAAAGTGAAGGTAGCCGACATTTGGAATTGGCACCAGTTGAATTGCACTTCCGATACTATGCAAAGGAATTGCTGCCGGAGGTGTTCCGTGAGCGGATGTAAAATTAACAGCAACCGTTGTCGGAGGCGGAGGCGTTACAGTGAACTCAACATTACTATTAGCAGCGATGTTTGAAAGAGTCCATGTTCCGGGACCTGTTTGAGTTATAGGCGCTGCCCCGGCATAAGGCAGAATGCTCATAGTGTATGTAGCGGGAATGTCCCATCTAAATATGACATTTGAGCCTTCCTCAACTTCAGCACCGGTCGTGATGACCTCTCCGCCATGAGTTGCGGTCAATGTCACACCTTGAGGGGTGTTCCATGTCACAGTGTGAGTAGTTCCGGGACATGCCGTAAGCATAATCAACGACATCGCCATCATAACCGCCACTGCAATTATCAATTTGATTTTTTTCATATTTTATTCTCCTTCGCGTCTTTGACGCACTTTTAACAAATCTGTTTTAAAAAACCCTTTTTTTCATCTAATTATGTAAAATTTTCATTTGAGCATAACTAAAATTAGTATGCTCAAATAGTAACTATTGTTAATCTTTAAAACATAAAAAGACTAACGATTTACCTCATCATCAGTCTTCTGTTTTAGTTCTTCTGCTCCTTGATGAGGACAAAACCACAATCTAATTTATAACATGAAAACACCCTATTTGTCAATGCTTTTGACAAAACAAATGTTTGTGAATTTTTCATGAACTTTTTCTAAACAAATCTTAGAAATTCCTAGTCCTGTTTTTGACAGTTTGAACAC
>WRAY01000009.1 GCA_009779975.1 Bacillota bacterium | reverse complement strand
TGTCCAGAAAGTTGTGTGCCAGATGAAAAGCCTGTCAGTTCTATGTAGTCATTCCCGATGTTGTCAAATTGTCCATAACGGAAAATGTGATAGTTGTCCAATGTGATTGGCGTGATGTTTAATCGTTCCATTACTCTATCAAAATGATTTGCAAAACCTCCATGATTACTCATATTAGTTAAAATACCTATAAGATAGATGTAATCAGAATTAAATCTAGTTCCACAAAGAAAAATTGGACCTCCGCTATCTCCATAATAACTAGGATTCGTAATTTCAAACAAATACCTACCTGCCATATCTCTAACACTACCTCTTGTTATTCCATTTGTTTGTCCTATTTTTATTACAGGACAACCAATACCAAATCCAAAACCAGGTCTTGGCATTCTAACATTAGTAAACATAGTGTTTACATATCTAACATTAGGTGTTATGCCCCATCTATCTTGCCTTTCAAAAGGAATAAAAGAAGCATCAATATTTCCATCGTTATAACCCCTATTAGCCCTTCCTATTCTATTATTTGTTCCTGTCGATTCATGATAATTAACACGATTCAATGAAACATGTTCATTTGTTATAACACCAAAGTCCCCATATCTGTTACAAACAGCATTTATAGTTATTGTCCCAGTTCCTAATCTAAAAAGACTTTCCAAGTTTACAATTAAATCTCCACCATGAGCCAAACTACTACCAGTGGCAAATGGCTCCATATAATCTGTATTTTCAATATAATATTTCTCTTCCTCAAAATAATCAAATAACGAATAATCGTATTCAATATTAGTTGACAAGGCATACACTTGTATAGATTGCCCAACTAAAGCAAAAAACAAGCTTATCATAACCACAACGGTAAAAATTCCTGTAAGAAATAGTATTTTCTTTTTTATTGTTTTCATATGTATTAATTCTCCTTTATATTACTGATATAGTAATATCACTTCTTAGGCTGATACGATCGTTAAAGCCTAACCCTGCGCGAAAATAAAATCTCGCTATCCCCATATAATCTTTCGTATCCTCAATATAAACTTCTCGTGTATGCTGAATAACTGCACCTCTTCTCAAAGTTCTTCTTCTTGGAGAACTGTAAAATTTAGCACAATAACCCATAGGAAAAAACACATCATATGGAGCAAATCGTACGGTCAAAAGTTGTTCAACCCTTCTTAATTGCACCGTATGTCCATCTATATAACGACTATGACATATAAACTGAATACGAATATTCCGTCCACTTAGATTTTTAAAAGTAGCAGTAAGAATTATTGTGTCGCCAACTGAAGCAGTTGTTTGGCTTGCCGTGATTTCCAAAGAAAAATCTTCCTCTCGAAATTCATAGTCCCTTGACCCACACCCCAACATTGGCATTGCAAAAACAAATACCAAAATTCCTACTAAAATAAACCTAAAAATTTGCTTTTTCATGATAAAAAACCTCCTACTTTTACCTACAATATATCATCATCCCCTAAATTTGTCAACAAAAAATTAGAAAAAAATATTATTCATTTTTTATTCACAATTAGTTCAAAGAATACCATCTCTTAGACAGAAGATAGTTGTCCCAAACACCGTCCCTTTGACCCCTTTGACCCTTAGATATATTTGATAAATTTGGAGAGTGTCAAGCGTTTTGAAGTATATTTACTTCAATATTGCAAATTAAATATGATTTTGCTATACTAATGTTGTGGAAAAGAGACCTATTTTTAGTGAACGATTAATAGAGTTGCGGAAAGAAAAAGGGCTGTTGCAACGGCAGTTAGCCAAAGATTTAAACATAACTCAAAGCACCGTCTCAGACTGGGAAACTGCTAGATCCAGACCAAATATTTACACATTAATTAGTTTTGCTAAATTTTTTGATGTTTCTGCTGATTACTTGCTTGGTCTTAAAGATGACTATAATTAAAATAAAAAATGTCAGATTTTTTTGTCTGACATTTTTTTTAACTTTTTTACTTATAACCTAAAATATATCCGGCATCCACTCGGCATCACTGTAGTTGTTGAGCAGCCACAAAAACCCAGAAATGTCGCCTATTCTCTCATTTATTTGAAGAGCGTCGCTCAGTCCATAGTTGAAAAAGTGAATAATGGCATAGAGTTGAGTTTTTTGCCTGTTGCACATGGTGTTGAATTGATAAGAAAATTCATAACGATGAAAGCCTCTAAATCCTTGGGTTACTCCATAGATTGGCGGCGTTGCCGAAATATATGGTATTCCCGGCGGAGGCGGTGAAGGAGCAGCATTATCAAGATAAAATGTCATTGTGACAAAAATATACGGCATTCCAAAAACAGTTTCATAGTTAACCGCACCATCTGCAAACAATTTTCCTGTTTCAAAACCTGCGACCATTATTAGTTTGCTGCCATTTTCAGGACAGTATGCCCGTGACAGAGAAACAATGTTTTTGAAAGTGTCCATTCTTGGAATTGGGAATGGCGCTTCCTCGCCCTCTTCTCTTAGTTTCAAATCCATTATTGTTTGAATATTTTCTTTCAGTTCCATATTTTCATAACTTGTTTCGGGTTTATATGGCATTTCAAACAAGGCTCTGACAAGAAGTTGAAGTTTTCGGTTTGTTATTTCTTGGGGGTCATTCTCTTCCCAAACATAACTTGCGACTTGCCTTGTCATCACTCTTTCACCCTCGCATTCTTCTTCACAAAACCTTTTTCCGCATTCATCACAAAGATAATCATATCTTGTCAGTGCATTATCAACAAGCATTTGAAAAACATCGTCAAATTCAATTGCAATAGTGTCCGACACTCCAAGTCCCAAATGAGGCATGCGATAAATCATTTCGGAGAGCATTTCACGCATCGGAGTTTCTATCCAAACAAACAAATCTTCTTCCGACATGTCTAATCCAAAACGATTTAAAATATCAAGAAAATCAACAAACTCCGCTCTTGTTAAATCGTTGAAAGTAAGTGTCGGCGAAGAGTGTTCAACATCAATTCCGGAAGTTATGTCAAGAGTGAAGAATATCATTATTCGAGATGAAAGAACGCTTGCAATGACATCTTGAAAACCTGTTTGCTCAAATGCCGCAAAAAGGTTGAGGGCAAGGGCTGCTTCTAAATAAGTCCTGTTATATTCTTCCGCAGTGAAAATTCTCAATTGATAGAGGGTTGGCCGCATCAAAGAAATTATTCCTGCATCTTCCATGTTGAAAATGTGATTGATTGCATAGTCAACCAAAAAACCTAAAAGGCGGTTAGAAATTTGAATTCTGAGGTCTTCAATATTTTCTTCGTTTGATAGCCTATAAAGCCCTGCTGAGTCAAAAAATCTAAATAGTGCCTCGTTTTGATTGTCAACTCCAATGCCAAACATTGAAATAAGTTCGCTGAATGTTAACTCTCCGCATCTATAAACTTCACAATATTCATTGTCACATTTTTCGCCGGTTAAATTTAGCGGAAGTGTTCTTTGCAACTCATCGAGGAATTCTTGTTCAAAGTCATGGCGGTTCCAAATTATGCCCTCATAGTTTTCAGGGTTGCGAGTAAGATAAGTCCTGTCGCCAACAACTCTGTAATGCAAATTTTGCCAAGCAATATCTTCATTGATTGATTCATAAAAATCACTTGTCAAGATATAGCGAAGTGCAAGTATCACATGAGTTGAGCGAAGATACCTTCCCTCGCCTCTAGTGTATTGATAGTTGTAGTTAAAGTTAGTGACAGTAATGAGAGTGTTTATCACATCAACGCTCAACCTTCCGTTTTCAATTTGATTAGTGTGACCATAGTTATCAATAGCGTCTCTTACTATTTCAATAAATGGTGATGAAAATTCTTTTATTGTCTCTTCCGCGCTAAAGTTACTGTTTCCGCTCAACTCCATTATTGCATCGACCATGTGATAAAGCCTTGCCATTCTTGTTTCGTCCATCTCATTTATAACAACAGTTGCGTAACCGTCATTTAAAGATGAATTAACCGTCACAAAAAACCTCTCCGGTAAAAACCACCTTGTCAGCGTTTCAAATCTTCTGCCGATTGCATTGTAAATCGCACCTCTTGCAACTTCACGAGGAGCAACTGAGACAGTTACAGATAAATTAACATTCTCTTCCGTTCCGAAAAATCTTATTTGCTCAATGACAATTTTGTCTTCCAGCGTGTCTATGTCTGCTATTTCTTTTAGTGCTGTCAACGCCGGAATTTCAGCAATAGTTGCAATATCTCTTAGTCCCGCTTGCAAAACTGCATTCATAAATGCGGCAAGTTCTCTGTCTTGAATATTTAAAATATAGTTTTGATGAATGTTTATGTCATAGAGCGCAAGTGCTTCTCTGTTGATAAATCGCCCGCCTTGGTAACTGTAGAGATTGGTTATGTATTCAACGAACGGATTTGTTGCAAAATTATCAGGAATATCGCCACTAGCAATATGAAAAGCATACACAATATAGTTTTCCCAAATGGGCAATTCTTGATTTGAATAATGTTCGTTTAAGTTTTCATCACCGCCGGAAGTTCCGAGTATTGCCATTAGCAACTCTTCAAGGTTTAACGGAGCATCATCAGTTAAGAAAAGTTGACGGCGAAGCGATGCCTCAAACGCTTGCTGATCTTGATTTGTGTAAGAGTTAGTAATAATTCTGTTTTCTCTTGCACGGCCTAAATCTCTCACAACACCCAAGGTGTCAAAAATGCTCATGTCCAAATATCTGCGAGTAAAAACATTGCCGACAATAAAAGCAGCAATTGTTAGTATCAAAAAAATGATAATCATCGCAATAATAAATCTAACTAAATGCCCCAAACAAGAGCGTTTCTTTTTCTTCTTCTGAGGAGACCTGTTCCCGATAGTTTTTGCTGCAAACGACATACCCAATGATTATACACCACAATATACACCTTTGTCAAGTATTTGCATAGGGGGTGTTGAGCGAATTTGAGGGGATATTGGGGTGTTTATGGGGGTAAAATGAGGTGTTTTTGGTGTTTTTAAATTCTTTTTTTGAAAGTTTTTAGGTCAGTTTTAGGTATTTTAAAGGTCTTTTGAATTTTGGTGTTTTTTTAGTCAAAAGCAATGTTCTTTACTTTTGACTAAAATTAGTTGCTGAAATCTGGGTAAAGGTTTCCGTAGATATCAATAATCTCTTTTATTGTTATGTTTGGGTCGTAGGTGGTGTAGCGGTCGGAAGTCATTCGGCTGTCTTTATGACCCATTGCGTGTTGACGGAATTTGTCATTCGCTCCGAGATAGAATAGATTTGAGCAGAAAGTGTGTCGTAGGCTGTGAAGAGATGTGTCATCGAATTTCAAACCAATTTTGATTAGAAACTCTCTAAACCTTACTGCATAGTTTGTTCCAGTTCCTTTTTTGAACATGGTATGCCATTTGGTTTTTAGTTCGTCACAGTAAGTTTGAGAGATTTTGACAAAACCACTTGTTCCATCACTTTTTTGACGATTGACCCAGACACGACAGTTGTCGAAATCAGGTTCGCAGTTCGGGGCTTCGTTTGCTCGGCATCCAGTCATTAGGTAGAAATCAATCTCGTCAGCAATTTTGGTTTCATGTTTTCTTGCATGAATAATTTTCTGCTCCTCGATATTAAACCAACGACCTTTTACTTTTTCAAATGCTGGGCATTTCAAAGTTAATATTGGGTTGCGGTCGAGTATTCCCTCTTCGGTGGCTTCGGCAAAAGTTATTTTCAAGATTTGAAATGCGTGAACAGGTTGTATTGGCAGTTCTCTCAAAAATATTAATATGTCTGATTTTGTATATTCGTCAATTGGTTTGTTTAGTTTTGAAAGATGCTTATCCATCATTCCTCTTAACTTTTCAAAATCCTTGCGATTTGCTCGTGTGCTACTAACACATAAATCGAACAATATCGGGCATTCTCTTTTTAGTCTTTTGACCAGATAGGTATTTTTGAGTATTGTTTTTAGTTCCCTTGTTCGTTCCGCTATTTTGCGTTTTAGAACTCTATAGTCCTTATCAATCTCACGATACCATATTCCTGCTATCATTTTTTGCCATTCAAATCTTCCGTCTTTTCTTAATCTTACATTTTTTTGTGTTCGCATAAACTCTTTTTCCTCCTCGTTGAGTTCTTTTGAGTTCTCTGCGAATTGACCTTTTTTACATGACCCTCCTTTATTTTGCGTAAGATTAGTATAGCATTTTTCGGAATTTTTGTCAAGCGAAAAAGGGTTGTTTATCGGTCTATTTTCAATAGAAAATGTCACAAATTTACTCACAGTTTCTGTGAGTGTTGCAATCATTTTGCTTTGTTCAATTAGTTGTTGTTTTAGTTCAGCACTCATAATTTTTCTCCTTTCATATATTTTAATTAAAAATATCTTCTTCGTCAATTGAGCCGAGAGCCATTATTTGCTCGGCGGTTTGCTTTTGATTTGGTTTTGGCATTGGAATTGGTATTTCTGTTTTGCCGAATTCCCAGAGGTAGTGGATTCTGCGTTTGAAAGCCTCGAATGTTTCTGGCTCTTCTTGTTGAATTAGTGGGTATTGGGAAAGGAGCGGAATATTTGATGCTATGTAAACGGTGTCATAGCAAGCAGTTTTGTTGTTGTAACGAGCGGGTAAATCTAAAGGGTATCCGTCAAGTTGTTTTAGAATGTCGGATATTTTGAGGTGGGAGCGGAACTCGTCGAATAGGACTACTTTTTGACCTTTGTAGGTATCCCACATGGAGCGGTCGTAATTTGTCACGACATAGACATTTTCATAACCGTATTTTTCCATGACGAATCGAGTTTTACCGACTCCAGTTTTGCCCCAAATGTAAGTTGTTGTTAATTGTCGGAACGATTTTCGGAAAATCTCTTGTCGTTGCTCGTCACGAGCAGAAACATATGCCTTGATTCGATTTGAATAGAGCAAAAACTGCGATGGATAAGCATTTTGAATTTCTGCCATGCTTGCACCTTCTTCCAAAAGCATGATTATATTTCTGAGGTCATTTCTCTTCCCCTGCTCCTCTTCAAGATTAATTTCCCCATTTCCTATAGGCTCACCAATGCGTGTTTCAGTTTTCGTCACATAATCGTAGGCTTGACGGCGAGTTCCTCTGCGTTCGCCGATAAAAGCATTAGGCAGTTTCTTTTTGAGAGTTGAAAAGCGGATTGGCTCAATGTTTTCAATATAAATTTGATAGTGTTCATAGTCAGACTTTTCACCCTTTTCAAGTTGCCCTATCCAAGTGTAAGAGGATAGTGCAGTTATTAAATCGGCTTGTGAAATCTTTTCTGCTGATTGAGTCACGAGCCAAGAACGAGAACGAGTGTCTCTCTTTTTGGTTTCTTTTGAGTCAGTTTCATTGTTAATGGTTGTTTCAATTTGATTTTCGGTTTGTTTTTGTTCAATTTTTTCCATGTTGATTATTCCTTGTGTCTTCGACACTTTTGTCTGTTAAACATGTTTATATTTACAAGCACTTTCCAAAGACTAGCCCCCAGTGGCACACTGGTCAAAAAATGATGTTTGGTATTTGTGTCTTTCAAGTCTTTCAGTTGCACACTTAAAATAGTGTTCGTCCAACTCAAACCCTAGAAATTCAAACCCTGCTTTGTGGCAGGCAATGAGCGAAGATGCCGAGCCGACATGGGTGTCGAGAATTTTATCGCCTTTTTTTGCATATTTTCCGAGTAACCATGAATAGAGTTTGATTGGCTTTTGGGTCGGGTGAAATCGAGATTCGCCTTTAGTGTTGCCAGCCTCACCATAACAAAGACATCTAAAAATTTTTGCATTAGCATTGAAACTCGCCCATGCGTATTCAGCCATAGCCATTGAGAAGTTTTCTGGTTGAAGTTTGTCCCAGACGATAAAGCATCGGGTCGGGGGTAATGCAAAATAATTTCCGCCAAATATAATTTGATTTTTAGAAACACGAAACAATTCGTCAAAATATTTTTGTGGCGGTGCAATATCCCAGTGGTTAATTTTGTCACCGTATTTTCTTCCTCTTTTCCCACCGCCTGACCTTTCAATTTTATATTTTGCACCCCGACCTCTTTCATGAAAATGACACCCCAGTTCATTCTTGTCACTATCATTTCCATATGGCGGGTCAACGATTGCGAGTTCAAAGAATTTATCGGGTATATTTTTCATTGCAGTTAAGCAATCCATGTGATACAATTTATTCAATTCAAATTTCATTTCTTTTAGTCCTTTTTTCTAGTCATCAGTTTGCAGTTAAAATACAGCCAACACAAAGCACACGAAGTCAGTCACAGTCACAGTAGTTATCTAAGAGGTAATATTAGAGAACTTCGTTCTCCCTCTTAGAAGATAACCGCCCGCCGCAAGCGGCGGGCAAGCAAGACAACGGTGGCATGAATGCCAATCCGTTTTGTCTTGCTTGCCCACTGCTTGCTTGCGTTGGGAGGTTTGTTGTTGCGGGCAACTTTCGATTTTCTTTCAACAAAAGTGTCAAAAATGCCATTTTAAGCCGTTTGTTAAGCCTGTGTCGGCTCATTTAGTGCTTTGGGGGTGTCAACACCTTTTGTTAGTGCTAATTGCTCGTTGCCTTTGAGTGCATTCTCAAGGTCTTTTAATGCTTTTTCACTGACTTGTTTTGCCTTTTCTTTGCGAATAACTATGTCATTTGCGGAAAGAAATTTTGCCTCTTTTTTGATTGCTTTCCAGTCTTTTTTGAATGACCACAGGATAGTTTTGGCAAAATACAGGACTACATTTTGACCCAAGATTACTTTGTTTTGGTCGGACGAGTTGGGAAAAACTGCATGAATATCGGGCGATGTTTCACCGATTGACATGAGGTGCAGATATGCTTTTTGAGCAGGGTCGGTTAGTAAATCGAGATATGATATTGCTTTTTTTCTTGTTTTTGGTTTATTGAAAATTGATAACATTGTTAAATTTTTTGCTCCTTTTAATAATTTTTTGTCTGTTTTTTTCTTGGGTTTTCTGTCTGCGGTCATGACTAGATTGCTTCGTTTTTGTGGGGCATCGTTCCGTTTCTCACATCTAACTGCTCCACAAAACCTCTCAATGACGATAGTAATTATCTTGTCATTCTGAACGAAGTGAAGGATCTAGCCAAAGGTGTAATTTTACGCTTCGCTGGATTCTTCACTTTGTTCAGAATGACATTGTTATGTTCCTTTAGGCTTCAACCAGCCTTGTGGCACTTGAATTTGGGGTAGAGAGTTGCCGTTGCCGTAGTAGAAGTCGTTGTTTTCGCGTCCTTCTAGGAAATATTTGTGGTAGCCGTAGGAGTTGTAGCAACTGAAAATGTTGCCAAAATATTCGTAAGAAGTTGATATTCCTTCGTTGAAATTTGATTTACTGTCGGAAAATCTTTCGGCACTCTCGGTTGATGGAAACTCTAGGCAAGTCCATTTTGTGTAGATAATGTTTCCGAATTTGTCCTTTTTGTGAGAGGTCGAGAATGAAAATGAATCTTTCGCAGAGTCCTCTAATGGCTTTGTCGATCGACACTGGTCGTTGGCAAGTTAGGACGATGTCGAGGTGATAATGGCGATGTTGAGCGAAATAATTCACGACAAATGGCGGGATATATTTTCGCCGTGAGTCGTAATACATTTGAGCCTCGTCAAGTCCTATGAATGCATACGGGGGCAAGTAGTGGGTTTCTTGAAAAGGGTTGTCGTAACCTATTTTCCAGCCGTCAACGAAACGATTTTTCTGTGGTCGTTGAAATTCTTGACGGTGATAGATGTCATAGTCAGTGTAGACAAGATGATTTTTTAGTTGTGACAAATTGTGCCCCACTTTGTTAAGTGAACGGACATATTGACGAAGTCTTGAAATGTCGATTAAGGCATTTTCACCACTCATTTTCATTAACGCAAATAGTGTTGCTAAAGCAGTTTTTCCACTTCCAATGTCACCAGATATTATTGATAGCATAAATTTTTACTCCTTGTTGTTGTTTTTCTTGGATTTTCTTTCTGCGGTCATTACTGGATTGCTTCGGTTTTGTGGGGCAACTTCCGAGTTCTCTCATCTGACTGCTCCACAAAACCTCGCAAAGACGGAAAAAAACTATGTTCTTCTTTAATAAACACCATCAACAAAAGTGATGAAATCACCTCCACAAAACCTCGCAAAGACGAGAGTAGTTATCTTGTCATCCTGAACGAAGTGAAGGATCTAGCCGAAGGCGTATTTTTATGCTTCGCTGGATTCTTCACCTTGTTCAGAATGACATTGTTACTTAATTTTTTCTAAATATCCAACGAAGAAAACTAAATATGCCTTGAAAGAATTTTGTCAAGAACCATATTAAAATTTTAAAAGGCAGAGTGATTATAAATGTTATAGCGGAAATGATGAGGGATAGTATTTTAATTGCTAAGTAAATCATAATTTTTTTCCTTTTTGAATGTATTTTGCTAATAGAATTATCAAGTCGTCAACACAAATGTGACAAAGTCACTCCCCCTTTTTCTTTAATGCTCCGAAAATTGCCACTCCGACAATTAAAACTGCTAAAATTGCACCTGCTATAATGAGATACATGATGAGTTCTTCACGAGAAATTCCGAGTAGGTCGGCAAGCCAGTTTAATAGCCTTTCCCAAAGACTCAAACTAGGACTAGGCATATCGCCGGGCGGGGTTATTTCTGGGATAATGTCTTGAGGACTTGACACAACGGGAATGACTGTTAGTTCGCCTTGATGGTTAAAGGTCAACGAGATGATGTCGAAATCGAAAAAGGCTGTGGCTCTTGCGATATATGCCTCGCCTTCATGGTTTTGCCAAAACCAGATGTTATCGCCACGAGAAACGGTCGCTGCACGGGCAAAGTATTCAGTCTGGGCAAATCGAAATAAAAAAGTTGTCTCATCGTTTGCGTTTGCTGTTGCATTAAATTGTCGGATAGTTGCGACATCGTTATAGTGAATTAATAGGTCATTTGCGACATTTACTGCATACCCACTAAAGACACTAGTGTCCTCAATCTTGAAAATAGGACTAATATTTCGTCTATCCTCAACGATGGTTGAATGTCCATGATTACCCCAAAACCTTTGCCAAGCGGTGTTGTGATGTTCGCTCCTCATTAAATCAAACGCACTGCCTTCCGCGTCAATATCTCGCAGTTGATGACCGGGAGTTCGTCCTTGCTCGATACTCACTCGACATAGAGTTTGCGAAAATAACTCTCTCGGAATTTGCCTGTCACGAACTGATAAAAATTGATTATTGAGTGAGCCAAAACGATGATTATAGTTAAAAATCCAATTCGATAATGTCGCACTACTAACACCGCCTCCGAAAGGTTCGCCTCGCCTAAATTCAGTTATTTCATCAACTAAAAAAGCATAATGCATACTCTGTTGCCATCTTGAAATCGGAAAATTTGCGTTGCGAAAGCCATTGAAAGTCCAGTCAGCTCTTGCCCGATTGATAAAAATTAAGGTTGCGTCCAACACTTGAAAGCCTAAATAAATACCATAATTAATGCTCTCGCAAAAAATTGTTCTTGCCATGTTGTCGGTCGCAAGTCGTCTGCCTATGCCGTGATTTATCATGTTGTTGTATAAACTTCGCCTTGAAGTAACAAGTATATTATCCGTCCGATATTCCCACCATTCCGCCCTAATTCGTTGAAGTCTTCCAAACTCTCGCAAAAACCTGTTCGGAACACTAAAATATAATTGAAGAAAACTTTCTCAACTCATAATCAAATTGAATTATATCAATACTAGTCGCAATCAAATCCCTATTTCCAGTTCCAATATGCCCTACAAAGAATATAAAGTCATTATCTACTGCCTCTAAAAATAAATCATAATTAAAATTCATTGTGTTCATTATTCGCATATTAACTAATGCTAAATCTTGCTGAACTTCTTGTGTGGATTCCACTTGTTCATAATCATTTGTTTCATTTTGAGCCTGCACCCCAACACTTCCAAAAAATAGTGCAATCGCAATAATCATAATAATCATTGCAATTATCAGCATTATCTTCCCCTGTTTTCTAAAAATTAATTTTCTCATATTTTTTAAAACTACTCCTTCGACATCTCATTTTTGAGTGTCTATTTTATTTATGATGCAAAGACATAAGTGACGAAATCACCTAATTTGCATTTTTCCTTTTTTAAGTGCTTCAATGACTTTTTTGTGATGAGCAATACGAGATTTTATATCTTTTTTCTGTCCATCATTTTCCTTTTCTAAAGCAATTTGAACCTCTCTTAACTTGATTTCGTTAGCAATACCCTCGTCAGTATTATTAATGTGATACCAACTCATGACCTTGAAAAAGTCGTAGTCATTACTGTTTGCTTTTCTCAAAATCCCGAATGGATCATTCATTTTGGATGCAGGAGTTAACATATTTTTACTCTCAAAATAGTCACTTCCACAAGCACAACAATTGTGAGGATAATCACACCTAGCACAGATTTTCATCTCATATTCGTTTCCTAGCATACTGACAGTCTCATGATAATACTCTTCCTTTTGAGGTTGATTAATAATGTTTTTAGGTTGCAAAAATTGATTTTTTGATATCGTTTGACTTGCTATTCCATGGTTATTTAACACTGTTTGACCACTACTCCCACGATTATTTCAAGTGTTGCGATTTACCTTATATTCATCAATTTTTGCTTGAGATTTGTTGCCAGCACTGTCTAGAGCATTACTAACAGTCGACAAATGACTTCTGCGACCGTTAATGTCCTGCTTGACATACTTTCTAGCCGTTGCATTATAGGCTTCACCAGTCTTGCGATCACGATTAAAAAGTCCGAGTCTAACCCCTTTTTGAACATCATCTAACTCCCTTCCAGTAAAACTGCAAACTCCGCTTTCCAACTCTTTTCCATAACGCACTCGCTGTTGTTGAGGGGTTTCAAAAAAACTTTTACTCACTTCATTTCGTGCAGAGTCAAACGGATTTCCTGCTCTGACTGCGTTCAAAAGTCTGTTTCGATAATCCATTTGTCCTTGTGATAATTTGAGAGTTTTCCCATCTTTTTCAAATGTTCCGTCATGCAATTCATTTTCATATCTTTCAATAACTGTTTTGTCATTTTGTGAAAGATGTGCGTAAAAGTCCGTTTTGACTTCCTCTGCTTTTTTGCTTTTTCCTTTTGTTTTTGTTTCTTTTTTTGACATTATTCTTGTCTCCTTAAAAATTTTTATTTTGTTGTGCCATTGGCACAGATATCTTGATGCCTTGGCTTGACATCTGTTATCATGACCCCAACTAGCCACTGTGGCACACAGTGTGCAGTGATTGAGCAGACCCGCCGTCCCTTCTGCCCAATCACAACACGACACTTTTGGCACTCCCCAACCGCCCACGCGAAATCGTTTTATGCCCCATGCCTAAATCAAAAACTTCTCTATGTGTCAACATCTGACTTAAAAAATAATTTGATTTTTTGTTTAGACATGAGCATAAAACAATTTACACTCCCTGTTGCCAAGTGTTGTCTTAGACACTTTTGTTTTTTTACTGTTTTAATTGCTTATTCCTCAAATCTCTAAACTCTTTTTGAGTCAATACTTTGAGATTTTCTCTTCCACACATCAGAAGTTCCGCCCTCTTTTCTTCATTGCGAACATGAACGAATTCAACTGCATCCTCAAATGGACTATGTAAATTCATATCCAAATAACTAAGCATTTTGCGACTTTTTTTGCTCATATACTCCGCTAAATAAATGTCACACTTAACAGGAATCACTCGCTCTTCACTATCACGCAACCTCTCTTTCGCCCTAAAATTAAAACGACCTCTTCTTGAGTTTTCACGAATATTCAAAACAACATCATCACCAAACTCATCAAACGGATGCTTAATCGTGATAACAACCTCTTCCGTCTCTTTCTTTGTTCGATAGTTTTCAACCCATTCAAGTTTTACCACTCCATCTGCAACAACTTTATCTACAAGTTGCTTTTGGTCTTTTGAGTCTACTGGACTCTCTTTTTTCATTTTTTCTTCTTTTTCAATATTTGACATTTTTTTGTCACTCCTTAATTTTTTTGTTTTGATTGAATTTCTTTAAAGTCGCTCAACCCTTACGACAAGTCCTTCAAAGTCACTTTTTCAACTTCTTCACACTGACGAGATATCAAAATTTCTTCGTCAATCTTTTCACTAAGCCTTATTTCTTCTTCCGTTGGCTCAGCATCATTAATGCAATCATCATGCTCACAATTCAAACAATCATGATTGCAAATTGGCTCTTTTGTTTCTGTTTTTTCCACTCTCAAACCTCCTTTTAAAAATAGGGAAAATTTATCCCTCTACTATATAGGAGATGAGGAGGGGTGTTTGGTAAGGCTAATCGCAAAATTTCTTTAAATATTTTTCTAAAATTTTATGTATTGTTCCAAATTGTTGCGTTATCGCAGGTCTTGACACTTCCAATATTTTTGAAATTTCTAAATCTGTCTTTTGCTCGTAATACCGATAACTCACAAGTTGCTGTTGTCTTTCATTCAAATAAACAAAAACAGATTGAAATATTTTCTTGTCACAATCATTCTCAACATCAGCATCGCCACTTGGCTCCCAGCCAACTTCATCTTCCAAAAATTCAAGCGATGCCTCTTCTCGGTCTCGAAACTTTCGTTCATAGTTGCGGTCGCTTTTTATCATCAATAAAACATCCTCCGACTGCTTGTCCGACAACTCAACATCAATCCAGCTGCCTTTGAACCTCTTTTTTGCAAACTCTTCAAAAGTTGCAAACCTACCACTGTTCAAGTTATACTTAAACTTTTTCATAAAAAAATCCTCCTTCGATTTTTTAAAATCGGAGCGAGAATTTTTTGCTGTGAAAACAACTACGACAATAGAAAAACCCGCTCCGTCAAAAAGACAGAACGGGCTTTTAAAACCTTATCTATTTCATTTGTTTATTACCTAATATCTATTTGTTGTCAAATTTGATTGATAAAACATATCATTTGTGATAAATTTAATTTACTCTATTATTTATCATCAACTATGCTCATGACTATATCCAAAGTCAATTTCAAAAAGTTCATATTTCTCATAAGCATGACTATCAAATTGAATAAAATAAATTAAATCTTCTGTTTCATAAATATCCATTTCAAAACCACCAAAACCCCCTCCAGGGCCAGGGCCAGGGTTTATGGGATTTCCAGGTCCAGGAGCAGGATTCCAAGGACCACCAGGACCAGGTCCAGGGAAAATTCCACCACCAAAACAACAACCATTCAGACAAAGAGGCGGATCCCAAATACCCCAACAACATCCCCTTAAGCAAATAGGTGGATTCACAATAAAAAAGCAACAACATGGCTGCACTGGAGTAAGCGAACGACGTATCGTTACTCTAGCATGTAAAGTAATTGTTGAACCATTTGGAGCAGCCACATTAAACCATTCAAGATTAATTCTGTTTACAAACCATGGCTCTAAAAACCATTCAACAGCAAAGAAATAAATATACCTTGCATCTACTACGGAATTCACATTTGGTGTTAATAACGGCTGTCCAACTATTGATGTTCCATGTGTAAAAGATAAACCTGCAAGTATAGGAATTCCATTTACAGTAGCCTCTTGAATTCTAAAAATAATGTTATTTCTATTAGGACGAATGGCAGAAGTAAAAGTAAGATTGCTTCTCACAATTTTTCCATTTAATTCTTGAGGAGTGAAATAGTTATAACCATCTAAAATCCAAACCCCATGATGCCCTAATGGTTCGCCAGTAAATGTCGGTATGCTAAACCCTACCCTTAGAATAGTTCCATAATAAACAAATATAGATTGAGGAATCCCATTGTGATAATAGCGAACATTATACCTATTTAGTCGCAAGCCAACAACATAAATCTCTAATTTCGATAAGTCTGTTGCAGGAGTAACATTTCTAATTATAAAATTTCTGTCATTTATTAATTCTGCAACTCCACCAACAACAGTTCCATTAAGACAAATCAATCTAAATCGAACACTAACTAAACCTAAATTCCATGATTGCATATGATTATTATTAATTGACAATGTAAAACGAACATCATTACCATAAACTCCTGTGTCTTTATTGTTTTCAATTGTTATATTGCCGCCTGTAAATGTGCGTGGCTGAATTATAAAAGTGTTCACAGTCCAATGAGCATGCATTGTGATTGAACCTCTTTGCCACTCATTCGTATATATTGCCGTCATGCTTTGATTGAAAAATTGAATTCCTTGTCCATTTGCCTCGCTAAAGAAACCCCCAAATGTATAACCTAAACGAGTCGGCACTTGCACTCTGTTCTGCAATAAATCACCATTAATAATGGTAAAACTTGTTGAAGAACCTGTTCCATAATCTAGTGTTATTGTGTAAATTGCTCGCCAATGTGCATACATTCTAATTGTATTTCTGTTCCATTCAGCATTATATGTCACTCCCATATTCCCATCAAAAAATCTTTGTCCTTGACCATTTGGCAATTCAAAAAAACCATCAAATAAAAAACCTGCACGAGTTGGGGCAGTCAAATTTGTTGGCAAATATTCACCCTCTTCAATATTAAAATATGTTGTTCCCCCTATCCCACTTTGTGCATCTAGTTGAATTGTGATATAGGCATAATGAAAAGTGACATTGTTTAAATATATATCTCTATCCCAGTGTTCATGCCAACCAGCAGGAGCATTATCTCTATGAGGAAAATAATCGCAAGCACCTTTTGCCCAAGGAAGATGAATATGTTGATGTAAGTCTAGATTCATTCCCCACCAATAAAATATATCTGCTCCTGCATAAATAACACTTGCCGGAATTTTTATGTGTTCAATGTTCAAGGCACCCCTAAAAGATCTAGCACCTATCCTTTGAAATCCCTCTAACATATAAAATGTTGAGTCAACATCCTCAACAATTTCAGATCCACTTCCAGCAGGTCTAAAGCCAATATGCTGAACGGAAGATGTGTTAAACATATCATTCACAACATAATCTCTCAAGCAATTTGGTAAAATAATACTATCAACCATTGCTGATGCAAAAATTGCTTCGACATTATCGCCGATGGTTATTCCGTATTGAATTGGACGATCTATAATAACTTGAGAGCCTTGATAGATTATTTACTTGCGGTAGTGTTGAACAATACAATAAAATGTTTAACCTAGCAACTGATGAAGATAATGGAATCACAAAAAACGAACTAGCACAAATATTATTTCTATGTAGTGATTTTAGACTAGATGTTATACATGGAATGCTTCAGCCACTTTATTTTGGCGAAGGATTGGGGGTGATTGTTGAATGAAACTAAACGATTTATTAGATGTCATTGTCAACGGAGAAAAGATTTATGTTTTTGATTATGATAAAGACGAAGATTTGTTTTATGGTCAAAACATGGAGTATGACAAAGACCTGCAAAAACTGTCGGATAAGAAAGTTGTATTTTTAGAAGCGGAGACTTACGAAAACATTCACCCAAATTCAAGAACTACTCATGCTAGATTAAGAATTGGCGTGATGTAAAAAATAAAAAAATCACTCGACCACTTTTTTATGGTTGAGTGTTTTTTATTCTCCCGGCTGTAAATCTAGCCTATTTCCAGTTATTGTCATGTCACACCACAGGCACTCCCCTTTCACTCCGTGTATCATGTCCTTTTCGCACAGTCTGCATTTAGCGAATAGTTGGTTAATCCTTATTCCATAATCGCTTTTATTCCCTATTTCGGCAATATATATTGCATTGTTCCAATAACAATGAACTCTTAATTTTTCAGTATATCCGCCATATCAAATATTGATATTTGTGAATTGCTATTAAAGTCATATCCTTTTTGGTAGTCGGCTGTAACATCGGCAAATTGATAAAGCAACCCTCGTTTATGACAATGCTCTTTGAACACTTTTATAACCGTTTGTTTTTTTGGAATGTCACAAATATAGCGTGTGCCGAATCGCTTAATGTATCTTTCTTTTGTATCGCTTGGGATTTTTTTAGATTCTATCAACTTATCCAAGTTTTCAAAAAAGTAGTCCCTACTGCCTATTCTTAGCGTTAGTCCGAAATAAGCCGTTACAAATTTTGCTCCGCTATCTTTTGCTTTGTTTAACAAGTCTATGACCTGCTCTTGGCTGTCAGTCAAAAACGGCATTGTAGGCCATAACAATACTCCGCTGTAAATTCCTGCTTTAGACAATGTCTCAATTGCTTTTAGTCTCTCACTAGATATTGTTACATTCGGCTCTAACGCTCTGCTTAACACATCATCACTGCTTGTTAAACTAAACTTAACTATAACCGGTGCAGTTCTTTTTATCTCGCTTAAAACATCAATATCTCTTGTTACTAAATCCGACTTAGTTGTAATAGATATTCCAAATTGGTATTTATTTATTATCTCCAAAGCGCCTCTTGTCAACTTCAATTCCGCTTCCAAGTGATTATATGGATCGCTCATAGCGCCGGTGCCTATCACTCCTCGCCTAGTATACTTTAGTTTAAGTTCTTTATCTATAATCCGCAAACAATCATCTTTTGGTTTAACCACATCAAATTCTGAATTTTGGTAGCACAAACTACGGCTGTCGCAGTATATGCATCCATGACTACAGCCTTTATAGAGATTCATATTATAACTAGTACCCCACCATGTTTGATAACTAGGCAATTTCTCTTTTTGAATTATCGTTTTTGCTGAAACTGTTTGAATGCTGCGAACTCCTATTGTTTCCAACGCTTTAATTGCGACAAGTATTGCCTTTGCTGCTCTCTTGTCTTTTCTTCATCAAACTCATTTCCGCTTTTAAGCGCAAAGTCTTTAATAAATCCAAGATTAATGTCTATCATTGCATCCATTGAAATGTCGTCAGTAAAATTGCCGTCCGTTAAACAGTATTTGCAATAATCTATGCTTACACCGCTGTCGGCATTTTTGCCCATATCTTCAAATGTTTTAAGTTGCATCGCACAAATTTGGCAATACATCGCTATATCAAAAAAATCATTAGCGTCCAGGTTAAACATTTCTATGATTGCTTTTATGGTTTCCACAGCAGGCGTCGTCTCACCTTTTTCCCAACGAGTTACTGCTTGGCGTGTTACAAATAATTTATCCGCAAAGTCTTTTTGAGTCAATCCGCTATTTTTTCTTACTTCCATTATTTTTGCTGCAAGATTCATTTATGTCGTGACCTCCTTAGGCACAAACATAAGTGTATTCTTTTGTGATAAATAAAGCAAGTAAATTAGTCCTCGACAAGGCAACTGTTTGTTGCATTGCTAATCATGTTTGACATTCTAAGAAAGAATATGCCTGCTACCATAACAAGCATTGCTAAAATCATTATTACTTTATTCTTATTTAAGAGGGTTATTTTCAATGGGCTGATGACACAAAAAGTTGTATTTTGGAATTATCATACTACCATTCCATCTCTCACTTCAACATCAAAATAAGAAAAGTCGGACTTAATATCATATGCTAACTGATTATTCGTAAAAAACGAGTTGTTCGAAATAGCCCTCACTCTTATTCTATAACTTCCATCCTAAAAATTAAAACGCTTCAAATTTATTTCTTCGGAATTTACTCTTATGGGAATCAATCCAGGCTGATTATCACGAAAGTGAGTTGTTGCTATATACTCAAAAGATTGAGACGATGGACGCATTAAATAAATTTCAAAACTTCTTATCCAGTTCTCATTATCCCACACTAATATTCCTCGTTGCAAATCAATTCGTATATTCTTAAGTTTTGTGGTTTTTTATTTTCAGAATATGAAATGCTACCTATATGTCGAGAATATTCCAATATTATGGGGGGCATATCCTCATAGACATGGCTACTTAATTCCATCCTAACTATATTATTTTGAAATTTCAACAAACCGGTCATGTCAGCATGAACAAATCTAAAATAGTCTCTTTGACGACGCAAGCGTGTACTGTTACCCCTTTCTCCAATAAGTATTCCTGGCAATAAATTCATCCTAGGATTTTGGAATACACTCCATCTTTCCAGCATATTTCCGGGCATAAAGATTTCACCATTGTTTATATAGATAAAATAAAGTCACGAAAATCGAACATGCCAATTTCCAATTAACCATTCATGAAAATTCTCCCAAACTTCTTCTATTGCTTCTGCTTGAATTGTAGAAATAGGAAACCCAAAAGGTCTGCTCATTAAATCAAGATAAATAATATCACTTAACAAATACGAATCTTTTGCTCTCGTTGGAGCATTTCTTTGAATTCGCCATTTTGCATACTCAATATATGAATCAATGAATTCATCAATTCCGTTTTGAGTTATGCTCCAATAACCAAAATACCTTGAATGCAAATTTCCATTCTCTCCATTATAATCAATGTCATTTTCATCGCATGCGACAATCAAAAATACACTCAAAATCATGAAAATACTCAAAATTATTGACAATACAATTTTTACTTTTTTATTTAACATTTAAATCTTTCCTATTAATACTTTTTTTGCATAAGCATGGGCTGATGACACGAAAAGTCGCATTTTTTGGGTTTGCTAGGGTCTTTTCATGCTCTATCCTTTTCTTCGACCGTCATTGTCAAAGGCAGACCATCAGTTGTGTTGGGGCGGTGATAAACGAAATAATAAATTGGAATGCGTCACTCTAAATTGGATTTCAAAAAATAATTCATCTCATTTTATCTTAAAGCCGCTTTTTCTTTTTTTATTAAATTATTTCTTAAAAGTAAAAAACCTAGTGAAGTTAGCCCTGATGCAACACTTATTGCACCAATAATTCCTATCACTCTAAGTATTGCTCCTACTCTGTTTTGATTAAAATCTTCAAAAGTTATCAATATTTCGCCATTTACTGACAAAAAAGTTGCCCAAGTCCATGCATGTTCATTCCATCTGTCAAAAATTCTGTAGATAATTATGTCACCTGCTTCAATATCAGTAACATGACGAAATGGAATGTCTAGTTCCCTTGAATCACAAGTCAAAATTATTCTGCCTCTTTCACCGTCAACACTTTGAACTGTTGAAGTAAACTGTGTTGTGTTGTCCTCATTTGCTCTTGGCATAACAGAATGCTCGGGCAAAACGAGCAAAAATGTGAGCAATACAAAAGCAACAAGAAAGAATCTGAAAAGCCAATTTGCGATTTTTGTTTTTGCGGACATGACATATCTACCATAAACCCGTTGGGCATGCCCTATTTTTTGATAAATTGAAAACCTATCAAATAGCGTCGCGCTAAGAGAGGCATCATAACTCAACTTCAATCTTAAAATTGAACCTCTAAAGTAGGTTATATTCTTCTTTATTTCCACTTGAATTTCATCATATAAAATAAAGGTAGATTTATTAAAAAAAAACTTTTCTATGCCCTTTTCGCAAAAAATTATTTTCTGTCCCAGATTAGTTATTCCGTGAAAAAAAACATAAACCAAAATGCCCAAACCTATTATCGAAATAATAACTGCCCCTGCAATTAACCAGGCAATAACCCCCACAACAATACCAATCGCAACAATACTTAGTCCAAAAAAAGACAATATCAACATGAGGATAGCGACAATTTTTTTGCGTGGCACAAACTCAACAGTCAAGTCAAAAACTTTTATTAGTTTTGTTCCAGCATGAAATGTTGCGTTCAATTTGTTTTTCAATCCTGCGTCGCCGTTTTGAGTTAATTCAAGTTTGTTAGTTGTTCTACTTTCTTTAAATTTTGTTGTTGTATTATGTCTAAACTTGCTATAGTCAATATGTCGTTGCAAAAATGTGAGCAATGAACTTTCTTTATTGTTTGAAATATCTTTTTTTGACAAGAAATACATTGCCTTTGATATAGTAAAAACAAAACAATCTGCCGTTTCAAAAACCTGAGAAAATTCAGAATACCTCGCAAAAATAGTGCCATGCGCACTTCCATCTGCCCCCTCAATAGATACTCTTACTCCATCGCTAGAAAAACTATATATCTGTTTGTTGCCAATAGATTTTTTTGCTTGAGAGAACATCTTCAGCCAACCAATAATGATCCATAGTGGAAAGCCCACAGAGACAATCGCAAAAAAAGCAATAACGATTGTTGGAATTTCATCAATTATTCCAAAAATAAATCCAAAAGCACAACCCAAAAACACAATGATTGATCCGACTAATCCCACAAGAAAACGCACCTTTTTCAATTTGAAAAAAAGGCTGTAGTGATTTTCATTAAAGATTGTGCTTCCTCTAATTTCCATGCAACAATCTCCTGTCATTGTTTTCTTTGTTTTCTTTCATATTTAGGTTATCCTTTGCAAATCTTTTATGAAGTCGACTACGCCTTATGAAAATATGAAGTAAAGTACCTAAAAACATTCGCTCTTTATGCAACGGAGGCACTCTTCACGGGCAGAGACCACATCATATCTTCATACCGAAGACACTTCATTGTTCAAGTCAAATAAGTCTTAAGACTTTTTAGGCATGAACATGGCGGGAGTATGTGGGAATTGAACCCACCTAGGAGGTTTTTCACCCCCAACAACGGCTTTGAAGACCGCGGAGCACACCAGAACTCATCTACTCCCATATGTCAATTGGTGTTTGGTGGTTGATAAAAAATTTTACACCATTCACCAATCACTAATCACTAATCACTAATCACTAATCACTAATCACTAATATATATTCTATCATCTCCGGTTTTCTTTGTCAAGTTTTTTAGGTCGAAATATTCAACTATTGCCAGAGCATATTTTCTTGATGTTTGAATGGCATCTCGGAATTCACCTAGGGTGACTGATTTTTCTTTTGAGAGGGCTTTGAAAACTTCTTTCGCTTTTTCAAAATATTGTTTTGAAATAATTATTTGGTCAGTTAGTTTAATAACTTCGCCATCACCGGTCAAGGCATCAAACGCTTGTTTGAATGTCTTTTTTTCTTTTAGGTAGGGTTTTTCAATTTCGTCATAGGATGGAGTTGCATAACCGGCATCTAATAAAATTTTTATAACTTTTTCTGATATTTCTTGATGTTTAGTGTTTTTTGTTGCACTAAACTCAATGCGGGCAACTTGTCCATCCGTTATTTTAACAAGTCCGAGACTGTCTAGAAGTGTTAAAAGTTTGTCGGTAAGCGGTGCTTCAGTTTTTGGCAGCAGCGGTTTCCACAATTCATTTCTCGGCATACCTTTGTTCAATGGACTTTTTTCGTGATATGTTTTTAGTAACTCACCTGCTTTTTTTCCGACTATTTCAGTATACTTTTTATGGACAACCCTAGTGTCAGTTACTTTTTGGATTGTTCCGTCTTTTAAGAGTGCTGAAACACATGTGTCAAACTCGGGAGAATTTTCAAAAAAACGATATTTTAAATCTTCCAAAAACGGAACTGTTTCGCTTTTTGAATAGATTGTTTCAGCGATTCTTTCTTTTAGGTCGCCTTTTTCTTTTTTTGCAAAGTTTTCAATCTCTTCTTTTCTTGCTTTTGAGAATTTTTTTGCATCTGGGTCGAGTATTGTTCCTCCTCCAATAGTGTCTGTTGGAGAATAAAAACGCAGAACGAATTTGTCATTTGTTTTTACGGCTAGCGGCTCAGACAGTTGAAGTTGAGCATAGGCAGTTTCGCCTGAAGATAGTTTTTGCTTGTCAATTAGAATTAATTTGCAAAGAATATCGCAAGTTCCGTGATGAAAATGCAATCTGGAATTGTTTTTGATTTCTCGCTTGCAACTTTTTAAAATTGAGAGCGACACATCAATATATTTCGTGGCAACCATAGAATTTTTCGCCGCCAAGACATCGCCTTTTTTTAAATCATTGTGATTTATTCCGGATAGATTTACTGCCGCTCGTTGTCCCGCTTTGATGTTCTGGACTTTGTCGGTGTGGTTTTGAAGTGAGCGAACTTTTACTTGAGTCATGGCAGGGTATATTATTGCATCTTCACTGACTGATAATTCGCCTTCGATTAGAGTTCCGGTGACTACCGCACCAAAACCGTCTTTTGTGAAAACTCTGTCGATTGACAATCGAAACGGAATGTGCGGTTTTTTATCTTTTGCATTTTTAAGTTGTTTTGCCAAAAGAGTTTTCAACTCACTTATTCCCTTTCCTGAATAGGCACTAACAGGCAGTATTTCAGCATTTACAAGAAACGGATAATTTTTCCTAAATTCTTCCCTAATATCTTCCGCCATCATTTCCAGCCATTCATCATCAACAAGGTCACATTTGTTGAGAGCAACGACTGCATTTTGTATTCCGAGAAGTGATAAAATATCGAGATGCTCTCTTGTTTGCGGCATTATGCCCTCATCTGCTGCAATGACAATAAGTGCTAGGTCTATGCTACCCGCACCACTCAGCATATTGCGAATAAATTTTTCATGCCCCGGCACATCAATAACACCGACCCTTGTTCCGTCCTCAAATGTCAAATGAGCAAAGCCTAGCTCTATGGTTATGCCTCGCTTTTTTTCTTCCTTCAAACGGTCAGTCTCAATTCCCGTCAAAGCCTTTATTAAAAGCGTCTTGCCATGGTCAACATGACCCGCCGTTCCGATTATTGCGTTTTTAGTGTTCATTTTTCACCTCCGCTTATTGAGATGAGTGCGTTTGCGATTATTTGGAATTGGTCTTCGCCTATTGTTCTAACATCGAGAAGAAGTTTGTCTTTTTTGATTCTGGTTATTATTGGAGGGGAGGAGAGACGAAGTTTTTCTTCAAGATCGTTTATTGAGATATTGAGCGGGGTTATTTCAACGCCATAGGATGGGAGCAGTTGACCGGGGGCAGAGCCGCCTCCGACTTGTCCTTCCATTTGGGCAATGGTTGCGGTGAAATGCGGGATGCCGTGGGCGGCGTCTCCTACATTTGTTGTTGTGGAATTTTGCGGGCGGCAAGATGCCGCCCCTACATTTTTTGTGGTGAAGTTTTTCGGATTCGCATTGCTCATCCCTACATTTTCACTCTCACAACCACTAGTCACTGACCACCAGCCACCGACCACCGAATTGATTTTTTTGAGTAGTTTTTTCGCCTTTGCTTTCAATTCATCTTGGGTGTAGGACAACATTTTTAATGTTGGGATTTCTTTTTTTGCAAATTCATTGTCAAGATAAAGCCTTAGTGTTGCCTCTAGGGCGGCAAGTCTTAGTTTGTCAATACGGAGTATTCTTGTTAAAGGATGTTTTTTGATGCGTTCGATTAGTTCATATTTACCTGCGATTATTCCGCCTTGGGGACCGCCCATTAGTTTGTCGCAACTAAATGCTATCAAATCTATATTTGATGCAAACGCTTGTTTGACAGTTAATTCATCAATTAGTCCGACCTCTTCGGCATCGTCTACGAATAGTCCGCTTCCGAAGTCGTAGAGAACCGGAATGTTATGTTTTTTTCCAAGAGCAGACAACTCTTCAAGTGTTGTTTCTTCGTTGAAACCTATCACCTTAAAATTGCTTGTGTGGACTTTTAATAGGGCGGCAGTTTTGTTTTTGTCGATTGCTTTTTCATAATCAGATGCTCTCGTTTTATTTGTTGTTCCGACTTCTTTTAATATCGCACCGCTTTCTCTCATCACATCGGGAACTCTGAATGAACCGCCGATTTCAACAAGTTCACCACGCGAAACTATGACCTCTTTGCTTTCACATAGTGCTTTTAGCATTAGCATGACAGAGGCTGCGTTGTTGTTGACAACCATTGAGGCTTCCGCACCGGTTAAACGGCAAATGAGTTCGTCAACTGCGGTGTAGCGGCTTCCCCTTTTTCCGTCAAGAGTGTTATATTCCAAAGTTGAGTAATTTTCAGCAACTTGTTTGACAACCTCGGCAACCTTTTTTGCTAAAGGCGATCTGCCAAGATTAGTGTGAAGAACAATTCCGGTTGCATTAATGACGGAGCGAAGATTGCACTGCAAATAAGAAGCGGCAACTCTTAATGTCTCTTGCACAAACTCAAGAGTGTCGGGCATATCGTTTCGTTCACCCTTTGTGATTTGAGAACGCACCATCGAGATTACTTCCCTGATGGCATCTGTTAAAAGTGCATGAGGAAAATTGGTCACGCTTTTTGCAAAAACAATTTTTTGCAAATCGTCAACCTTTGGGAGTTGTCTTAATAATTCGTTTTTTGTTGGAGATTTCATTTGTAATTTTTATTCTGTTGTGCTGGCGGCAGAATGCCGCCCCTACAGGTTTTGTGTCAAGCAAATTCGATTTCGACATGCTTTTTGCTAACTTCATTAGGTTTTCCCCTCACGAATGCCACCCCTACAGTTTTTTTAGTTATTCAAATCATTAAAAATAAATTGTAGGGGCGGCATTCTGCCGCCCGCACAATATTAAAATTTTGGTTTATTTAGCCTAAAATGAATTTTTTGTCTGTTAGAATTTTTACTGCTTTTTTTAGGTTTTTTTCGTTGACTAGGACGATTGGTCCTGTGCAGCCCATTCCGCTCTCGGCATAGATTTTTTCGCCGTGAAGGGTTGTTACTGCGTCTTCTAGGTCAGTGATTTCTATTCCTGAGATTTCAGAGGTTACGATTTCTTTCGCTGGCGGTTCAATTTTTTTCGGGCTCGCGTTGCTTGCCCCTACAGATTTTGGTTTACTTTCTGCAATGATGTCCGCCAGTTTCGCTTTTTTGGCTGAGGTGAATTCGGATTTTAGGATTTTTTTGTAATCACCTTTAACGAGTTCTGATGCGAATCTGACTGCGTTTGCGATTACCGGAGTTCCTGATGCACGAGAAACAATAAGAACAAGGTTGTTAAAATTTTCACCAACCCCAGGCCCATAACCCCAACCAAGCGCTTCATAATTTCCGCCGGTTGTGAACGATGAGAAAGTTTTCATCAAGATGTTTCCGGTCAAGGTGTCACAAACAAGAACATCACAAGTTCCTGTTAGTGCGTCGTTTCCACGCATTATGCAGCCGCCGTCCGACCTTCCACTTTCTGCAAAATTGATGTCATAGCCGTTTTTCTTGAGTTCTTTCAACGCTTTTTCAACTGCCCTTGCTCCGTCAACATTGAGTATGCCGATTGTCGGTTTTTTCACTCCGCAAGATTTTGCAGTGATAATGCCATAGATTGCATTTTTGACCATTGCTTCGACTCTGTCGGTTGCACTTGTTCCGGTGGTTGATGCGATATACATTGTTTTACCGAGTGATGGAGTAACTACTCTTCCGATAGTTGAGACTCCCACTGGGAATGGGTAGTGCATTGTGACGGCGGCATCAGCCTCGTTTGATTTTAGCATTTTCTCCATTTTTTCGTGAGATTCTTTTTCGTCTTTGACTTTCACAGCGGTTAAACAATCGCAATTTTCTTTTCCGAGATAGAGAACTGCTTCGCCTGAATTTGCTGCTTGGCACGCTCCTTCAAGCATGTTTTTTTCACCGTGTTCAGAGCCCAATCCTGTGACTATGATTTTAGGAATTAGGTGGTCGGTGGTCAGTTGTCGGTGGTCAGTGGTTGTTAAATTTGAATTTGCACCCGAGTTCTTTTCGATGATGAATGATGCGCCGTCGAATAGGTTTGTCATTCTACCTAGGAATAGACTTCCCTTTCCGATTATCATTGAGCGAACGATTTTTCCGCTCATTATGTCTTCTCGCGCAAAACCTAAGTATGGCACACCTGACGGAATATGTCCTTGAGTCGGCGCCCAGCCCGGCATGCCGTGATTTTTGGTGAATTCATCAATTGCCGTGCGTTCCATTTCACCTCGCATTACTGCAAGCGCTCCAATCATTTTGAAATTCGCTAGCGGAACATCTCCTGCTCCCGCCGGCTTTGTGACATCTGGATTATGCATTTCTGCTGAGAATTTGCAAATGTCTTTGATTTGTATTCCGTATTTGTCGAGAGGGGCTGTGACAAGTGCAGTGGTTACTGCTTGTGGTGATGAGCCGCTTCCTACTGTGTGTTTTCCTGTGAATTGATGAAGAATTTCAGGGCTTACTCCGTCATTTTTTGAAACTAAAACTGCAAAACCACCGATGACATCTTCAAGTATCGGCATTTCTTTTTTAACATGGTCTTTTGCGTTCATGCCGAGTTTTGCGGTTGAACCGCCTGCTGCGACAATAACATTGTCATAGGTTCCGCTGGCAACAAGTGCCGCCGCATGAATAAGAGCATGAACAGGAGCAGCACAAAACGCTCTGATGTCAGAGCCTGATGCATTAACAAAGCCCGCCGTTTCCGCACACGCTTTTGCTAAATTTCCGCCGCCTCTTTGGTTCATGTCGCCCACTGCCTCTTCCGAACAATCGATAACAAGGTCAATTTCCGCTTTGTCAACTCCCGAACCTTTAACAAGGTTCATGAGCGATAGAACGCAAGTCGCCTTTGAAACAAGGTTTTCCAAAAGGACATGAGCAGACAAATTCTCATCAATGTCGTGACCTTTTTTCACACAACCAACAAGTTTTCCGCCTTGATATAACCCTTCGGCATGGGTTTCTTTAACTGCTTTTTCTATTTCTGTAAGTTCAACTCCATCGCCTAATTTTGCCAAAAATTCTTCATTAATAAGAGGATGCTTTGCAAATGATGGCTTAACTTTTGCAACAAATGCTTTTTCTAGTTGAACCAGCCCAAAAACATCACAGCCTTTGATGAAAAGATAAAATTCATCTTGAGGCATAATTTCGCCTGATTTTGCAAAACGGTCTGACTTTTTCAATGGCTTATTGTGCCATGGAATATCTCCAAGTTCCAATAAATCTTCGGGCTTTTTGTTCCCAATGTAGACTTGATTTGGAACATAAGACACGACATCTTTAAATGCCCTTAAATGCTTTGGCAACTTTGTCAAAAACTCTGACTGAGGATTAACAATCCTTTCAGTTGTTTGAGTCGTTCCGTTGTGAAGCACCATATCGGGTGCATGAGCGAGGATATATGCCGCTCCTTTTATTACGCTGTTCATTTTAAATAACTCCTTGTTTTTCAATTCACAATGCACAATGCACAATGATTGATAAAAATTATTGCGATGTCGATTGTAGGGGTGAGCATCGCGAACCCGTTTTTTTGTATATTGTTAAACTATTCGGGTTCGCGATGCTCACCCCTACAATTTATATTATTACAATACCATCACACATGAATTAGCACATGCTCCATGCAATAAACCCACCATAGTATAACTAAAAATTAGTAAAAACAAAGCGGAAAAAATTATACCTAGTATAGCCATTATTTTATATAGTATTTTTTCTGCTTCTCTTGTTGTTTGATTTATACCAAAAATTAAACCTACTATCCCCATAGCATACAAAAACGGACTGAATGGAAATACCCAAATTCTTAAAACAGAGATATTGGGTAGACCAGATGGGTCAAATCTATTTACATAAAAAATTGAATAAATTGAAATAAAAACACTGACTAAAAATGCCACCACCCCAAGCACAAAAGATGCTATAGCAATGCCTTTATTTATGGGTTTTTTGTTTGTTATTTTGTTTTCCATAATGTTGATTTTTTAATTCACAATGCACAATTATTGACTATTTATTTTCGAGCGGCAGAGTGCCGCCCCTACAAGGGGGGAAGCCAAGTATAGGGGACTATCTCGCTGACACGAAGCGTAGCGGAGTGCCACAAAGTGGTTGCAAAATCTTGCATTTTGCAATCAGCGGCCTGTCCCCATGACATTTTTTTCGGGCGGTCGAGGATGCCCCGCCCCTACAATCGAACCAATTTATTACTCCTGTAGTAGGCTGTAATGAGGTTTCGGGCTCGCAATGCTCACCCCTACATTTTTCAATTCTTAAAAACAAAAAAACTGCTTGTACGCAAAAAGACTACAAGCAGTTTGTTTATATTGGTGGTTGGTGGTTAGTGAAGGATAAAAATAAAATTATCAATCACTGACCACTGATCACTAATACTTCATGAATTGGTCTCTGATTGACTTCATTTCTTTTACGATTTCGCCAACATCTAAAACCATTTCCATCATACTAACTTGCTCGTCATAAATGCCTTGGTCTACTTCGCTTTTAATTTCGTTTTCACAAATGTGATACACTTTGAGTCCCAACGAGACTCCGGTGAGTGGTCCTGCGAATGTAGGGTCGCCTGCTGTTACAGTTTCTGCCGCCAGTCCTGCCGCTTCGCCTTCGGCTGCGCCGATGACAACAACAAGATTTTCAGCGCCGAACTGCTGAGCAAAATCTTTTACCCTTTTTTGATTCTCAAGATCCATAGCACCTGCGGCCGTTCAGACAAAGCATTCTGTTGAAGAAAACACAACTTCCGCTCCCGCAGATTTAATGCACTCTTCAATAGCCGGTCCCGGCACGCCATCACGGTCGCCGATTATGACAACCTTTTTTCCTTTTAACATGATATGTTAAATCCTCCTTTTATTCGTGACTGCTTCAATAAGGAGCGTAATGCGGACTGCGTGTTTTTTGCTATCTCGGAGATGAACAATAAGTTCTACCCTCCAAGCCTTCTCAAAACCTGCTGTTCGCCTGACACATCTTCTTGAAACAGTTTAGTTTCATTTTTTTGTGGGTTATGATTTTTAGATTCCAAAGGTTAAATCTGTGTTCAAACACAAAAAAATTTTGAGTAGATTTTTAAGATGAAATTCGATTTGTTGTCGCAGTCAATACTATATGTATTGACAAGACAAGAAAGTGAATTTCAGCCAAAAAGATGCCAAATATCTTTGAGTTTGAACACAGATTTAACCGATATGATGTTTTATCATGCACTCAATATTCGGCTCGGTTGCATCGTCTTTGATTAACTCGTCAATTTTTTTGCCGTCTTTGTAGATTGCCATAACTGGCAAGCCCAAAACCTGTTGACCGATTGCAACTCTTCTTGCGTTTGCAGTGTTGAGTTTTGTGAATTTCATTTTGTCGCCGTATTTTTCAGCACAAGCATGAACAAAAGGCATTAATGCCTCACAAGGAATACACCCTGTTCCATAATAGTCAACAAAGATTAGCCCCTCTGCTTTTAAAACTTCATCTTCGAAGTTTTCTTTGGTTAATTCAACCATGTTAGTTTCTCCTTTTCTTCTTTTTATTTGATTATATCATTGTTTTTCGAGGCAGTCAAGCGATTTTTGATAGGGTGCGGGCGATTAATAATCGCCCCTACAGTTATTTTAACACTTCATTATAAAAATATAATTAATTTGTTTGTAATTTAAAATCTATCATGCCACCATGGCTGGTTGCTGCCTATCGGGCTAATATTCATTCTTCTTCCGTCTATTGAATAAAGAATACCGTCAATAGATTAAAAGTATGGATTATCATAAGTCACATAAATATAAATAAAATTATTTCCTTCTATATTATATATTCTTTTGATGTTGTTTGGAATTATCAACTTTTGAACAGAGTCACTGATAACAAAAAGACCATCGTCTGCTCCGTAGAATTTTTCAAACCCCAAACTTGTAATTGCAACTCCATTGTGTATTTTTGGAATTGTGAGTTCAGTGCTATCACCAGTATATTCAATAACACCAAATTCACTAGGTATTCCACAAGTGCAGCCTGGGAATAATGGACGGAGATAAAACCCCAAAACAAAACCATCCTCCGTTGTGATAGTGTCCGTCAAAGCAAAATTTCTGCACCCCGTAAATGAGGTAACAGTTACTAATATTAAAATCAATGACAGGATAATTTTTTTGATAGGTTTTTTCATAATAAAAAAATATGGTGCGGGCGGCAGGTTGCCGCCCCTACGAGTTTTTTTGTTATGCGTTATTCGAGAGTAAAATATTGTAGGGGCGGCAATCTGCCGCCCGCACAATGTTTATTTACTTATTGATGTAATGCTCCGCTTGAGTTGCGGCGATTGCACCGTCGGCGGCGGCGGTGACTACTTGACGAAGGGATTTTACTCTTATGTCGCCGGCGGCAAAAACTCCGTCAATGTTAGTTTTCATATCTTCGTCTGTTTTTATATAGCCGTATTCAAGATTAAGTTTGCCTTCAACCAGTTCAGAATGAGGAACAAGCCCGACAAAACCGAATACTCCGAAAGTGCCGTCATCTTCATGGGCTTCGATTTCTTTTGTTTCGCCTGTTTTTAGGTTTTTAACGGTCATAGCATTCAAGATACCTTCACCTTTTAATTCCGTGACAACTGTGTCCCACATGAATTTAAGTTTGGGATGTTTAAATGCTTTTTCTTGAATTGATTTTGCCGCTTTCAAAGTGTCGCGTCTGTGAATGATAGTGACTTGGCGGGCATATTTTGCGATGTGCATTGCTTCTTCAACCGCTGAGTCTCCTCCGCCGACAACAAATACTTCCAATTCCTCAAAGAATGGTGCATCACAAGTTGCACAATACGAAACACCTTTGCCGACGAATTCTTTTTCGCCGGGGCATCCGATTGGTCTTGGATGTGCGCCTGTTGCAACGATGACGGTTTTACCTTTGTAAACACCTTTTGAACCAACAACGGTTTTTGTTTTGCCTTCAAATTTGAGTTCAGTTACTGTGTCAAAGATTTTTTCAGCACCGAATTGCTCGACTTGTTTTACCATGCGACCGATTAGTGTTGCCCCTGATTCATGGTCAACTCCGCCGGGATAGTTTTCAACTTCGCTGGTGATAACTATTTGTCCGCCGTCTTTTTCTTTTTCAATAAGAAGCGTGGACAGCCTTGCCCTGCCTGCATAGAGTGCGGCAGAAAGACCAGCGGGTCCTGCTCCGATTATTATTGTGTCATAAATTTTTTCTTTGCTCATAATAAAATTAATTTGTAGGGGATGCCGCCCTCAGCATCCCGAAAATCGCTATTCCGTGTAGTTTTCGGAACGCCGAGGGCGGCGTCCCCTACATTATTAAATTGTTCAGGAGCAGAATGTCCGCCCCAATTTGTTTTGTCGTTTATTATTAACCTGTAGGGGCGACAGAATGTCGCCCCTACCTTTTGCGTCAAGCACACCCTCTTTGTTAATTTTTCCTGCTAACTTCAGGTGTGCCTTATGGAAATCATTCCCCCGCACAATTTACTTCATTTCAAATATAGTCTGCTCACTTACTTCCATCGAAAGTGCTTCTAAAGATCTTAGAAGAATTTTTCTTCTGATCTGCTTTTCTTCTTCCATGCTTTTTGTTGGGTTTCCAAGTGGGTATGGAATGGCGATTGCCGGAACGATTCTGTTTGCTCCGACTGTCATTGAAATTGGAGTAACTGTGCAGATATGAACAACGGGAATACCCGCTCGTTCTACTTCTTTAACCATCGTTGCACCGCAACGAGTGCAGGTTCCTCAGGTAGATGTTAGTATTACTGCCCCAACTTTGTCATAAAGAAGTTTTTGAGCAAATTCTTTTGCAAAAGCTTTTGAAGATTTTGTTGAAGTTCCGTTTCCGGTTGTGGTGTAGAATTTGTGGTGAAGTTTTCCGATTTTTCCTTCTTTTTCAAACTCGCGTAAAACATCGACCGGCAGAACTCTGTCAGCGTCTTGATTAGCATAAACCGGATCATAACCGCCGTGAGCAGTTTCATAAGTGCTTTCCGTCAAATCCATAACACCGGTGATGTCGTATTCACCATACTTTGAAGCAGATGAAGACTCGATGTGGTCCGGGTTTCCATAAGGCACAATTCCGCCACTTGTCACCAAAGCAACTGTGACTTTTGACATGTCTTTTATTGCTTTGTTCGGAGGAACTTTTTCAAAGTCAGGCATTGGATATTCGGTTGTGAAAGGCTTTCCCGCCAGTTTTTTAACCAACATGTCAACCGCTCTTTTTGATCCGCGGTCTGTATCAAAGAAGTTAACTCTGACACCGTTTGGAAGATAGCCATCTTCGATTGAAGCACCAATCGGTTCTTTTTTCACAATTTTAAGACCTAGTTTTGCCATTTTTGGAACAGCATTTCTCATGTCAACTGCACTGTTGTTTGTTTCAACAATATAAACAGAGTTTTTGAACATTTCTGCTCCCGGGTTTTCGCGATACATTCCGGTGATAACGGGAATGCCCAGTTCAGATTGAACTAAGTCACAAATTGTTCCGCAAGCAACACCGTATCTGCCCGCATTAAAAGCAGGGCCTGCAATAAACAAATCAGGTTTTACTTTTTTTACAAAGCCAAGAATTTCTTTCTTTGCTTTTTCAAGATTCTCGTTAAAATAACTGTCACCGCAAATAATGGTGTGAGTTATTTGGGCTTTGTCACCAAATGCAGCAGTAAAAGCCGCCCCGGGACCAACTGCACCCTCTCTTAATTCAGGCTTAATGTCAGCCTTTTCTTCTCCGCCGATACCTGCATAGAATTGGTTAATATAATGTATTACTTTTAGTTTAGACATAGTAATTTTATTCTCCTTTTTTTAATTAGTGGTTAGTGATAGTGTTACTTTAATATTAATTTTACTTTCACTAATAACAAACCACAAGACACTAATCACATTTAGCGGGCACTCAATCTGTTGAACCCTAGTTCATTAGTTGCTCCGATAATTGCTTGAATTTCAACAGTGATACTGCCGTCTTTTGCCATATTTCCTTTAAAGCCGCCTGCAATCTTTTCAACATGACCGATTGAACCGATAATTTTTTTGAGCGGCGGAAGAGTGATAACTTGGTTTGCGTTTCCGCCGGTAACCACTGCATCAGCAGCGGGATCAGCATCTGCAAGCGATTGTGAAGTTCCCTCACGACCTGCATATTCATCTGTTATAATAACAGTTTTAACTCCTGCCTCTTCAACTTTTTTGCAGTTCATAATAAGGTCTGTGTCGGGATTTCCAAAACCTTCTTGAGAGATGATTGCACCATCAAGACCTAGATATTTTGTCAATTTTGCAGTCCAGTCAGACGAGCGCTGTTTGTCCATCAAGAAGACATTTTCGTTAGTGATTATCATTGCACAAAAGTTCAGAGTTTTTCCGTGCTGCTCAAACAAATCTTCAATGACAGGGTTATTTTGATGGTGGTATGTAGTGTTTTTATCACACGCCGAAACGCAGTTTCCGCTAAGAATTGCACCGTCAAAAACTTCAGTTGGTGAAAGCATTGTTGTCAGCGACAATTTCATATCAATACCATAAACATATGTATCATGAAGAAGTCCTTGACTTTGAAGCATTTGAACATAACCGACTTTTGGAAGATTCGGATATTTTGCAATACTTTCAAGCAGCGGCAAGAATTCGTATTCTTTCACTTCATCGGGAGTTATTTCTTTTCCCAGTTTGCCTATCTCATAGGCAATGCGTAACCCTGCTTTACGAAGAGACTCTTCGTATTTATGGGGAGTTAAGTTTTTTATCGGGGTAAAATCGACAACAAGGTTTAATGTTTTTGAAAACGGAGTGTATTCAGCACCTAATCCTGTCATATCAATGATGCCCTCTTGGAATCCGACAACTTGACCGGTTGTGACAATTGCAGCACCTTTCAAAACATGCGTTACTCCGCTCCCAACTGTTTGCACCTTTGAAATCATACCGGGGAAAATATCACCGTCACCCGATACTTTTACTCTGGGTTCTATGACATCTTTGACAGGCATTATGCGAACGCTCTCACCCGGTCGTGCAATGTCAAACTTGACAGAGGCAAAGTTCTCATCTTCTAAGACAAGCGCCTCTAACTCCTTTGCATTCACATTCAAAACACCGTCTTTAATGGCGGAAGTCTTTGCGAACTGAATGTCTCTGATTTGGATATAGCCTAGTTTTAAGTTCATTTATTTCTCCTTAGGGCGATTCAATTAAGAAGCGTTACGAACTACGAAAACCATATTGCATTCCTTAGAGTCCGCAAAGTACCCTTCGGGACGCAAAATGCCGCCGTTATCCGCTTGACACTTTTTCTTGAAATCGCCCAATTTTATTGATTTTTTATTTTCTTATCGCCCCGCCAATAAGTGTTAAATCTATTTCTCTCAAATCCTTTAAATACTCTTTTGGTATTTCGTATTTTTGGAAATTTTTTACCAATTGAATACTGTTTTCGATTATTTTTAGCGATTCAAAATCTGTTCCTTCTTTCCTTTCTGATATTAAAACCGACTTGAAACAAGTTTCATTAGGTTTCACACTTCCGCTTAGCGGATGAGTTAACAGTTTATGTCCGCTATGAACAAAATCTCGCACACGAAAAAGAAGTTCACAAAGAGTTTCTTCATTAAACTTCACCTCAATTTCTTTTCCGTATTTATTAAATGCTAAAATATTGTTTGTCACCAATATCACTTGATTAGATTATAACATATCTTTTTCTTCTGTGCAAGGGTTTTGAGGGGGAATTTTGTTGCTTTTATTAAAAGTGTGAACTCCGAAAAACGCTGATTAATTGTTTCCTAAGTAAAAACACTTACATACCTCTCATCACTTCAAAGACAACAATTCCCGCAGCAACGGAAGCATTCAGGGAATTTAGTTTTCCTCGCATTGGAATACTAAGGACTGCATCACACTTTTCTTTTGTCAACCTTTTGACCCCTTTCCCCTCTCCGCCGATAACTATAGCACAAGGATAATTAAATTTTGCCTCATAGATACTTTTGCCGCCGATTTCTGCAGCATAAACCGTGATAAAATCGTGTTTTAATTCATCAATTGCGGAGTTTATGTTAGTAACTCTTGCAACCTTCACATGAGACGCCGCGCCTTGCGAGACCTTGATGACTGTCTCGTTTATGCTCGCCCCTCGATGTCTTCCAATCACAATTCCGGCACAACCTGCACATTCAGCAACACGGATAATGCTCCCTAGATTGTGCGGATCTTCAATACCGTCAAGTATTAAAATAGGTTTTTTCTTTGATGAGCAAATATTTTTTAATTCATCAAAATCAGCATATTTGAAGTCGGTGACCGAGCAAATAAACCCTTGATGCCGCTTCGTTAAACTTTCTCTGTCAAGAGCCTCTTTATCAACAAAATTAATCTTAACACCTTTGTCTCGTGCAAGATTAATAATGTTTTGGCTTTGAGGGTCTTTCAATGACCGCTGAACAACAAGTCTATCAATCGTTGTTTCGCTCTTTAATGCCTCGTATACTGCGTTTCTTCCTTCTATTTTCATTTTTCGATATTGAATATGAAATATTAAATACGATATAAGTGAGGAAAAAATAATTTCTCAACATCTATTCACTATTTACTATTTACCTATTCACTCCTAATTAATAATTGATAACTCCAATATCTCTTTTAATCTTTCCCCTTCTCCTCGCAAATACAAATATCCAATCAACCCCTCAACAGCGGTTGCCCTCTTATAATCCCCAAGCGTTGCATTTTTTGCCTTTTGATTAGTTTTGCAATTGCGAACCCTTTTCATAATGTCCATTTCTTCTTCTGTTAATATCGATTTCAATTTTTCATATAATATTGATTGATAAGACGCACAACAGTATTTAGCACATTTTTTCGTCAATTCTCCGCTCTTTGCGTCATGTTTTTTAACCAAATAATCACGAACAAAAAGCGTAAAAACAGCATCTCCGACAAACGCTAGGTTCAAAGTGCTAATATCCCGAACTTCATTGCCTGATAGAGAATTTTGAAAAATACTATCCACACGACCAGTTTAACAAAACATAAGAAAAAATGCAAGCATTTTTAAGGGGGCTTGCATACTATGGTAATGTGAATAAAATTAAGTTACATAATAATGTTTTTTTAACAAGTGTTGAGTCTTTTGATGAGTTAGTTAAAGGCGGAGAGTTTTCAGAAGACTTTTCATTTTTGGCACTTTCTTACAATGCGTTTCATGACATTGATTTGAATGCTGAAATCGACGGGGTAACAGGAAATATTGAAAAGATAGTTTCATTGTCAAAAGTGAAGAATGCAACAATATTTTGCGGCATTACAAGTCATTTGCTGTCAACAAAACACATTTCAATTGTTGTCGCTCACCATGGAAAACTAGTTGACATTGTTGACAGAACTGCAAGAATTTTTAATGATGATTATAGTTCAAGCAAGAAAATAAAAGTTTATGCAACTGAGCATTCACGAATTGCCGTTCTTGTTGATAAAGATGTTCTAAGCCATGACAACTGGGCAAGAATTGCCCCCTATTGCGACTCAGTCCTCTCAATTTTAAAAGGCGATGATGATATTGTCTTAGATGTTGCCCTAAGTTTGTCGAAAAAATTTTCTTTGCCGCTGCTCGTGATGAACGGCAGTTCAGTTAGTTTTAGTGAACAATAAAAGGTTAAATTAAGTTATTTATCATTAGTAAATTTGTCCGCTGTAATTTTGTTATTTTATAAAAAAATCGACCATACTAGAAAAGTATGCGTCGGTTTTTTTATATATTCTTAGTATTACTTATCATCTTTTTAGGGATTATCGTTTCTATCGGAACAACTACTTATGAAGAGGAAGCACGAGGCTTTGTCCCCATGCCTATTATCATGTTCCATGCGGTAGTTCCGGACAAATATTCTCCAAACCCTTATATTATTCGAATATCCGATTTGATTAAAGATTTGGACTACATTAAAAATGCAGGATATGAAACTATTCTGCCAAGAGATTTAGTTGCCTATACTGAATTAGGAGTGCCTCTTCCGAAAAAGCCAATAATGCTGACTTTTGATGACGGATTCTACGGGGTCAAAAGTTTGGTTATGCCGGAGTTGAAAAAAAGAGGACAAAAAGCGGTTGTGCCTGTTGTCGGTCAATTCATGAAAGATGAATTAAAAAATGATGCAAGAGTCACTTTTAGTTATCTTTTGATTGAAGAAACAAAAGAATTAGAGGACAGCGGATTGATTGAAATAGGACACCACAGCAACAACCTGCATGAACTAAGGAGACGAAAAGGGATAAAGAAACTAAAAAGCGAAAGTCAAGAAAACTACGAAAAAATGTTCAAAAAGGACACTGTAGCCCTCATGGAAAAACTAGCGGAATATGAAGTGTTTCCTGTTTCTTATGCTTATCCTTTTGGAGCGTTTGACAAAAATTCAAATTCCCTCTTAAAGGATATGGGTTTCAAAGTGACTTTTTCATGCATTGAAGGAGTTAACAAAATAACAAGAGACAAAGAATGTTTGTTTGGATTAAAACGATATAACAGAAGCGGAACAGGAAAAAGTGTTGAGATGCTTTTAGGTAAAAAGTAAAAAGTGTTATTAGGTTTTTCAGGGGTGCTAAGTAATCTGGTTGCAGAATATCATGAAAAACAACTTCTGTAGGGGACGATGCCCTCTGTCGCTTGCACAATATTTTGTTGGTTTGTTTTGTTAGAGTTAAATCGTGGTTGTCGTTTCACATTGTGCGGGACGCCGAGGACGGCGTCCCCTACAATAAATAAATTTATTCTCAATGCGCGCACCTATAAAAAATAATTATGTTTTGAAAAACTCGTCAATATAATTTGTAGGGGCGATTAGGCGTTCCACGGTCTGCGACTAATCGCCCGCACTTTATAAAAAAACATTCATTATTAATCAATACCCATTCCGGCGGCAGATTGCTGTCTCTGTTTTTCTTTCATAACTTTCTGTTGTACAACCATGAATATTTGACACCCTCCGATTTTAATGTCCGGAATTGTAATAACACTTGATCTCACTTTTTACTTTTTATCTTGATAAGTTTACTTATCAAAGCATTAAACTGCCTAATAAACGGCAGCATTGCAACTGCTGTTATTATGTTGAAAAAAAGATTAAAATAGGCTATTTGAAATTCCAGCCTCATAGTAAGACGAGAGAGAACCGTTGAAATTGGAGAAGAGAGAAAAAGAAGAAACGGAACGGCAAAAATAATACCTAAGAGATTGAAAAAAAGATTGATATATGCCGCTCGTTTTGCCGCCTCATTTGTTTTGAATGATGATAAGATTGGTATTATGCAAGTTCCGATGTTTGTGCCAAGGACTATAAATAAGGCGCTGATGAGCGAAATAGCACCATTTGCCGCAAGCATCAATATTATTCCTGTTGCGGCAGCGGACGAAGAAATAAGTGCGGCAAAAAGAGCGCCGAACAAAAGCAAGACTAAAAAAAAGTCGTGTCTTGAAAAAAGATAAACAAAAAAGTTTTGAATAACCTCAACATTTAACCCTGATGAAATAGCGGAAAGCCCTAAAAATAACATGCCCAATCCGCAAAAAACTCCAAAAATATTTTGAGATAATTCTTTATTTTTAAAAGGCAAAAATGAACCGGCAATTCCGACAAACACAAGTGAGCCCATAAAAAGTGAAACAGGGAGTGCGGCGAATGAAAATAGAAATGCAGTCAGCGATGTTCCTATGTTTGCCCCAAGTATTATTGCAGTTGCGCTAAACAGCGAAACTGCCCCCAAATTCACGAGTTGAACGGTGAGAACTGTGGTTGCGGTTGAAGATTGAAAAAGAGCGGTTGCCCCTGCCCCAACTAAAAAAGAAGGCACTCTCTTGTCAGATAATTTTTCAAGAGCCTTCGTTGCCCTTTGCGAAAGAAGATTTTCAAGTTTCTCTCTCAAATATCTCAAGGCAAATATAAACACACCAATGCCGGTGATGAATGAGAGAATGCCTGTTAGCATCTTTAATGGACAAATAAAAAATTACAAATATTGATAAATTGAATTCGTCTTTCTTTGTAATTTATAAAAATACTGTTATCAGCCAAATCCCAACAACTCCGAATATGCCGAAAAAGCCGACTATCAAAGCATTCAATGGGTTCACGGCAAGTGTTGCAATATTAAAAACATTTAAAAGAACCAAAACAACTGCCCCTATTGCAGTGTTGACAAGGAGACGGATTATCCCTTTTGTTTTAAAAGAAAATATCCACCCTAGAATAACGAGCAGTAAAACACCTGAGATAAAACTTAAAATTATTTCGAGAATCGTCACATAACATTTTATGAAAGAACGGACAAGCGTATGACGAGATAAAATGAAAAATCAAAGGTGAAAAGTGAAAAGTATTGTCGAATTATTTCGCTTTCTGAATAAAAACTTGACTTGAAAATAATACTATTTTTAATGCAACTAATTTCAAATCAAGTAGTTCAAATGAGCGGACATTATCTCGTCAAGGACAGTTACGGAAATATTCTTGGCACAATGATACTAAAAGCAGGAGATATTGTTCCGCCGACAAGTTTGATGATGAACTATTTGGAATTAATTGAAAAATAGTGAAAGGAGAACGAATGAATAACAATAACTTTAATGAACATGGATATGAGGACATTGAAAAATGGTCATATTCGCAAAATGATGAAAAAAACAAAGGCGGTTTTTTCAAAAAACTTCTCAAAGGAAAAGAAGAAAATCGCCCGTCATCTGATGTTGAGTTTTCAAAAGATTACAAAAATGACGATGAGAGACGAATGAACGAAATAAGCGATAATCAACCTTATCACAACACAGGAACTTACAGTATGGTTCCTAATTTTGATGAAGCAAAAGATGAGGATGGGGTTGTTAATGCCTCGGGAAGTTAATTTAAGTTAAAGGTGAAAAGTGAAAAATATAGATTAAGATATATTTAAAAAAATTTTACAATACCTTTCACTTTTCACTTTTCACCTTTAGATTTTTATGCTATACTTATTGCATGAAAGAACAAAAACAAGTCGGCTTTGTCCAAGACATCGCAAACCTTAATGATGATTTTGCTCAGTGGTATACTGATGTTATTCTCAAAACAAAACTCGTTGACTATGGACCTGTTAAAGGAACAATGGTCATGCGTCCATATGGCTATGGTATTTGGGAGTTGCTTCGTGACGAATTAGACAAACGCATTAAAGAAACAGGACATGAAAACACTTATTTTCCAATGTTCATTCCAAAAAGTTTTTTGATGAAAGAGGCTGAACATGTCGAAGGCTTCGCTCCGGAGGTTGCACTTGTCACTCATGTCGGGAATGAAGAGTTGGGAGAACATTTGGTTGTTCGCCCGACAAGCGAAACTATTATTTGCGACATGTTTTCAAAATGGATAAAATCATATCGAGACCTGCCTATGCTTATTAATCAATGGGCAAATGTTGTCCGAATGGAAAAAACAACTCGTCCGTTTTTGCGAACGAGTGAATTTTTGTGGCAAGAAGGTCACACTGTTCATGCAACTGATGAAGAAGCGGAATTTGAAACAATCAAAATGCTGAATGTCTATGTTGAGTTCTGCAAAAATATTTTGGCAATGCCTGTTTTATCGGGCAAAAAAAGCGAGAAAGAAAAATTCGCAGGAGCAAGAGATACATATAGTATTGAAGCAATGATGAAAGACGGAAAAAGTTTGCAAGCAGGAACCAGCCACAATTTGGGGCAAAATTTTGCAAAAGCGTTCAATATCAAGTTCTTAGATAAAGACGGCACTCATAAATTTGGCTATCAAACTTCTTGGGGTGTGACGACCCGATTAATCGGTGCGCTCATCATGGTTCATGGTGACCAAAGAGGACTGGCACTCCCTCCCCCTGTTGCCCCGATTCAAATTCAGATTATACCGATTGCCTCTCAGAAAGCAGGCGTTAAACAGGCGTGTGAGAAGTTAAGAAAGAAGTTAGCGAGCAAAGGACTTCGGGTAAAAGTTGATTTAACGGACGAAACTCCGGGCTTTAAATTCAACGAATGTGAAATGAAAGGTATTCCTATAAGAATTGAACTGGGACCTCGTGATATTGAAAACGGCGTTGCAACAATTGTCAGACGAGACAAACTGGAAGACGGAAAACTTCAAATTCCGCTTCACGATATAAGCAAAAAAGATTACGGCAATGCTGACAATAATCCTTCTCATAAAATCGAGAAGTATTTAGATATTTTGCAAAGCAATAATGTCTACACTTTCAAAAAATTCTACGACCAATTAGTCTATAAAAAAGGCTACAATATCTCTAAATTCTTAGAAGAGTTACTCAGTGAAATAACTTATGATATGTATGTAAAAGCAGAAAAAAATCTCCACGATAATATCGCCCCTGCAAAAAATTTGGAAGAGTTGGAAAAAGTTATTAACGACAACAAATTTGCCCTTTCAATGTGGTGCGGCGAGAGAGAATGTGAAGAAAAAGTGAAAAAAGATTTTGCAGCATCTAGTAGAAATATGCCGTTTGACCAAACAAAAATTCATGACAAATGCTCAGTTTGCGGAAAAGACGGCAAGTTCAAAATCTATTTCGCAAAAGCATATTAAGTCAACACACATCTTAATTCACAATTAATATTACACACTTATCCAATTGAAACAACCTAATTAATATGAAGTCATGCTGAGCAAAGCGAAGCATCTAGCGTAAGCATAAAAATACCTGTTTTACGGCACTTCGTGCCTAGATCCTTCGCTTCGCTCAATATGACCTAGTCTTATTAGTTGTATGATTAGGATAAGCGTAAAATATTAAATTTAAAAATATAGGGGTGAAAAACGGAAAACCCGAATAAATTGACAACAAAAAAATAAAACACCTTTTTGCAAATATTCTGCATAAAGGTGTTTTATTTATTAAAATTTGAGGGGTGTTCAAAATAGATATTTATGAGTGATTTTGTCGTTCTTTTGTCGCCTAGAGAATTTGCGGAAGTGCCTTAGACACTTTTGTTATAGAATAATGTTTGCAGAGAGATTGTTCTCTTTTCATCATTGCGAGCATTTGAGTATATATTAGTTGTGAACGGTGGGGAGCGTTGCCCCAAATTCAAAGCAATCCAGTTATGAGAATTGTTTGATAAGTCATACTTTCTGCTGTATTACTGGATTGCTTCGATTTTGCGGAACAACTCCCGAGTTCTCTCGTCTAGCACCTGCACAAAACCTCGCAATGACGAGTTATTTTTGCTTATCACTTAATTTTAGCACTACCAAAATTGTTATCTTTTACTCATTACTTATTACCTACAATAACGGCCAAGTTCCAAGCAGCAAAAGCATCGCAGGAACAAATGCACCGATTACGCCGACAGAAATTGAAATCCAAGGAAATATTTTTTGCATTATTTTAACATTAAAAAGATATTGCAAAACGGCTGGAAACCAAAGGAAGAACCAAATTATCCAAAGCAAACCAAGGATTAATCCATGGTTTTCAAAGAAACTCCCGCTGAAATTTGCGGCGTCACGAAACCCAACTGCTGCAAGCACTATTGAAAACACACATGCCCCGACTGAATACCAGCCGAAAGGACGAGGATCGATTTTTAATAAAAGATTGCCCGCAATGAAAAGATAAGTCACGCCGAATATCAAGCCTGCCGCTGCGTTTTGAAAAACAAGATGACGAGGCAAAGCATCTCTGGCAAGTTCACTTGGAAGTAAGATAAAGTTGCCGATGATGATTATAAAAGCGACTATAACATTGAAAAATGCAATAGTTTTTGGCGAGTGAACAACCAAAGGAACAAGAGTTTCAACTTCCTGTCCGCTTTCGTTTTTTGTTTTGACACGAGAATTTGACATGAACAAAACTCCGTTTGCAACGAGTATTATTCCGACAAATGTTAATGCAATTCCCAGCATGATTTTTCTCCTTTGTTTAACAGTGTATATGCAATACTTTCATCTAAAGGTTAATGCAAGCAAAACCCGACAAAAGCATCAAAACACTTGACTATTGTCATGACACATGTATAGTATGTGTTATTTTTCTGATGCTGTCAACTAGATTTTGCCCAAAATAAAATATTTTATTTTGTATCTTAATTAATTTTAAATTTCCCAAAATGCATTTTTATAAAGTGTTGGCGGTCACTGACCGCCTCTGCTATTTATTTTGTCGTTGCTTTATATAGTAGTCACGGAATGCACAAACTTTATTATACTGCGTTGTGAATTAATATTTTGTTTTGAAAAAACTCGTCAAAATAATCGTAGGGGCGATTATTAATCGCCCGCACAATGTTTATTCGTCGCCTACGAGCAACCATCAAGCAACGAACCAACAAATCCGTAGGGGTGAGCGAAGCGAACCCGAATACTAAACAATATAATATTGATAATTTAATCGGGCTCGCGTTGCTCGCCCCTACAATAATTAAATTTTCTGAATGCTGTCCCCAATAAATAATTTCGTGTCAAAGAGAACTCGTCAAAATAACCGTAGGGGTGATTATTAATCGCCCGCACAATGTTTATTCGTCGCCTACGAACCACCCCATCAAATAACGAACCAACAAATCCGTAGGGTGAGCGAAGCGAACCTAAATGCCAGACAACATAATAATGTTAATTTAATCAGGCTCGCGTTGCTCGCCCCTACAAATTTAATTCCCCCAAATATAGCACGGCTAAATGACTGTAGAGGACACCTCCCTCGGCATCCCAAACAAATTACAACAACAAAATCGTAGGGGCGGCATTCTGCCGCCCGCACAATGTGGAACGACAACCACGAACCCCGCAACAAACAACGAACCAATAAAACTGTAAACAACAGCCGCTTATAATGTGAAATCTTTTTCTCGCAACGCTTTTTGAACTTGATCAAAATGATGTTTGTCACGGCAAGCAATCGTGTGAAGATGAACGCCGTCTGTTAAGACTGAGAGTAGTTTTATCTCTTGAGTTTTAACTTTTTCTATAAAATTATCAACATCTTCTCGGCTCATTAAATTAAGATTTCCTGTAATTTCACCATAGAGTTCATGTTCAACTATGATGTCCAAAACAGTTGCTCCCATGTCAACTATTGCATAGAGTTCAGAAATTGTGTTCTCAGGTGTGTGACGACATGCAATTTTTCCGACATATTGACCCAACTCTTTGAACTTTGGCATCATATATCCTCTTGTTGTTGCGATAATGTCATGTCCTTGAGCCCTAAGAAGTGCAATATCGCCAACTATAACTTGTCTTGAAACACCCAAATTGTTTGCCAAAACAGACGCACTAACAAGTGCCTCGGGCTTTGATATTTCATCTAAAATTTGTTTTCTTCTTTTTTCTGGGTTCATTTTAATTAATCCTCATCATCATTCGGAATCTCAATAAATGCTTCTATTTGTTTTTTTATATTTGATGTGCCGAGTTGCTTTTTTCTTTCTAAAACTTCTTTTGCCTCCATCATAATAAAGCGAAGTTTTTCTTCAAATTCTTTTTTGGGCGGAAATACAGTCCAATACTCAGCAACCGCTATTCCTGCTTTGTCCATTTCCATTAAGCGTATGTCATCACGATCGCTCTCAGCACAAAGTATTAACCCTATCGGCTCATTTTCATCATCTTGCCTTTCATTTTCATTGAGCCATTTAAGATAAAATTCCATTTGCCCTTTATCTTTAGGATGAAATTTGCCGATTTTTAATTCAACAGCAACTAATCTTTTTAATATTCGATGGTAGAATAATAGGTCAAGATAGTAGTCAGTGTTTTCTCTTGAAATTCGTTTTTGTCTTTCAACAAATGAGAAACCTTTTCCAAACTCAAGAATGAATTTTTCCAATTCGGATAAAATCGCACTTTCTAAATCTCCTTCCAAATAACCGCCTTTTAGATTGAGAATGTCTAAAAGATATGGGTCTTTGAATGTGTTAAAAGGAATAAGGGAGTCAACATTTGTTATTTGCATATTCGCAATTTCTGTTCTCTCATAAGTTTTTCTGGAAATAATGTTTCTTAATCCTTTTGCACTAAGAAATCTCGATGCTGATTCATTAACATAAAAAAGTCGTGCTTTTTCATCTTTTACGGAAAGTAATTCGCGAAAATGAGACCAACTCAATTGTCGCGCCATCGGCGCGACAATTTGTTCACTTGAAAACAACCTAGCAAATTGCATCATTCGACGCATATTATCCACACTAAAACTAGATCCATATCGTAAAACTAATTGCTTTGACACTGTGGTAACAATTTGCTTTCCGTAGTCGGCTCTCTTGTTGTTCAGAATAGAAAAGTCAATATGTCTGCCGACTTCCCAAAACATCATAACCATCCCGCTGTTTGCTTGCGTGACAATAGAATGTTTTCTTTTTTCAATAATATGACTAACTTCACCCACAAGATTATTCTCGTAAGTTGATATATCACTAGTCAGTTTGAGGTTTGATTTTTTCTTTGACATAACTAAATTTATTATATATCAAAGCAAAAAAAAAGACAAACACATTGCTTGTCTTTTCTAATAACTATTTTTTGCAAAAAAATTCTCAAAACCTACTCATGATATTCTTTAAGACCAATGAGGTAATCACTACTTACATCAAAATATATTGCGATTTTTGCAAGCATGTCAAGTTTTGGCTCTCGTTGTTTTGTTTCCCACATAGCAATAGAACCCGATGAAACACCAAGTTCCTTTGCTAACTTAGATTGAGAAAAACCCTCTGAATTTCTTAATTCAATCATGCGTTTTGAAAAAATTTCTCTTCTTTCGTGTTTTTTCATATGAGAAATTATAACATATAGTGAGAAACAATAAAAAACGCTAACTTAATGTTAGTAAAACGCTTGACTTATTACTCACCAACTGTTATAATTTCAATATGAAAATAATAAAAACAAGATTTGAATATGAGTGGTTTTTTGCTTTTGACATTCTAAAACTACTTCGTGAACGAAGTGAATTAAAATTAGATAAAGTCTTTATCTCCAAGTTAACGGAGTTAGAAAATTATATTGCATCAAAAGCCTTTTTAGATAACAAAGGTGAAGTCGTTGATTGTTATATCGTCATTGAACAAGAAGAATAAACAGTTGATTGTTTATTTTTTTGTGCTTGCTCCTATTTTTTCCACTGTCTACACTTTACATACATCCTCTAAGAATGGATTTTTATGATTAAATTTTTGAATAGTAGAATATATCCCCTTTTTTAAAATAACAAAAACCTCGTTACAATTGACGAGGCTTTTTGCTACTACTTAATTTAAGCATTATCATAAATTGTGGTAATATCCTTTTTTGTAAGTCTATTTCCAACTCGTTGATTACCCGATATAATTTGTTGCAACTCTTTATCTTTAGTAAAAAAAGAAGGTAAGAATAAATAGTATCGTTGCGAAGCAATCTTAAAATTAAGCCCCATTCCTGTATCCCCAATTACATGTGTGGTAGTATCTAAACATTCCGCACCTCTGATTGTAATTGTATTACCACATGCACTGTCCATTATCTCAATTAATTGTTTACGAGCCTTATCTAGATCATAATCTCCACTTTTCATTGCTTTTTTCGTTTCACTTAAGGAAAAAACATGTAAAAAATATGATTTTTGTTGTCGCTTCTTTTTTAACCATTTTACTAATTCATCATAAAAATCTTGCTCTATCGTATTACCCAATCTTGGTCCCAATAGAAGTATAGATGTGTTTTGTGTCACAACAATTCTATGTTTTGCATTGCTAATTAATGTCACTCCTTCAGTATATGCCACAGGAGGATCTACTCCGATTACTGGTGACATTCTTATTCTTCTATACATTCTATTTAATAATTCGTTTCTTAATTCCCTATCAAAACTTTCACAGTTTTCAAATGTTGTAATGTGAGCATCATATAATTCAGGAGATATTTGTCGCAAACTATCGCATATCTTTTGACTAAATTCTCGTGAATCTTTTTTATCAATTTTTGCAAAAACCAAAATAGGTAATCCTATAGCAATCGCAATTTTCAACTCTTCATTAACCATTTCTGATTTTACTTCCCCCACAATAAGCACAAAAAAGTCAACCTCGTTTCTCAACATATTATTAAAACTATCTTGATTCCTGATATCCTCTGGGTTTCTACATGCCTCCATACCCAAACTTTCGATAACTGTTTTGGCAGTAAATCGATAATCTTTAAATCCTGGTTCTCTTTCAAATACAGAACTGATAGCAACAGAATTTTTTCTAAAAAACATAAACTTTCTCCTTTGTATTAATTTCTATATATAAACTTTATCTTAACCTTTTTTCTTTACAAACAACTACATTAGTGTAACATCATGATTATCCATTTGTCAATATTATTTCAAATACTTTCAAAAAAACTTTGTTGCTTTTTTGTTTTCTTTTTGCTTACAAAATGTTTACAATTAAAAAGTCTCGCTCAATAAATAGCGAGACTTTTTAACTTATTTATACCAATTCTATCAACGCAAGTTCAGCGGCGTCGCCTCTTCTTGGTCCCATTTTTAGAACTCTTGTGTAGCCGCCTTTTGTTCCTGTGTCTTCGGCTCGTTGAGCATATTTCGGGGCATATTCGTTGAAGATTTTTTCAATTAGCGGATGAGCAATGTGTTCCGTTCTAATTCTAAACTGGGCTTTGGTTTCGCCTTTTGCTCTTATTTCTTGAACATCATAGACATTTGCCATTATTTTACGCCTTGCCGCAAGTTTTTCCACTCCGTCATTGATTAATTCGACCTTCACTTCTCTTTCAGTGATAGTCACATTGCCTTTTTTGTCTCTTTTTTTGTCGTGTTTAATTCTTGTTTCGACTTTTTTGATAGTGTCGGTATAAGAATTCACGGCAAGAGTTATTAATTTCTCCGCCAAACTTTGCACTTCTTTTGCTCTTGCATAGGTCGTTTCAATTTTTCCATGCCAAAGTAGTTGCGTGACTTGTCCACGCAATAATGCCATTCTTTGGTCTGTTCTTTTTCCAAGTTTTCTGTTTTCCATGATTTCTCCGGTGAATGGTGGTCAGTGGCCAGTGGTTAGCGATTGGTGATAAATAAAATTTAAAATTCTACCTACACCAACCACTGACCACTGACCACCGATCACCTGAAATTTAATTGTGAATGATAACTTCTAAAATTCTTTTTTTAGGTCAAGACCTAGATTTTGCAACTTGTAGATTACTTCGTCAAGCGATTTTCTGCCAAGGTTCCTCACTTTCAGCATGTCGTCTTCGCTTCGTTTTGTCAAATCCTCGACTGTGTAGATGCCTGCTCGTTTTAAGCAGTTGTAGGATCTGACTGACAAATCCATTTCTTCAATGCTCATCTCAAGTATTCTTAGCGCTCTGTCCTCGTCTCTTGCAATTAGAATATCCATGCCAGCGATTGTCGCACTAAGTCCCACAAAAATTTCGATATGGTCTTTGATTGCTTTTCCGGCTAAAGACAAAACTTCTTTTGCACTCAAACTGCCGTCAGTTGCTAAATCAATTGTCAACTTGTCATAGTCAATGTTTTGACCAACCCTCGTTGATTCGACTGAATATGACGCACTTTTGACAGGAGTGAAAATAGAGTCAATTGCAATAAAGCCGATTGGTTGGTTTGCGTCTTTGTTTTTGTCCGCAACAACATAACCTCTGCCACGCCCTACTGTTAATTCAGCGTTCAATTTTCCGCCATCGTCAATAGTGCAGATATAGAGGTCTGGGTTCAAAATTTCAACCTCAGGGTCTAATTCAATGTCCGCAGCAGTGACAATACCCGGTTTGTTGCGAGATATTTTCAACACTTTCTTAAGCGATTTGTCTTGATAGTTCGCTTTTATATTAAGTTGTTTTAAATTCAAGATGATGTCAACAACATCTTCTTTGATGCCTTTGATACTGGTGAACTCATGCGGAGCACCATCAATTCTGACACCAACAATTGCAGCACCGGGAAGTGCTGAATGAAGAACACGCCTTAGTGCGTTTCCAAGCGTTATGCCATAACCGCGCTCAAGTGGTTCAATAATAAATTTTGCTTGCCTTGCATCAACACTTTCTTCAATAGTAATGCGCGGCTTTTCGATTTCCATCATAATAAAAAAATCTCCGATTTTTTAATGGTGATTAGTGATTGGCGGCTGATGGTTAGTGATGGATAAAAATTAAATTACCTTCACTAATCAACAGTCACTAATCAATAACCACTATTAAAATTATTTGCTATACAACTCTACTATCAACTGCTCATTAATTTTGAGGTCGATGTCTTCTCTTGTTGGGTTTTCGATTATTTTTCCAACGAATGCGTCAGTGTCAAATTCAACCCATTTAGGCATTACAATTTTTGCACCTTTCAATTCCTTGAACATTTCGTTTTCTTTTTTTGATTCTTTGACACCGATAATGTCGCCTTTCTTCACTTGATATGACGGAATGTTGACAACTCTTCCGTTAACAGTGATATGACCATGATTAACGATTTGTCTGCTCATTCCACGGGAAGAACCGATACCCATTCTGAAAACAACATTGTCAAGCCTTTTTTCCAAAAGCATCAGCATGTTTTCACCGGTTATGCCTTTTTGGCGTTGGGCTTCAATATAATAACCATGGAATTGTTTTTCAAGTAGTCCATAGATTCTTTTTGTTTTTTGTTTTTCACGCAATTGGATATTATGTTCCGATGGCTTCTTTCTTGAAGTGCCGTGGAAACCCGGTCCTTTGTTGGGTCTTCTTTCAATGGCACATTTTTTTGAAGTGCATCTTTCGCCTTTCAAAAATAGTTTTGTGCCTTCTCGCCTACATATTCTGCAATCTGCTCCTGTGTATTTTGCCATAAAATTTTTACTCCGTAAAAATTTGGAGGTTAGCGATCAGTAATCAGTGGTTAGTGAATGAAAAAATAATTTCAACAATCACTAACCACTAATCACTAATCACTAATCACCAGATTATTAAACTCTTCTCCTCTTTGGGGGACGACATCCGTTGTGCGGAATTGGTGAAACATCGGTGATGCTTGTCACTTTTATGCCTGCATTTTCAACTGCTCTTATTGCACTTTCACGCCCAGACCCCGGACCTTTGACGAAAACATCAACACTTCTCATACCATGGTCTTTTGCTAGTAGTGCCGCTTTTTCACTAGCCTGTTGAGCAGCATAAGGAGTCGATTTTCTATTGCCGCGAAAACCGAGCGCACCGGCAGATGACGCAGAAATAGTATTCCCGCGAATGTCAGTTATTGTTATGATAGTGTTGTTAAAAGACGCTTGAACATGCGCTTGTCCTTTGTCAACATTTTTTGTTACCTTTGGCTTACGAGATGTGCCACGAGATGTTTTTCTTTGTTTTGGTGCAGCCATAAATTCTCCAACGCATAATGCATAACGCATAACGCATAACGATTAATATTTTTTTGACACACAACTTCAAACACTCAAAACATAAAAAATTTTAACATTCATTATGCGTTGCATGTTTATGCGTTATGCGTTATTTTTTCTTCCTTCCTACTGTTTTCTTCTTGCCTTTTCTTGTTCTGGCGTTTTGTTTGGTTGATTGTCCTCTCACGGGTAGTCCTTTTCTGTGACGAACCCCGCGATAACAGCCAATCTCCATTAGCCGCTTAATAGAAAGTGCAACATCACGGCGAAGGTCACCTTCAACTTTGATGTTTTTATCAATATAAGCACGAAGTTTGTTCAACTCAGCCTCACTAAGGTTTTTCACCCTTGTGTTAGGGTCAACTTCGGTTTCTTGCAGTATGCGTATAGAAGTAGGTCTGCCTATGCCAAAAACATAAGTTAGTCCGATTTCTATTCTTTTTTCTCTTGGGATGTCTACCCCTGCGATACGAGCCATATTTATTCTCCACTTTAACGCATAACGCATAACGCATAATGATTGTTAGAATTATTTTTTATAAATTCTTTCCTTTCGTTGTGCGTTGTGCGCTGTGCGTTGAAAATTATTAATTTTTGTTCCTGTATGTTATCCTTCCTTTTGTTATGTCATAGGGAGACATTTCAATTTTTACTTTGTCGCCTAGAAGGATTTTGATGTAGTGCATACGGATTTTGCCGGAAATTGTGCATAGAACGACATGTCCGTTGTTCAACTTCACACGGAATGTTGCATTGCGAAGTGCTTCAATCACTTCTCCCTCTGCTTCGATGCTGTCGTCTTTTGGCATAAAAAATTCTCCGAATTTTTTGGTGGTTGGTGGTTGGCGGTCGGTGATTGGTGGCAGAAAAAAATTAATTAAAAATTCTTCCATCACCGGTCACCGATTACTGACCACCGACCACTAATTACCCTTGTCTTTGTTTGTGGTTGGGATATTTTGGGCAAATTATCACAACTCTGCCGTGGCGTTTCACGACCTTACAATTGTTGCACATTGGTTTTACTGATGCTCGGACTTTCATATTGTTTTTCGACACTGTTTATCTATGTCGTGCCGCCTCCTTTTTCAAGCATTTTTAATGCTCGATAAATTTCTTTGTCATTAATTTTTTCTATTTTATCCGAAGGTATAATTCCCTCTTTGATAACTACTAAATGTTTAAAGCGTTTTTTTTTCGGATTTTCTCTTTTTCGATAATCTCCGTCACACACTTCAACAAACTCACCATCAATAACTTTTGTCACTAAATACATTCTTCCTCTGTCGTGTCCCATTGTTGAGACAGTCACTTGTCCGAGAGTTGGTATTAATAGTGTTTTAGTTCGTTTATCCATTTTTTCAGCGGACAAATTATCAATTACAAATTAGGTCAAATTAATTTTTCACTACTAGTAATTTGTAAACTGTAATTTGTGATTTAAATTGACGCAAACAGTATATTATAACACAATATATAATTCTCCGTCAAGAGTTTTTAGGGGGTTAAATTGTTGTTAAAATCTCCGCATCTCCATTCGTCACTAGCACTGTCTCTTCATAGTGGGCGCTCAATTTGCCATCCTCAGTTCTGCAGGTCCAACCGTCGCTTTCGAATATCACATGAAATGTGCCTTCGTTTATCATCGGTTCAATCGCAAGAGTCATTCCGCTTTTTAAAAGTGTTCCTGTCCCTGATTTTCCGAAGTTTGGAACGCTTGGGTCTTCGTGGAGTTTTTTTCCGATGCCATGACCTGTCAATGAGCGGACAACTGAGAAGCCGTTTTGTTCAGCATGTTTTTGAACTGATTCACTAATATCGCCAATTCGTCTGCCTGCCCGGGCTTGTTCCATTCCTTTAAAAAAGCATTCTTTTGTGATGTCAATGAGTTTTTGTTTTTTTTCTTCAATCACACCTACTGCATATGTTCGGGCTGCATCGCCGTGATAACCATCTTTGACTGCTCCAACATCTATTGAGACAATGTCGCCGTCATTTAATATTGTTTTTTCGCTTGGTATTCCGTGAACAACAACATCATTTACTGAAATGCAAGCAGTTTTTGGATATTTTCGATAGTTTTTAAAGTTCGGTTTAGCACCTTGCGAGAGAATAAATTTTTCCAATTCGTTATCAAGATATTCAGTGGTTACCCCTGCTTTGATAAATCTTTCAATGTGCTTGTGGGCAAGGGCTACTATCTTGCAGACCGCACGCATTTTTTGGATTTCTTTTTCTGTTTTAATCATACTTTTTTTTAATCACAAATTACAGTGGACAAATTAAAAATGTTGATAAATTAAATTGTCCTTCTTTGTAATTTGTAATTTATTTTATATTAATTCAATACCTCTTTTATAACTTCAAATATATCCCCTACTTCTCCGTCTCCGTTAATTGTTATTAGTTTTCCTTGTTTTTTATAGTAGTCAATTAATGGGGCGGTTTGGCTAAGGAAAGTCTCCAGTCTCGGTTTTACCATTTCTTCGGTGTCGTCATCTCTTTGATAATAAGTTTTTCCGCACTCGCACTTGTTATCTTTTAATCTTTTGATATGTTCAGTTCGACCGCATACGCAACTTCTTCTTCCGGTTATTCTTTTGAGTAGGATTGAAAAGTCAACTTCAAGATAAATAACTTTGTCTATTTTAACAATCTTGTCTAACTGTTCTGCTTGGCTTAGCGTTCTTGGAAAACCATCGAAGAAAACACCTTTTTCACACTCTTTTTCTGATATTCTTTGTTCAACCAACTTGATGACAATTTCATCAGGAACGAGTTTTCCGTTATCGATGAATTCTTTTGCCTCAAGACCAAGCGGAGTTTCTTCTTTAATATTTTTTCTCAAAATATCGCCGGTTGCAAGATGAACTAGGCCGTATTCCCTATTTAAATGGGGTGCTTGAGAGCCTTTTCCGGAACCCGGAGCACCGAGTATGATTAGTTTCATAAAATTGTAGCCCCTCTAAATATTATTAGTGGTTAGTGATGGTAAAATTTTATTTTTATTTTTCTATCATTAAGCACCAACCACCAGTCACTAGATTTTTTAAATAATCTTCAATTATTTCAAAAAGCCTTTATACTGTTTCATCATCAACTGACTTTGCAACTGCTTGTCGAAATCAAGGGCAACGGATACAACAATCAACATACCTGTTGCGGTGAATGCACTGATTAGCCCCGGATCTTCAAACAAGAAATTAAAGATGATTGCAGGAACGATTGCGATAAACGCCAGAAAGAATGCTCCAAAGAATGTCAATCGTCTTGAAATGCGTTTTAGATGTTCCGCAGTTGGTTTTCCGGGTCTTATTCCCGGAATGAAACCACCATTTTGCTGAATTGTTCTTGCAACTTCTTCAGGGTTGAATTGAATTTGAGCATAGAAGAATGCGAAGAAGAAAATCAAGAGACCAACAACAACGCTGTATATCGGAGTTCCGACCCCAAGCCATCTTTGCCACCAATACATGAAGTTCCCCGGTTCCGGATTCATAAATAAACTGAACAAAAGTTGCGGAAAACTGACAATTGCCGAAGCAAAGATAATTGGCAGAACGCCGGAAGCATTTAATTTGATTGGAATATGAGTTGATTGTCCGCCGTATTGTTTTCGGCCTTTAATTTGTTTTGCGTATTGAATTTGCACCCGCCGCTCCGAGGCATCAATAAAGACTATGAAAGTGAATATTAATATGACGAGCAGCAAGAAACCGATAAGATGGAATATTGGTTCATTATTTCCCCCTTCCTGTCCAATGCTCACAATACCTGCTATGTTTCCGACAAGCGCGATACCTGCAGTTGAGATAATACCAACGAAGATAAGCAGTGATATACCGTTTCCAACACCGAGTTCAGTGATTCTCTCACCAATCCACATTGTCAGCATTGCACCCGCAACAAGACAAAGAGCAACGATTGTTGCAACAAGCCAAACAGGAAGTATTTCTCCGGCAGCAAGACCGCCTTGATTCGACCATGTTACCGTGATGCCGACCGCCTGAGCAATGCCGAGGAGTAAGGTTAAATATCTTGTTACTTTGTTGAGTTTTTCTTTTCCTTCGTCACCTTGTTTTCGCCATTCGTCAAATTTCGGAATAGCAACAGTCAGAAGTTGCATTATAATCGAAGCATTAATATAGGGCATGACGCCAATCGCCATGAACGCACCTTGTGAAAGCGCTCCGCCGGTGATTGCACCTAGAAGCAGTAGCATTGTGTTGCCGTCTCCCACATCCAAAACCCCGGGGGCAATACCGGGAATAGGAAGCCAAGCACCCAGTCGGAACAAGAAAAGTAACCCCAATGTTATCAGGATTTTCTTCCGAACATCTTTATTCTTGAATGAATCGATTAGTGTTTGAAACATTTTTACTCCGTAAAATGGTGGCTAGTGATTGGTGATTGGTGATTATTAAAAATAAATTCTAACTCTCATCAATCACCAACCGCTAATCACTAAATTTGTTTGGCTTTCTTCTTTCCTTTCTCATTAAGGCTGTTGTTTATTATTTCAATTTGAACAACTTTTCCGCCAACTGCCTCGATTGCTTTTTTTGCACCTTCGGAAAATTTGTTAGCAGCAACTGTCAAAGGTTTTGTTAAAACACCGGCACCCAAAACTTTCACTCCGTAATCTTCAATTTTTGAAAGAATTCCAAATTCAAGAAGAGTTTCAGCATTAACACTTGCTTTTGCATCAAAGCGTTCAAGGTCAGAGAGATTAACTATAGAATACTCTTTTTTAAAAGCATTGTCAAATCCTCTTTTGGGAATTCTTCTCATTAGAGGTTTTTGTCCGCCTTCAAAACCAATGCTGACTCCGCCGCCGCTTCTTGCCCATTGACCTTTATGTCCTTTGCAGCATGTTTTACCATGACCGCTGGCAATGCCGCGACCAAGTCTTTTTTCTTTTTTCTTTGAGCCCGCTTGGGGTTGTATGGTGTGTATTTTCATGATTCTTTTCCTTTTACGACCGCTGAAAATATCCTTTGATAGCGGCGAAAATAAATTTTGCGACTCAGTCCAACGCTTAAGCACACTCTTTCGCCTCAAAATTGATTTTTGCCGCTCTGAGGAATATTTTGAGTGGTCTTGCTTTGTAAGGCATATAAGGTATTTTTATTTTATATTACTTCTTCGATTGTTACTAAATGCTTAACAACGAACAGCATGCCTCTTAAACTTTCGCTATCCGAGTGAATGACAAATTGTCTTATTTTTTTCAAGCCCAACGCTTCAATTGTCTTTTTTTGTTTTTCAAGACAACCGATTGTGCTTTTTGTGAGCGTGATTTTTAATTTTTTGTTTGTATCTTTTTTTGGCATAATTACCTACTTATAACTTTCTTGCTCTTAGTATGCTGTCTTCCTGCAAGGACGAGCCTGAAAATATTTTAATTGTTATTTTGTTCGGGCTAGCATGGCTCACCCCTACAATTTATAAGGACATTATTAATTTAAAATTTCCTCAACCGACTTCCCTCTCGCCTTTGCAACCTGTTCAGCACTTCTTAGTCCATATAGTCCCATTACTGCTGCTTTTGTTGAGTTTATTGGGTTTCTCGAACCATGTGATTTTGCTGTGATGTTTTTAATGCCGGCAAGTTCAACTACCGCACGAACTGAGCCGCCGGCAATAATTCCTGTTCCTTCGGGAGCAGGTTTCAAAAGAACTTTTGACGCACCAAAATGTCCGATGATTTCATGAGGAATAGTGCTCTCTGAAAGCGCTATTTTCTCCATTTTTCTTCTTGCTTGCTGTTCGGCTTTTCTGACTGCCTCCGGCACTTCGTTTGCTTTGCCGTGCCCAACACCAACAGAGCCGTTGCCGTCTCCAACAACAACCAATGCCGAAAAGCGCATATTTCTGCCGCCTTTAACAACTTTTGTAACACGATTGACAGAAATCAATTTGCTTCTGATTCCGTCATCCGGTCTTTCATCAGTTCTGCGAGGCTCACGATCTCGCGGTGATCTTTTTTGTCTTTCTTGTCTTTCTTCCATAATATCCTTTTAGAATTAGTGGTTGGGGGTCGGGGGTCGGTGATTGTCAAATTTATTTTATCAATCACTGACCACTGACCACTGACCACTAAAAAATAAGTCCTTCTTCCCTTGCTCCATCTGCAAGAGCCTTGACTCTGCCGATATACAAATAACCGCCGCGGTCAAAAACTATTTCTTTGATTTTTAGTTTTTTCGCTTTTTTGGCAATTTCTTGTCCAACTTTTTTTGCGGCTTCGGTTTTATTCAACTTTTTTAATTCAATATCTTTTGCAACAGTTGAGGACGAGCAAAGAGTTTTGCCGGCCTCATCGTCGATTAATTGGGCATAGATATGCGTTGACGAGCGAAAAACATTCATTCTCGGTCTTTGTTTAGTTCCAAAAATGTTTTTTCTCACTCTTTTGTGACGCTTTTCTCTTGCTTTGTTTTTGTCTTGTTTGATTATCATAATGATTTCCTAATGCATAACGCATAATGAATGTTATTTTAACTTTAATTAAGCACAACCCTAAACACACACTCACAATGAAAGTTCTTTCATAAATATTTTGACATTCGTTATGCGTTATGTGTTATGCGTTGAATTAATTACTTCCCGGAAGTTTTACCCTCTTTCTTCACAAGTCTCTCACCTTGATAGTGAATTCCATATAAGTGATATGGCTCAACCGGTTTTTTGCTTTTGAGGGTTGCTGCGACTTGTCCTACTCTTTGTTTGTCGATTCCTGAAACAACAATCGTGTTTGCATCAGGACATGTTAGCGTTACATCGGGAGGGGAAACAAATTCAACAGTGTGAGATAACCCGACATTCATTGTGATTTTGTTTCCGGCAAGGGCTACTTTGTAACCGACACCTTTAACAATAAGAGTTTTGGTGAACGGTTCAACAACTCCTTTTACCATGTTTGCAATAAGTTGGCGATACAAGCCGTGTTTTGCTTTTGTGGATTTACTCTCACTTTTGCGAACGACATTCAAAACCTCGCCGTTGATTTCAACCGCTATGTTTCTGTCGTCAATATACTGCGACAATTCGCCTTTAGGACCTTTGACCGTTGCTGTGCTGTCTTTGATTGCAACTGTCACTCCCGCTGGTATTTTAATTTCACTTCTTCCGACTCTTGACATGGTTTTCCTTTTTAATGCATAACGCATAACGCATAACGCATAATGATTGTTAGAATTTTATTTTTACGCCTCCGCTAAATTTTCGCTACGCCTAATTGTTTAAACTTCATTATGCGCTATGCGTTTTGCGTTTTGCGTTTTGTTTTTTACCAAATATACGCCAACACTTCGCCGCCAATTTTATTTTTGCGAGCGTCTTTGTCTGTCATGACGCCTTTTGATGTTGATATTATTGCAACTCCAAGACCATTGAGGACTTTTGGCAAATCTTCATATCCGCAATAAACTCTAAGTCCCGGTTTTGAAACTCTTTTGAGATTTGTCAATACTTTGGAAAAACCTCTTCCATATTTGAGTGTTATCAAAATGTGAGGATGACCGTCGATGTCGACTGCCTCATGTGAAGTAATGTAGCCTTCATTGAAAAGAATTTCAACAATTGCCCTCTTCATTTTTGAAGTTGGAATAGCGACTGTATCATGGCGCGCAATTTGAGCGTTCCTTATTCTTGTCAATAGATCTGCAATTGGGTCTGTTGTTATCATTTAAACCTCTTTTTTAACGCATAATGCAATAACGCATAATGCATAACGATTGATTAATTTGTTTACACACAACCTATAAACACTAAACGCAAAAGTAAGATTTTAACTTTCATTATGCGTTATGCGTTATGCGTTATGCGTTAATTTTTCTACCAAGAAGCCTTGCGAACTCCCGGAATTTCCCCGCGATATGCCAGGTTACGAAAGCAAATTCTGCAAATGCCGTATTTACGCAAAACTGCATGAGGACGACCGCACATACTGCAACGAGTATATTCTCTCGTTGAGTATTTCTGCTTTCTTTTTTGTTTTTCTATCATTGCTTTTTTAGCCATGTTTACTTTCTCTCCATTTGTCCGCTTAGACGAGGATAATTTATATTCAGACTTAAAATTTGGATATGTTGGTGAAAATAATAGCGAGCAGATTTTTGAGGGAAAATTTGACTTATTACCGCAGTCAATACTGCGTGTATTGACAAGAAGACTGATTTTCACCAAAAGATGTCGTTATTTTTATCATCAGTGTCTAAATTTTAAGTTCTAAAAGGCATTCCGATTTTAGTTAACAGTGCTAGTGCGTCTGCATCTGTTTCAGCAGTTGTGACAATTGCTATGTCAAAACCTCTGACTTTTTCTACTGTTTCATAGGAAATTTCGGGGAAGATGATTTGTTCTTTGACACCGGTTGAATAGTTTCCTCTTCCATCGAATGATTTTGGAGACAGACCTCTAAAGTCTCTCACACGAGGAAGCGCAACAGCAACCAGTTTATCAAGAAATTCCCACATTCTTTCTCCGCGTAGAGTCACTTTGATACCGATTGGTTGATTTTCACGAAGTTTGAAGTTTGAAACCGACTTTTTTGCTTTTACTAAGACACTTTTTTGTCCGGCGATTTGTTCCAACTCAGTTTGTGCTTGTTTGATTGATTTTGTATTATCTTTAATATCACCAATTCTCATGTTCAAGACAATCTTTTCAATTCTCGGAACTTGGTAAATATTTTTGTAATTCTGCTCTTTTTTCAACTCTGGCGCAATATCTTTCGCATAACGCTTTTTCAAACGGTGCCTTGTGTCTGATGAAAGAGTTTTCTTCGGAGTTTCTTTTTTTGTCTCTTCCTTTTTAGGTTGAGGTGTCGGAGCAGATTTTGGTTCTTCTTTCTTAGGTTCTGCTTTAAGGACAGGGGTTGAAACAGGATTTTCTTCCGCTTTAATCTCCAAAGCAGGTTTTACTGCTTCTTTTTTAACCTCAGGTTTTACTTCAACTTTTGGTTGAGATTCTTTCGGCACTTCTGTTTTTTTAGCCTCTTCCGCTTTAATCTCCAAAGCAGCAGAAGGTTTTGACTCCTTCTTCGCCTTTAACTCTGTTTTTGGTTTTGTAGGTGCTTTTTCTGCTTTTGGCTTTATTTCTGCTTTTGGCTTTGGCTCAACTTTCGCTTTAGCGGGTGCTTTTTCTGCCTTCGCTTTTACAGGTGCTTTTTCTTTAGGTTCACCTTTTGTTTTAGCAGGTGCTTTTTTTGATTTTGTTGCAGCAGCCTTCGCCGTCGTCTCTTCAATAGAAGCAGTTGACATAATAGCCTCAATTGCCTTAGCCGCTGTCTCTTTAATAGCGTCTATTGCTTTTTCCTTTGATTTTGTGGAAGCACTCTTTTTCTCCTTTGGCTCAGATTTTGCTTTTATCTCATCTTTTGCTTTAGCAGGTGCTTTTTCTTTAGGTTCACCTTTTGCTTTAGAGGGTGCTTTTTCTTTTGCGTCTGCTTTAGGTTTTGCTGTTGTTTTTTCTGCTTTTGCTTTTACCTCAGTCGTTTTCTTTGCAGTCGCTTTTTTTGGCTCGTCGGTTACAGTTTCTTTAGCAACCTGATCTTCTTTTTTAGCCATGATATCTCCTTGATAGTGGTTGATGATTAGTGATTAGTGATTGGGATGGTTAAAATGAATTTTTCAACCTACACCAACCATCAAACACTAACTCTAAATCACTCTAAAATTTTATTCTTGAATTGCCTCATCTTCTTTCACAGTCTCTTCAACTTTTGCAGTTTCTTCGACCGGTTTCGCTGCTTTCGGCTTTCTTGCACTTTTCTTTTCTTTTGCTTCTTCAACGGATTCCGCCACTTCTTTTTTAGCCTTTTTTAACGCTTTTTTGTCAGTTGCTTTCACATCAAGACTTTTAAAGCATTTTTTACACATTCTCACCTTCTTGCCTTCAAACTCCATGTGACCGACTCTTGTCGTTTTTGAACACGCAGGACAAACAATTTGAACATTTGAAGCATCCACTGAGCCGGCAACTTTTCTAATTCCGCCTCTATCCGTTTGTGAACGAGGCTTACGGTGTTTTGTTATGATGTTAAGGCCATCAACAACAATACGAGAATCTTCAGGGTTAACCATTGTAACCTTGCCGGTTTTGCCTTTATTTTTGCCCGAAAGCATTTTTACAGTGTCGCCTTTGCGAACGAATAATGAGTTCATAAGTGTTCCTCTTTAAATGTGTAATGCGTAAGCATTAAAAATTAGTTCTAATTTCTTTTTAAATTACAAATTACAGTGGACAAATTACAAATGTTGATAATTTAATTTGTCCTTAATTTGTAATTTGTGAACTGTAGTTTGTAATTTATTATATTACTTCCGGAGCCAAAGAGATTATCTTCATATATTCTTTTTCTCTCAACTCTCTTGCAATCGGCCCGAATATACGAGTTCCTTTCGGTTGTTTCTGATTGTCTATGATAACTGCTGCATTATCATCAAATTTAATGTGACTTCCATCCGGACGATTGATGCCCATATGAGAGCGAACGATAACCGCTTTCACAACATCACCTTTTTTGACATTTCCGCCGGGTGTTGCAGACTTTACCGACGCAACAATAACATCGCCGATATTTCCAGAGTAGCGAAAACTTCCGCCTAAAACTCTAATACACATAATTTCTTTTGCACCGCTGTTATCGGCAACTTTTAAATATGATTGTGGTTGTACCATTTCAAACCTCTTTTGACTTCAACCTAAGTCGATTTATTTTAAGTCGCCAGGTGCGACATAGCGGGACGGCTAATATTGAGTATGCAAGGACGCATATTTAGAAATACGCAACTGAACAGTCGAGATGCACGCAGTCCCATATGGCGATGCATAGCGACTTAAATTTATTTTGCTTTTTCGACAATTCTAGATAATCTAAAATATTTGTCTTTTGACAAAGGACGAGTTTCTATAATTTCGACAGTGTCGCCAATTCCGCACTCGTTGTTTTCGTCATGAACTTTGTATTTTTTTGACTTGTTCATCGTTTTTTTGTAAATTGGGTGAGGAACTTTGTCGCTTACCAAAACAACAATTGTCTTGTCCATTTTATCTGAGACAACAACACCTTCACGCACTTTACGCATATTTACTCTTTTTTCGATTGCTTGTTCCATGTTTGTTTTAGGTGGTTTGTGGTTTGTGGCTTGTGGTTTGTGATGGTTAATTTCAAATTCAACCGACACTAATCACTAATCACTAATCACTAATCACTTTTTTTTCCCCCTTCCTTTTCCTGCAACCTTTCTAAAATCATCTCCGTGCAATTTTCTCTCCTGCATTATCGTCAAGACTCTTGCTATGTCTTTTCTGACATTTACCAGTTGCATTGGATTTGACAATTGACCTGTTGTGTGTGAGAATCTAAGGTTGAAAAGTTCTTTTCTTAGGTCATCCAGTTTTAATCCCAAGTCTTTGTTGTCTAACTCTCTAATATCTTTTCCTTTCATTACGCCTTCACCTCCTCAGCATTAACTTCAACCATTTCCGCACCGGCATTCGGAGCATCAGGGCTTGTTAGTTCATCTTTGCGATAGAATTTACATTTGCAAGGCAATTTGTGCATTGCTCTTCTCATCGCTTCTCTTGCCAATTCTTCAGGAACACCCGCCATTTCAAACAATACTCTTCCCGGTTTTACGACTGCAACCCAGTATTCCGGAGAACCTTTACCGGAACCCATTCGAGTTTCTGCCGGTTTTTTAGTGACAGATTTGTGAGGAAAAATATTTATCCACACTTTTCCGCCCCTTTTTACATGGCGTGTCATAGCGATACGAGCCGCCTCTATTTGATTGGAAGTTATCCAAGCACAAGTTTGCGCAACAAGACCAAAATCACCGTATGCAATGACACAGCCTTTTGTAGCCTTTCCTTTCATTCTGCCGCGCTGAACTCGGCGTCTTTTTACTCTTTTTGGTATAAGCATTGTTCTTCTATCCTTCTAGCGTGTTTGACACGCATGAATTTCCTATAAATTTTTAAATTACAAATTACAGTGGACAAAGGACAAATATTGATAAATTTAATATTTAATAATTTGACCTTAATTTGTAATTTTTTTAGTTGCGTTCACGACGCTCTCTTCTCTCTCTTCCTTGCCCTTCTTCAATATTCTCTTCACCTAATTTGCGTTTTCCGAGAACTTCACCTTTGTATATCCAAACTTTTACTCCAATACAGCCAAAGGTTGTGTGGGCGGTTGCGACTCCGTAGTCGATGTCAGCGCGCAAAGTGTGGAGCGGAATACTTCCTTCATGATAATGCTCACATCGTGCGATTTCTGCTCCGTCAAGACGACCTGAAACCATGACTTTGACACCTTTTGCTCCGCTTCTCATTACTCTGCCCATTGCTTGCTTCATCGTTCTTCTGAAAGACGCTCTTTTTTCAAGTGCTGCTGCAATTCCTTCTGCAACAAGCGTTGAGTCCATATCAGGGCGTTTTACTTCCAGAATATTGATGTGGAGAGTTTTGTCAGGAACAAGTTTTGAGAGTTCTTTTTTTAATTGCTCAACACCTGCACCTTTTTGACCAATGATAACACCGGGCTTTGAAGTGTGGATATTAACGCTAACCTTTCCTTGTGAGCGCTCCAAAATTACACGAGAAATTCCGCAAGTGTAATACTTGTCTTTGATGAATTTTCTAATTTTGCTGTCTTCTAGGAGAAGGGCGGGAAAATCCTTTTTGTTTGCAAACCATGTTGCATCCCAGCCTTTAATAACTCCTACTCTCAGTCCGTGTGGTGATACCTTTTGACCCATTTGTTCTCCTTATTTAGTGTGCAAATTACAAATGTTGATAAAAATTAATTTGACCTTTTTTGTCCTTTGTCCATTGTAATTTGTAATTTGAATTAGTTTTCTTCCACTCCATCCAAAATCACAGTGATGTGACTAGTTCTCTTGTTAATACGATGCCCTCTTCCTTTTGACACAGGCTGCATTCTTTTCATGATTGGTCCTGCGTCTGCGTAAATTTCTTTTACGATAAGGTCATGCCTTGAGAGGTTGTGGTTGTGTTCTGCGTTTGCAACAGCACTCTCAATCAATTTTATCACCATTGGTGACGCCGCCTTCGGAGTTGCCCTCAAACTTGCAATTGCATCATTAACCGCCTTGCCACGAATTGTGTCAAGAACGACACGCACCTTAAAAGGAGATATTCTTAAATATCTTGCGTGTGCTTTTGGACGAGTGTCCTTATTTTCGCGGCGATATGCCGCTTTTTCTCTCATTCTTGTTGCCATAAATCACTCCGTGATTGGTGGTTAGTGGTCGGTGGCTAGCGGTTAGTGGTTGATAAATTAATTCAACAATCACTAATCACTAATCACTAATCACTAATCACTAATAATTATTTCTTACCTTTAGTGGTCTTACTCCCTGCATGTCCTCTGAAATTTCTTGTTGGAGCAAACTCGCCCAACTTGTGACCAACCATTTCCTCGGTGCAATAGACCGGAACATGCTTTTTGCCGTCATGAACAGCAATTGTTGAGCCGACAAAATCAGGATAGATAGTCGATGCTCTCGACCATGTTTTGATAACTCTTTTATTTTCATGACCTTGCGCTTTTACTCTTTTAAATAGTTTTGCACACACAAAAGGTCCTTTTTTGATACTCCTAGACATCTGTTGTCTCCTATTGTTTTAAATTACAAATTACAGTTTACAAATATTGTTGAATTTAAATATTTAATAATTTGACCTTATTTGTAATTTGTCCACTGTAATTTGTAATTTTATTAATTGATACGCTTTACGATGAATTTGTTGCTCTTACTTTTCTTTCTTGTCTTATATCCAAGTGCCGGTTGTCCCCATGGAGACACAGGACCGGGACGACCGATTGGTGATTTTCCTTCACCGCCGCCGTGAGGATGGTCGCATGGGTTCATCGCCGCACCTCTGACTGTCGGCTTAATTCCCATGTGGCGCTTTCTTCCCGCTTTTCCAAGTGACACCAATTCATGATCAAGATTTCCGATTTGCCCGACAGTTGCTCTGCATTTGACAGGTATCAATCTCATCTCGCCGGACGGCAGTTTGAGTGTTGCATACTTTCCTTCTCTTGCCATTAATTGTGCGCTTGCTCCTGCACTTTTTGCAATTTGTCCGCCGGCACCGGGCTGCATTTCAATATTGTGAACTGTTGTTCCCACCGGAATGACCGATAACGGAAGAGCGTTTCCCGCTTTGATGTCAACATTTTCTTCACCGCTCATAACGCTGTCACCAACATTCAGTCCGACCGGTGCGAGAATATATCTTTTCTCGCCGTCCGCATAATGCAAAAGTGCAATGTTAGCAGACCTGTTCGGGTCATATTCAATGGTTGCAACTTTTGCAGGGATGTTGTCTTTGCTGCGTTTAAAGTCAATAATACGATACTTGATGCGATTGCCGCCGCCACGATGACGAACAGTAATTCTGCCGGTATTGTTGCGACCTGCTTTTTGATTAAGCGAAACACATAGCGACTTTTCTGGCTCAGTTGTCGTTATTTCTTCATAAGTCAGCGTTGTCTTAAAACGCTGGGCTGGCGTGATTGGTCTGTATCTTTTAATAGGCATGGTATTTACTCCGTAAATTGAATTACAAATTACAATTTACAAATTACAAATGTTGATAATAAAATTTGTCCTTATTTGTAATTTGTAAACTGTAATTTGTAATTTATTTTAGACTAGATTATCGAAAAACGATATTGACGGACTGCTTGGCTTCAACTGAACATACGCTTTTTTGAAGTCCGAAGTGTAACCTTCATGACGACCTTGGCGTTTGTATTTCCCTTTGATGTTTGCAGTGTTCACACTCTCAACTTGCACTTTGAAGATTTCTTCAACTGCTTTTTTGATTTGCGGTTTGGTTGCATTTTTTGCAACTCTGAACACATATTTTTTCACAGCGATGCCTGCATAACTTTTTTCAGACAAAACCGGTTTTTGAATGATGTTGTATAGTTCCATGATTTCCTTTTTAACGCATAACGCATAACGCATAACGCATAATGAATGTTATTTTTTATTGATGCACAACCTCAAAACACCAAACGCATAATGAATGTTTTAAAAATAAATTTTACAATCGTTATGCGTTAATTTTTACTCTTTCTCAGCGTAATTCGCTTCTATCAACTTTATTCCCGCAACCGTTGCAACAATTCTTTGATTTGCGACCAGGTCATAGACATTTATTAAACTTGCTTCAATTGTTTTGACATTCGGAAGATTTGCTGACGCTCTTATTATGTTTTCGCTTCCCTCGGCTGTAATAAGAAGGACACTTTTTTCAAGTTTCAATGCTTCCATGATTGCAGCCATTTCTTTTGTCTTAGCATCATTTAATTTTATTTCATCAAGCAAAACAAGTTCAGAATTTCTGACTTTTTCCGAAAAGGCACTGCAAAGTGCAACTCTTTTGGCTTGCTTGTTGACTTTTTGAGAAAAATCTCTTGGTTTCGGAGCAAATATAACACCGCCGCCGGTCCAAAGAGGAGAGCGGGTTGAACCGGCTCTGGCACGGCCTGTTCCTTTTTGACGATGAGGCTTTCTACCTCCGCCGCGAACTTCCGCTCTTGTTAATGTCGACTTTGTGCCTTGGCGTTTGTTATTCAACTGCGCCACGACAACTTGATGAATAAGCGGCTCGTTATACTCCGCATTAAACACTTTCTCATTAAGAGTTAATGTGCCGGATTTTTCACCGGTTTGTTTGTAAATTTGTATCTTAGGCATCTTTTTATATCCTTATTTAAACGCAGATAGCGTGGAATAAATTACAAATTACAGTTTACAAATTACAAATGAGGTCAAATTAATTTATCAATATTTGTAATTTGTCCACTGTAATTTGTAATTTGAATTTACTTCTTAACAGTATTACAAACCGTCACCAATCCGCCCTTAGGTCCGGGAACCGCTCCTTTTATTAAAAGAACATTTCTGTCAAGGTCGACTTTGACAACTTTTAGGTTTTGCATAGTGCATTTTTCATTACCCATTTGACCTGCCATTTTGAGGTTTTTGATTTTTTTCGATGGGTTTGAGTTCGCACCGGTTGAACCTAATGAGCGGTGAACAGGTCCTGTTCCGTGGGTCATTTTCAATCTTGCCTTGTTGTGGCGTTTGACCGCACCGGTAAAACCGTGTCCTTTTGAAGTTCCGCTGACATCAACCATATCACCATTCGTGAAAATGTCAACTTTGACATCTGTTCCCACCTCATATTTATCAGGTTCATTCAATCTAAACTCTTTTAGGTAGCGTTTTGCCGGTAGTTTGCTTTTTTTGAACAGCCCTCTTTCTGGAGAGTTCAACTTGTCCTCACGAATTTCTTCAAACGCAAACAAAACAGCCTCATAGCCGTCACGCTCTTGAGTCTTTTTTCTGACAACTGTCATAGGACCTGCCTCAATAACAGTGACCGGAATTCTTAGCCCGGTCTCATCAAATATTTGCGTCATTCCAATTTTTCTACCTAGTATGGCCTTTTCCATGGTTTCCCTTTTTTAATGCATAACGCATAACGCATAACGCATAACGAATGTTGATTTTTTGATTCTTGCACAATCTTAAACAAACGCAAGCATAAAAGAAAGTTGATAATATTTTTAACAATCGTTATGCGTTATGCGTTAGCCGTTATGCGTTACAATTTTATCTGTATATCCACCCCTGCCGGCAAGTCAAGTTTCATCAAACTATCGACTGTTTTTGCAGAAGGCGAGTAGATGTCGATAAGACGCTTGTGAGTTCTCATCTCAAATTGCTCACGGCTGTCTTTATATTTATGGACAGCACGAAGTATAGTGATGATTTCCCTTTCCGTCGGAAGCGGAACAGGTCCAACAACTTTTGTTCCTGTTTTTTTCGCAGCCTCAGAAATTCTTTCCGCGCTTTTATCAAGCAGTTCGCTGTCGTATGCTTTTAATTTTACTCTTATTTTTTGACTAGCCATTATTAAAACTCCGTTTTAATGGTGGTTGGTGGTCGGTGGTTGGTGGTCGGTGGTTGTTAAAAATTAACTTAACACTCGCTAATCACTAATCACTAATCACTAATCACTATTTAACAACTTGCTCTCGTGTGTCATATACTTCAGGATATAAAAAGTGCCTTTATTGCAGCACTCAAATTTTTCCTAATTACTCACGAAAAAATCGCTGTGTCTTATGCACAGCCTGACTATTATATAACAACAAAATATTAGTGTCAACTACTTTTCACCACTTTTTAAAAATTTTTTTTAAACTTTTTGGACAAGTTTTTGTGAAAAAATTGAGGTAATTATTAAATATTCTAAAAGAACTAAGATTATTAACTTCATTAACAATGTGAAACTGACCGCCCCTGCATAAATAGTTATGTGTTGAAAAGAACTCGTCAAAAAACTGTAGGGGCGATTATTAATATTCACACGAATAATAATGATAGTAAAGCGATTTATAGACTTTCTTTCAAAAGAAATTTATCAAGAGAAATTGCAACAATGCCCTCATCAGTAAAGTTTGAAGAATGTCTGTCCATATTGACAACATATTTTGGATAATTGTCAGATATTAGTTTTAGTGACGAGAATTCTCGCTCGAAAACCTCTTTTGAGGAAAATTCCAAGCAAACTTGGACATAGACTTTCTCATTTTCATGTTTCTTTTCCGCAACAAAATCAACTTCCTTTTCTCCAATCCGTCCGACATAAACCTCATAACCTCGTCTTTGCAAATCCTTGAAAACAATATTTTCCAGCACTCCTTGTTTTTTGTCAACTCGAATACCGCGAACACTGTATTGAAGGCTGTGATCTCCAAGATAATATTTTCCAACGCTGTCAAGCAGTCCTCGTCCTTTAATATCATAAGGGGCGGCTTTTTTAATAATGAAAGCCTCTTCCAAATAACCGACATAATTGGCGATAGTTTCCGGATCAACCTTTCTTCCGCTGCCCAAGAGTGACGCTTGAATGTTTTTGAGAGAGGTTAGGTTTCCAACATTATCAAAAAGGTATGCAACAATTCTGTTCAAAAGGTCATTATTGCGAATATTATAACGCTGAACTACATCTTTGTAAAGAGCCGTACTATAAATATCTCTGACAATTTTTTGTGATTTGACTAGTGAATATGGATAAATTGATAGGGCAGGAAAACCGCCGAAGTCGAAATAATCATCTAAATAACTGCCTTGAGAAGCGAGAATCATATCGCTTTTTTTATCATAAATAATTTCCTTCGTCTCTTTATCATAGAGAATATACGACTGAGGTTCAATGTTTTGTTTTTTTCTAAAATCAACAAATTCACCATAAGAAAGAGTATGCATTGTAAAAATCAAACACCTTCCTCCAAGAAGAGTTGACCACTCTCCGGCAAGTAGTTTTGAATTTGAGCCGGTGACATAAATATCGGTGTTTTTCTTGCGAAGCCCAACAATAACTTGTTCCCAATTTTCAACGATTTGAATCTCATCAAAAAATAGATAGTATTTTTTATTGTCCGTCATCTTAGACAATATAAACTCCGCTAGTTTAACAGGAGTTCTCATATCCAATAGCCAAAGTTCTTCAAAGTCCAAAAAGATAATATGCTCCTCGCCCACTCCGCGAGAAACAACTTCTGATTTAATCATTTTCATGAGTTCCGACTTTCCGCTCCTGCGAAGACCGGTAATAATTTTGACAAATTCCCCATCATCAATAAAGCCTTTAATCGGCTCAAGGTAGTCTGGGCGAATAATAGTTTTTGCTTCTTTATTTTTCATGCACAAGGAGTATAACCCAGATACTTTTCTTTGTCAAGCATTTTATACAGGGTTATATTCTTAATTTTCGCTTTAATTAGGGATGATATTTCATTAAAAAATAAATTCATTCGAACATGCAATCACCCCCATAATTTATACCCACTCCAGAATATCACTCGTCAAAATTAAATAATGTGCGGGCGGCAGGTTGCCGCCCCTACATTAAAAACAAACCAACAAAACTGTAGGGGTGAGCAACGCGAACCCGAATACTAGACAACATAATTAAATATGTGTTGAAAAGAACTCGTCAAAAAACTGTAGGGGCGGCACTCTGCCGCCCGCACAATGTTAAACGACAACCACGAACCACATAACAACCACAAATCAACAAAATTGTAGGGGTGAGCAACGCGAACCCGAATAATGGACAACATAATATTGATAATTTAATCGGGCTTGCGTTGCTCGCCCCTGCAATTTAATTTTCTCCCGAATATCACACAATAAAAATCTCGTAGGGGACGCCGCTCGGCATCCCGCACAATGTGAAACTAACCGCCCTTGCAATAAATTATTATTTGTTGAAAAGAACTAGTCAAAATAACTGTAGGGGCGATTATTAATCGCCCGCACTTTATAAAAAACACTTATTCCTAAATTTTTTTACTCCCATTGGCTATATTTTTACATTGCCATAGTTAATTAATATATAATGCTAGATAGTAAGGTGAAAATTATTTCACCCCTATGACATAAGGAGTAATTTTATATGAAAAAATCAATTTGCAAAAACTGCACACATTATTCATCTTATTACAAAAAGTGGAGTTCTCATTTCTCAAGATTGAACAACGGTTTTTGTTCAAAACATCAAAAACAACAAATTCAATTTGAAAATTGTGAAGATTTCAAAGATAATGAGAAAAAAGAAAAGATGAGAGAAAAAAGACTTTTCACTCATCTTGAACATGCTTTAGAATCTATTAATTGCATTTCACAAATACTAAAAGAAAAAGTGGATGACTCTACTCTTGAAGAGGACTAATACATTCTTCAGTTATTTCCGTTTCTTCATCTGACTTTTCTTTCTTCTTTCTCACTCTTTTTTTGTCAATAAACCGGAGAAAGAGACCTAAACCCAGATAAAAAGCGGTCATAGCAACCATGAAAGGTATCATCAACAGCCCTATTTCATTAAAATCCATGAAAAAGTATGGGAAATAAGACGGATAAGTAAGACCGGGAGTATAAAAAACTACTGTTCTTGTTGCCCCCAAAATCATAACCGAGATAGTGTAGAGAACGGGAATAATGAGAAAAAGGAAAGGGTCTCTGCCTTTTAACTGACCGCCTTTTGAAAACATCGCATAGTCTGCAAGCATTAAAAGCGGCGCTATCAAATGAACACTCAAATTGTCAAATGACCCCAAAAGATAGGTTCTGTCCGGAAATTCCCTTGCCCCTGCCGGAGCAAGCACCATCCAAAAACCGATAAGAACAAATGTTATGGCAATCATAATTGCCACCGATATTCTCGGATTAAATTCATTGCAACCATTTATTCCTTCTTTTTTTAGTGAAATCGCAGTTTTGACAATCAAGTATCCAAATAATACGGTGACCGCAATATTTGTTTGAAGAGTGAAATACAAAAAAATCACTCCGTGAAAATATCCAAAAAATATACCTATCCGCCACAAAATGCCAAACAAGCACACAGAAAAAGCAATAACTCTAAAACAAAGTGCAAAAATCCTGTTTTTTCTTAAAGAAAGTAAATTATTCATGTTAATTCTATATTATCACAAAACAAAAAATGTGTCAATAACTTGACTTGTTTTTTGAGTCAAAATCGCAAGATTTCTTCAATGATTAGATTGCAGAAAAAATTATGTTTTTGACTAAAAAGAATTGACTTATTGTTTGAATCAAAATCGTAGGATTTCTTCAAAGATTACTCGTTAGAAAAAGTTATTTTTTGACACAAAAGAATTGACTTATTTCTTTTGTTGTGATATCATTATTGTTGCTGACTGGAGGAAACCAAAAATGAAAAAAATCTACAAATTTTATAAAGACAGACTTATTGAAATAAGCGGAAAAAACAGGAGTTTGTATGCAAAAAAAGCATCTCAAACCTATACATATGATATTGGAAAAATTTTGGAAGGAGATGACGCTGAGATTGAAGCGTTTGTCAATTTTTTGTGGACAGGCAAAAAACCCAGCCATGAAATAATTTCCAAAAAAAGAAAAGAGCAGATTTTAGACGCCTTGAAAAAAAGCAAAGTTAGTGAAGCGAAAGGAAAAGGAAAAGTCAAAAATGCTGTGCCGCAAGAAGAAGAAAAACCAAAAAGTGAAGCAAAAATTTTGCAAGAAGAGAAAAACCTGATGTCATCTCAAATAAGCCGTCTCAAAAATCTCAAACGCTCACTGGAAGATTTTGAAAGAGAAACAGGGCGATATGAAATGTTTGTCGGCTATCCTTTTATTGAAGGCTATATCGGTCGGGATATTGCAGTCAAAGCCCCCTTGCTTTTGTTTCCCGTTGTCATCAACATATCCGATAATGAGAGTTCAGTTTCCCTTGAATTAAAAGACGGCGATGCAATCCAACTCAACAAAGTTTTTTTAACTGCTTATTCAAGACCTCTAAAAATTAATCTTGACGAGATAAACATGGAATTCGATAGTTTGCTCGATGCCGGTTTTAAAAGCGTTGATGATGTTTTGCGTTATTTAAATAAATATGGTTTTGACATAACAAACCCCTCACGCAAAGGAATGATGAGTTTTGACTCGTTGAAAGAGCCAACTGCCGGCTCAAGATTAACTGTCAAAAATTGTGCGGTTGTCGGTCGATTTCCTCTTGCAAATTCAATCTATAATGACTACACCGCTTTAGAGAAAAAAAATCTGACAAACGAGGCTATAGCATCTTTACTTGAAAATAAAACTCCGAAGAAAATCAAAAATGCCGACAAAAATATTTTCACTGTCCATTCTCTTGACTATGCCCAAGAAAAAGCAATAAGCGAACTAAATCAACATGGAAACATGGTGATCTATGGTCCGCCCGGAACAGGAAAAAGCCAAACGATTGTCAACACCATAACCGATGCACTTTGCAAAAACAAAAGAGTTTTGGTCGTTTCTCAAAAAAAAGCGGCTCTTGATGTTGTTTTTAACCGTCTCGGCTCACTCAACTCAAAAGCAATGTATATCATTGACCCCGAAAAAGAAAAGTTGTCATTTTTTGAAAAGGTCAAAACACAGCATTTGGATGTTCTGGGACAAGAAATCGTCAACATTAATGAACATAAATTGGCATATCAAGATGTAACAGGAACATTGGACGCTGAGATAGCACATTTAGAAAGCATCTCCCAAACTCTTTTCACCCCTTCCCCTTTCGGATTGTCGCTTCAACAAATGTATGCACAAAGCCGCATTATCAACAAAGGCGACGGCGAGTATGCAATCTATGAAAAAATGCTCCTAACTCCCCGTCTTATGTCACTTTGTCACAAACAACTAAGTGATGCAATAAGAAGTATCAGTGAGAAAAAGAAAGCGGAATTATACTACAAAAAAGTTGAGATGCAAAAATCTAATCCTTTTGTTGAGCATGTCAAAAAAGATTTGGATGTCCATACTCTCAACGCTGTGACAACATATCTCAACAACACCCTGTCAAAAAGATTTGTTCCTTTTGATATGTCAAAGTTTTCATTTTTGAGACAACTTTTGGGGTTTTATATTGAAAACAACCTGCCGGACATCAGTGATTTGAAACCGCTTATTAAATACACTGCGAAAAGGCAGGAAAAAAGAATTAGCGTCAAAGAAATGACACAAGTTTTTTCAGAAACTTTGGAAGAAGCAAAAGCATATGTCGGTGAATGGTATCTGCTCTCAAGAGTTTTAGACTCAAAAGGTTTTGCAACAATCATTGACCATATTTTGATGGGAAATCTAACCGGAATAAAACTGCTGCTTTCAGCGTTGAATGACTATGTTGACATTCGGGACATGAACATAAACCTCAGAACTTTCACTGATGAAGAGAAAATTGTTCTGAAATTTGCCTATGAAAACTCTGTAACAGTTAATGAATATCACAAAATTATTGACGGAATACTCAGCATCAGAATTTATCATGAAATAGTTTTATCCGAAGCAAAATATCAACTGCCTCTCTCAAAAATAATGGATTTTGAGAATATTAAAAACAGGATTATTTCACTAAAGTCCGAACAACAAAAGGTTGTCAGAGAACTTTGCGAAGACAATTTCAAAAACGACTACAAAACGCTCTATAACTCAAATCCCGAACACAACAACTTTTTTTATCAAATTTCAAAAAGTCAAAATTTCCTGCCGATTAGAAAATTAGTTGAATTGTATTCTGAACTGCTATTCACCCTCTATCCTTGCTGGCTTCTATCCCCCGAGAGTGTCTCAACTCTACTCCCGCTAAAAGCAGGCTTGTTTGATTTGATACTCTTTGACGAAGCATCACAAGTCTTCATTGAAGCGGCGCTTCCGACAATCTATCGAGGAAAACATATTGCAATTGCGGGCGATAACAAACAATTAAGACCAACGGCACACTTCTTGCGCCGATTCATGGGTAATGATGATGATGACATGGACATGAACACTCAAGCGGCACTAGAAGTTGAGAGTTTGCTGGATTTGGCGACATCAAGATTTCATTCATCTAATCTTAATTATCACTATCGCTCACGGCATGAAGAACTTATCAACTTCTCAAACTATGCCTACTATCATTCAAAATTGCAAGTCGCACCAAATATGGGAAGAAACATGTCGGCAAAACCGATTGAGCGGATTAAAGTTGAGGGGAGATGGATTGACCGCCACAACGAGGAAGAGGCGAGAAAAGTTGTTGAACTAATCAAAAAAACGCTGAAAAATCGGAAAAATAATGAAACCGTCGGAGTTATTACTTTCAACGCTGAGCAAGGCGCATACATTAGTGACTTAATTGACGAAGAATGCATGACGGATGCAAATTTCAGGGCAATGATAACAGCGGAGCGAAACAGGTTTGAACATGGTGAAGATGTCAGTTTGTTTGTCAAAAATCTTGAAAATGTCCAAGGAGACGAAAGAGACATAATCATTTTCAGCGTCGGCTACGCTAGAAACGAACACGACAAAGTAACCGCTCATTTTGGTCCCTTGAATCTTGAAGGCGGCGAAAACAGACTAAATGTTGCAGTGACAAGAGCAAAGAGTAAAATTTATTTAGTGACAAGCATTGAGCCGGAAGAGTTGAATGTTGACTCATCAAAAAACTTAGGACCGAAATTATTCAAAAAATATCTTGAATACGCAAGAAGCGTTTCAATCGGTGCAGCAAATGAAGTCAAACTTCTTTTGTCAACTCTTGCAATCCAACAAACAAAACATCAAACTGAATGCGAAAAAATAACAACTGAGTTAAAAAAATCACTCGAAAAAATGGGGCATATTGTTGATATCGGTGTCGGCAACAGTTCGAGCAAACTTTCACTCGCTATCTATGACAAAGACCTCGACCGCTATCTTCTCGGAATTGAGTGTGACTATGATGCCTATGCTTCATCGCCCTCAGTTCTTGAAAGAGATGTGTTCAGAGCAAAATTTCTCGAAAGTCGCGGCTGGCACATTTTGAGAATTTGGTCAAGAGACTTCTTCCTATCAAAAAGCAAAGTCTTAAGTCACATTGACAAAACGGCAAAAGAAATCAAAAGTGAACTTCTTGCAGGAAAAAAACCAAAACAAAAAAGCGAAAAACCAAAACAAAACACCCCCCTAAAAGAAGTCGCAGCAACAAAAGGATAAGAACAATTTAAAATATTTGTTGAATTAGGATGAATGTTTTTTTAATGTGCGGGCGGTCAATGCCCGCCCCTACAGTTTATTTTAATCTTCCTCAACACCCAAAAGTTGTCCAACAGTTACTTTGAAAAACCTTGCAAGTTTAACTAACATTTGCAAACTAGGCTCGCTGCGAGGTTTTTCCCAATCGCTTATTGATGTATGATTGATACCAAGAAAACTTGCCAATTCTTTTTGGGTTAAGTTTTTTTCAAGTCTTAACGCTTTTAATTCTTTTGCAAAAGTTTCTAAAAACATATAAATATTATATGTAATTTTTACGAATTTTTGCTTGACATTCGTAATTTCTACAAATATAATATAATTATGAACTTTGATTTTAATATAGGAAACACAAAAAGACCATCTGTGAGAATAACTCAAAGATGCTTTTCATTTAACAAAAACGCAATTGAACTTTTGGGGTATCCGAAATATATTGCTATTGGACTTGACAAAGAAAACAAAAAAATAGCGTTTAAACCACTTGCGGAAAAAACGCTGTTTGAACCTTGTTATCCGTTTGCACACAACAATATAACATCTTTCGTTTCTGTTTCGGCAAGCACTATCAGAAAACTGGCAATTGAATTAATGCACGAAAAACCT
>WRAY01000008.1 GCA_009779975.1 Bacillota bacterium | reverse complement strand
TAAATTGTAGGGGCGGCATTCTGCCGCCCGCACATTATAAAAAAACATTCATATTAAACAAATCCTATTCGGACTGACCTACCTCACAATTTCTTTTGTTGTTTATTTAATTGCAAGATTCTCTGTGATATATTTTTTTGTTCCCAAAGACTTGATAGATTCACATTTTTTTTCTACTGTGTTTTCTAGGTCTTTTTTAAAGTCGGCAACTTTCTTAAGATAGGTCTCATCAAATGAACCAAGGATACTTGCTGCTAGAATTCCTGCGTTTTGAGCGCCGTTTATTGCCATTGTTGCAACAGGAATTCCGGGAGGCATTTGAACAATTGAATAGAGGCTGTCAAGTCCTTTCAGGGCTTTTGACTTTATTGGAACACCTATGACCGGCAATGGAGTAATTGAAGCAACCATTCCGGGAAGGTGTGCCGCTCCGCCTGCTCCTGCTATGATGACTTTTATTCCTCTTTCCGCAGCAGATTTAGAGTAGTCAAAAAGTTTTTGAGGTGTGCGGTGTGCGGAAACTATTGTCGTTTCATATAAGACGCCAAATTTTTCTAAAATATCAATCGCTTCTTGCATAACAGGCAGGTCGCTGTCTGAGCCGTATATCACGGAAACTAGTGTTTTTTTCATAACTGTTCTCCCAAAAACCGCTTACGCAGTTTTATTACGATTTTTTTTACTTCTTTTTTCTTCAACCAATTCGTCTAGTTTTTCTTTAGCGTTTAACATTCGCTCTTGCAACTCTTCTGTGCCTTCGGCAATGTTTTTGACATTTGCTCGTTTTTCTTCGTCAAATTTTAGGGGGGTGTCATCTATGTAGACAAAGTTTCTGCGGAAAAATCTTGTTTTGTGATGGATTGAGGCGATGACTAGAGGGGCTTTGTTTTGAAGAGCAAACATTACTGCTCCGCCTTTTATTTCTTGGACGCTCTCATCATCTTTGTTTCGAGTGCCCTCCGGAAATATGGCAATTCCCCGCCCTTTGTCGAGGACACCTTTTACTGTTCTGATCGCTGCTAAATCCGGCTTTTCGCGGTCAATGTAGATGGCTCCTAATGCACTAAAAAATATGCGGGCAAAAAATTTTTTCGACAACTCTTTTTTTGCTAAGTATCGTCTATAGCCCGAAAGTGCTGCTCCCAAAATAACAATATCCCACCAACTAAGATGATTGGCAATGAGGATAATACGGCGGTCTTTCGGGAACGCCTTTTTGTTTATTACAGTTACCGGAAAAAGAATCATCGCCGGCAGCCAAAAAATAATTTTAAAAATTCTGTAGAAAATACCCATAGTTATTATTAAGTGATGAATAGTGAATAGTAGATAGTTAGAGTTAATTTAAACAATTCTGCTATAACAATTAACTATTCATTTTTTGCTATTCACTAAAAATATTTATTTTATGTATGACAAAATGCTTCTAACGACTTCCCCAATACTCATTTTCGTTGTGTCGATTTCTATTGCATCTTTTGCTTTAACTAGTGGTGCGAAGTCTCTGGTCATATCGTTTTGGTCACGAGTTGCTATGTCTTTTGTCAGTTCATCAAGAATGACCGTTTCACCGCGAGATAAAAGTTCTTTGTGTCTTCTTTTTGCTCTTTCTTCAATACTTGCAGTTAGGAAAATCTTATGTTTTGCATTTGGAAGAACGAATGAGCCGATGTCTCTACCATCAAGAACACAGTCTCTTTCTGATGCAATTTTGCGTTGCAAGTCAACCATTGCAAGACGAACTGCATGAATTTTTGAAATGTCCGAGGCAAGTTGAGAGATGTGGTTTTCTCGAATTCTTAGCCCGACATCTTCGCCGTCTAAGAATAGATGCTGAACACCGCCATCATATTTTATGTCAATACATGTTTCTTTTAGCATTGCAGTAACTGCTTGTTCATCAAAGACACTAATGCCGTTTATGCAGGCTTTTAGACCAAGTGCCCGATACATTGCGCCGGTGTCAAGATAGGCTATGCTTAGTTCTTTTGCGATTAACTTTGCAACAGTGCTTTTGCCAGAACCTGCAGGACCGTCTATGGCGATGTTTAGTGTTGTTTTTTCATTTTTCATCTTCTTGCTTTTGCTCCTTTTGGCGGCACAATTATTCTTTGTTGAGTTACAGGTTTTCTTAGATTTACCGCACCGCTTAGATAGATGTTTTTCGGTTCAAATTTTTTGTCTTTGATTTGGATTGTCAACATCATTCTTATGCATAGAGGGAGCGTGTTTTTTATTTTTGGCTCACATGCTGAAAAAAGAGGAATATCATATCCTGCCTCTCGAATGGCACGAACGGGATAAAATGACCTAATATCATCTGTTGTTGAAACTATCAAGTTGACAATGTCATCCGCTTCAATCTCATTATCTTTTAGCATTCTTTGAAAAAGTTCAACGCTGCGAATCCGAATTTCTTTTTCGTTGTCATTGCTAATGCTTGTCGCACCGCGAATTGAATATGTTCTCATTTTTGCTCCTTATTTTCTGTGAGTAATGTTATCCCATATTCCCTAAAAAATTGGGTTATAGATTAGGAATAAGAAAGTGTTTCTTGGAAGGATTATCGGATTGGCAAGGGATATGTCAAAGTTAGCCCTGACCCTGTTGAAAGTTGAGGTGAACATATTAAAGTAGGCATCAGGATTTCTGTCGAAGCCGCCGAAAATGCTGGTGCAAAGTTGCAACTCAATATGATGAATTCCGTAAGCGCCTCTGCGATTACTTCTAATATGGTCGAATATTTCGTTGAATTCTTCAACGCTTGTGACCAACATATAGAAATCTCTGTCGACAAATAATCTTTGTTGAGCGTGGAAATCAAAGTCATGTCTTGCCTCAGGTCCTCTTTGTTCAATTCCGTCAACAATTTCAAATGCATGTCCTGCGTTTATTATTGATTGGTCGCTGACGAGGAAAAAGCCATGATGAAAAATTCGTGATATCGGCTGTCCCAGAATTCCGCCGATTCCGCCGATGTCAAGATGCAAAATATTAGAAGTCACATCAACATTATACCATCTGAGAGGACTTAACTCAACTTTGTTCCAAGCGTGAGGAACAGGGAAATTATCAATCAAAATATCGCCATAGACAATTCTGGCATCTATTCCTTCAATCGCTGCCATTAGTTTAAATGCTTGAGAAAAACCATAGCACACAGATCTTTGATAGATTAGCGCACCTGTCAAAAAGAATGACGGGTCATTGGATATGTCTTGTCCGTAATAGGGATGAGAAGGGTCAAATTGCGAGAGGAACAAGTCCTCATCATAGGCAACACGATGCGTTAAAAATTCGTTAATGACCCGAATTCGCTGAAATGGTCCATAGGAATTTAATATATAGCGGTCAAGAATTATCCTTGCATAACGATAGGCTCTTACTAAGTCATCCAAAATATATTCAGTGTATTGAGGTCTGAAATCGGGTCTATAATTTCCGCAATATAAAAGCAGCCAAAGTTCTCTGATTTGAATGCTTAAATCATATCTGTTTTCATATCCGATGGTTGAAAGAGGTTTTAACTCTCTGTCGTCTATTGGGCGAATTGGATTTGCTTCTCTTCCCGGAATAAGGTTGTTACTTACTGTTGATGGGGGACGGCGGACAAAACAGCCGTCTTCAATGTCCATAAACAGCGGAAAAACAAAAAACACTAATGAAAAACCCATGGCGAAACTTAAGACAATACTCAAAAGTGTTCCCCAGCAACTTCTTCTTTTTGCAATAGTTTTTACTTTTGTTATAGTTTTGTTTTTTATCTTTGCCGCTCCTTCTTGAGGAGGAGTTTTTATTGTCACAATCTTTTGTTTTTTTGGTTCATGGTTTTTGTGAACCGGCGGAGTGACGGTTTTTCCATATGGTGTGAAAACATAGTTATCTTTCACCTCTTGCACCGGCGGAGGGTTTTTTTTGTCAGGCGGAGGGTTTTTTTTGTCAGCAGGTGCTTTTTGCACATCAGCAGAGGAAGACTGCTTACCTTCTTTGCCGCCTTGCTTTTGCTGAGCCTTTTTAATAAGGTTCAGTGTTTTGTTAATATCTTTGTTAAAATCACCCATGATTTTTAATGCATAACCGCACAACGCTTAACGCATAATAAATGTTGAATTGTTTTTTAATTTCTTAACAATTATTATGCGTTGTGCGTTATGCGTTAAATATTCTCCTTATGTTAATAAATCCTGCCCTTCCTTCTCTTGTTTCATTTGATGTGAAGCGGATTGTTAGTTGTTCAGAAGTTGTCTCTAACGGCGAGTTTCTTGTGTCAACGAAATTGTGCCAAATTGAGAGGAATTTTGAAATGTTTGCACCCTGAAGACTTGTGTCGCCGAGTGCCGTTATTGTGTCGCCGATTTGCGGAGTTTCAGTCGGAAAGAGAAATTGATTTCGTTTTGCGTCTGTTATATAAGTTATGATGAATGAATTGTTTGAATGAGCAACTCTTAGTCCGCTTAAATCAAGCACAAAATCTTGCCCTGTCAATTCTCTTTCAACACCTGCTACCCTAACTACTCTTGCGTTTAAAGAGGAGACTTCTTGAACTTGCAAAGTTTCATTAGTTGACCATTTTTCTAAAATGATTTGAGTTGCAATTGACTGAACTATGTTTGAAGGAATCATGTAAGATATTCCTTGAACAAAATTTTCATCAACTGTTCCATCATGAACACGAGAAGCAACCGCCATTCCTTTGACTTGTCCGAACATATCAAACACAGGACTTCCGGATGCCCCCGCATTTATTGGAACTGAAATCTGTGAAACAGGAATATATCGAGGTGTTAAATTATCGCCGCCTTGAGGATTAATTATCCTCAATGGATTTGAGGCAATTCCGCTATAAACTGAAAGACCTTTGCCCAGTGCGTTTGCTATTGTGAAAAGTTCTGTGCCGAAGTTTAGAGAATTTTGAGAAATGGTTAGTGGCAAAACTCCTTCTTGAGATGACAGTCTTTCAACTTCCAAAACAGCGATGTCATGATATGAGCAGTAGCCGATAAGGACACCTGTTTGAAAGTCGCTTTTGGGCAATTTGACCTCTATTGAAAGATATGGGGCTTGATGAAAGGCGTGGAATGTTGTGACAAGATAATTTGTTGTCGGGGTTGTTTTGAAAACAAATGCCGTTCCTCTTTCGCCATGTAATGAGGTGACTGTTGCAACACTTGGCGAAAGGACAGGAAACCACTCCTCAATGCTTTGCTTGCCCCCTTGCTGTCCATTAGAACAAACACAACATGCAGCAAACATGATTAATGAAAGAGCAAAAAGCACCATTGTTTTGAAAAAACGATAGACTGTCACAAAATCATTATAACACAAAAAAATTAACTTGTAAACAGTTTGTGAACAAGTTTTTTAAATAATTTTTGGCTTTTATATTTAGTGATATATCTAAACAAAACTCATCTAAAAATTTTAGATGAGTTTTTACCTTTTGTTTGCTATACTTAATTTACAACATCTTTGAGTTTAATCTCGTAGCAATTTCCGTCTAACATAGTTATTTGAAAAGTAGTTATTAACTCGTGTTTTTCGTTAGTGTAGTTTATTTCTTTTACTTTTGGTATATCAGTATTTACTAACTCTCCTATTTGTGTCGTGAGTTTTTCAATTTCTGTCATTGATTTTTAATCCTCCTTTTGTTTTTTGTGGTCATATATATTATACGGCAATAGAAACTCCAAGTCAAGAGTTTTGGAAGTAAAATTGCCATATTTATTAATAGAAAAAGGAGAATATTTATGGATATAATGTCGAATTTTAGTGAAAGGCTTTCAGAGTTTATGTTCCATGCTCAACTTACAACTGAGCAACTTGGTGCAAAAATCGGTGTTTCGGGCTCTTCCGTGCGTTCATGGTTACGCAAAGACTCAATTATTAAGTTAAAACATGCAATAGAGGTTGCGGAACTTTTTAATAGTTCGCTTAATTTTCTTTTTGGCCTATCAGAAACAATTATTGACTTCACTCCAAAAAAAGCCCCTTCTTTTTACGAACACTTAAAGATTGTTATGAAAGAAAATAAAATTAGTCGTTACAAAATGTGTATTGATCTTGAAAAAGGACATGGTAATTTTGATGTTTGGAAAAACGGTTCAAGTCCGTTAATGAACACTGTTTATGAAATTGCCGTCTACCTTGATGTGACACTTGATTATCTTGTCGGACGAGAAAAATAAAATGTATTAAATCAATAATTTATCCTGTCTTTAAAGTTTAGGATAAAGGGTTTTAAACCCCAAGGCAGAGCCTCAGGCACATTCCGCCAAAGGCGGGTATTCCGACGCAAGCGTCGGAGGTTTAAAACCTTTGTCGTTGTCGCATTTTTTCCCTTGCAAGCAAGCAAAAATGCTCCTCGTATAAAACTTATCTTCATTTTCACTTTGTCGAAAGAGATGCAGTATTGTGTGTCGTTCGACGGCATTCTTTGCTGAATTGGGCGGGTATTCGGCTTTTTCGACATGATGTTAAAAAAATTACTTAGAACAATATTACAAAATAAAAGTATAATAATCTACGCCATCCCGCATGCTAATTAAACAAAGGAAAAACCAAAGAAATAAAGTGTCTCATTTTTTACGAGACACTTTTGATTTTTTGAGATATTAATTGTGAATTTAATTATTATGTTGTGCAGACGGGTATTGTATCGGAGGCATCCTGTCACCCGTATTTATAAATACACGCTCCACAAAAAATACACCGGATATTAACCGTCAATCACTAAAAAGTGGTGAAGCGGAAATCATCTTCAAAATCTCTTTCTCTGTTTTGATTTGAGAAAGTTGAGAGCAGCAAGGCTATCAAAATGAGGTCATTAAAACCTTGAGTGGCGTTTTGCCTCTCTCTGTCACGGCGTCTGTCGCATCTGTCATGATGATGTTCTCCGCCTCTGCCTCGTTCTCTGTCATCGCTGCAATGGTTATGATGATGTCTTGAATTGTTGTTTGAAGTTAGTAATATTATTAAAAGTAGTTGAAAAATATCATCTGATAAAAGCATAATTCCTCCATTTTTTTCTCGTCAAAAATATCTTGTTTTCGACAAATGTTGCTATGGGCAGATTATAATATATATGCTATAATCTAATAAATGATACTTTAAATAAGTGAAAAGTGAAATGTGAAAAATATTGCTTAAGTGTTTTGTTGACTTATAAAATGAAAAATACTTATCCTTATATTTCACTTGATTTTGGAGGTTTTTTTATGAATGTTAATCCGATAAATGAGGAAAGGATATTACTTGATGTTCCGACAAGAAAGTTAGTTCGGGACTTTGTTCCGAATGAAGATAGACTCGATGGGATAACTAAATTTTTTTCATGCTTGTCTGACAACACTCGTATAAAGATTATTTCTGCCCTTTCAATCTCGTCGATGTGTGTTAATGATATATCTTACATACTGGGCTTAAATCAAACGACGGTTTCACATCAACTTGCAAAACTAAAAAACATTGGCGTTGTTAAAAACAAACGCCAAGGAAAAGTTATTTTTTATTCGCTGAAAGATAAAAGTATTTTGGATGTGATGGGAACGGCGGTTAGTTATTTATAAATTACAAATTACAGCGGACAAAGAACAAATGTTAAAATTTAACCTTTTTTGTCCTTTGTTCACTGTAATTTGTAATTTACATTTTGTCGGGGGCTTGCATCAAAAGCAATTCCATGCCGTTCTTTAGGACATTCTTGACACATCTAACCAAGAGCAGTCTCGAGGGGTCTCCTGAAACTTTGTGTTTGATGTAGAATTGATTAAAAGCAGATGATAGGTCAATGAGATAACGAGCGATAAAACTTGGCTCGTTTTTATGAGCGGCACTCTGAACTATTTCGTCGTATTCAGAAAGAACTTTACAAACATTAAAAGTCTCATCATTTAAAAGAGTTTTTAATGAATCCAATTGAAATCTTGCGTGAGAACTCTTTGATAAAATTGATGCGCATCTAGCGTGGGTATATTGAACATAGACACCTGTTTCACCATCAAAGTTTAAGGCTGCCTCATAGGAAAATTCCAAGTCTTTTATTCTTGAAGCCCTTAAAGCAAAAAAGATTGAAGCGCCTGTTCCAATAATTTTTGCCGTCTCTTCCTTGTTTTCAAGGGTGGGATTTTTTTCGTTTATTGCATCTAATGCTTTTTTCTCGGCAGTGTCAAGGACATCTTTTAGTAAAATGACATTCCCTTTTCTTGTTGAGAAGGCTTCACCGCCCTTTAAACTTACCATTCCAAACGCCACATGAATGCAGTCTTTTGCCCACTCATTGCCCATTTTAGTTAAGACCTCAAACACTTGCTGAAAATGAAGGTTTTGTTGATAGGCAACAACATAAAGACATTTGTCGAAGTTGTAGGTTTTTTTACGATATAGGGCGGCGGCTAAGTCTCTGGTTGCGTAAAGTGATGCACCGTCTGATTTTCTTATTAAACATGGCGGATATTTATCGTTTTCAAACTGAACGACCTCTGCACCTTCGCTTGTTGACAGCAGTCTCTTTTCTTTTAATTCATTAACTACTGCGTCTAGTTTGTCATTGTAGAAACTCTCTCCGTCATAACTGTCAAATGTGACACCAAGCCTGTCATAAATTTTAGAACACTCGTCAAGTGTTATTTTTTTGAACTTTTCAAATATTTCTAAGGCTTCACTATTCCCCTCTTCAATTTTTTTGAACCACTCTCTCGCCTCATCATTCATTGAAGGGGTTTTTTCGGCATCCTCATGAAAGCGAACATAGATTTGATTTAGCAGGTCAATTCCGCCTTTTCTAAGTTCATCATAATTAGTATAGCGTTTAAAAGCAACGATTAGTTTCCCGAATTGTGTTCCCCAATCTCCCAGATGATTAATACCGATAACTTTATACCCTAAATATTTGTAAATTCTATAGAGTGAACCGCCCAGAGTTGTTGCAATTAAATGCCCCATGTGGAAAGGTTTTGCGATGTTGACAGATGAGTAGTCAATACATATGGTCTTATCAGCATTTTTAGTAAATTTAGCAGGGGTAGAAAACTTTTCGCCCTTGTGATGAACATATGCTAATGTGTCAAAAATAAATTGCTTTTGATTGAGACGAAAATTAACATATCCGGAGACAACTTCAGCGGACGCAATATATTCATTTTTGCGAAAAGAGTCTTTTATCATGCTCGCAATAAGCCCCGGAGTTTTTTGAAATTGTCCTGCGAACTTAAAGCACGGCAAACACCACTCCCCCATTGACGCATCTTTCGGGGGGGCAAGAAGTGAATAAAATTCTTCTGATTTTACACTTCCAAGTTTTATACTTTCTGAAATGATTTTTTTGTAATCCATAATCAACTATTTTAATAGTATATCACATCAATTTTTAACTGTCAATTCTTTTGTCTTAAAAACAATTCTATATCCTAAAAAATATAAATTAATTTTTAAATAATTTATCGTTTTATGCTTGACAAATGTTTTACTTAATATATATAATATATTCAATCATTTGATATAAATAAGATTAAAAATGAATACTGCAGACGAAAAATTAAAAAAATTAGCTAAAAGAGTTTCTTTTTCTTTCACAAGCGATACTATTAAAAAGAAAATTTTATCAGTATATGAAGAGGTTGCCGAAGATCATATGTCGAATGTTCAACCACTTGATTTTTGTGGTGATACTTCTCTTGTCGACGAAATGCTTGAGCAATATATAGTAGAACGAAAAAAAATGCCCTTGTTGATGCACGCAATAAAATCTATGGCGATCAAGATCGTCATCAAAAAATTGCTAGACTTAGTGCAGAGATAGACATCCGCGACCTCATTAAATCAACAAATAACTTCAAGAACAACAGAGATTTTGCTATATATGTTCGTCCTCATGATAAACCTGTGAATATAAACGGAATTAAATCAAGAAAGGCAACGACAAAAAATCTAAGCATTTTTTTCAATGAGAACACACTTGAGGAATGTTATACTGATGAAGAATTGAAAGAAATATTCATAGGAACAAAAAAACCTAAAAAAATATATACGGTTGTATGGCCATCAGTAAAAGGCATCCTTTACCATGAATTTGGTCATGCAATATCAAATAAAACTAATTTTGAAGATTTGCTTTGGGAAATTATGGGCAAAATAAAAAGTAATGATAAATTACTTGACTCACGATTTAAAAAAATAATAGATGATATTAATGAAAATGAAAAGAAAATATTAAATGAATTTATTTGCGAAGTCTGTAAAAAAGATAGAGAAAACTGCAAAACGGATACACCTAGAAATCCCTTATGCAAAAAAGACTGTTCAAGCAACAATAACATTACAACATCACACATTTCTAATCAGATATCCAAATATGCTGATAGAAACCTAGGAGAATTAGTTGCTGAAAGTTTTGCTCTTGTAAAAAAACATTCGATGTTTTCAAAACCAGCCAATAGAGATGAAACTCATTTAAACTCAAAACACTTTCCGGCTAATATAATATATAAAATATTAAAAATCGTAACTGGTGATCCAGATACATTTCCTGTGCTGGTTTGTTGCGATAATAATAATGATGATTGCAATGATTGCGACAAAAATAATTAAACTAAAAAAACGATGCTATAACATCGTTTTTTTAGTTTTTGCAATTAAATTCAAAGCAGTAAATTAAACCATTAGTTTTCAATCAAGTCAGAAGGAGTAGCACTAACATATGATACTCTGCCTTTTGCAAGCCACGCAAAAGCCTCCTCCTGTTCTTCAGGAGAATACAAACTCTCTACTTCATCTGCAGTCTCGGTTGCAAACTTTTCATCGCAACCTCTTTCATCGATTAATATTTTTATAAATAATTCTTTATTCATAATTTTAGTTTTTTCTCTTTTGTATATTTATATTCAAGAACACATCAAAATGTGCTTTAAAGTCAATGTAAAATTGCACTATCTTGTCCAATATATCATATTATAAAATAACTGTCAACTGATTTGTTGGTCATTTTTTCTAAAAAATAAAACTGTCTCGTTATAAAAAATGTTTTCGAGAGATTTTTTATCAATAATTCCTAAACAAAAACAATTGAAGTAAAATAATTAATGTTCACACATTAAATCTAAAGTGCATGACATCTCCGTCTTTGACGATGTATTCTTTTCCTTGCAGGGATAGTTTTCCTTTTTCTTTTGCGGCGCTCATTGAGCCGAGGGCTTTTAAATCATCAAATGCGACAACTTCGGCACGAATGAAACCTTTTTCAAAATCGGTGTGAATTTTTCCTGCCGCTTGCGGAGCCTTTGTTCCATTCTCAATTGTCCAGGCACGGGTTTCTTTTTCGCCGGCGGTTAGGTAACTGATGAGAGATAGAGTTCTATATCCGCATGAAATAACGCTGTCCAGTCCGCTTCCGGTGATGCCAAGTTCTTTTAGAAATTCTGCACGAGTTTCAGTGTCAAGTTCAGCAAGTTCATTTTCGATTTTTGCACTAAGAACTATTACTTCACTCCCCTCTTCTTTTGCATAATCTTTGACTTTTTTGTTGTTGCCGGTTTCTTTTTGCGGGACACCACCCTCGGCGTTCCCTGCATCTTCTTCAGAAACATTAGCACAATATATCATGGGCTTTGACGAGAGAAGGAAGAATGATTTTGAGTGCTCCTTTTCTTCATTTGTCATTTTGGCTGCTCTTGCCGGTTTGCCTTCATGGAGAGTTTTTAGGATTTTTTCGAGGAGTTGAAATTCAAAAGCGTATTGTTTTTCGCCAACTTTAACAAGACGCTCAATTTTTGCGATTTTTTTCTCGACACTTTCTATGTCAGAGAGAATTAACTCATAGTTGATTGTTTCAATATCAGAAACAGGATCGATTGAACCCGAGACATGAGTTATGTTTGAGTCGGAAAAACATCTCACTACATGCACAATTGCGTCAACTTCACGAATGTGGGACAGGAATTTGTTCCCTAGTCCCTCGCCTGTTGACGCACCTTTGATGAGTCCTGCTATGTCAACAAATTCCAAAATTGCCGGCACAACTTTTTTGGAGTTATACATATTTGATAAATAATTCAATCTCTCATCGGGAACATTAACAATGCCGACATTTGGTTCTATGGTGCAAAAAGGATAATTTGCAACCTCTGCTTTTGCCTGAGTGATAGCGTTGAAAAGAGTACTTTTTCCAACATTAGGCAGTCCAACCATTCCAAGTTTCATATTGTTCATTAGTATAGCAAAAAAAAAAGTTAATTGCAAGCATATTTTTGAAGATTTTAGAAAAGACTAGATATATTAAAGTGAAATGTGAAATGTGAAATGTGAAAAGTATTGTTATATTATTTTGTTCAATTTTTAATTAAGAAAAAACTCAACCTTACTTTTAACACTTCACATTTCCCTCTTCACTTAATTAAAGGAGAATTTTATGATAAAAATTGTTTCAACTGTTATGACACTTGCGAGTGTTTTCAATCCGCTTCCAAAAGATGCTCCAATAAAACATGATGCCCCGGAGAGTAACAAAGTAGGAACCGAGATTGTTCAGGTTATGGATAGAGTTCACTATGCTAATTCTTTTGGTGTTGATAATGTTTTTGCAGGAACTCAGGCAGACTATGTCAACCATACTTCTCGCAATGAAAAACGCCTGCAAAGAGACGGAGGCGAAACTTTTCATCGTGATATGATGGAAAGGGATTTTGTTGCGGATGATAATATAGTTAATGTTGATGGTTTGAAAAAGAATGAAAGACGCCATAATCGTGTTGTTAATGATATGAAAAACGCAAGTCCTTATTCTCGCTCTCGCATAAACAAAGACAACCTCTCAAGACAAGACAAGAGGCAAATGAGACGATATATGAGACACGAAAGGTTTAACAGAAGAATGCCTCAATTTGCAAAAGAAATGATGTGGGACACTGGACATATGCTCAAGGGTAACACTTATGCTGAGAGAAAGGCTGATTTAGATAATAGATTTGAACATATGTTCAAACTAAAAGAAGAAATGACCGGCAAAAATCGTGAAGATATTAAAAAATATGAAGAATATAAGGCACTAAATAAAGTTTACCAAAGACAGTTGCAAGGCATTGTTTGCGGATGGGTTGATGAAATGTGTTCAAACAACGATAGGCACAACACACCGAATGCGGACTTTTCTTTTAGAGGAAGTGACTTTAGCAATCATCGCAACCATCACAACAGACACCAAAATACGGACAGCAGCAAAAACTATGACAACAAATATGACTTCAACAGAATGCAAGACAGTCACTTTTTTGACAACAACTTTGACAGTCAGTTCAGCCGCAATATAGAAAAAAATGTTGAAAGTAATTTTGAGAACAGATTTGGCAACGATAGCGACAGAACAGGCGTCAAAAAATTCCAAGATGCAAAGTTTAGAGGCGACATAAGACTGCCTGACGAAAGATTTAGAGAAAACTATGAGACGAGAGTAAATGACGGAAACAACAGCAATGTGAATAAATATTTGCCGATTTCATAAATAATTAAGCGCAAAAAATAACCTCAAAGCAATGTGCCTTGAGGTTATTTTAATTTTTTTAGTTTAGTTCGGAAGAAATTCTTCAATGTTTTCGGGGGTAATAATTATTGGTCGTCCTCCCCAAGTTATTGTTTAGAAAAATGTATTTTAGTTTTTTCATAGAATTAATATCTGATGACCGCAAAAAACCTTGTCTCTTTTTTCAAAGAGAGTTATCTCATCTTTAGTTGATTTTCAGTCAATCGTCGTCTTAAAACGCTTTTATGAAGTGGCAGCAGCCTCTTCATAAATTTGTGCTTTTTGCATCTCTGCCTCAAACTCTTTCAAAACAAGGTTAGAAAGCATCTCTCTCGTTTCTTTGTTGAGGGGGTGGACAACATCTTTGTAGTCACCGTTTGGAGTTTTCCTGCAAGGCATGTTAATAAAATAAGTGCCTTCTTCTCTCGTTCCTTGCAAGATTTTAATGTCATGCACAACGAAACAATTATCAATGGTAAGCGATGCAATACCTTTGATTTTAGCCTCATCCTTTTTGATTAGCCTCACCCTAACTTCTGTGATGTTCATCAGGTTTACCTTCCTTTCTCATGCCCAGTTGCGTTCAATAAGTTATATGTATGGCAGAATTCTACACTGGTATTATAGCATATATTTTTTTGTTTGTCAATACTTTTTTGAAAAATTTTTTTAGAAATTTTTTTGAGTGTTTTAAACGCTTTTGTCTAAAAAAATACTAATCTTTTTTTTGGATATACTATATTTATGAAATGTTCAATTTGTCAAAAAAATATAAAAAATGAACCCGCATATAATTGCGGGTTTTGCAGACTTGATTTTTGTCATGTGTGTGCGGACAGCATGGGGATATGCGGATGCAGTGAGGAGTTTAGAGCATACCATTAATTTAATGAATGGTGAAATGTGTAAAATAAATAACACGCTTTATATTATTGAGACAACCTAATTAAGATGAAGTCATGCTGAGCGAAGCGAAGCATCTAGCGTAAGCGTAAAAAAAATCTGTTTTACGGCACTTCGTGCCTAGATCCTTCGCTTCGCTCAGGATGACATAATTAATTGTATTATTAGGATAAGCGTAATAAATATTTTTACAACACTTTTCACCTTTCACTTTTATCTTTTAACTTCACAATAAGTATATTAACATCTGCCGGAGTGACACCACTTATTCTGGAGGCTTGTCCTATTGTTTTCGGTTTTATTTTTAAGAGTTTTTCTCGGGACTCTAATGAGAGAGCGGACAGTGAGTTGTAGTTGATATCTTCAGGGATTGGCATGTTTTCAATGCGTTTTTGTTCCTCATTTTGCTTTTGGGCACGAATGATGTAGCCTTCATATTTTGTTTCGATGAACACATCACGAAGGGCGGATTCGGTGAAGAGTAGAGTTGCTTTAGAGTTGTTTTGTTTTTTTGCAGAACTAATTGTAGAGGCGACCATAAACAGTTCATTGTTTGGATTGGTTTCCGGCAACGGGCGGCAGAATGCCGCCCCTGCAATTTTATTGTCTAAATCACTCTCTCCTTTCACATCACTACGATTTTTATCGATTAATTGTATGGGCGGCATTTTTCCGTCCGCACTGTTTAAAAACTCCAAAAAGTTTTCAAATGAAACGGCATTTCTTTTGATAATGTCTTTGACGGTTAGTGATGTGTGCGGAATAGGTTCTCCTATTTTTTCAAAAAACGGAGTAAGTTGTTTTGGCGTTCGGGTTATTTTTAAAAGGTCTTTTGCCTTCTCAATGTCTTTGACTTTCTTTTTAAATTTTTTATACCTTGTATCGCATACCAGCCCTACTTCTCTTCCAATCTCTGTCAGGCGAAGGTCGGCATTGTCTTGGCGGAACAAAAGACGGTTTTCGGCTCTGCTTGTCATCATACGATACGGCTCATCCGTTCCTTGAGTGACAAGGTCGTCGATGAGGACGCCGATGTAGGAGGTAGTTCGGGGGAGGATTAATTGGTGGTCGGTGGTCGGTGGTCGGTGGTCGGTAATGAATAAATTTTTTTCGTCATTTCCTTTCCCACCATCAACTGACCACTGACCACTGACCACTGACCACTTTAGCGAAGCGTTAATCCCTGCAACCAATCCTTGTGCCGCCGCTTCTTCGTAGCCGCTTGTTCCGTTGATTTGACCTGCAAAAAATAGTCCGCTTATGCGTTTGCTCTCTAATGTCGGATATAACTCGAGCGGGTCAATACAATCATATTCTATTGCATAGGCGTCTCGCATAATTTCAGCGTTTTCAAAGCCTTCTATTGTTTGATAGAGTTTTTCTTGTGTCTCGCTCGGAAATGCTGTTGACATGCCTTGGATATACATCTCTTGGGTGTCAGCCCCTTCGGGTTCAAGGAAAAATGAATGTCTTTCTTTGTCTGAAAAGCGAACGATTTTGTCCTCGATTGAGGGGCAATATCTTGCACCTGCACCTAAAGATGTTCCGGCATATCTTGGAGATAGATGAAGGTTTTCTTTGATTAAATCGTGGGTCTTTTGATTGGTATAGCCCAAATAGCAATGCTCAGAAAATTTGTCCAATTTCTTTTGATTTGATAGTGTTGAAAATGAATATGGAGTGTCCTCTCCTTCTTGAACGATTAGTTTCGCTAAATCAACAGTGTCTTTTTTTATTCTCGGGGGCGTTCCTGTTTTAAAACGGCGAAGTTCAAAGCCAAGGGAAGTTAAACTGTCGGCAAGATGTTCCGATCTGGAAAAGCCGGCAGGTCCTTTTTTTTCGACAACAGAGCCTGTTAGGATAAGAGAGTTTAAATAAACGCCGCAGCAAAGAATGACGGAGGGAGCGAAGAATTGTTGTCCTTGGACTGTTTCGATGCCGATTGTTTTCAACGCATAACGCACAACGCATAACGCACAACGATGGTCAGAATTTTTATTTAAATTATTTTCACATTCGTTATGTGTTATGTGTTGTGCGTTATGCGTTAAAATTTTTTTAACCTCCGCCTGTCTTAAAGTTAGGTTCTTCGTCTCTTCTAATAATTTCTTGATATAGCGGTGATATTTGTATTTGTCGACTTGGGCGCGTAGTGAGTGGACTGCGGGACCATAGGACGCATTTAACATCCTTAAATGCGACATTGTGGCATCTGCCGCAATTCCCATCACCCCGCCGAGGGCATCAATTTCACAAACAATGTGTCCTTTTGCTGTTCCTCCGATTGAGGGATTACAAGCCAAAAAGCCTGCGTTGTCAAGACTTATTGACAACGCAAGCGTTTTTAGACCTAATTTCGCACAAGATACACCGGCTTCAACACCGGCGTGACCTAAGCCGACGATTATGACATCGTAATTCATTATAAATTAAGAACTCCGGATTGATTAAAGTGGTGCTGTAACTCTATTCCACATTAATGAACCTTCACCGAATCTATCGCCAAAATCACCCATTATAAATGACCTTGCTAAAACATCGTCTGACGGAAACATCAAGTTAAGAATCATTGGCTTAAAGTATGCCGGACGAGGTTGACCATCATTGACCCATCTAGTATTATCTGCTCTTAATTCCGCTTCCAACGCAACCATTGCTTCTTGGTTAGCAGCGGGCGAACCGGTTGAAAGAGTGTTTAGCCTTGCAATATCTTCTCTTAACGAAAAAGCAATAAACTTGTTTGCAAGTCTTGGATTTCCAGCCGACTCGGGAATAACAAGGTTATTTATCCATAGATTTGTGCCCTCTTCCGGAGCAACATAATAAAGCATGTCAGCAACCGGAGCATAAGGATTTTCGTTCATTACAAAACCTGCATCGGTCGACCAAGCAAGTCCTGCTGTTGCAGTTGGGATATTTTCTTGCATGTTGAACATTCCAGTGTCCATTTCAAAAGTAACATTCATATCTCTTCTTTGTTGTCTCAATATTTCAACTGCATGGTCAAATGGGTCATTTATTCCAAATTCAGTATACCAAAAACTTTCCGTTCCATAGTCAAAATTTGTGAAAATTGCTTCCATTAACTCAATATATAAAGGATTAGAAAAGTTTGTCAAATTATTGCTTCTTTCTCTTAATTCATCTGAAAAATAAAACAGCATTGCTGCAGCATAGTTATCGCGAACTTGTGCGCTTTTCATAAAAACTGCCGGATAGGTTTCGTTGGCTCTTATTGGTATTCCGCCTTCTCCAAAAAGTGAGCCCCATGAACGCATTAGAGCAACATCTTCAGACGATGAAATAATACTGCGATTATACATAATTCCCAAAGTTCCCCACAAAAATGGAACACTGTAGAGTTGTCCGGGGTCATAAGTGTTTGAACTTGCTAGGATTGGTGCTCTTAAAAGTGAGCGGAAATTTGTGCTTGAAACTTGATTTAGAGCATAGTGTCTTGCTAATTCGCTTGTGATTAATGCGTGGTCAAGTCTTTGCAGATATTCGCCCGCAATAAGTCTTTCGACCATATAGTCACTTGGCACGACTATATCACGGTCAAGTCCTTGTTCGGCGATTGTTCGATATGCTGTTTCGTTTGAGTCGAAGTAGAAAAACTGAACCGTTACTTCTTCTCCATGCTCACTAAGCATATACTGTTCAAATCTTGCTCCTACTTCCGGGTGTAAAAAATAACCCCAGTTATAGATTCTCAAAACTTGATCACGAGGTGGAGTGCATGCGGCAAACGCCGGCACCATCATAACGAATGCAAAAAGCATTATCATTATTTTCGCTAGTTTTTTCATTTTTGTTTCTCCTTTTTACCATGCTTTAATATAGTTGAACATGGTAGTTTATCTTAATCGCATTATGCGAAAAATACAAATTATTTTGCTAATTTTTTTCTTTTTCTTCTCATATACCAATAAACTAAAACTACTGCCGCAATTGTCATCATGAACATAATTGATGCGATTGCTCTAAAATACGCTCGCCGCTGGATAGGTCCTCTTAGGTCACCATGAGTAAAAATATATGTTGATATAGTGTTAATCTCACCTCTTATGAAAACTGTCAAAATAAAATCATCAAGACTTATTGCAAATGCTAAGCAAAATGCAGCAAATATCGACGGAAGAAGTTGAGGCAATAATACCTTGAACATTACTTTCATCGGTCCCAATCCTAAATCCATTCCAGCATCCAGTAAGTTGGGGTTCAACTGATACATTCGAGGAGTAACAACAAGGACAACAAAAGGTATGCAAAGCATTGTGTGGGCGATGATTATTGCGACATATCCAAGCGGAATGAACCTGACTGAGAGAAAAAACAACATTATTGAAACCCCGGTGACAACTGTTGCGTTTGTTAATGGGATTTGATTGATAGCATTAATAGTTTTTTTTCTCCATTTTCGAAGATAGAACATTCCAATCGCTGCCATTGTTCCGATTACTGTTGATATTGAGGCTGCCGCAATTGCAATAAGAAAAGTATTAAAAAAAGCACGGCGTGCGTAGCCATTTTGAAAGAAAGTTAGATATAAATCAAATGTAACTTCATTCCATCTTCCAATTTCGCCCGTTGTGAAGGAAAAAACAAAAATAATAAGGAGCGGCATATACAAAAACATCAGTACTATCGCCAAAAAAGCAAATGCCCAAATTCGTCTAGTTTTTGCGAAAAAACCTCCGACTAATCCTAATGCAGATTTAATGTTTTGCAAAATCATTTTTTTTAAAAAGAAATCCCTCCTTTTGCTTTTCCTTTTGTGAACTTTGTTATGATTGCAACTGATGTAGCAACAAGCAAGAGTAGTATTAATCCATACGCTGCCCCAACATTATAGGTTGTCCTTGAACTGAATTGATGCCAAATTAAATTTCCTAAGAGTTGAGATTCGGCATTAAAAAATTCCATAACAATATAGGGTATTGCAAAGTTTGATATTGCCGGCAAAAAAACCATCATTATTCCGCTGATAATTCCTGCAACGCTAAGCGGTAAAACCACTTTTAAGAACACTCTGATTTTTGATGCTCCGAGGTCGGCTGCCGCCTCTTGCAAACTTTTGTCTTGTGTTCGAAGAATAGTATAGATAGGAAGCAGCATGAATGGAAAATAGTCTAAAATGAGTGCTGTAATTATTTTGAAGTCATCGCTCAAATTAAAAACCTCTCCCCTGCTTTCTCTAACTGCTCTTTCAATCCACATAAAAATCTCTCTCAGCGCAAAAGTTCTAAGGACTACATTAATGAGCATTGGGACGATAAAAAACATTATCACAATTAACGGCACTTTCATTTCTTTTGATGAGAGAATGAGTGCGACAGGATATGCAATTACCAGACAAATTAGTGTTGTTATCCCTGCGATTCTTATTGAACGCCACAAAAGCGACCAACCGCCCATTTCTGAAAAGGAAAGAAAGTTATTAAAAGTGAAACCTCCTTCAAAAGAAATAAACGCTTGAATAAACAAAAAAACTAACGGAACAATGATAAAGAGAATTGCCAAAATTAAATAAGGCAAGATAAAAACACCCCTATTCCCATCTTTTCTTACTAAAACATAAATCCCTAATCCCAAAAGACCAAATCCGCAAATAAGCACCCAAAAAAGCCAGTCCTTATGAACAGACTGCCAAAAATTTGTGATTGATGAATGCCTTTTCGGCTGATTTTTTATTATGGTTTGTTCCATGATTATTTAAGTGAAAAGTAAAGTGTGAAAAGTAATGTTAAAATATTTCTACTCTTTCGTTAATGGCAAATTAAGACTATCTTCATTTTTCACCTTTCATATTTCACTTTATTTAAACTTCAATACTCTCTGTCTCTTCTTCTCCGTCTTCTTCCTCAACATACTTTTTCACTTTTATTTTCTCGGGATTAATTGCTATTCCAACTCTATCGTCGATATCCCATTCGTCAGTTGTGTTGACATACAACTCGTCGTCGTCATCGGTGTAGACTTGAACTTGGTAGTAAGAGCCTTTATAGTAAGTTTGTCCGATGTTGCCCCCTGCAGGCGTGTAGTCGTCGTGGTCAGCGAGGTATATGTCCTCAAATTCGATTTCAGCGATTACTTCATCGCCTTTTTCAAAAGGTTCCGTTTCATTGTTAATGAACTCATAGTTTGCACCGCATATCTCGATTGTGTTCTCGCTTGTTACGACTGTTTTGAATGAGTTAACAGTTTTCATCTTCCGCATGATGTGAATAGATTGCGGCGGAATATTAAGAGCAACCTTTGCTCCAATAACAAATCCCGTTGTTGATTGAACAGTGAATTCATATGAGCCCACATCAACATGCATTTCGTAGTAAGTGCCTTTGAAAACTGAAGAAGTTACCGTTCCGATAAAATGGTGGTTGGTGATTGGTGATTGGTTAGGTGTTTTTTTGTTTTTACTTTCACCTTCACTGACCACTGACCACTGACCACTGACCACTAAATCAGAAATTTCAATATCTTCAGGACGAATAACCAAGTCAACTTTTTCATTTTTTGAAAAGCCTTTGTCGGTGCAGTCGAAGGTTTGTCCTGAGAACTGAACTTTAAAGTCAGCGACCATCACACCAGAGAGGATGTTGCTCTCGCCAATAAAGTTTGCAACAAATGCATTTGCCGGTTCATCATAAATCTTTTTAGGAGTACCTGCTTGTTGCACTACACCGTCATTGATGATGAGTATTTTGTCAGACATAGTTAACGCTTCTTCTTGGTCATGCGTGACATAGACGAAAGTGATACCGAGATTTTTGTGAATGTTCATTAGTTCAATCTGCATTTCTTTTCGCATTTTGAGGTCTAGTGCACCTAATGGCTCGTCCAACAATAAGTCTTTTGGTTCAAGAACAATGGCCCTTGCTATTGCTACTCGCTGTTGCTGTCCCCCGCTAAGTGTCGACACATCTCTTTTGTCATAGCCATCCAGTCCTACCATTTTCAAAGCATGCTGAACTTTTTCGTGAATTTCATTTTTTGTGTATTTTCTTGTTGTGTCTACTGATTCGCCTGTTTTTTTGTGTTGAATTTGATGAGGTATTTGTTTCAACTTCAAACCAAACGCTATGTTTTTGTAGACATTTAAATGCGGAAATAATGCGTATTTTTGAAAGACTGTATTGATTGGTCTTTTGTGAGGCGGAATCAAAGTGACATCTTCCCGTTCAAGAAATATCTCGCCAGAAGTTGGTTTTTCAAAGCCTGCAATCATACGCAAAAGGGTGGTCTTGCCACAGCCGCTTGGGCCTAAAAATGTGACAAAATCACCCCTTTTAATAGAAAAACTCATGTTGTCAACCACCGTTACATCATCAAAAACTTTCGTCACATTTCGGACTTCAATAATTTTATCAAACTTTTGGGCACTTGCACATGAGCCGTTACCATTCTTAATTAAGTTTTTATCAAGTGATACTTTTTCTTTCAACACCTCTCCTTGTTTTTTGAGTCAAAATCTTTTGTTCAACTAATGTTGCTTTAGCCTTAAAAAAAACTTTTGTCAAATTAAAACTTTCATCCAATGTGTATTTATAATACACATTGCACAATTAATGCGAATTTAATGATAATATATTTTTAAAAGTTTTGCAACTATTTTGACCCTTTTTGTAACTTTTTTTTATGGAAAATATTGTAACAATTTTTCTTGTGCCACATATTATAATAGAAGATAACAAATAAAATCCTAACAATACTTCTTCCCTTTTACAACTTACCCTTTCCTTAAAAAATCTTACATACTAAAAAGGAGGATATTTAAGTATGTTAGGTTTATTAGGAATTGCAGCACTTGCTTGCTGTTGTAGAGGTGGAAGACGCAGGCATTGCCACAGAAGATGCCATAATCCGTGTCGCAGACGATGCTGCGGCAGTCTTAGAATAAGATGCTGCGGATGTTTTCGCATAGGCAGAGGTCACGAATGCCGTGGCGAAAGAGATGGAAGAGATATGTGCAGAGAAGAAAGAGAACACAACGAATGTCAAAATGGCAGAGGGAATGGACACAACAAACATGGCTGCGGATGTGAGCAAAACCATGGAAGTTGTTCTCATGGCGGTCATGGCGAAGAAGGCTATGAACACGAATGGGAGCAACCATGCGGCTGCGAAGAAAACAATCGTGAACATAGTCACAACGAGCATGAACATTGCTCTGAAAGATAATAGATTAACAGTCTATTATCAGGCGGCAAAATGCCGCCCCTACATATTTATTAGTAAAGTTAGTGAAAATCTATAAATGTTTGGAAGTGCTTGACACAATAATAATACAGGGAAGGATTCTGCCATCCACACCTTATAAACATTATTAAATAACTCATATTCGGACGACCAGTAACCGCCACTACAGTGTCTTGCTGCAGTTTGGATGAGTGTTACATTGTAGGATTCAGCATTGAGTGTCTGAAGAAATTTTTTTAGTTGGACTATTGTTGATTTTACGATTGTTTAGTTGAGTTCCCAATGAGTGAAATTGAACATTGGACCTCGTAGGGTTGAGCGGTTTTGGTAGGTTGAGGCTATGTTAATAATTCGGGTGTTTAGGATGTGCATGTTTTCTCTTTGAATTGTTGGGAAAATGACGGCAAGTTCCATCAAAATGTTATGAGCATCTCTGTAAATCGGAATGCGGACATCTCTATCTAGGGATTGTCTTCCTTTTTGAATGTAGTCAGCGAGAATAGTCAAAAGGAAGTCTTGATTTCGGGAGGGCAGAACATTGTTATAACTTGCCATAAATCTGTCATTCATTATTGCATTGAAGCCAAATGCGTTGACGGAGTGATGTCTCGACTGAAAATGAAACCTTTCAAACATGCATGGGTCAATCCCTTGCTCCATTTCGCCTGCCCAAATTTGCAACTCACCTCTTGAAAGTGCTGTGAAAACTTGCGGATCCGGAACAACATTTGCATTGACTCCAAAGTAGCGACGCAATAATCTTGCTGCATCTAGAAACATGTCTCTTGCCGGATGCTCAGTTGTGTCTCCGGGAAGCGAAAATGTTAGTCTAAGTTGCTGATTGCTTGAATCTCGCAAAACACCGTCAACATTGGCGATACCGCCTATTGTTGTCCCGCCGGTTAGCGTGTAGCCTGCTGCTTGGAATAGATTTCTTATTCTGGCAACTTCACTAGAATAGGTCACCATACCAGGCATACCTACACCTACTTGTACTAGTCTCCGCACTTGGAACGGATACACACAAGTAGGCATACCACCATCAAACACCCAACTGTTAGTTGTTGAGGCTCTTGTGATTCGTGTTGATAGACCATCATAATATTCAAGTGTCATGTCAGGGTCTAGAACATACATGATTGCTCTTCTTACTCTAATGTCAGGAATTTGACTTGCGTTAATACCAACATATTGAAAACCCATGTTTGCTTCTCCAAATCCAATCAAATCACGAGAGGTTGCTATTACAGATTGATCACGATAAACGGCATCCACAACTGTGTAATGGAATTCTCTTGCATTTAGTGCCGGAATTAATGCCGCTCTCGGTCTACTGCGCATTGCAACTCTATGAATTCTTGCCGGACCATTATTTGGACCATAGATGAAAAATGGATTGCGGTATAAGTTGACTGTGTTCCCTGAAAAAAATTGGTTTCTTGTTATTGCTTCATTAAATAGATGTGCATCAAATGTTGCGTTTGTTGCCATATATGCCCCTGCCCCAACAGGAACTTCGACTGAATTGATGACTTCTCTGTGAAACGACGCTCTTGAAAAAGGAAGTCCAAATCTGCCGTTTGGAGTTGAGTTTTCAATAGATGGGTCTCCGCCATACCAACACCAGTTTTCTGCATTTCTAAAATCTATTTTTTCAAAAACTCCCGAATAGATATGTTTTGGGGCAATTGTCATATCGCCAAGTAAAAACAATGCATTTGGGTCAACACCGTTGATTGTTATTGAAAACATTTCGTTTGCGTTAGAATTAAAAGTTTTTCCGCCGATTGTTCTTTCTCCGACTATCCTCTGAATTCCTCTGATGTTGTGGATGCTTATTTCGGGAATAAATGCTTCTCGCATTTGAGAGGCAATATAGTTAATCAAATTAAAAGCACTTGTTGAAAATGTCATGTTTGAAACCAACATAGAAGTAGTCAAAACCGAAGTCATAACTTCTTCAATTAAAATCTCCCAATTGCCGGTTGCGGCAGCAATGTTATAGATTGGACGAAAATTGGGGACACGACCGTCCGGATCAAACATATCAGGTGAACCAGGCTGACCCGCCGGAGGTCCAATACGGGCAATTCCTACTCTGTGAAGGAAAGTTTCAAGCCTGTCTGAAATAAATTCATGACCCTCCGGGACTGCAATGTCTCCGTTTTGCAAATGTCTTGATACTTCTTCTCTGTAGGTTCTAAGAAGAATATCCAGCCATCCTTGTTGCTGAACTGAGAAAGGAACATCCGAATTTACCAAATTAGGCACTGATATTCTTGCACCCGGTTGAGCAGTGTGAAACTCTGATAGTCTGCCTCTAAATTCAGAAAAAGCAATATTTGCTATCCATTGAAATTGATCTCTCCAACCTATAATATTTTCATGAGGACTTTGATTATGATATTGTCTCAATCCGTCAATATTAATAGTCCTTAATTGATTTGCCCCCATATATGACGGGTCAAGAAAGGTGTAGAGATTGAAGAAAACATCTTTTAAAGTTAATGGCATCCCGTCCGAAAAATAAATGCTGTCTTTTAAGACAAAGGTCAGTCTTGTTTGAGCAATTTGAGAGTTTTCAAATCCTAAAACGCTTTCAAACACTCCGTCATTTCCGACACTCTCAGAAATCACTTGACCCGATGAGTTTAGTTTTTCAACTTTTAATGCTTTGGTGGCAACAGGAATTCCACTACCATATTCAAGCCAAGTTCCTTGAGTATTAAGCCTTGCAAGAGGCATTTGAGTTTTTGAAATAATTTGACGATCAACCGGATGGGCGGAAGTGAAAGGATTGAAGTCGCCGTTTATTTCATCAACGCCGATAACGAAGGGAAAAAATTCAATATTCCTTCTCCAACAATTGCACCAACATCCACTCAACGCAAAAACAGGAAAAATCAAAAGTATTGCAAGCATTACCATTGAAATCTTTTTGAATATTTTTTTCATTTTCGACACCTCCAATTCAGTGTAGTATAACATTATATGAAAATTTTGTCAACTATCTTTGATAGTTTTGTGAGAGATTGCTATTACACAGCAATCACCCCAACAAAGGGGTCAAAGACCATTGTCAAGTGTCTTTGACACTTTTGTGTGAAATAACTAATATATTGACCCTTCGACAAAAGTATTGAAAATACTTAACAACAGTCTTTGACTGTTTTGTTGAGATAAATACTTGTATTGGCAATTACACACAAAAGTATTGAAAATACTTGACAAAAGTAATATGATGGCGTATACTAATTTTATTATGAAAAAAATTGCGATACTGACTAGCGGAGGAGACGCTCCGGGAATGAATGCGGCGGTAAGGGCTGCGACAAGGACGGCACTATGTAATAAGATTGAGGTTTTTGGGATTGAGAGAGGTTATCGAGGCCTTTTGGAAAATCGTTTTAAAAAACTAAAATCCGCTGATGTTTCCGATACTATTCAAAGGGGCGGAACGATTTTGCAGAGTGCAAGGTGCCCTGAATTTCAAACCGATGAAGGGACTGCAAAAGCGGTTGCAACTTTGAATGAAAAAGGCATTGGGGGGCTTGTTGTTATTGGCGGTGACGGCTCGTTTTATGGTGCGGAAAGGCTGACGAAAAACGGCATTCCTTGCGTTGGAATTCCGGGAACTATCGACAATGATTTGGCGTATACTGATTTTACGCTCGGCTTTGACACTGCTTGTAACACTGTTTTATGGGCTATTAACAACCTCAGAGACACGATGTCGTCTCATTCAAGGATTGCAATTATCAAAGTCATGGGGAGAGATTGCGGAGACATTGCACTCTATTCCGGCATTGGAGGCGGTGTGGAAATTATTCTTGTTCCCGAAGTGAAATTGAATGTTCAAAGACTTTGCAAAACTCTTGAAAACGGCTACAAAAAAGGTAAAAAAAGCATGATGATTGTCATGGCAGAGGGGGTCGGCTCAAGTCATGAACTAGCCCAAGATATTCGCAGTATCACAGGTCATGATGTTAAAATCACGGTTTTAGGACATATTCAAAGGGGCGGCTCGCCCTCAATGATGGATAGATATTTAGGAACAAGTTTCGGCGTTGCGGCAGTAAGGTGTTTAATGAACGCAAAAGGCGGAAGAGTAGTCGGCGTTAAAAATAACGAAATATTCGACATGGACATTTTCGAGGCATTAAAAATAAAAAAAGTATTCAACAAAGGACTTTATGAAATGGCAGGGATAGTTAGTAAATAAGTGAAAGGTGTTATTAGAGTTTTTTTTATAATAGAAGCAAACCAAAGGTTGGTTTGCGACAACCTCAAAAGGTATAAAACCCCGACGCTTGCGTCGGAAGGTAACGCCGTAGGCGTTTCTGGTGCAGGGCTCGCCCTGCGGTTTATTACCTTTTATTTTATTATATAATATGTTTGGTCTGCCACCCACATAAACTTCCACAATAGACCAACATCGGGACGCCGAGGGCGGCGTCCCCTACAATTTTATCCTATTAAGTCACGCATTTGAAGCACCATAAAAATATAATCAACAAAAAACTTTTTTCATCATTAGAACTCTGTCCTCATCTGTGAAACATTCGCTGATGAGGATTTTGTAGATAAGGTGTATTATATCCACACATGTTGCTTCCAATTCAACACTCGCCATATCCGCAATTTTAATATTTTTCTTTTTCATTAATTCAATAATTGTTTCTTTTTTATTTTCCATAACAACAGTATATAACATTATATGCCATTAATCAACATAAAATATGGTATTATGATATAATTTTTATATGAATATGAAACCATTAAAAACGAGTATAAATATAACACTTGATGAAGATTTGTTAACAAAGATAAAAGAATATGCTGAGCAAGAAGACCGCTCTGTTTCATCTTACATAAATCAACTAATCAAAAAGCATGTCAAAGAAATGGAATATGAGGACTAGTATTAATGCATATGCCAACATATGCAACGAAGGCTTATTGTAATTAAGTCAAAAAAAAGTAAAGGTGTGCTGTTAAAAGAAATGCAGGGGCGTTCACTGAACGCCCCTGCATTTTTATATTACCTTTATTAAAAGCAAATCTTCAAATTCTGAGTTGTTTCTTATTTTGTGCCATTATGTTTTTTTTCACAAACTTTGCAGTTTCCATGATTTTTGCATTTAATATTCGGACAAAAACATTTTTTTTGATGTTCATTTTAAGATTAATCAATCCTTACTTTTAACTTACTCAAGTTTTCAATCGGCTTGATATTGTCTTTGTTTCTTTTTAAGAATTCCAGTGCCAGTTGATAATATGCAAGAGCGCCTGTTGATTTTGGGTCAAATTGCATTATTGGAAGACCATAAGAAGGGGCTTCGCTCAACTTGATATTTCTTGGGATTTTTGTTTGGAATACTCTTTTGCCAAAGTATTTTGAGACTTCTTCCGCACGCATTTGAGTGACGCTTGAACGCCCGTCAAAAAGCGTCATAACAACACCTTCAACATCAAGATTTTTGTTCAAGTCAAGGTTTTTTATTGATTTGATGGTGTTCATAAGGCGAGACAGTCCCTCAAGTGCAAAGAACTCACACGCAATAGTGATTAGAACCGAATTTGCAGCAGTCAGAGCATTGACTGTCAAAAGTGCAAGTGACGGCGGACAGTCAATAAATATGTAGTCATACTTATCATGAAGCGGTTCAAGTATTTTTTTCAAAACGCTTTCACGGTCAACAAAACTAGTAAGTTCAATTTCAGCACCCGAGAGATGATTATTTGCAGGCATAATGAAAAGATTTGGAACACGAGTTTCAATTGTTGCCTGACGAGCAGTGCAATCACCTAAAAGCACTCCATAAATACTAAACTCCAACTTGTGTTTGTCAATTCCCAAGCCGCTTGACGAGTTGCCTTGAGGGTCAAGGTCAATGACCAAAACCCGCTTTCCCATATAAGCAACAAAAGACGCCAAATTAATTGTCGTTGTCGTTTTTCCAACCCCACCCTTTTGATTTGCAATTGCAATAATTTTTGCCATGCATTAAGTATATCACAAAAAAAAATCAAATGCAACTGTTTAAAATTACAAATTACAGTTTGCAAATTGCAAATGTTTTATAATTTTGTTTGACAGCAGTCTTCGACTACTTGGTTCTAGTACTAGCAGAACACGACAAAAGTGTTGAAAACGCTTGACAACTTTACATTTGTCTGTGATTTGTGATTTTAGATATTGCATCAATTTTCGATAATTACTCCGCCGCCGAGGCATCTTTCTTTGTCATAGAAGACTGCGTATTGACCTTGGGTTACTGCTCGTGCCGGCGTTAAAAGGTTTACTTCGGCGGAGAGGTCTTGGTTGATTTTGACAAGGGCCGGTATATCTTTTTCTCTATAGCGGGTTTTGACGGATAGAGGAATATGGTTCGGGACGCCGGCGGCATCCACTACGCCCAACTTACAGAGGATGCTGCCCTTGGCATCCTGCAAATCTCCGATAACATTAAGAATATTTGTTTTAAAAGAGGTTGAGAGCAGTTCTTCGCCTTCGCCGTTTGAAACAATCAAAGTGTTGTTTTCAAGATCTTTTTTGACAACGAACCAACGATTGTTTTCTTCCCCTTTTATACCGCCAATGCCTAAACCCTTTCTTTGACCTAAGGTATAATACATTAGCCCTTCATGCTGCCCTACTTCTCTTCCGTTGGTGTCGATGATTTTGCCAGGTTGGGCCGGAAGATAGGTTTTTAAAAAGTCTCGAAAATTTCTCTCGCCGATAAAACATATTCCTGTTGAGTCTTTTTTTTCAGCAACGGAGAGTTTAAGCGATTTCGCAATTTCCCTAACATCTGGTTTTTTAAGATAACCGAGCGGAAAAAGAACATTTTTAAATTGCTCGGTTTTAACTTGGTTGAGAAAATATGTTTGGCATTTGTTGTCATCGAGAGCCTTTTTTAAAATAATATTATTGTGCGGGCAGCAGATTGCCGCCCCTAGATTTTCTGTATCTTCCTCGAGGCGAGCATAATGACCTGTTGCGATATAATCCCCTCCTAGTTTTTTTGCATATTTCGCGAATTCGTTGAATTTTATTTCTCGGTTGCAAAGGACATCCGGATTGGGAGTTCTGCCTGCTTTGTATTCACTAAGAAAATGCTTAAATACTCCATCAAAATATTCTTTAGCGAAATTCACGCTGTAGCATGGAATGTCGATTTTTTGGCAGATTGTTTGAACATCTTTCCAGTCTTGTGTGCTTGTGCATTCGCCTCTTTCGTCTTTTTCTTCCCAATTGTTCATAAAAAGTCCGATGACATTGAAGCCCTCGTCTTTTAAAATTTTGGCGGCAACTGCACTGTCAACACCGCCGCTCATTCCGACTACTACTGTTTTTTTCTGTTTCAAATTCTATTTCCTTTTTTTGTTTGGTTTTTGCGGCCAGTGACCGCCTTCAGTTATTTTTATTTATTGGAAAATATACTCAAACAGTTTAGAAATTGAACAAAGATTAAAATAGATTTTTTATGAAAAACACACGATAAGCGTTCTTTTTCGTATTAGAAATACAAAAAATGGTTGCTTTCGTGGGTTTTTCGCAAAAAGATATTTTCAAGACTGTTCAATTTGTGGACTGTTTGAGTATAAAGAACGAAGGAGTTTTATTTCTTCTCCATAGCCTTGAATTGTGTCTTGGGGAGTTTCAAGGTAAAGAGGAATATTTTTTAATAAGTGGTGATTGATTAGATTTTTGAAAGTTTCAATCCCCAAAGTTCCTTGACCGATTTTTGCGTGGCGGTCTTTTTTTGCACCGCACTCATGCATACTGTCGTTTAGGTGAATTGCCCGCAAATATTTTAGTCCGACTAATTTGTCAAATTCATTCAAAACTCCGTCAAGATTGTTTTTGATGTCATAGCCTGCGCTGTAGAGGTGGCAAGTATCAAAACAAACTCCCAATTTGTCTTTGAGATGAACTTTGTCTATTAGTTCTTTAATTTCTTGAAATGTTGACCCTATTTCACTTCCCTTCCCGCTCATCATTTCAAACAAGACTGTTGTTGTTTGTTTTTCAAATAAAACTTCGTTAAGGGTATCGACAATGAAAGACATTCCCTCTTCTTTATTCTCACTGTTTGAACCCGGGTGAAAAACATAGAGGTTGTTTGGAAGATACTCGAGTGCTGCTAAATCCTCTTTGAGACAAATCTTAGCAAACTCTCTTGTTGCTCTCGTTGTGCTTGCAGGGTTCAAAGTGTAGGGGGCGTGAGATAGAATTTCTTCAATATTGTTTTCAGAAGAGATTTTTCTAAACAATGCAAAATCAGCCTCATCAACGGCACGCTTAGCACCGCCTCTGGGGTTTCGTGAAAAGTATTGAAAGGTGTTTGCACCGATTGAAACAGTATCGCATGCGGCATGGTAAAAGCCTTTACTAATTGATATGTGAGCGCCTAGTTTCATGATTTTTTTTCAATTCATAATATATTATGATTTGATTTTTTCCTCCTGATTTTTCTAAACAAGAATATCGTCAATTTCGTCAACTCACTAAACACTATGACGCTTGACGCAAGACCTATTACTTTTAGCCATGTTATTATGTCTAGCGGAACTGTTCCAAAAAATAGTCCGCCGAATTGAGTGATGATGACTTGAATTAGAAGTGTGACGGACATTGCAGCAACGAATATTTTGTTGCGGAATAATGTTTTGAATATTGAAGTTAGTCCAAGTTCTCTTGCGTTAAATGCATTGAATGTTTGCATGATGGTGAACGATGCAAAGAGAACTGTCGGCATCAGATATGGGTCAATCGACAAGAAATTAAAACTCTGTTGAGAGATGACAAGAGAGGCAATAAATAAACCGTTGACTATCATTCTTTTGAGCATAGAACGAGTTATTACATGCTCTTCTCGTCTTATCGGCTTTTGCTCCATAATGCTGTTTCTGATTGGTTCAAACGCAAGCGTTATGCCGGGAGGACCGTCCATTATGATGTTTATCCAAAGAATTTGAACGGCAGTTAACGGTGAACCATAACCTAATATGACGCTGACCAAAATAAATAAAACTGCGGCGATGTTGACTGTTATTGAAAAGGTGATAAAGCGGCGAAAGTTTTCAAACAAGCCTCTTCCCCATTTAACGGCTCTTGCAAGCGTTGAGAAACTATCGTCAAGAAGAATGATATCAGCCGCCTCTTTTGAAACATCAGTTCCTGCCAAACCCATTGCAATTCCGACATCGGCATTTTTGAGGGCCGGAGCATCGTTTATTCCGTCGCCTGTTAATGCAACAACATTGCCTTGTGCTTTTAAGGCGTTCACAACACGCATTTTGATTAAAGGAGTGCTTCTGGCAATAACTTTTATTGTTTTTATTCGCTCTCTAAATTCTTCATCTGAGAGATTATCCAGATCTTTTGCTTCAACTACTTGACATTCAATATTTTTGTCAAGCATGTCTAATTCTTCGGCTATTGCAGTAGCGGTCACTATATTGTCACCAGTCAGCATTTTTATTTCAATATTGGCTTTTTTACAATCTCGTACACTCTCAAAAACATCTTCACGAAGCGGGTCGCTAATCGCCGTAAAACCATTAAAAACAAATTTGTCTTCGTTATGCATTGTGTGTTGTGTTTTATGCATTGATGCAAAAGCAATTACTCTTGCCGCTCTTTTTTGATATTCGATGATTTGCTCTTCTATTTTTTCTCTCTCTGCTTTAGTTATATCACACATGTCTAGGATTACTTCCGGACTTCCTTTTGCATAGGTTGTGACACCGTCAGTGGTTTTGACAGTTGTTAACATGTGTTTTGTTTCTGAACAAAACGGAACGACCTCTACTATCTCGGTTTCTGCTCTTATTTTTTTGTAGTCAAATCCATGATTTTTAGCAGAAACTAATAAGGCACATTCGGTTGGATTTCCGATAAACTTGTGCCTTCGGCACTTTTGTCCAAGAGATTCATTTTCTTTAGTTTTGTTGTTATCACAAAAAACTTCTCTTATCTCTTCAATATCAGCGGTTGAGTTTAGACAACTGTTTAGGAATAACTCATCTGTTAACTGTCCGCCAACAACTGTCATTTTGTTTTGGGTTAGTGTTCCTGTTTTGTCACTGCATATGACATTAACGCAGCCGATTGTTTCAGATGCGACAAGTTTTTTGACCAGAGCATTTTCCTTTGACATTCTCAAAACATTAATGGAAAGTGAAACGGCAACGATTGTCGGAAGACCTTCCGGGACTGCGGCAACAATGAGAACAACGCTCATTAAAAATGCACCGAGTATATTTTGAAGCGTTGCACTGTCTGTTACTAAATATCTTGTTAATTGAATTAAAAAGACCAATAGTGCAATACTTGCACCGGCGATAGCAATTGTTTTTCCAAGTTTCCCAAGTTTTTCTTGAAGCGGAGTTGAAGTTGATTTTGATTTTGCCAACTCTTTTGCAATTTGACCGAATTCTGTTTTGCCTCCAACAGCACAAACCAGCATTGTTGCATTGCCGCTTGCCACATAAGTTCCGCAATAAAGCATATTGATGCGTTCGGCGGCTGCTATGTTTTCATCTTCAAAGACAGCATCAGCGTTTTTTTCAACATGGTGACTCTCGCCTGTCAACGCACTCTCGTCAACCGTTAATGCCGCTGCCTCTAACAATCTTCCGTCGCAAACAATCTTATCTCCGCTTTGAACAACAACAATATCTCCGCAAACAACTTCGCCGACTTTTATTAGTTTGCTATCCCCTTCTCTGACTACTCGGACAAAAACATCTTCATTTAATTTATTGAGTGCTTCAAATGCTTTTGCACTCCTTCCCTCCATTATGACAGTTATTGCAACACACAAAATTATTGCGAACGAAATTCCTATTATTTCAAAAATGTCCGTGTAGCCTTCCGGAACGATTGCACCAATAATGTTTATTGCAACAGCAATAACAAGCGCAACGATTAATATCATTATCATCTTGTCACTAAGTGCAACTAAAATGCGTTTAAAAATATTTATCTTTTTTTCTTTTTCAATAACATTTTTGCCAAACTCTTTTTCATTTAACAAAACCTGTTCATTCGTTAATCCTGAATGAACATTAGAATTAAAAGATTGTAATAAGTCTTTTGTTTGTTTGGTGTGGAACATAATTTAATGTGCAAATTACAGTGGACAAATTACAAATAATGATAGAATTAATTTAACCACCTTAGTAGTTGTCCACTGTAATTGGTAATTTATGTTTTTAAAATTAATTGCACTCTATCCGTCACGCTATCAACTTCTACCGTAACTGCTTGTCCCAGTCTAAACGAATAAGCGGCATTTGACATTGTCATGGTTTTTTCGTTGAATACATAACCATAGCCCGGGAGACCGTCAATACGGATTAGTCCTTCGACACTGTTTTCTAATTCAACAAAAATTCCCCATTCAGCAACTCCGCTTACTACTCCTTTGTAAGTGTTGCCGACTTTATCTTTCATAAATTCGCACTTTTTGTAGTCAACTACATCTCTTTCGGCACTTTCAGCCAATCGCTCTCGCTCAGAGCATTGCTTTGCGATTGGAGCGGTGTCCTCAGAAAATGCTGCAAGATTTTTTTTGCCATTTTTTAAATAGTCTTTTAAAATGCGATGAACGATTAGGTCAGGATACCGTCTTATTGGTGAGGTGAAATGAAGATAAAATTCACTTGCCAAACCGAAATGCCCTTTGTTTTTATTTTCATATAGAGCCTTTGACATAGAACGCAATGCCATTTTATTAACGGCAAGCGTAACATCTTCAGGAGTGTCTTTTAATAAATTGGCGAAATCTAATGATGTTGAATTATCATCAATATCATTTTCAACGCCAAGTGCGTCAAGAAAATCGGTTAGTCTCTCAATTTTTTCCGGAGGAGGTGATTCGTGAACACGGAATATTCCGGGGATTTTGTTTTTTGTCAGATGTTCGGCAATAGTTTCATTTGCCAAGACCATGAACTCTTCAATGATTTTGTGTGAAATTAAACGAGGTTTTTTGACAACGGCAATACATTTTCCTGTTTCGTCCATGACTAATTCACTCTCAGTTAAGTCAAATTCAATTGAACCTCGATTTATCCTTTTTAAAGTGAGGATGTCGGCTAGGGATTTCATTGTGAAAAGCATTTTATTTAATGAGGAATTGTTGTCAAGATTTGTTTTGTTTTTTTGAACAATGCTTACAGGAGCAGTCATTGACCGCCCGATTGTTGATTCATAGTCATTGTGCGGATTGTCATTGACCGCCCCTACAATTATTCTATCAACTTCTTCATAGGTCATGCGATGGCGGGAGTTGATAATTCCTTCATATATTTTGTAGTCAATAACTGTGCCTACTTTGTTGACAGTCATCACAACACTGAGCGTCAAGCGGTCTTGTTTTTCTTTTAGTGAGCAAATACCGTTTGAGAGTTTTTCCGGCAGCATTGGTAAAACCATGTGTGGAAAGTAGACACTGGTTGTTCTCTTTTGGGCTTCGATGTCTATTTTGCTGTTTCGTTTGACATAATGAGCAACATCGGCAATATGAACTGAAAGATTATAAGTTCCGTCATCATGCCTAACAACAGACACACCATCGTCAAAGTCTCTTGCGTCTGCTCCGTCGATTGTTATGACCAGTTCTTTTTTGAAATCATGCCTGCCATTTATTTCTTCATCTGTGATAGTGTCGCCAATTTCATTTGCCTCATTAACAACGCCTTTCGGAAATTTTTCATATAGACCGTGTGAGCGAATAATTGAAAGAATGTCCACTCCTTTTTGTCCTTTTTTGCCCAATAGTTCAACAACTTTTCCTTTTGGCATTTCATGCATTTTCCAAGGTGACAATTCAACTACTACTTTATCGCCGTCTTTTGCACGCCCTAGCTCATGTTTTTCAATAATTATGTCTTTAGAAGCGGACAAACTATCAGCAACTAAAAAATAATTGTCACCTCGAAATTTCACTTCGCCAACGATTTTATTTTTGGCTCGTTTCAAAACCTTTTCAACTCTTCCCTCGCCTCCGCCTTTGCGATACGAAATAACTCTAACCAAAACCTCATCACCGTCTATGGCATTTTTCATGTTGTATTTCGGGATAAAAATATCTTCTCTTCCCTCACTCAATAAAAAAGCATAGCCGCTTCGTCTTGCCTGAAGGACTCCTACTGCTGTATCTCGAATATCTTTTTGAAAGTTATTTTTCTTTTTCATTTTAAAATTGCTTTATTTTAAAAGATGCTCTAAGTGTTTATTGTGAAATATTGTGCATTTGAAAAAAGCGGGTGTTGCCCGCTTTTTGTTTTTTTTATGTTTCTTAGATGGGCACAACTAGGATTGTCACAAAGAAAAGAACACTTAAAACACCTATTGCAATGCCCAAAATCATAGTCGCTCTTTTTAGTATGCCTTCAAGTGACTTTGATTTGTGTTTTTGGTAGTAGGTGTCTTGGGCTTGTCCGCCAAGGGCTCCAAGTCCTCCTTCTGAACCTGATTTTTGGAAAAGGACAGCGACAATCATTAAAATCGCAAGTATTGCGAGTATGATTATGAAAACAACCCTTATTATCGGAAAACTATTCGTCATCCACTCTGGAACATTCATCTTTTAACTCCTTTTATTAACGCATAATGTATAACGCATAATGCATAACGATTGTTGATTTTTAATTCAAGAAACATTAGTATACTAGATTTAAAAACTATTGTAAAGCGTTTTTTGGGGAAAATGTTTGTTTTTTTTGAAATTTGTCCATACTATTTTAGACAACGCATAACGCACAATGTATAAACACATAACGATTGTTAGACTTAATTTGATATAATTTCTATCCTTTGTTATGCGTTATGCGTTATACATTATGCGTTAATAAAAGGAGAAAACTTATGAAAGATTTAAAATGCGGAAAAAAAGAGTGTCGTTTCAATAAAGGTTATTGTTGCACGGCAAAGGACATTTCAATAACTAATGACACCTACTGCTCTAGTTATGACCCTGTTGAGGAAAAGCGCAAAAGTTTATTTGAGGTTGCTCATGAATTTGCAAAAGCAAATTACACCGTTGACACTCATGTCAAATGCACAGCCGACTGCATATTTGAGCATGAAAAATGCTGCACGGCAAACGGCATTACTGTTATGAGCGAGGATGAAAGAACACCCCAATGTTTGACATATGTAAAAAAATAAATTACAAATTAAAGTTTACAAATTACAAATTAGGTAAATTTAATTTTATCAACATTTGCAATTTATTCAAAAATGTAAAATGCCCAACACTAAGTGTCGGGCATTTTACAAATATAAATAAGGGGGAAAATGATGAGCAAATTTAAGGAGCAGTGCGAGCGACCCTCACAATGCTATTAACATTATATTATGAAAAAACTAGTTTGTCAATAGTTTTTTCATAATTTTTTTGATTTTTTTGTTGGTAATATTTGTAAAACAATAAAAATCAACAACACTTTTAGATTATTTTTTAAGTCTTTCAATAAGAGCAAGGAGGTCATCAAAACTTTTGATGTCGGCGTCATCCGGAAAAGAGATGCCGAATTTTTCTTCAACTTGCATCATCAAATCAACTTGATCGAGCGAATCAAAGCCGAGTGATTCAAAAGTTACGCTTTCATTAAGAGTGATTTCCTCTCCTCTGTAGTTTTTTAAGATTTCTTCAAGTAGTTTTTTTGTTTCCATAGTAGTGGTTACCTCTTTTTATTTTTTTCATTCAATTTTAAGAATGTAGTTTGATTATACAACTATTTTTTTTGCTTGTCAAGCGAATTTGAGGAAAAAAACAAAAAAGGACGATTTTTTAATCTGTCATCCTTTTTTTGTTGATTTTATTATTACTTTTATGTCGAAGGTCTCATTGTTGATGGTGCTAGTGCTATATAATGGTCATTTCCGTCATGTCCGCCATAGAACCAAATTTCCTCTGTTATTTGATAAGGCATTGCGAACGGAATAATCCATCCGTCATGCCCCCAAATTTCTACTTGGAAATATGCATAGTGTCCCGGCACAACAATATCAGCAAAACGCCAGCCTTGATAAGTTGAGTGAGCAGAGTGCCATTGCATATATGTTCTTGCTCTTAACTCAGTAGTGCCGCTAAATGCCCTTAGTTCTGCTGCCCTGAAATTCGCCCAATGACCATCTCTTCCGCCTAAGAACCAAACACGGATTGTTCTCTCTTGCTGCAAAGGTGCGTTGACTGTTATTTGACGAGTGTTTGTGACGGCAGTTCCTGCAACCGTTGCTCTTATTGTTGCTTGCCCTTCTGAAATGCCTGTGACACGACCGGTTGCATCAACAGTTGCAATCAAAGGATGCTCTGAATACCAAACGATGGTGTTTGGATATGCTCCTTGAGGAGAAACTGTTGCTGTTAATGCGGCAGTTGTTTCACCGACATTGACTGCGCTTACCCCCGTTATCGCAACACCTGTCGGCGAAACAATCGGTGACTGACCGGCAGGAATTATTTCAATTTCACGAGTTGCAACTCTTAACGGAACAGAACCTGTGATGGTTGCAGTGATAGTGACATGCCCCGGGGCAACACCGGTTACAACACCATTTGAGTCAACAGTTGCAAAGGCAGTGTTGCCGGAAGTCCAAGCAACTTCATTTGGAGTTGCGTTTAGTGGATATACTGATGCTGTTAGAGTGAAATAACTATTGACATTAAGTTGCAACTCTCCGCCTGATATTGTCACACTTTGAGGAAGAACAGGTTCAACCGGAGGCGGAACAAAAATTGCCTCTATTGAAAAGGTAGTGTCGCCTGCTATTAGATGCTCTAAGACAAATTGTCTGTTTTGAGAAGAGTAAGTCAAGGCTCTTCCTCCTCTTAGAGTTGTCACAACAGGCTCACCTCTTCTTGGAGCGGATATAATGGTCACTTCACCAATAAAATTAGGAGCAACTGTCCATTCCACAACAACGCTTGCGCCATTTTCAACTTCGGTGTGCATGATGGAAACACCTTCTTGAACCACACCAAACACATTCTCTCTTTGCTCATCTTCAACAAAAAAGAATTGAAAGCGGGTTATTTCATTTGATGACGGCATTCCAATAGACACATCAAAATGCGAAGGCTCTCTGCAAGCAGTGAACAAAACAGCGCTTGCAATAAGTATTAATGATAATGCAAAAACTCTCAATTTTTTCATATACATCATTCTCCAAAGTTTATAAAGTGAAAAGTATTGTTAGACTGGCTTGCTTAGAGTTCTAAAAAACATTTGATTTAACTTTTCACATTTATACTTTTCATTTCATTATACATTCTTTTATTATCTTTGTCAATACATTTTCCAAAAAAAATTGTAAAACATTTGTGAATATTTTTCAATGAATGAAAATTTTTTTCAATGCATAACGCATTGAAAAAGGCTTTTGCGATGAGACAAAAGCCTTTTTAAAAATTTTATTATAATTTTCGGAACAGTTCGGCTTTTTACTAAAAGCAATCACAATGCACTTCAAAGAATGATTTTGGATGAACACAAACCGGACAGATCTCAATTGCGTTCTTGCCTTTGTGGTGATAGCCGCAGTTTCTGCACTCCCATGTGACTTCTTCGCTTTTTTTGAAAATTGTTCCGTCTTGGACATTTTTGAGCAGCGCTCTGTATCTCGCCTCGTGATGAGCTTCAATTGCACCAACCTTGTCAAAGAGTATTGCAACCTCATTGAAACCTTCCGCTCTTGCATCAGCAGCCATTCTTGCATACATATCGGTGTGTTCGTAATTTTCGCCCTCTGCCGCATCAAACAAATTTTGCGAAGTTTCAGGAATACCATCATGAAGCAATTTGAACCACAATTTTGCATGTTCTTTTTCGTTGTTTGCAGTTTCTTCGAAGAATGCGGCAATTTGCTCATAACCGTCTTTTTTTGCTTTTGAGGCATAATACGAGTATTTGTTTCTCGCCATGCTCTCCCCTGCAAATGCCTCTTGCAAATTAGCCTCTGTTTTTGTCCCTTTCAGTGATTTTTTCATATTTTTATTTCTCCTTGTTTTTAATTGTTAGTTAATATTAATGAAATTAAGTGTCGTTAATATATTTCTATAATACATTATATTATTAGCCTGTAAATTAATTTTAAGCAATTTTTTTAAAAAAATTTTAATTATGGTTTATACTAAAACACATAATCGACATCTTCACCCTAAGTCACAAATGCCGTAAATATGGTAATTTCTACGCTTCGCCAGATTTTTCACTTCGTTCAGAATGACATTGTCTAAATTAATGCGATCAATTAGGAAAACGCTAATTTAATTATTCAATTCCGCCGCCCCGATTATTGCAGCATCGTTCCCTAGGATTGGAGTCAGGATTTTGCAAGGAAGGCTGTCTTTACCGCCGTAGCGTTTTTGACTAACCAGTTCTTGAACAGCATCTGTCAGGGTGTCGCCTTCTTTTGCCATGCCGCCGCCTATAATTACTGCTTGAGGTCGAAAAACATTGACTAAGTTTGTTATACCTTCGCTGACATAATTAACATATTGCCTAAAAACTTCAAATGAAGTTTCATCGCCTTGCTCCATGCCTCTGAATATTGTTCCGCCGTCAACCTCGTTGAGATTGTTTTTCATGATATCCCAAAGAAGTGAGTTGCTGTTGTTTATCATCGCTTTTAGGGTGTCTCGTTTTAGAGCAGTTGCTGAGGCATAGGCTTCAAAGCAACCCAGCCTTCCGCATGTGCAAGGCTCGCCGTTCATTTCAATAACCATATGTCCGCCCTCTGCTCCCATACCTTTGTGACCCTCAAATAGTTTGCCGTCAATAATAATACCGGCACCAACTCCGGTTCCGAGTGTCACCATGATAACATCGCTGTAGCCCACTCCTATTCCATATTTAACTTCGCCCAGTGCCTGAGTGTTCGCATCATTTGAGACAGACACTTTTTTGCCCAATCTTTTTGACAAATCGCTTGCCAAAGGAATATCTTTGAATTGCAAGTTATTAGCATAGACAACTATGCCGTTTTTTGTGTCAATAATCCCCGGACAACCAACGCCGACTGCTGAATATTCAACGCCTTTTGTCAAAGAATTTACCTCATCAGCAAGTCTTGTCAAAAAGACATCATAGCCCTCTTTAAGTTTTGTTTTCATCACGGATTTTTTGAGAATTTTTCCATTCTCAACAATCCCTATTTTGGTGTTTGTCCCACCAATATCAATTCCAAGTAGTTTCATAACTGCATTATATATACTATTAAAGATAGTGTCAAGTGTTTTCAATTAGTTCCCAGACAAAACTATCAAAGATAGTCTACATTTTTTCTTCAATAAGTTTTAACAACTCTTTTGAAGTTGCTGAACTCTTTCTTAGGCTTTCAATTTGTTTAATATTTTTTTCTTTGCTTTTTTCGGTTAAATCTTTGAAACGAATTATTTTTATCTTTTGTTCTTTTTCCAGTTTTAAAATGTGCTGATAGGCATCTTCTATTATTTCTTGGGATTGAATTTTTACAGAGTTTTTACTTGTGAAAAGTGTTTTTATCCCTGTTTCACTTTTGTTTTCAAAATCGCCCTCGCAAGTATAAATTGCACCTTTTTTTCCTTGATAAAAGTATTTTAATTGGTTTTCAAAATATTCTTCATAGACTATTCTTCCGCCGGTATCAAAACCGTAAGTGTGGAAATAGTATGGTTTGTCCCAAATATAGAATACGGCAAGTGAAGTGTCACTTGACAAATAAACCAAAGGTTCATTAATTGTTGAACCCTCGTTTAAAGATGGTTTTAATTCCGTCAAACCTAATTGACAAGTTCCATGATAAAAATTCATTTTGTTTAGCGTATATTTTTTTGGACAAAATGTCAAGTGCTTTACAAATATATTTTGATAAGGTAGAATAGACTAAAAGAGAGGTGCAAACTTATGTTTGAAAATTTTATTTATTGGTGGGGAGAACAGTATTGGGAAACACAAATGTTTTTGATTGTGACTATTTCTTTTTTGCCGCTGATGATTTTAGGGTTTGTCATGCAGGCGAGAGTTAGGAGCGTCTTTCAAAAGTATAGCGGTGTTGCAACGAAACTCGGAACTCCTGCTCACATGGTTGCAAGATTTATGCTTGATGAATATGGTTTGCAGCGAGTGCAAGTAAGACATGTCGGCGGAAATTTGACCGACCATTATGACCCGAGAAGTGACAGCGTTGCACTCAGTGAAACGGTTTACCACTCCTCGAGTATTGCGGCGATTGGTGTTGCTTGCCATGAAGCAGGTCATGCTATTCAGCAAGACAGAGGACATGTTTTTTCGAGAATAAGAAATACGCTAGTTCCTGTTGTTAATTTTACTAACAGGACACTCATGCCACTCTTAATCATTGGAATGATATTAGCGTTCATGGGAATGGGTTGGTCAATCTTTTTCATTTGGATAGGGCTTGCTGTTTTTGGAGTTGGGACTATTTTTTCACTCATCAATCTGCCGGTTGAGTTTGACGCATCAAGACGGGCATTGCAAGCAATCAAGAAAGGTAATTTCACACAAGAAGAATTAGTCGGAGCAAGAAAGGTTTTGACTGCTGCGGCGTTGACTTATGTTGTTGCATTCCTTATTAGTTTGACACAGTTTTTGAGATTCTTGTCAATATTTTTTATGAGAAGAAGGTAGTATTTTATTGAGAAAAAAACCGTAGGGACATGCTATTCGATGCCCCTACAAATAATATGATGATTTTGTCAAACGGCAGAGTCGCCTTTTATTTAATTATCCCGCCCTACAAGATAATCAAGAGTGCAATTAAAGTATTTTGCTAATTTTATCAAGGTTTCAATTAAAGGGTCACTATCTGTTCTCCATTGATGATATTGACCTCGTGAAATAACTCTATCTTTAATGGTCATTTTGTATTCTGTTTTATTATTGAGTTTCATTATTTCTTTTAATCGTTCAAAAAAAGACGGACACTTGCGAGGAGAGTAGTCCAATCTTGTTTCAGTTCTGTTAAAAAGAAACTCCAACGAACAATCGAAATAGTCTGCAAGTTTTAACGCATTAGTCAAATAAATTGATTGTTCCCCTGTTTTCCACTTACCAACAGTAGCACCGGAAATTCCAATTGCTTTCCTTAAAGCCTCAATCGTCAAACTTCTTTCAATCATAAGTTCATTCAGCGAGTCGCTAAATTCTGACAAAAAATCCATAAATAAGGCAACCTCTTTCATGTTATTATGCTTATCACATGCAATTTTTTCAAACGGCATAGTTCCGCCTTTTATTTAATTATCCCGCCCTACAAGATAATCAAGAGTGCAGTCAAAATATTTCGCTAATTTTATTAACGATTCAATTTTCGGGTCTTTTCCATCTTTCCAATGATAAAATTGGCTTTGTGAAAAAACTCTGTCTTTTATAGATATTTTATATCCTGATATATTTTGAAGTTTCATTATTTCTTTTAATCGTATATAAAAAGGCGGACACGCATGTGGAATATAGTCCAATCGAGTATCGCTGAGACCAAAAAGAAATTCAAGTGAACATTCAAAATAATCCGCAAGTTTTAATGCGTTAGATAAAGTAATAAAATGCTCGCCATTTTTCCAGCCGCCTATAGTTGAATCGGAAATTTTGATAGCCTTACTAAGAGCAACTGATGTCAAATCTTTTTCAAGCATTAACTCTTTTAATGAGTCGCCAAATTCTGACAAATAATCCATAAATAAGTCAACCTCTCTTAAATTATTATAATTTACAAACCTGAAAAATCATTGATGCCGAGGATTGTAAATTATATAATTAAAATACACCAGTGCACATGGTTTAATTCTACAAAAGGAGGTTGCAAAGGAAAAAATGAATCAAACAAATTTTATCCGCAGCACTATTTTAGAATGCTTGCGAAATAATCATGATTTTAACGGAATAGTTTCAGCAGAAATTGACGGTTTTAATTTTTCAGCGGTTGACATTGCTTTACCGGATTCCGATAATCGTTGTCAAGTTTATCGAATAGTAATTGTTAAACATATCTAAAAAAGAACACTACCTAAACAAAAAAATAAAAACCGTTTCACAAGTTGATTTTGAAACGGTTTTGTTATATTTTTTTGTGGTGACTATAGAGGCAAGTTATCAGACTTGCAGCGAAATCTACTGACCGCCTTTTTTTTGTCAAAAGGCATAACTAAATTGCCTGATTTCTTCCAACTTCATTTAAGTGTGCTTTATGAACAATACGCTTCTTTGCTAGTTTATCATCAAAATTATAAACAAGACGGGCAAATATCATCCCAATTTTTTGAAAAGAATACTTTGCCGCATTTTTTGCATGGTGCTTCCCATTTCCCTATTGCTCTTTGAAATCTTTCATGAAGAATATCACAAAATTTGCAGTTGCCATTTTCGTCAAAATCGTCAATCTCAACTTCAAATTCACAAAATTCACACTTTTGCTTTGTTTTTACTTCATCTTTTTTCTTATCTTTCATTATAGCGTTCCTTTTTGAACGAGGGTATAGTAAAGTCCTTGTTTTTGCATTAGGGAGTCGTGTGTGCCTGCTTCTTGAATGCCGAGATTGTCGATATAGAGAATTGCATCGGCTTTCTTTATTGTTGATAGACGATGGGCAACAACAAAACTTGTTCTTCCTTTTAGGACTGTGTCGAGTGCTTTTTTGATTTTGTCTTCTGTTTGAGTGTCAATATTTGCAGTTGCTTCGTCAAGGATTAGAATTTTTGGGTCGCATAGAATAAGGCGGGCAAGTGAGAGAAGTTGTTTTTCTCCCGACGATATTCCTCCTCCACCTTCTTTTGTTTCGGTGTCGTAACTTTTCTCTAGTTTTTCGATAAACTCATTTGCATAGACGCTTTCGGCAGCCCTTATGCATTCTTCTCTTGTTGCGTCCGGTCTGGCGTAGCGAATGTTTTCTAAGATTGTTCCCGAAAATATAAAAGCGTCTTGCATCATCACGCCGACTTGAGTGCGGAGAGAATGGAGTTTGACTTTTTTTATGTCGTTGCCGTCAATTAAAATTCTTCCCTCTTGAGGGTCGTAAAACCTTGAAAGGAGACTGACTATTGTTGTTTTTCCGCCGCCTGTAGGTCCTACTAGTGCTATCATTTTTCCTCTTTCGACATCCAGCGAAAAGTTTTCCAAAACGGGAACCCCTTTTTCATAGAAAAAAGAAATGTTTTCAAATTTCACTTCTCCGTCAACTTCCTGCATATCAGAGGCATCTTTTTCGTCATAGATTGAAGACGGTGTTTCACCTAGTTCATAAACCCTTTCAAGATTTGTCATGGCACTTGTTATGCGTTGCATATACATTGCTATGTTGTTCAGCGGTTGAGAAAACATTCCCATATAAGCGATGAAACTGACTATTATTCCGAGAGTTATTCCCTCAAGTCCAAAAAATCTTCCGCCGAAAACTATGATGACGGAATATACCGCTATCATTCCAAGCCAAAAAAAACCGTCGAGCGCAGGATGAAAAAACTCGTGAACATGAATGACACGCATCCATGAGCGATAGTTTTGGGCGTTGACATCTTTGTAGATTTCATTATTGAGAGAATTCCTGTTGAATGAGCGGGATACGAATGAGCCTTGAATGCTCTCGGCGATATATGCCGTTCTGTTTGAGATTTTGTTTCGGCATATTCTCCAGCGTTTTGCTAAACCTCGACGGAGAAAATAGACCGATACAGCCATCGGAAGAGTGCATGCTAAGACAACAAGTGCGAGTTGCGGATGAAGAATGAACAGCCACACCATTATCATTACTACCCTTGCTCCGTCAATGATAAAGGCGAGTATAGCCCGAGCAAAAACTTCGGCAACTTCATCAAGGTAGTTTGTCAAACGAACAAGAATTTTTCCGGCAGGTCTTGAATCAAAAAAATCGAATGAGAGTTTTTGAAGATTTTTAAATGTATTGTGACGAATGTCATGCACCATTTTGTGACCTGTTTGGAGCATTAGCCGTTGATTTAAAAAAGTGAAAATTATGTCGCTTGCATAGACTAGCATTAGAACTGCTATTAGAATAATCGCCGTTTGAACAGCCTCAAGACCTAAAAAGCCGTCTTGGGTTGTGATGACATAGTCGATGAGAAAGCGAGTTATCATCGGCGGAGCAAGTGCGACAAATGCAAAAATCGCCATAAAAACAAACACGATTGCTATGGTTTTTCGATAAGGTCTCGCAAAAGAGAGCGTTTTTTTGAATGCCTTTGTTGAAAACTTATAGACTAATTGTTCATCTTCGAAATATCGGTTTCGCATTTTTTTCCAACGCACAACGCCAAACGCATAATGAAGGATAGAATTAATTTAAAATATTTCTAACAATCGTTATGCGTTTAGCGTTGTGCTTTATCCAATGGGGTGTTTTTTGAAAACTGTTCTGTTAAGAGCGGGTATAATGAGGCTGAGTGAGAAAACATTTATTCCTATCCAGATTGGTTGTGAGATGAGACGAGTGAATACTGCTGTGTGCATATTCGGAAACCAACCGATAAAAACTAGTCCGTAGCCTGTGAGCAGCAGCGTTGCAGGAACAAATGCGAGGATTGCACCCATGATGAGTTTTAATAAATATTGCGATTTTTCTTTTCCATCGCTGCCACAAGTTTTTATGGATAAGATTTTGTAAGAGCCAAAGACTAATATTGCCGCAGCAACTGCGATTATTGCGACTCTTGCTCCGTCATGAAGTCCTCGGCCGAATGTGTAGGTGTTTGACGGAACTCGTCTTAAAATAGCAAAGCCATCATAGCAATAATAACCTGTCGGAACATAAAGATATTCATAGATTCGAGAACCTATCGGAACAGGTCTTGTGACATATTCATATATGAGGCTGCCGTCATAATAGCCTGTCACAATGCGGACAGTTTCATAAGCGGAAGTATACGGAGTATAGCCGACTCTTGTGAGAACACCCTCATAGTATTCATAGACCGGTGCATATATTGTGTATCTTCCTGACGGCACACGAGCGTATATTATATTTCCGCCCTCATAAAAAGGCACAAAATAGTAGGCACTTGCGATAACTCCCATGCAAACAAAAACAAACAAAATGATGAGTAGATTTTTATAGAAATTGTTTTTGAACCTGAGCATGAAAACAAGTCCTGCAATCATTGCAACAAGTCCGTTTGAGAGACCAATAAATGGCGAATATGCTCCTGCCGGCAAAATAAGATGACCCAGCAAATCCGCCAAAAACGCAATTCCAAAGCCATAAATCGGTCCAAACAATATACCCGCCATATACATGAACATATAGGCAATGTTTGCGTGACCGCCAAAGCCGGGAAGAGAGAAAGAAAATGCGTTGAGCAGTATCCCCACTGCCATGAGCAATGCCGCAGTTGCAACAAAAAGTGTTTTGTTTATTTTTCCGACTCCGCCATAGCGAAAGTGAGCATGAACGCCGAGTAGTGCGAGGGCGAATCTTTTTCCGCGAGATAGTTTGTGAGGTTGGGGGTCAAAGATTAAATCATCGTCGTCGTCAGTTGTTAGTGATTGACAGTTGATAATTGGTGGTTGATGGTTAGCGTTTTCTTGGTGTTTGGTGTTTGATGTTTGGTGTTTGGAATTGTAGTTTAAGTTGTTTTGATTTCTTCGGACTTCACTTGTATGGGCGGCACCCTGCCGCCAGTTACTTTGCTCACTTTCCAGCAATGAACGGTCAGCAACCTCCCCTGCAATTTGACAATCCCCATTCGGAACGGCAAGGGCACCGTCACCTGCAATTTCACACCCCCCGACATCTGAAGCCTGATACCTGAAATCTTCATTGTGCGTTGTGCGTTGTGCGCTGTGCGTTGACAACTCACTCTCACAATCCCTTTTCCCTATTTCTTTTTCCTCATTCCCCTCTTTTTTTTGTTCTTCATTTGACATGAAAAAACCTCCTTTTCAAAGAGGTCTCGCAAATATAAAGTATTTTTAACGAATCTGTCTTCATGAACTTTCAATGCATCTTTTTTGTTGTTTTTGTGTCACTTTTCGCTAATTTTCCTTGCCGCAGTCTTACTACGAATTAGTCAAAATCGCTCACTTGTCACAAAAGCCCCAAAAAATCTGCAATTAAAATTCATAAAAATATATTCCAAATACTTCTAACAGCGGACGCAGTAATTTGTCGCAAGTTTTTTGTCAAGCGTTATCAACACTTTTGCCAAGTCCTGCTAATATTAGCATTCACCACCAAAACCATTGAAAATTATTATCAAATGTTTTGGGTTCTGCTAATATCAGCACTCTCCGTCAAAAGCATCAAAGATACTTTTCAAAACTTTTCGTCCAAAAGCGACATCCCATCTTTTGGCACTATAACGCAAATTACCTACTCTGTGATTATATCATTTTATCATATAAAAAAAACCTTGTCAAGTGTTTTAAATGCTTTTGTCGGGTTTTGCTTTTATCAACATTCTTCGTCAAAAGTATCAAAGATGCTTGTAAACAGTTTTGGTGTCATAAATTAAATTTTACTGCAAACACAAAGAACCCGAGGGAAAGTGCCGTTTTGACACTTTCCCTCGTCCACTTGTTTCTTTAAATATTTTTCTTTAGATACATTTTTCTTGACAGGAAAAATGAACCTATTAATATCAAAGTTCCGACCCCTACAAAAACAAAACTTGATATAAGTCTGCTTATTTGATTTCTTAAGATGAAGTCAAAAACATTAAATTCTATGTCGGCAATAATATTCAAAAGCCATGGAAGATTGAGAACAATGATAACAATCAATAGTGGAATCCACATGAAAATTCTTCCTTTTTTGTAGCCGAATTTATAGAAGAACGGAGTTTGAATGCCGACAGTCAGTGAATATGTTCCGAAAGCCAGAGCCACCATCGTAAATAGCATTGACACATAATTCGGCGCAGCAAAAATAGTAGGGTCGCTTGAAACTCTTTCAGTGATAGCGTCAATGACAACACCAATTCCAAGTCCCATCAAAAGAGCAATTCGTAAATTTCTGCGACATGGTTTTCAAAACCTATATTCTCAAGCACTCCAATAACGCCATCACTCGCTCCGAACAACCCATCAAAAAGTCCAAACTTTTCTTTGAGAATGCCATAGACTCGCTGGTCGATATATGATGAATGGTTGACAAAATTGAAAACTGCGACATCGTGTTTTTGTCCGTAGCGGTGACATCTACCTATTCGCTGCTCAATGCGTTGAGGGTTGTAGGGCAAATCATAGTTGATAATGTTTGAGCAAAATTGCAAATTCAACCCCTCCGCTCCGACCTCTGTTGAAATCAAAACTTGGGCGTTAGTCTTTTAAAACTCAGCTCTCACCTTGTCTTTGTCATGGGTGTTGCCAGTCATTAAAAGAGGCTTGTTTGATTTTTTGATATGTGAAAAAATATGCTCCGCCGTGACAACGCTCTCGGTGAAAATAATGACTTTTTGATTTTCCCCTAGTCGTTTTGACTTGACTAGAGCTTCGGCGATTGTGTCTTGCAACCTTGAAATCTTGCTGTCAGTCTTGATGCTTTCTGACATCTCAAGAATTGCCTCAAGCGATTGGAGTTCATCCTTGACCCGCTCGATAATGCTCGGCGGATAAACAAATCTCGCCGTCACTGTTTCCTCGCTTTCTTCGTCTTCAATAACGCAATCAATGCCTTTGCCATCGAGCGCCGTGCGTATAGTGGCGATAATATGCCCTAGACTGCTCTCAAACGCAACTCTGCTGCTAGATAACCTTTTCAACAATAACGCTCCGAACAGCCCCCGATAAACGCCAAAACACTTGCAGTCACTTGCGATAAATCGAATGAGCGCGATATGCAATTCATTCTCCGCCTCGCTCCAATTATATCCAACATCGCTGCTCACTCGGTTTGTGAATTTGATATATTCTTTCACGCTTTGGCGAAGCGTTCGGGTCATGATTGTCTTGAGCCTATTCGACAGTTCTCTCATCCGCTCTTCGCTTGCGTTTGTTATGTAACGATTTCTGAATGTTTCAAGAGAGCCAAAAAAGTCTGGATACGCAAAACTAACAAGTCCATACAACTCAAGGAGCGAGTTATGTAGTGGTGTTGCCGTAAGCAAAATCTTGAACGCTCCAGCCGAGAGTTCATAGAGGCTTTTTGCAATAACAGCATCGTCTTTGTAGAAATTACGCAAGCGATGCGCCTCGTCAAAAACTGCAATATCCCAATGCTTGCTAGATAGTTCCTTTGCTCTAAGGTGAGCCATTTGATATGATGAAATGACAACTTGTGCCTCGGCGGTTATGTCGTCCGCTCCGCCAAGTAAAACTGACTCAATTCCAAACTTTTCCCAAAGTTCATTTTTCCACTGTTGTCTTAGGTTCGCTGGGCAAACAATGAGGACATTCCTCGCCCCTCTCGCCATCTTCTCGCATAATATGAGTCCAGCAATAACTGTCTTTCCAAGCCCCACCTCTTCACAACATAAGAGAGCCTCGCCCATTCCTTGCGTTCCAAAAACTGCCGCCCTCACTTGATGAGGCAACAACTCAACATTCGCATCAAACAAGACAGGAATAAGGTTTCCAATTTCCCCCAGCCCCTCACGCCCGCTCAAAACCTTAGCCGTATACGCCGCTTGATACTTATTTGAAATATTGATTTTGTCTTTTTCCACGCACGATAATTATACCAAATTTCGACATGAAAAGCAAGCCTTTGCCCGCCTCACCTTAAATTCCATAAAATAACAAAAGTCTATAGGTTTCTATAGACTTTTTACAAAACAACCAATAACTACTCTTATCTTCTCTTCCCATTACCGCCATCAATTTCAGCAACTGGCTGAGGTGGCAATTTAGATATATTATATCTTTGAAATTCGTCAATTGAAATAAGAAAACCATCAACAAAATACTCTGATATTAAAAACTTATCCACATCGTATCTTGGTTTTTCAAAAACATACTTTTCAAGATTTGATAACTCCATTTCCTCACTCAAGTGTATTCCTGCACTCTTGTCTTTTATTTTTGTTCTATCAAAATTTATATTGTTATTGAACAAATAACTTGAAATCAAACTTAACAATTCCAATGACTTGCTTCCAGAATCATGTGGAAAAAAAGTATATCCTGACAACGAAAATATCCTCCTACCTCCCGAATCATCTTCGCCAGCGAGAGAATACTTATAGAAAGACACTGCACCATCTAGATGCCTCCTAACAAACAAATGCGGACGACCTAGAAATAAATTTTTATTTCTATCCATATGTGAAAAATCATTATCAATTCCAGCAACGCTTTCTTGACACAATCTGCTATCTAAATATATCCACCTATAATCAGTATAAAATGTCCTTGAATAATACAAAGGACTTACATTGATTTTTAACATAAAGTATCTCCTTGAAATTTTATAGTTTTTTCCTTATTACATTTTGTAATTCTGGAATAAAATTTGATAAACTTTGCAAAGCCTTATTTGATTTGTCAAACTCCTCTTGCAAATCTCTCTGTCTAATAATTTCTCTACTCCCTCTAAAAACCCTGTCAATAAATTTATTCAAAAAACCTGCTGTTAAGTCTTTTTGCGCCATAAGCAATTTTGCAACCTCTGCATTGTTTCTCGAAACATTGCCAATAGCCTCAATTCCTGACAATGCCAAGAGAGATACTACATTCAACGGTTTATGATTATAGCCAATCAACTCATTTTTTACTCTCGTAACTAATCCCCCATCATTCCTTTCATCTCTAACAGTTGTTTCAACCTGCCCTCTGCCAACCACCCCAATTTCTACTACTTTGCATCTAGCACTTGGAACTTGTGTGAAAAAATTTGTATATAAGTCTTCTACCTTGAGTTTCAAACTCTCTACTCTATCATTATCTAAATTACTAGCATCCGCCTTTGACAACACAAAAATTATATTCAATTCCTTATTGACTTGTCTCGCCTTTTTTACTGCTTGCAACAGTATCGTTGTAATCATAGGAACGCCAAGTTTTGTTCTCGCAATATTTAAGTTCCCTAAATGATGATTAAGTAGTATCGCATCAGTAAAAACCAATACGACATCCGTTGCCAACAACGCAAGAGCAAGGGCTTCCGCCTCTTGCGTTGAATTGCCCTCCGCCACAGGCACTATAGCACCACCTCTGTAGTCAATAAAGGAAAAATCCATGATAAAATTATTGCCATGCCATAGCGACAATTCGAGATTTGTTATATCATTGCCTGCTGCTGTTGCATCGGGAAACCTGCTTTCACTATATAATTGATTTATTTGATTTATAACACGATGAACGGCTGCCTCATTGGCATCATTAGCCGCACGAACAGAAAAACCCTCAACTTTACCTTGAAACAACTGTCCAAGCATTGATGATAAATAAGTTGTTTTTCCCGCATTTGTATAACCCAACATTGAAACTCTCATTTGTTTTTATCCTCCATTTCTACTTTATTTTTGACAAGAGTATAGATTAAAAGAGCAGAATTTATCACATGAGAAACTATAGCAATAATAGTTGCAAAAATTGATTGCCATAAAACTAAATCAAGCACTAAAATTACTGTAGCCACAACTCCAACTATAACTGCTAGAATTGTGATTATCCTCAAATGCTTCTCTTTTTCTATAAATTTTTCTCGCTCTGAATCCTTTTTATCGTATATCGGCATTAAAGTTATATTTATGGTTAATAGCACCACTCTCCTCCTCTAAAAATTTGAGACAATTTTTCAATTGCCTATTTTAATTCTACCATATTCGACATTGTTTGACAAGCCTTTCAACGCTCCTTATTAAAATGTAAATATATTCTTTTTCTTGATGTTACCATAAAAAACATAAAGCAATATTCATTTCGTGATACATCTCATATAAAAAATGAGCCATCGAAACACCCTGTTTCGTGGCTCATTTCGTATTTTTTTTGAGTTGGTTCGGGAAAACCACTTGAGATTTCGTCAAAAATTTGAGTTGGTTCGGGAAAACGAGTTGGGTTAGGACGGAAATTTGCAACAGTTTTGCCACTCTATTTCAAAAAAAGTTGGGAATTTTTTTGTTTTTTTAAAAGAGTGAAAATGTCTCAAAATAGTTGCGTTTGTTTTTTTTTTGTGTTATAATGGCTTGATATGAAAATTCTTGCGGCTAGTATTACACGCATTGGCGGACGCGATTACAATCAAGATTATGTTCTTAGCACCATGATGGATGAGAAAGGTGCTTGTTTTGTTTGTTGCGACGGCTTAGGTTCATATGTTGGGAGCGAGGTTGCTTCTCGCATGTGTGCTGAGAAGGTGATTTCTGATTTTGAAAAAATAGCGACGCTTGACAGTGACAGGGCTATTAAGAAGGAATTTTTTGAAAGTTACATAAGAGAAAGTCATGAAAATATTCTCTCATTTAAATCACAAAATCCTCGTATTTCTTCGTCATGCACGACTATTGCGTGTGTTGCAACTAATGCGAAAAATTCTATTATCGGACACATCGGCGACTCAAGGGTTTATTTTTTCAAAAAAAACAAACTTCAGCACCAAACGCTTGACCATTCCCTTTCCCAAGTTGCGGTCGAACAAGGTCAAATATCGCTTCGTGATATCAGAACTCACAAAGATCAAAACAAATTAACAAGAGTTTTAGGGTCGGATTATTATATTCCGCCCGATTTTCACGAGATTAAGGAACCTTTGGAAGTTGGTGATGCTTTTATTTTGTGTACTGACGGCTTTTGGGAGTATGTCTATGAAGACGAAATGGAACACGATTTGGAAATATCAAAATTGCCCAGTGAGGCACTTGACAGAATGGAGTTGAGACTCTTGAGCCGAGTTCAACGATATAATGATAATTATTCAGCGATTGTGGTGAAAGTAGTTGAATAATCAACGCATAGCACATAATGATTGTTAGAATTAATTTAACTAAACTCTATCCTTCATTGTGCGTTTATGCGTTATAAAAATTATGAAAATATTAGAAACTTTTAATTTGACAAAAACCTATGGCATTCAAAATGCCGTTGATAATGTTAACATGACAGTGAATGCAGGCGATATTTATGGGTTTGTCGGGCTTAACGGCTCGGGCAAGACCACTCTAATTCGTTTGATTACTCAACTTGTGAGACCTAATTCTGGTAGTTTTAATTTGTTTGGCGAAGAAGTTAAGCAAGGCTTTTTTCAAAGTCCTAATTCGGAAAAAAGAATTAGTTCAATGGTTGAAACACCCTCAATTTATTTAAATCTTAATGCAGTTGAAAATATTAGGGCTCAATGCAAAATTGCAAATGTTGAAATTGCGGATAGACCTCAAAAACTTCTTGAATTTGTAGGACTTGACCCTAATTCAAAAAAGAAAGCAAATAACTTCTCGCTCGGAATGAGACAACGACTTGGAATTGCAATGGCACTTGTTGTTGACCCAAAGTTTATGTTGCTTGATGAGCCTACAAACGGACTCGACCCTGAGGGCATAATTGAAATCAGAAATTTACTTGTTCATTTGAATAAAGAGATGGGAATAACCATATTAATATCAAGTCATATATTGACGGAGTTATTAAAGTTTGCGACTCGTTATGGTTTTATTCATCACGGAAAACTCCTTAAAGAAGTCACTGCACAAGAAGTTTTCGACTCATGCGGAACCACAATTACTGTTGAGTGTTCAAACCCTGAGTTATTGCTCAGCAAACTCCCAAAAGACTTCCCCACTCAAATGAATGATGGACGGATTACTGTTAGGGGCGGTGATGAAGCAATGCCTCAAATCTTGCAAATAGCAAACAAAAATAATGTTTTAATCACCAACATTCAAAAGACAGAACAAGGATTGGAAGATTATTTTATTAATCTTATTAAAAACGAGGACATAAAACAGGTTTTCCCTGCTTAATCATTTCAACTTGCAACTTGTTGAAAAGTAATTTACAATCACTATGAATTGTAAACTTAAAATACTATGAAAGCATTTAATTTAATAAAATCAGATTTGGGACGACTCGTTCGCAACAAACCAATGTTTATCCTGATTGGCGTCAATATAGGATATATTTTCCTTATGGCACTTCTTATGAGGTTTGTTGTTATGCTTTATTCAAACATTGACCTTGAAGGAATGCCCGAAATGCCGGGAATGGATATTGACTTTCCGCCAGAGATGATATTCTCTATGGTATTATTAGCGAGTTCTTCAATATTTATTGCTATAACAGTTTCAATTTTTATTGGTGGAGATCACACTTTTAATACCATACGCAATAAAATTATTAGCGGAAACTCAAGAGAAAAAATATATCTTTCTTCACTCACAGTTTCTTTGATTATTGGTTCTATATTTTTTGTTATTAATTTTGTATTTTCTATTTTAGGCGCAGGATTTGCAGCAGGCGGATTTTATTTCCCTGAATATCTTCTTCGCACAATACTACTATTCATTCCTATCTATATCGCAATGATTTCAATAATGACTTTCATTTCCCTCCTGCTAAAGTCCCGTGCCGCAGGTATCGGAATAAACATTGCTATTATTTTTATAATAGACATGATTGCATCAATGATTATTATGTTTGTCTCAACCGGCTCAAATGCTATTGAGGGAATAATGATGAGTACTCCTCATACCTTTAGAAATTTGTTAGTGGCTATGTCAGGTTCCCCATTATCCGATGCAGGAAGAACCATTGGTCTTGGCATTGGAATTCCATTAATATATTTTTTCGCTTTCACAATCGGCGGAGTGTTCTTGTTCAGAAGAAAAGCAATAAAATAAGATTTGGTGATTGGTGGCAGTGAATGGTGAGTTAGTATTAGTTAAATTTAATTAATACCGCCAACCACTAATCACCAAACACCAACCACTACCAAAAAAATGGAAAGAGTCAGAACAAATAAGAATATATGCATGTTTTGCTTTGGTGACCTTGATGCATTCAGGGTGTGTTTGTCGTGCAAAAAACATGCGGACGACTCCCCCGGACTCCCTCATCATCTTCCCCAAAGGACACTTCTTAATAACAAATATTTGGTCTACAAAGTTATTGGCGAGGGTGGCTTCGGAATAACTTATATGGCATGGGATTTGACTAATGCTCAAAAGGTTGCAATAAAAGAATATTACCCATCGGGCTATGTCAACAGAATTCCAAAGTCAAACCAAGTCATCATCAATTCAAAACAAAATCAGGCGGCGTCAAACAGGGGCTTGAAAAGATTCATTGAAGAAGCGAAGATGCTCGCAAAAATCAAAACCTTGCCCGGCATAGTCAGCGTTCGGGATTTCTTTTCAGCAAACGGAACTGCATATATTGTTATGGAGTTTTTGGACGGAATATCTTTAAAAAAATACATTCAACGAAAAAACGGAAGAGTTTCATGTGATGAGGTTTTGGAAATTCTTCGACCTGTTATGGACAGTTTGGTCAAAGTTCATGAGTTGGGGCTTGTTCACAGGGATATTTCGCCCGACAACATTCTGATAACAAAAGAAAATCAAGTCAAACTCATTGATTTTGGTGCGGCAAAACAAAGCAATTTGGACGGAAAGTCTCTCTCAATTGTTTTGAAACAAGGGTTTGCTCCGGAAGAGCAATATCGTGTTCATGGTGAGCAAGGTCCTTGGACTGATGTTTATGCGCTAGGGGTCACTATTTACTACTGCATAACAGGACAACTGCCGCCTGAGAGCATTCAAAGAATGTATAAAGACACTTTGATAAAACCTTCTGAAAAAGGAGCGGCAATCAACCTTGCACAAGAAAGCGCCCTCATCAAATCAATTGCAGTCTATGCAAAAAATCGCTATCAAAATGTCTCTCAAATGAAGAACGGACTATATGGAGTTCGAGGAACAAGGTCTGCAACCTCACCCATGACAAGTCCTCGGGTCTCAAATGAGAGAGACAAAATCGGAGCATCAAATGAAAGAGACAAAATTGGAACTGCCGCTCCTCGCTCAAATGAACCGCTTGAAATGATTAAACCAACAACAAACGATCTAACACTCGATGGTATAACTCCCCCGCAAGACATCCCAAAAACCGTTGCCCCCCGCAAGAAAAACATAATGTGGCTATTTAGAAAAAAGAAATAAGCCTTCAACTCTTTTGCGTTTAAAAAAATCTAATATTAAAAAGTGCGGACGGTCACTGACCGCCCCTACAATTATTTATTGGTTCGTTATTTAATTGTGTTTCGTAGACAACGAGTAACATTGTTCGGGCGACAGGGAATCGTCCCTACGATTTGTTATGTCATGTGATATTCTGGGGATTAAATTGTAGGGGCGAGCAACGCGAACCCGATTAAATTATTAATATTATGTTGTCTATTATTCGGGTTCGCGTTGCTCACCTCTACAATTTTACTATCTAAGGATTGCGACATTCTGCGTCGCTTGCCCGATCTGCGTTGATAGTGCGCGCATCTACTGCGCCGCCACCTGCGTGTTGCGTGGATCTAATTTCAACGTCCTGCCTAACTCTTTTGTCTTTTTAGTGCTGTCCTTTATGCTTTGACTGAGTTGTTTTACTTTGCTGTCTATCTCGTCTAACGAGCGTCCGACCTTTGTCACCATGCCGCATTACCTCCCGTGCTTTATTTTTGGCAATAAGAAAACGCACTCAAAGAATGCGTTTCGTTATTTGTTTTTGATTGTGCCTTAATCTTGATCTACTAGCCAATCATTGAAATTATTTACTTGTCTAGCAAAATTATTGCTGAGGTATCTTAACTCGGTATCAAGAAAGGCATCGTTGTTGGCGTGTTTTTCAAAATCCTTGCGCTTGAAATACACATGAACTAAGTCATTTCACCTATCAAGTATTTTTCTAACTCGTCAATAGCGGTTTTGTGAATTACTTTTTCTTTACGAATTATCTTTACAATTTCGCCCAAAGTCATAGACTCAAAAATGCCTAATTCCTCGTGCATAGACGCCCATTCTTTTCCAAACTCTATTTTTTCCTTTGCAGCTTTTCTCTTATCCTCCGGCAAGCACTCAATACAAGTCGGATATGGAATGCCTTTATAATACTTTTTACATTGCGGGCATAATTCCATATTGTTTAAGTCGTAATTAAACGCACATTTTCTACAACAAGTCAGCGTGTCCTCAAAAGACAAATATTTTATGTTTTCATCAAGATATCTCAAAAAAGCCTCTCTCTATATCTCGTCCTTGTGTTTTCCTTTTGCACCCTCTCGCAGTAACCAGTATTTTATTTGCGATAATCGCTGAACATTCCTGTATTTGTCCTTTGATACAAAGCATTTGTCGTTTACCTCCGGCGTGTCGGCATCGCTGTAAAACTCAGCAACCAAGTCCTCTACGGATTTGTGTATGGCTTCGTCAAATTCTAATCTGCAAATAGTACATAAATACTGCGGCTTTTTTCTCATTCTCTCGTTAGGATTCCTGCTTTTGCAGTTTGGACATAACTTAACGGGGCAATAATCAAAATTATTTTTAACATGAACTAAAAAATCATCTTGCGTAATTGTCGGATTAGTATCTACATAATTTCTAGCTAGGTCAGTTGTTGTTTCTCTTGTATGGTCGCTAAGTTTTCGAGGATGGGATTTATGCTGTAATGTCAAAACTTTCTTGCTTGCACAAATTTCGCACTCATCTTTTATAATTTTTGCCCGTCTTTCTTTCCAGTCCTTAGTGTGCCATGACTTTGTTTTAGTTTTAGCAAGATACATTTCTATCGCGTCCGCAACAGAAATTTCATTTTTTAATATCTTGTCTTTTAATTCGATTGTTTCTTGATATGTCATAATAAAGGCGACCTCAAAATAATTGTATCAAAAAACTATATATTAAGTCAAATCAATCAGCAGCATTATAAGCCTTTTGCTCAAATCTTTCAACTATCAGTTTGTCCATGCCTTTTAATTTGCGTATGGCTTTATTTATAAATCGGGTGCCTTGAATGTTGCTTGAGCCAAAATTGAGGACATTTGCAATTTTTTAATAAGGTACGCCCTTGGGATCGTTGCCCTCAAACTCAATACGGACCGTACCATTTTGCACGGGTGGTTATTTCGGCTTTTGCCAATGATCTAATAAGCCCGCCTGTTTTGCCCCTTGGGGCTGTGCAAGCTAGAGCCTCCCGCACTATTAAAACAAATATGCGACCGTTCAGGCTATTCTTTTAAAAAATTTTTAGAAGAAGCAGGCTATTTTGATGAATAAATTAAGTTATAAAAAACTCACCTTTCTTTTTTAGAATTTCATCAAATCTGTTGATATATAGTTGAACATCACGAAGGTTGGCAAAGCGTTCGATTTGAGTGTTGTCTTTTTTGTGAAATATTTGTTTAGAGATTGCTCCTGCACCGATTGCCATAACTGATAGTAACTCTTCCATTACGGAAATATTATTAATGCATTCATATTTTTTTAGTGAATAGCCAATATTGTCAAGATTTGAAAGTTGTTCTTTTTGGCGATAGAGATAGTAGGGATGGTAGTTGTTTTCTTCTAATTGATTAGTTATATATCGGACATTAATATTACTCTCCCATACACTATCACTCTTTTTACTCTCCTGACTTGCTTTTGAGCCTTTTTTGCTGGAGAGCGTGTGAACGGTTATGTTGTGCGGTTTTAGTTCTATGATTTTTTCGAGTGTGTTTTGGAAGTCTTTTTCTGTTTCATCTATGCCATAGATTAAGTCGCAGTTGATTGTGAAGTTGCGTTTTTTGATTAGATCATAGGCATCAAAAAAATCTTTCGCTGTGTGAACTCTTCCTATTTTTTTTAATGTATCATCGGATAAAGTCTGGGGATTGAGACAAATTCTTGTCACCCCTCCTTCTTTTAAAACTTCCAAGAGTTCTTTTGTTATAGTGTCACTTCGTCCTGCTTCAAAGGTTATTTCACAATCGAATGTAAGATATGAAAGGAGTTTTTTTATCATAGGAAGCGGAAGACATGAAGGAGTTCCGCCGCCGATATAAACCGAGTATATTTTTTTATTTTGGAACTTTATTAGAGATAAATCGTGCTTTAGTTCTGTTATTAGTTTTTCAAAATACAACTCTATGAGGTGAGAAAATTTTTTTGTTTCTAGTGTGACGAATGAGCAGTAGTTACAGCGAGACGGACAAAAAGGAATGTGTATATAGAGGTTGACAAAGTTGTTTTTTTCTTCATTTGAGAGTAGGTAGGGTTTTTGATTTTGAACAATTTCGCATGTTAATGCGGCTTTATCTTCTGATACAAAGTAGTTTTTAATGAGGAATTCTTTTGCTTCGTCCACCGATTTTCCACCGTCTAAAGCGTCATAGACTAGTTTGGTTGGGCGGATGCCTGTTAGTGCCCCCCATGGAAGAGTTTCGTTGAAATATTTGCTTAGGACTTTATAAAGAGTTGTTTTTAGAAAGAAGAGTGTTTCTTTTTTTGACTTCTTGGTGAAGTTAAAATTAAACGAATTTAATTGAGCATCATTCCTCTCATTTTTTTTAAGGTGCGGGTGGTCACTGACCTCCCCTGCAGTTATTTTATCATTCAAGGAGATAATGAATTTATCATCTTCAAAAAGACACGAGATGTTTCTTGTCTCGTGTTTTTTAAATTGACGGACTATGTTGAATAGTTCGCTGTAGTATTCTTCTTTTTGGCAAATAAACATTCTTAATGAGGCGCAAGTTCTTAGTTATCACCAAAACAGTGTTTTGATGATTTATTTTATTTTAAACTCTGTAGATTTTTTCAATGTCATTTAGTTGTTTTATTTTTTTGATTACCAGATCTACTTGTTTTGTTGATTTTATCCAGATTGAGAATCGGATTTGTCCCATTTGGTTTTTTACAACTTTTGCTTCCATGTTAGTGATTGAAAGTTTCAACTCATAGAGCAGTGAGGCTATTTTTGCGATGACACCTTCGCTGTTTTTTGTTTCGACACAGAATGTGACAATGAACTCTTCCGATGGCTGCCTTGCCCATTTTGCGTCAATTAAGCGGAATTGCTCGGCATACTGGATATTCTGACAGGTTGCTCTGTGTATGGCTACTCCTTTTCCTCTTGAAACAAATCCCATGATGTTGTCTCCCGGAACAGGGGTGCAGCAACGGGCAAGTCGAATTAAGATGTCGTCATAACCGTCTATTATGACACCGCCTGAACTTGTCTTTTTCGTTGTTTCAACTATTTTGTCGGTTACAACTTGGACTTTGTTTTCTTTGTTGTGTTCTTCAATTAGTTTTGGGAGAATTTTTCCAACTGTTAACTCTCCAAAACCAATCAAGGCATACATGTCGTCAAGCGAAGAGAGTGCGTAGCGTTTTTTGATAATGTCGAGATGTTTTGGCTTTAATAAATCAGATACGGAATATCCTTTCCGTTTTGCCTCATCTTCAAACATACTCTTGCCCAACTTGATGTGTTCCTCTTTCATTGTCTTTTTGAAAAATAGGTTAATCTTTGATTTTGCACCTGTTGTTTTGACAATTTTAAGCCAGTCACGAGAGGGACCTTTTGATGTTGCTGAGGTTATTATTTCAACATAATCGCCTGTTTTGAGTTTAGTTGAGAGCGGCACCATTTTTGAATTGATTTTTGCGCCTGTGCATTTATTGCCTATTTCGCTGTGAACGCTATAGGCAAAGTCAATAGGAGTTGAGCCTTCCGGCAAAATTTTCACATCGCCTCTTGGTGTGAAAATGAAAACTTGATCCGGCATTAAGTCAAACTTGAAACTCTCATAGAACTCTTTTGAACTTGATAGTCCTTCTGTGTCGGAGAGAACTCCTCGAAGCCATTTCAGCCTTTCTTCATAGGCGATATTTTTTTGGGCACTTTCTTTCTTTTTTGCTTCTTTGTATTTCCAATGCGCCGCAACACCGAATTCTGCGATTTTGTGCATATCGGCGGTTCTTATTTGGATCTCAAAGGGTCGTTCAAGAAGTTTTCCCGGCATTACAGTGGTGTGAAGCGATTGATAATTGTTTGGTTTCGGAACTGCAATATAGTCTTTTACTCTTCCCGGGAGCGGCGTCCAGCGAGAGTGAATTTTTCCGAGCATTGAATAACAATCATCTGTTGTTTTGACAATAACACGCATAGCGGTCAAATCATAAATCTCTTCAACTGTTTTGTTTTGTTTGACTATCTTTTTGTAGATACTAAAAAAATGTTTAGGACGACCGCTTATTTCGCCTTTTATCCCCAATTCGTCCAACATTTTTTTCAATTCAACTGCAATTTTATCAACTTGTCCTTGCCTTTCCTCTCGATGCATCGCAATTTCTTTTGTTAACTCTTCATAGACATCAGGCCGCAAATATTTTAGTCCGAGGTCTTCCAGTTCACTTTTGATATAAGAAAGTCCTAATCTGGATGCAAGCGGAACATAAATGTCTAAAGTTTCTTGTGCCATTGCCTTTTGCTTTTCATTAGTTAGGTATTTGAGAGTTCTCATGTTGTGGAGACGGTCACAAATTTTAATAAGAATAACTCTGATGTCGTTTGCCATTGCGACAAACATTTTTGAAAAATTTTCTGCTTGCTCTTCAAGTTTTGAGGTGAATGTTATTCCGTCAAGTTTTGTGACACCCATAACGAGAGAGGTTATTTCCTCGCCAACCAACTCTTTTAAGGTTTCTTCAGTTGCTGGGGTGTCTTCTAAAACATCGTGTAAAAGCGCTGCCGCTATGCTTGAATGGTCAAGCCCTAGGTCAATGAGTATGTTTGCAACTGCAATAGGGTGAATAATATAAGGCTCGCCGGAAAACCTTGGAGGACCTTCAGCGTGAAATGCACTCGCATGTTTGAATGCATTTTCAATAACCTTTAATTGCTCACCTTTGTAGAATTGTGCGCATTTTTTCAAAAATTCTTTACTCATTGTTATCAATTTACAAATTACAGCGAACAAAGGACAAATGTTTATTAATTATTAATTGTCTTTGATTTGTAATTTGCAATCTGTAATTTGTAATTTATAATTATTGCTCCAGTTTTTCATTTCTTTTGCGTTTTCGTTTGAACTTTCGCTTATGCCAAGCGAACCGCTAAGTCTTGCAACTTCTCCTATTGAAGAATCGTTGTCAAGAAGCGAAACAGTGACAGAGGTGTCTGTTTGGCTTTGAGTCTTTTTGATAAAATAATGACTGTCTGCCATAGCAGCGATTGAGGATAGATGAGTGACACACAAAACTTGTCTGTCGAATGCGATACTTGCTAATTTTTTTGCAATCTCTTGCCCGACTATTCCGCTGATTCCGACATCAATCTCATCAAAAACCATAACTTCAATATCGTCTGCACTTGACAAAATTACTTTTAGCGCTAATATAAATCTTGACATCTCTCCGCCGGATATAATTTTTGTCAGCGGTTTTATTGGTTGTCCCGGATTTGCGGAGAAATAAAATTCGGCATTGTCTAACCCTGTTTGAGAAAGGTCTTTTTCACATTCTGAAATAGTTGGAAAATCGTTGAAAACTATTTTAAAAACCGCTTGCGGCATTCCAAGGTCTTTGACGGTTTGACTGATTAGTTTTTCAAATTTTTCCGCTTTTTTTCGTCGAATATCTGATAGTTCTTTACAGTCGTTATAAAGTGTTTTAAGATTTGTCTCTTTTTCTTTTGTTAGTTTGTCGAATAGTTCCGCTCCGTTTTCCAGTTTTGCATGCGTTGCCTCAGCATCAATGAGAAACTTTTGCATTTTTTGATAGTCGCCGTATTTTCGTTTTAAAGTTCTTATCGCATCAAGTCTTGCTTCAATTTTGTCAAGGTCTTTTTCATCAAATTCAAACGCATCGACTTCGTCTCCAACACTTGCACTTATGTCTTTTAGTTCAATGAATAGTGAGTTTAGCCGCTCTGAGAGTTCTGCAAGAGTAGTTGAAAAACTTGATATTGAATCTATTGCTCTATATGCCGTCCTCACATTGTCTACTGCATTTGAGGATTCATCACCGTTTAAAGTGCCGTATGCTTCTCCTAGTGCTTCGTTAATTCGTTCCGCCCCCAGAATAAATCTTCGGCGTTCGATAAGTTCTTCTTCTTCCCCTTCATAGGTTTTTGCTTTTTTTATTTCTTCTATTTGATAGGAAAGAAAGTCACGGTTTCTTTCTCTTTCGTCTGCATCTCCCAAATTTTTAATCTCTTTGACAAGTCTTAAATGTTCTAAATAGTTTGTTTTTACTTTTTGAGGCAAATCTAAAAAGTCACTTTTTGCAAAACTGTCTAATAGTTTAATGTGGTGGATTGGGAGTATGTAGTTTTGATGTTCGCCTTGTCCATAGATGTCTACAATGTTTTGCATCAGCGCCTTCAGCATTGAAAGCGTTGCGATTTTTCCGTTGATTCTTATTTCGTGTTTGTTTTGAGAGTTGAATTTTCGAGTGATTAGAAGTTCGCTGTCGCCTTCAAAACCAAACTCATTTAAAGATTTTTGAGATGTTTCTCCTATTTCAAAAAAGCCTTCAACCAATCCTTCGCTTTCACCATGTTTCAAAAGTGACGGGTCATAGCGAGAACCAAGAAGCAGCATGAGACTGTCAACAATAATACTTTTACCTGCACCTGTTTCCCCACTCAAAATGTTTAGCCCCGAAAAAAACTCAAGGTCTAATTCTTTAATTAATGCAACATTTTTGATTGTTAGTCTTTTTAACATAGTTTTTTAAAGAAATTATTTTTTATCCTTACTTTTTACTTCCTCTACCCTCTTTTATTCTCTATCTTAGAAAAAGGACTATGTCCGCCGTCTAATCTTATGAAGGTTACTATTTTGTTTGAGGAAGTTATCTTTATCGGAGTGTTTGCTTTCACACTTGCTTTGTTTTGACCGTCTGCAAACAGCGTTGTGCAGCAATTGTTTGAAACGCTCAAAACAACCGTATCGTTGTTTGAGATAACGAGAGGTCTTGCTGAGAGTGTGTGAGCGTTAATAGGGATTAGGATGTGAGCCGGAACATTTCTTTCAACTAAAGGTCCGCCGCATGAGAGAGCATAAGCAGTTGAGCCGAATGCAGAGGCTACCATGTAGCCATCGCAATGAAAAGTTTCACGATAGCGTCCAACAACAGAAACTTCCGCTTTTATCATTCCTTCGGCACAAGATTTTATGCACACCTCATTGAGCGCATAAAACTTTTCACCGTCATATTCCGCTTGTAAGAGAGATTGAGCAGTTTTAGTGTAGCATGAGTTTTTCAAGCATGATATTAGTTTGTCGATATCCTCTTTTTCTATATCTGCCAAGAAGCCTAGTTTACCCAAATTGATGCCGACTATCGGAATATCTTTTTCCGCACAATATTCGGCAACTCTTAGTATTGTTCCGTCTCCGCCAATAACAACAAGAGCATCAAATTTTCCATTTGACGCCAAAAGGTCTTTCTTTTCAAAAAAACATGACACTTCAAAACCGGATGAAGAAAACTTTTTCTTCGCCAATTTCGTAACAGAATCACCAATATCTTTTAAAGTATTAGTATAAATCGCAATCTTCATTAACACTATTATATGCTTTTTCAAAACAGAAGTCAATTCTTTTTAGTCAAAAGCAAAGTTTTTTTACAATCTAGTCATTGAAGAAATCTTGCTATTTTGACTCAAAAACAAGTCAATTCTTTTTAGTCAAAAACATAGTTTTTCTCTTAATCTAGTCGTTGAAGAAATCCTGCATTTTGACTCAAAAATAAGTCAATTAATTTTTAGATTGTTTTTTTTCTTAATATATCGCCGGCAGATAACAGCAAGTCAGTTTTTAAAAAGAGTTTTTGCTGGACTAGTTTTGCGTGTTCTACAGAGTTATTTTTTTCGTCGAAGAGTTCTGTTACGATTATTTTTTTGTTGAATGTTTTGTTTGGGGATAAAACTTCCAAGGTGTCGCCGATTTTAAAGGCGTTTCGCTGCTCAATTAAAACACCGTCTTTTTTTGTTTCAATGACTTGGGCAACAAAGGCATGAGTTGATGTTTGAATGTTTGAGAAGAAATTTTCAGTGTTTTTTGTGTCTTGAGATTGCAAATAAAATCCTGTTGTATACTTGCGATGAGACGATTTGAACAATTCTTCTTGAAGAGTTGTGATGTCTTGTCCGTCAATTGCCCTTCGATAAGCATTGACGATGTTTGCGACATAATAGACAGTTTTCATTCGCCCTTCGATTTTGAAACTTGATATGCCCGCTTTAATTAATTCGTCAATTAAATGAAGAGTGTTTAGGTCTTTTGAGTTGAGAATGTAAGTTCCTCTATTGTCCTCTGATATGTCATATCCATCATTCCTTCTAGTTGCCTCAACTAAAGAATATTCCCATCTGCAACTCATTGCACAATCCCCTTTGTTTGCAGGTCTGTTTGCCATAAAGTTTGATAAAAGACATCTTCCGGAATATGCAATACACATTGCTCCATGAACAAATGCTTCCAACTCAACATCATGCTTTAGGTTTTGACGAATTTCTTTTATTTCTTCAAGTGAGAGTTCTCGGGATAATATTATCCTTTTTGCACCAAGTGAAGCATAGAAATTTGCAGAATGATAATTTGTGACATTACTTTGAGTTGAAATATGAATGTCGAGTGAAGGGGCATAAGAGCGAACAAAGTCAAATACCCCGATATCACTCACGATAACAGCATCAACTTTTATTTTTGCAAGATGTTTAACATAGTCTTTAAGTTGTTCAAAATCGGAATTGTGGGCGAAAATATTAAGAGCAACATATATTTTTTTGTTTAGAGAATGAGCAAACTTGACCGCCTCTCCCAACTCATCAAATGAAAAATTGTCGGCATGCTTTCTGAGTGAAAATTCATGACCGGCAACATAGCAGGCATCCGCTCCAAAATAGAATGCCGCTTTTAATTTTTCATAGTTGCCCGCAGGGGCTAGGAGTTCAAGGTTCTTTTTCATCAGTATAGTTTGAAAATTACAAATTACAGTGGACAAATGACAAATTAAGTTTATCAGCATTTGTCATTTGTCCACTGTAATTTATGTCTGTTTAATGCTTAAACTAAGTATGTCACATATCGGAACAATGCTTGTGATAAGTTCATCATCGTTCATGATCATGTCAACAAAATCTTGGCGTTTTTTTATTAGTTGGGTGTTTGTTAGTTTTTTTATGCCGCTTGTCCCTAGCATCACATTGTCAGCAACAAGAACTCCGCCGTCAGCGAGGAGTTTTTTTATGAATGGGAAGTAGTTTGCGTATTGCCCTTTTGGACCATCAAGGAAGATGAAATCAAATTTTTGAGAACCAGAGATTACATAATTTGCAGGGGACGCCGCCCTCAGCGTCCCGCTGTCGGCACAAGAAAAACTTTCATTTGAGACGCCGATGCTTACACCGTGAACACGGGCGGCGTCCCCATTTTTTAAGTTTGTTAATTCTTCCAATACATCTTTTGCATCGCCTTGGATTAGGTTTACTCTTTCGCTAAGATTTGCTTTTTTAAAATTTTCTATTGCTAAACTTACTCGCTCAGCGTTTTTTTCGATTGTTGTTAAGTGTGCTTTTTTTGCGGCATTAAGCATTACTATACCGCTGTAGCCTATGGCTGAGCCGATTTCTAAAATTGTTTTCGGCTGTTTCAAGAGAAGAATCTGCTCAATAAATGTTCTTGCATCACATTGCAAGATTGGGATGTTATTATCAACTGCGTATTTCTTTAGTTGTTCTAAAAATTCGTCCATCATACAATAAATTACAAAGGACAGTGAACAAAGGACAAATACGGTCAAATTAAAATTATCATCATTTGTCCTTTGTCCACTGTCCTTTGTCCTTTGAATTACTCTCTCTCCTGAAGCACCATAACAATTATCATTGGGTTTCTATGAGTTCTCTTATACAAATAGCCTTTGAGGTCTTTTCTTATTTGGTTTTTGATTTGGGCAAAGTCGTTCATGTCTGATTTTGAATCGTATTTGTCAAAAACGCTGCGGACTATGTCTTTGCTGTCGGTTAAAAGGTCTTCGCTTTCTTTGACATAGACAAAACCTTTTGTTAATATTTCAATGTCTTGAACAGTGCCGGAAAGACTGCAAACTGAAACACCGACCATGACAAGACCATCTTCACTGAGCGTTTTTCTGTCACGAATAACAGCAGACCCGACATCCCCTACTCCAATGCCGTCTACCAATATTGGTCCTGCTGTCACATTATCACCAAGTCGAATTGCACGCTTGCTGACACTCGCCACATTTCCTAAATCACACAGCACTATATTTGACGATGGCATTCCCATCTTCATGGCTAGTTCTGCGTGCTTTTTTAAGTGGCGATATTCGCCGTGAACAGGGATGAAAAATTTTGGTTTTACTAGGGTGTGAATGAGCGAGAGTTCGTCAGCATAGGCATGCCCTGAGACATGAACATTGGCAAAACTCTCATATATAACTCTTGCTCCAAGCCGATAAAGTTTGTTAATAACACCATAGACTAATCGTTCATTTCCCGGAATCGGCGATGCAGAAATAACAATAACATCGTTGTAGCCGATTTTAACCTTTGTGAACTCATCACATGCCATTCTGGTTAAGGCGCTCATCGGCTCGCCTTGAGAACCTGTTGTTATGATGAGAAGATGTTTGTCTTCATGGTTGCCTATTTTTTCAATGTCAACGATTAAGTCGTTGTTATATTTCAATTCGCCTATTTTGGTTGCGGCTTCAACGACATTCAGCATACTTCTTCCGCTGAAAGCAACCTTTCTATTAAACTTTTGAGCAAGGTCAAGGAGTTGTTGAATTCGGTGGACATTTGAGGCAAAGGTTGCGACAAAAATCCTCCTCGTTGATTGCTCAGCGAAAACTTTGTGGAGCGATGAGCCGACTGTTGCCTCACTCATTGAAGAGCCTTTTCTTTCGACATTCGTGCTCTCTCCGAGCAGCAGCAAAACACCTTTGTTTCCAATCTCGGCAATTCGCGAAAGATCTGTCGGCACACCGTCAATAGGAGTATGGTCAATTTTAAAATCGCCTGTGTGGAAAACAACACCTATCGGAGTTGTTATTGATAATGCACAACTGCCTGCGACCGAGTGAGTCACAGAAATAAATTCAACTTTAAAACCTCCGCCAAGATGAACAACGCTTTTTGGTTTGACTGTGTTTAGCCGAGCATTTTCCAAAATTTTGTGTTCTCTTAGTTTTGGCTCAAGCAGTGACATCGTCATTCTTGTTCCATAGACGGGAACATTTAATTCTTTCAAAATATATGGCAATGCGCCAATATGGTCTTCATGGGCGTGAGTTAAAACTATGCCTTTCACTTTTTCGCGGTTTGCAATCAAATAGGAAGCATCCGGAATTACCAAATCAATCCCCGGCATTTCACTGCTTGGAAATGCAAGTCCGCAATCAATAACAATAATTTCCTCGCCAAATTCAAGCGCGGTCATGTTTTTTCCAATTTCGCCGACTCCGCCTAAAAATATTACTTTTAGATCCGGCTCATTCATATTCGGTTTTGTCAAAGTTTCTCCTTAATCAATGCATAATGCCAAACACATAACGCATAACAATTGTTCATTTTTTTAATAATAATAGTATTCAGTAACCATGCCCTTTTTGAAAAAGGACATAGAAAAAGGTCTTTAAAAATTTCTTAATCACACATAATCATAATATTCAAAAATTTAAATTACAATAATATTATAATCCAAATAAAAATTAATTGCAAGCGTTTTGAGGGGGTTAAAAAAATATGCCCTTGACAAATGAGGCAGACACATTTCAACAGTATTCGACTATCTTTTCGGGAGTACTGCTTGACAAACACTCTCCCTCAAAAGGGTCGAAGACACACCTATCTTGACAAGGTGTTTTTAAACATAAATTCATTTGCACTGACATATTGCTCAACACTTCCTATGTCAAACCAATAGTTGTTAAATATGAAAACGTTGAGTTGTTTATTTTTTAAAAGCAAAGGAAAAAGGTCTTTTGAGAAATCAAATTTTTTGTTTTTTGGAACAAGGTTCAAAATTTCTTTTTTTGCTATGTAGACACCGCAATTTACAAATTTTTTCTCATTTGAATTCAATTCATTTTGAGGCTTTTCAACAAAATCAGTTATTACTCCTTTCTCGTCAAATTCAACAACACCGTAAAGATGGGCATTGTCACTAACTTTAACAGCCATTGTGAGTTTTGCTCCGCTCTTTTGATGGACTTCTATCATGTCATTAAGGTCTATGTCGATAAGGCAATCACCTGAAATAACAATGAAATCATCATGCAAAAGATGCAAAGCATGTTTAACGCTTCCGGCAGTCCCAAGCGGCTCAGGCTCATATGAAAAATGATAGGTCGGAGTGTTGATTAAATCAAGAAGCCGAGAATTTTTTTCAAGCGGCAAACTCTCTTTCCCTTCTCCATATATATGTTTTTCGATTTGATCTCCGTCGTGATAGAGTGCAAAAACAATATCGTTAATGTTTGCCTTTTTCAAAATTTTAAGGCAATAATCAATCATTGGCTCTCCTGCAACTTTTAGCATCGGCTTTATTGTTTCGTCAGTTAATGGGGCAAGTCTTGAACCAAAACCACCTGCAAGCACTATAGCGTTCATGCAAATATTTTTTGTTAAAACCTATGAAAATATGTGGTGTCAATAAAAACTTTATGCTTCTTGTTCAGTGACAACATAAAAATCAACCCAATCGTTATCGCTTGGAAGAGAAATTTTTTCATCAACATATTTCACAAGAGCGGAGTATATCTTTACAAACTCTTTATCATTCATCAATTTTTCATACACATGCATTGCATCTAAGTAGTCATGTGCAAAATGCCACCAATACTCATGTTTTGTTATAATTTTTTCTTTCATATAAACATAGTATACCAAACCAAGTTTGGTTCAGTCAAGCGTTTTGAACCAAAAATGTGTCATAATTTTTTTATTATGTCAAAATTTTCTGAGAGATTAAAAGAATTAAGAGAAGAAAAAGGATTATCTCAGCGTGATTTAGCAAAAGCAACTGGTATAAGCCAAAATGCTATCACATGCTGGGAAACAGAAAAATCTCTACCTATAGCAAATGCAATAATAACGCTTGCAGGTTTTTTTGATGTAACGACCGATTATTTGTTGGGAGTGACTGATAATTAATTTTCAGACGGCAGATGGCATCCGTCACTACGATTTATTTTGTCATTACATTGCAGGGGCGGTAAAGTCACACTAAACCTAATATTAAACTAATATATCGTAGGGGACGCCGCCCTCGGCGTCCCGCAAATGTGAAATGACAATCACGATCCAATTCCAATCAAATGAACTAACAAAACAATGCTTTCTTTTGATGAGGTCATGCGTGGTAATCGAATAACATTGTGCGGGCGATTAATACTCGCCCCTACGATTATTTTGATGAGTTACCTTTCAATATACAAAAATTTATGCTTCTTGTTCAGTGACAACATAAAAATCAATCCATTCGTTATCGCTTGGAAGAGAAATTTTTTCATCAACATATCTCACAAGAGCGGAATATATCTTTACAAACTCTCTATCATTCATCAATTTTTCATACACATGCATTGCATCCAAATAGTCATGTGCAAAATGCCACCAATATTCATGTTTTGTTATAATTTTTTCTTTCATAAATATTATTGTATACCTAATTATTAGGTATGTCAAGCGTTTTACCTGATTTTTTGGTAAAATATTTTTATGGAAGAAAAATTAAGAATAAAAGAGTTGAGAGAAGAAAAAGGATTAACACAAAAACAACTGGCAAACCAAATAGGTGTTGACCAAAGAACTATTAGCAGTTACGAAATAGGTCACACCGAACCTGACATTAAAACTATCAGAAAACTTTGTAAAATTTTTGATGTTTCAGCAGACTATCTCTTGGGGTTAACGGAATAATAAAAAAATGTAGGGGCGGCATTCTGCCGCCCGCACAATGTGAAATGACAATCACGACCCAATTCCAATCAAACGAACTAACAAAACAATGCTTTCTTTTGATGAGGTCATGCGTGGCAATCGAATAACATTGTGCGGGCGATTAATACTCGCCCCTACAGTTATTTTTACGAGTTTTTTCGATGCAAATTTTTATTGTAGGGACGGCACTCTGCCGCCCGCACTTTATAAAAAAACATCATTATGAAACAAGTCACATTCAGGCGACAAAATGCCGCCCCTACAGTTATTTTGTAATGCTGCAAAAAATTGTTCCGGCGTTTAAGTGAACAATCCGATCAACTTATTAGTCATACATTTTATGCTTGATTAGAGAATTTTTATTTCGTCTTGTCTGCATGTGCAGATTTTTTGCAATTTACCTTGTTCTTTTAATCGAACCGCTCTTTGATAGAGTTTCAAAACAATGGGTCGGTTATATCTTTGAATGAATGCCGGAAGAAGGTTCATTACCATGTTTCCAAGGGCGAGCGGAAGGGCAAAAATTGCGGCTTGGGCAAGTGATAAAAGTATGTATTCTCCTGTGATGAGGTCAACTGCCCCGCTAAGCGCCCAGCCAATAGGAATAAAAACTGCAATAAATCCTGCAAAGGCAGAGATGACATGCATTGTTTCAGCATAACCCATTTCACACAAAAATTTAAACATATAGTCAGGATCAAAGGTGTGTTTTAGGGTCGTTTTGTCGAATACTTTCAAGGTTTTGGCTAAATCCGGCACAACAACTTTCCATCGTTTTATTCCTGTTTTTCTCCAAAATTTTCTCTCATTCGGAATAGGACGAAACAGCACATAGGGCGGAGCAAAAATATGAAACGGCAAAAGACGCAAAACTATGGCGATTCCAAAATCAATTCCCATGATAACAACTGCAAATGCCAAAACTGAAAAGACGGCATATTCAGGTGAAAATCCAAGAGCAGGAGCAGCAAAAATTGCGGTCAGAACTGACAACACCGCAAGGAATATTAATATACTAATAAGATAGAAAAACCTGTAGAATAGTTTCTTGAACATTTAACCATGTAATTATATAATTTGCAGTTTTTTTAGTCAAGTGATTTGAAAGTATTTTGTGATAAAAATTAAAGCAGAGCAACTCAGTTTCGAAATAGAAAACAGTTTGGGTTAGATTTTGTGTTTCAAAGATTCAAAAGCGTTTTTTCCCATACTTTATTTATATTGTGCGGGCAGTCTAGTGACCGTCCCCTTTTTGTTTCAACGACACACCTAATAATAATTCTATCTGCTTTGTTTTATTTTTTTACATTTTTGGTGCCAGTTCAGGCATTGGAATTTTGAAATTTTTGCTGACCCATTGATTGCTACCGGTGTCTTTTTCAACTTTTGCTCTGTGTTTTGACAAAAGGTTTACTATGCTGTAGACATCGACCCAAATTTCTTTTGACCCTTTTTCTTGGGATGGGTCAAATATTAATTGAAGCCCTAAGTGAAGATGAGGCTTTCCGCTTTTTAGATTGGTGTCTTTTTTTCTTGAGTAGCCGGTGTTGCCAAGAAAGCCGATAACTTCCCCTGCTTTAACGCTGTCTCCTAATTCAAGGTCTTTCGGATATGGCTCACCTTTTCTGAGATGAGCATAGTAGTAGTATCTTTTTGAGTCGTGAGAACGAATTCCTATTCGCCAGCCTCCATATTGATTCCAACCCATTTCCGTCACCACTCCGCCTTCCATCGCAACGATTGGAGTGCCAACCGCTCCATACATATCATGCCCTAGGTGCTTTCTCTTGAAACCATAGTCTCTTGAATTTCCAAAATCGTCATAGTGCGAAAACCAAAAACCGTGAGCAAGCGGAAAGAATGCCATCACTCCGAATTGTTCCTCGCCGTTTTCGTCAATATAGTTTCCGACAAAGTTTGCAAAAATTGCATTATAGGCATCCAGATAATAATTGAAATATTTGTTGTCTTGATAATGTTCTTCAATCGGTGTTCCTTTTTCAAAATCTTCTTCTAGTTTTTGAAGTCTTTGATAATCGGCTTTGAAGTCAAATTTATTTCCGTTTTTTGTCGCAAGATATGCTAAGGCTGAAATGAAACTAAAGTCTTTTCCTTCTTTGTGATGTTTTATTTCCATCTCAATTGCTTTTTTCATTATTTCGTCTGAGGCATTAAGGTCAACCCATTTAATAAAATCCATCTCTTTGATATGGTTGTTATCTTCGTTTTGGGCAAAAACAGAAATTGAAAAACCAGTCATAACAGTCATCACAACCATTATTACACAAATAAAAAATATGCTCTTTCTAAATAAAAACTTCACCACTCTATCATGTGACAGAGCGGTGAAGTTTATTCAGTGTTTACTTAAATTATTGCTGCAAGACGAATGTTAAGTCAAATTCAGCGAAAACTACTCTTCTTGTTTCGTTGTTTATTTCTCTGTCTTCGGCAATAACAACAACGATGAAAAGATAGTCGCCATAGAATCTGAATGTTTTGATGTGCCATGCTCCTGCTGTGAAACCTTCCTCGCTTGGATTGTCAATGACATTATCGCCTGCTGCAAGGTTGATTGGACGATAGATATCATTATATATTTCAAACCTGAAATTGTCCCATTCTCTGTTTGTCCAAGTTGCTAATCCGTCACCTTCTCTTTGCTCTTCTTCATCAATGGCAACTGTCAAGATTGCATAGGCATCTCCTTCAAACAAAGTGAGTATTGCTGCTCTTTCAGCATTCACTCTTGCGATAAAGGCGTCGTCAATAAAATCTTCATTAACTGCATTTGCTTGTGTCAACTCACCTGCAACACCGTCATCATGTGTCAGCCAGTTTGCAAGACGGATTTGACCGTTAAATCGGAAACTGCCATCTTGAGCGGGGTCATAACTATGCCCTCCGCAACCGACAGCAACAAGACCGAATGATGCAACAAGAACTAAACTTAAAAGTATTTTCAAAATTTTATTCTTCATTTTTTTCTCCTCCTTCGTTTTCAATAGGGTCTTCATTCACTACTCCATTATTTCCGTTTTCTTTTTCGTCCTTTGCATACTCAGGAGCAATCTCGGCGTCTTGAATATCATCAGCATCGCAAATATAGTTTTTGTCAAAGTATTTTGCCATATGTTTGACATCATAAGATTTTGGCATCAAGAACGCAAGACCTATTGCTAAAAGTGAAGCAACTGTTGTGACAAGCGGAACAAGCAATCCTCCGAGAGGGATTTGGAATGTTGAGTTGTAGTAGGCAATTGAGTGCGAGAATGTTCCGTCAGGGCGGAAGAAGTGTTCATAGTGACGAACCAGATGCTCATAAGTGTCAACAGGAATATCTCTCATTCCGACAAAGAAAGCCATATAGGCACCAATTGTCAGCGCTGTGAAAATTCCCATGACAACACCTTGTCCGGCAAAGAAAGTTGTTGTGTTGTTTTTTCCTGTTACTTTCATCTCGACTGCCGCAACTTGTGTCGGAGTTATCATGATTATGGACATTTGTCCGGCAATACCGAAACTGCACAGAAGTCCGCCGATTGCACCAAACACAATTCTGATTCCCAGTGAATGCGGAAACAATAAAGCCGAGCCGAAGAAGAATGAAGTGGCAACGCCAAGGAAGAAGAATACTAAGGCTATTTGGAAAGTGAGCCTTATTCCTATTCGTTTCATGAGTTTACTGAACACCCACGCCATGAACGGAACAGGGGCAAATGCCGCAACATTTATTATCATCGACACGATAGCAGGGGCTTGCAGAACACCTGAAACCAGTGCGTTTTGAGAGCCTAGGAACATTTGAAGCCCGATGTAGTAGGATGCTAAAACCAAAAGCCATGGCCAATACGCTCGATTTTTGAAAACTCTGAAAATCGAAATAAACATATTGGGTCGTTTTTCTTCCAAAACTGCTGCCCCATTATTAACTGAGACAACTTGAGGTTCAGTTGAAGCGGCAACTTGAGCGGGAACTTCTTGAGAAACGGCAGTTATGCCCTCTTTGATTTGTTCGTTGTTTTGTCTGATAAGAGGTGAAATAATACCGTTTCTTTTTATCATGAACACCGGAATTAAAATTGTTAATGTTAACGGAAGTGCGATGAGGGCAATGTGCATGATGTTCATGTTTAACGGACGCATGAGCATTGGAAATACTGCGTATGCAATCGCATAAACCACGACATCTGATGACGCTTTGAAAAAGGCAATTCTCAGTCTTTGTTTCCTGTCACGGCACACCAGCGTCAAACTTCCGAAGAACGCTATCATTGACATAGTGTAGGCAATGAAGAACAAAATCAGTGCCGCAAAAGCCCAGACTGTGTTTCCGACGCTTTCAAACTGATTTCCCATGATAGGAAGTCCGATTGCAACTGCCGCAATTATCATCGGCACATACGAAATAAGTATCGGTAACTTTATTCGTTTGACGGGGTCTTTCATTCGATCAATTCGTGCGGCAAGCGGAATTTCAATTAAACCGTCGAATATTCGACCAACGAAAAACAACGCAGCGAACGCTCCCGTGATTACTATCGGAAAAGTGGTGAAACTCCAATATCCGATGTCAACACGCAAGTTTCTGGGGTCAAATGCATTCGGTATGTAGGCCATGAACATGACCATAATAAGAAGCGGACCAAACCCGGATGCTGCGTATAAAAACTCTTTCTTTTTACTGTTTAGCATTTGTTTGTTTTTCTCCTTTTGTTTTTCAAACCAAACATAAAGTCCGGTTTCTTTGTAATTCTATCTAAGTTAAACAGTTCACAAATGATTATAGACTGTTTAACTATAGTATAAATGAAAATTGTGTGTTAAATTCAACACACAACCTCAAATATAATACAAAGAATTAGTTTTATTGTCAAGCGATTTTAACTATAATATACAAATAAAGTAAGGTTTTCTAAAAATGTTGACAATTTTTACCATCTAAATGCAACAAAAAATGGAAACAACTGTTTCCATTTTTTGTTAGTTATTATTGAATAATTTTTATTAGGCAGTTACTTCCTTTCCGTAGAAGAAGACTCCAAGCATTCCTGGACCTGTTGTTGCTCCTACTGTTGGGTTGATGTTGTTTATGTAGACATCTTTAAACGGAACTTCTTCTAATATCATTTTTTTCAATTCTTCAATAGTTTCTATGTCGTCGCCATGAACTAAAAACAGCGTTTGATTTTCGGGGTTGATAACATTTTCTTTTGTTAACTCGACGATTTTTTTCATTGAATTAAGACGGCCTTTCACCGTCATTAAAGAAACATTCTCGCCCTTTGTGTTGGAAATGATGATTGGTTTGATTTTTAGCATTTTGCTCATGACATGAACAAAACCTGAAATTCTGCCCGAGCGTTTAAGATAGATCATGTCTTCGACTGTTCCGTATTGGTGAAAATTCATGCGATTTTTTTCAATCCACTCGGCAATTTCTTCCATTGATTTTCCTTCATCACGCATTTTTGCAGATTGAATAGCAATCAATCCAAGGCAACCGGTGCAACGCAGCGTGTCAACGCAGATAATTTTTCGCTCCGGATATTTTTTCAAGACAGTTTCTCTTGCCAGTCTTGAAGCATTAAATGAGCCGCTAAGTCCGCTTGAGACTCCAAAACTCAAAATATCTTTGCCTTCTTTCAAGAATTTTTCAAATTGTTCTTCAAATGCAACAATTTGAATTTGAGTTGTCCTGAAATGATCCCCTTGCCGCATACGGTCAAAGTATTCTTTTGCAGACATGTTCTCCCAATCAAGAGTTGCAACATAGTCTTTTCCTTCCTTGTCGCTTGTGATAGTGAAAGGAATGTATTCAATATTTAGTTTTTCTCTTAGGTCTTTCCCTAAGTCGGATGTTCCGTCGGTTAAAATAACAAAACTCATTTGTTTCTCCTTTGCGTTAGTTATGCTCTTGTCTCAATCACCTTGTAAAAAAAATCACTTTCATTTGTTGTTTTGTTTTTTCAAGATTTAATAAGGCGCTGAAAATTGGTCTTATTGTTAATTCTTTCGCTTATCTTTGATCTGTAAATTGCTGCAACGAATTCATATACTCTCTAAAAATTTCAAGACACTCTTTTTCTGAATGTTCTTTTCTCAACTCTTGCAAAAACATCGGTTTTCCTATAGCAATAGTTTTTGGATTTTTTTGATAATAGCAAGTGTAGATGGGCAAGTCTTCTTTGTGCCTGCGATAATATAATTCCGAAAATGTCAAAAAGCCCGGCCAAAATTCTTCGATTTGCTCTTTGTAACCCTCGTCAGAGTTTTCGGGAAAAACAAAGATTGGAATATCATGCTCTAAGCATTGCATTGAATATTTAAATGTCAATCGAACACGAGAGTCGGGATAGGTCGGAATGATTCCTGCAACTTGATAAAACCGCCTTGACATAAATCCGAAAAAAACTGACATAAAACCTGCTCTGAATTTATTCCACCCTAGTTTTTGGCGATAAAGAACATGATAGAGATATTTTCTTCGAGAAACAAAGTTCCCTAGCATTTGATACGCTCCCCAAGTCATGAAACGATTTTTCATGAAAGTGCGAAAAGAAAATGCTCCGCCGACACCGTTGTGATTTCCAATCAAAATACACTTTTTCGGCAAATCCCTTCCCCTCTCGTCCTCACCATCATTCAAGTTGACGAACTTTGGCTTGCGTTTAAAAATGCGGGCAATACCACGAAGCATCCTGTCAAAAGTGCTTTGTTTTGTTTTTACTTTGAATTCTTTCATATTTTTTTATAATTAGTCTCTAAATATAGTTATTTTCAATATAACACCAAACCATGCCCTAAGTCAAGCATATTTCACAACAACATACAAAATATTACAAAAAAACTTATATCGCTGACAAATTTTGTTAATATTTTTATTTTTGTGTCTTTTGGTTAAAGTCTGCGATCCAAAAAGCAGTACCAAAAAAATCTATAGACATTTTCCTCGTAGTATAACCTAATGCAATTCATAAGGACAAATATTAGGAACAAAACCTTGTGAAATTTAGTCCTTATCCAAAAACGGCTGCAAGATTCAAATGAAACTTGCAGCCGTTTTTGATGTTATAATGTTTTTGATTTTAAATTGTTTTAATTTTAGACAGTAATTGAAATCTCCCAAGCATTTTGCTACGGTCTTATAAATTCATGTCTGTCTGTTCCGCCAATTGCAATAATTTTTGCTAGCCCAACTATTTTTAATATTTAATAAGGGTGCGGGTTGTTACCAAGAAATTCGTGCCTGTTGGTTGTTTCTGTTGCAGTAATACCTGCAAGACCAACTGAATTGATTCGTGTGCCGCTTAAAAATATTTGATTTGACGACCATCCGACAAACCCGCCGACCCAGTTAGCACCAGTTACACTTGCATGATTGGCACTGTCAATAATCGTAAAAATCCTGTGCCCGCTTCCGCCGTAATGATCCCAATTATTAGCGTTTGTCCATGCTCGCCCGAATAAACCGCCAGCTTCTGCACCAGTCGCTGTCACTACACCATGATTTATAAGGCTAGTAAAATTAGCAGTTGTGTGGTTTTGATTAAACATATGACCGCCTGCGGTAACAATACCAGCAATTCCACCAACTTCGGTGTGTCCTGTAACAGTTCCTTCATTTGTCAGGTTTTCTAAATGATATTGCCAATCTCTCATTGATACTCTGCCAAAAAGTCCACCCACTCGCGTATGTCCTTGCACATTCCCAGTATTAATTGATGCTGACCCAGCCAAATTTGGGTTTCCACGGCGAAGGAACCCGGCAAGTCCCCCTGCATTAATACCTGTTCCAACTATATTCCCTGAGTTGTTTGAGTCCCATATTGTACCAACGCCGCCCGCAAGCCCTCCTACATCGTTAACTCCGGTAATTAAACCCGAATTATATACATTTTGCAATAGAGTATGAGCAACCTGAACCTCTTGATTTGGAGTTCCATTTCCAAGAATCCCTCCAACAAAATTCGCACCGGTAATATTACCATGATTTTGACTATTTGTTATCCTGAACGGACGATGTCTGCCATGTGCATTGCCACCATAAACAGCGTTAGCTGTAGCATTCGTCCACAATCTACCAATTATACCACCTACTTGATTTGCTGTTCCGCTAACATTACCGTGGTTTATCAATAAATTAAAAGTAACTTCTGCCCAAACTCCGTTCACAATTCCGCCTCCTGCTGAGATTCGTCCGAAAATTCCACCAACACTACCTGTCCCTGAAATTTCACCATGATTTGTTAACTCAGCAAGTGTTCCTGTTATATTTACAAATTGAGCTGTTGAAACCCAGCCGCCGATACCGCCTACAATATCGTTCCCTTGCACTCTAGCATGGTTAGAGCTATTTGTTATTATCCGCGAAGAACCCGTTACTCTTCCCACAATTCCGCCGACTTCATCCGATGTTGCTCTGCCAACTGTGCCGCTTAGGACATGAACATTTGTGATTGTGCCGCTGCTTATTCCTGCAAGTGAACCTGCAACACCGCCTACTACATTCACATTTGCTAAGTTAAGATTGCGCACAGTTCCGTTTGCACCGATATTTGCAAATAATCCTGTTCCGGTAGTATGAGTTGTGCTGATACTCAAGTTAGAAATAGTAAACCCGTTGCCGTCGAGTGTGCCTTGGAATGTCGGGATTGGAATCCAATTATTAAATGACGACAAGTCAATATTTGCACCCAAAGTAAAGTTGCCTGTCAGATTGTTTCTAATAGCATTTAGATGCGTTGCATTCATTATTGCATTAAGATTAATGATTACTGTTACTGTTGAGTTTACATCATTAAAATTATTGTTGCGATGGTATCTGACTTGAATGTTGTTATGTGTGCCTTCTCCAAGAACCGCACTTGGGTTTACCCATTGCCAATTTCCCGGGAGAGAAATATTTGATAATGGAATAGGGTTGGGCGATGGGTCAGCATGATAAATTCTTCCGGGGTTTGTTGGAGCAGGTGAAATGTTAGCACGATTGATTACCCATGCAAGATTTCGCTGCCCAGTAGTTCCATCTGACCATTGCGTGTTTTGTGTGTTGTTTAGTGTAACCACGGCAATGTAAGTGCCCGCGTTGACTGCACTTGTTGTTCCGCCTAGCGTAAATTGACCGGTTGCATTAAGCGCAACTGTGCGTAGAGTGCTGTTATATACAAAACTTGAAGCCGAAAGAGACGGGATAGCAATTACTTGTCTTGTAATTGTCCAGTTAAGGTTTAGCGGATTTGTTGTGCCATTTGTCCATTGTGTATTTGCTGGGTCATTTAATGTTACTGTTGCGGTGTAGTTGCCTGCGTTTGTTGCCGTAACTTGACCGCCAAGCGTAAACGCGCCACTTGCGTTTAAGGTAACTGTGCGTGCTGAATTATTAAATACAAAACTTGAAACTGCAAGAGATGGAATAGCAATTACTTGTCTTGTAATTGTCCAGTTAAGGTTTAGCGGGTTTGTTGTGCCATTTGTCCATTGTGTATTTGCTGGGTCATTTAATGTTACCGTTGCGATGTAGTTACCTGCGTTTGTTGCCGTAACTTGACCGCCAAGCGTAAACGCACCACTCGCGTTTAAGGTAACTGTGCGTGCTGAATTATTAAATACAAAACTTGAAGTTATAAGAGATGGCATAGTAATTACTTGTCTTGTAATTGTCCAGTCAAGATTGATTGGGTCAGATGTTCCATCTTGCCACTCTGTGTTTGCGGTATCGTTCAATGTAACTGTTGCTGTATAACTACCGGCATTAATTGCACTTGTTGTTCCGCCAAGCATAAATTGACCGGCTATATTAAGCGCAACTGTGTGTAGAGTGCTGTTAAATACAAAACTTGAAACTGAAAGAGATGGTATATTGATTTGTAATCTTGCAACGGCTATTGTGACATCTGTGTAAATACTATAAAAATTCAAACTTCCCGCATAAGCTGCTTGGTGTGGTTGTGTTCCTGCATTGCCAACAAGGTCAGTCGGCGTTACCCAAGACCAGCCAGTTGGTAATGCCGACGTTGCTTGCGCAAGCGTTTGCCCAAATATGGCTGTTATTCCTGTGGGAGCTGTCGGAGTCGCTTGTGCAACATTGATACTTACAGGTCGTGTCACAGAGTAGAAGTTTATTGCATCGGCAGGTGTAAAAATAGCGTTATGGGTTTGCTCTCCTGCATTACCCACAAGGTCAGTTGGATATTCCCACGACCAACCAAGTGGCAATGACGGCGTTACTTGAGCAAGCGTTTGCCCGAAAGTCGCACTCAACCCTGTCGGAATTGTATACACAGGAGTTGATTGATTTATTGTTACTTGCACGGTATTGCTTACTAATGTAAAATTACCGCCGCCGTATTCAATACTAAATTGTGCTACTCTTACATCGCCCACAACTTCATTTGGATTAGTCCAACGCCAGCCATTAAGATTTGCTGTCAAATCGCTTAATGTATGCCCTTGTACAAATACAACACTAAACGGCTCCGGTAAACTCGGCGGCGTAGAAATTGCAGGTGTTATTGTAATCTGCACAGTGTTATTTACTATTGTAAAGTTACCTCCACCGTATTTAATCTCAAATTGCGCCACTCTCACATCACCGACAATTTGGCTTGAATTCACCCAACGCCAGCCGTTAAGATTAACAGTTAAATCATTTAGCGTTTGCCCTTGCGCAAATACAACATTAAAGGGTCCCGGTATGCTTGGATGCAAGGGATTTGCTTGTTCGACATTAACTACCAAAGGAATCGTAACAGATTTGTATACCACTGCATTATTTGGTGTTAGCGTCGCATAATGTGTTTGATTACCCACATTGCCTACCGGGTCAGTTGGATTATCCCATGCCCAAGTGCCTGCCGGGTCAACAGGCAAATTCAAATTAACTGCCGACAATGCTTGCCCGAATGCAGCAGTTAGATTGGTTGGTGCCGTGTAATTCGGCGTTCTTAAATTTATCGTTATGTTTGCCGTTGCATATTTCGTGTCGTCAAAAACAGAGGTTACGGTTATTGCCACATTTCCTGCTGCATGAGCAGTAACCAAACCATTCTCATCTACCGTTGCAGTTAGCGAGGCAGATGACTGCCATTCAACATTTTGATTTGCGCCGCCTAAAACAACAACTGTTGCTGCTAGTTGTTGTGTATCATTTACATATATCGTTGCAGTTGTCGGACTTACTGAGATAGAAACTATTTCCGGCGTAACAGGTGTTTCACTGACTGTGATAATTGCTTCGGCATATTTTGTGTTGTCAAATTGGGAACGGACAGTGATAGTTGCACTTCCAAGCGCATGAGCGGTTACTAAGCCGTTTGCGTTTACTGTAGCCGTTAATGGATTAGACGACTCCCATTCGACAGATTCACTTGCACCGCCAACTGCTATGACTGTTGCAATTAACTGTTGAGTACCGCCTATATTCATTGTCGCTGTTGTAGGAGAAACAGTAACCGAAGTTATAGACGGTGTTACTGTCCCGCTTTCTTGCGCAAACTGTGCCGTAACTGAAAGATTAGCTTGAACATTCGTATCTTGGCGAGTCGCTGTCGTTAGTCCGTCGCTCCATGCAGTAAATTGCCACCCGCTATTAGGCACAGCGGTCACAGATGTTCCGCTGTTACCTTGACGGACTTGTTGAGGTGTGTTGCCTTGTATTGTCCCGCCAGTGCCTGCCGTATAAGTCAGCGTAAAATAAGTATGTTGCGGGTCAGTGCCGCCACCTCCGTTGTCACAAGCGATAAATGCAAATACCGCCGCAGTTGCCATTGCCATTAATAGTAGCAACATGAGTATCTTCGTTTTTTTCATTTTTGGTTCCTCCTTCGGCTTTTAAGGCAACCGCAACCTTTACTTTTTAATGGACAATAAACAAAGCCGCCGTTGGCGGTTCCGCCACTAGATGTGGCGCTTTGTTAGTCACTACAGCGAACAATTCTCTCCAACTGATTTTTCTGTGATATAAAAAAAGCCGTAATTCGCCCAAAGGCAGATTACGGCTTAACATATACAAAAAACTTGTAAGCGCAGAGTTAATGCACCAACATAAAAACGATCAGTTAAAAAATTTGCTTGCTTGCTTGCTTGCTTGCTTGCTTGCTTGCTTGCTTGCTTGCTTGCTTGCTTGCTTGCTTGCTTGCTTGCTTGCTTGCTTGCTTGCTTGCTTGCTTGCTTGCTTGCTTGCT
>WRAY01000007.1 GCA_009779975.1 Bacillota bacterium | reverse complement strand
GTTTGCTATTAGGCTTTGGTTGTTTGTTCTAATCAAACTTGACCGCCTGCCGTTAATTACTTCAACATCAGTTCCTGCATTGAAAAGCAGCACTCCCGGCTGTTTTTCCATTGTTCTCAATTGGTCTAGGGGACGGTGCTAGCGACAACCTCTAAAAAACTAATAATTATTAAGAAAAGTAATGCTGATTCTTTTGCACCTTTTAGGTAGTTATTGTGTATTAAAAATACAAAACTATTTCATATAGCGATTTATAATTAATTCAGCGATAAACATTGAATTGTTAATTTTATGTCCTAAAAAATCATCAAACACATTCACAATAAAACTGCCAACGCATTTTTATCGGGTTGCTTTACAACAAATTCCGCTATTTGAGCAACTTCGGTTCCAAATTCCAAACCCGGTGCTTCTAGGTATAAGATATATTCGTCAGATAGATATTCGTTGGACATAGTTTTATAAGGGTCAAAAGTGCGAAAAACATCTTCCACTATTTCAAAAGCCTTCAAAAATTGTCCTTGCAATTCAGTCGTTTCAAATTTTTGCATATAAACAGTTTTGTTGTTTTTTATTTTTTCGATATTATTGTTTATTATTTGAACAACATCTTCCCTTTCTTCACAGTATTCCAGTGTTTCTGTTTTTGCCTTTCCCTTTATCTTCTCCTTTAATCGAATTTTGACATTCTTATCCTTTAAAAAAGCACACTCAACATCTTTGAACCAAGCAATCATTCCTATTTTTGGATTTTCTTTTGGGATTAGTTTTAGTTTCACCACTAAAATTCTCATGTTTGTTACAATAAAACGCACTCTTAAATATGCTTCTATATATAGCGGAGTTAAAAGAATAGCACACATCATGCCAGCACCTGCCAAAATCAAGAATAATTGCCATCCATGAAAAAGACCGAAAAGGCTGAGAGGCACCACAAATACTGCTGCTGCAAGATAGGTGGTAAAAATATCAGAAATAAGTCCTCCGCTCCTTTTTTTTCCTGTCCAAAGAATTTTTTCTGCATTATTTTCAAGATTTCTGTGAATAGTTGTCTCAGTTGCAACCCTGTGTAGTTTAGGATGATTTGTTATTGACAGCCCCAAAATGTAGAGTTTTTGATTTTTCGTCAGTTCTATGCCTGACCACACTCCAAAAACACAATTGCGATTCTCCAAAAATTGCTTCTCTTTTTTTCTATACTTATATTTATCAGCATCAATTTGTAAGGCAGATGTGCTTAGTTCTACTTCTATTATTTCATATTGTCCTGTTTTGTTATCAACATAGGTTAGTGTTATATCTTTGTTTTGCAACACCAATTTAATTTTTTTGTATATTTTTTTTAGTGTGTTGTCAATATTCTCACTATCATAAGCATAGTCCGAAAATTCATAATTAAGATAATTAACACAAAATTCCATATCGCCGTCACTGTCTTTAACAACTGATAAGTCCATAGAAGAAGATTGGATATTCGGATTTTTTAGAGAAAATTTTGAAACAATCTTTCCATCAACCTCAATATTAATCAACTCAAATCGTTCCGCAAAGCCATCATTTTACAAACTATCATTCAGTTCACTTTTATGTTTAATTAAATCTTGCGTTTCGCTCATATATTTCCTCCGTTTTATATAATACATGGTTAAGAATATTTTGTCAAGTATTTTAAATACTTGAGTATAGGCAAAAAAAGAGTTTATTTTTGACACTCCCTACTTTTTGGTCAAAAGGGGTCGAGTGGGTCGAGGGGACGGGGGTCGAGGGGACGGTGTTATCGACAACCTCTAAAAAACTAATAATTATTAAGAAAATTAATGTTGATTCTTTAGTTAATATCACTTTGCGGTAAAATTGAAATAAAAACAGATGTTGTCGATAACACCGTCCCCTCGACCCCCGTCCCCTCGACCCCTTCCCTAATTTATTTTTCATCTTATGCAACATAGAGTTAACATTGCAGCATTCGGTTGCATAGCATGAAGCATGATGATTACATACAATCGCTTTGCTGCTGTTGAATATGCAAAAAGATGGGCTTATGAAAGAAATCCCGAATTTTCGGATTTTACGCAACTTGGAGGCAATTGCACAAATTTTGTTAGTCAATGTTTGCTTGCGGGCGGAATGCCTATGAACTATGATTATCCTTTGGGATGGTTCTATAAGAGTTTGAATAATCGTGCTGCCGCTTTTACGGGGGTGGAATATTTGTTTAATTTCCTTACTCGAAGCAGAATTGACATAGTACCTGTCGCAAAAGAAGTTGATGTAAGCGAGGGAAAAATCGGCGATATTATTCAGATGTCATTTGACGGCACGAATTTCACTCATGCCGTTATCATAGTCGAAACAAACGGCAACGACCCTTTGATTGCCGCAAACACCTATGATGTTTTTTGCACGCCTCTTTCAAATTACAATTTTCAAAAAATGCGTACTTTGCATATATTGGGAGCAAATCATTAAAAGAAAAAATGGTGATAAAAATTATCTCTAACCGGATTGCTTCGCCAAAAATCAAAAATCTCACAATTCTTAATTTAGGACTCTCAAAAACGAACTAACAATGTGTAAAATCGTCATTGCAAGTCCTATTTTAGTAATTACAAGAGCCAAGTTTGTGGGCGAAGCAATCGGGAGAAGTTTTGCTTTATCGCCAAAATTAAGTGTCTGCAACACCGTCCCCTTGTCCCCCTTTTGTCTGAGGGCTTTGTTATTTTATTTATTAAATATTGACCCGACTCTTTCTTTCGGATTATATATAAGATTAACATCTATTCCATAATATTTTTCAAACATATCACTGCGGTTTCTTAAAGTAAAGCCGTCAATAGCCGCCCTGTCCATAAACACATAATCTGCATTATTCTCATTATGGTTCACAAAATACGGTCTTATTCCGACACCGCACATTATTCTGAATCCAAAATTAATGAGATGCTGAAACCGCAAATTTTTATGGTCTTGAGGATATTCTCCATAAGGAAAAACATATACCGTAGTATCGCCAACCAATGGTCGAACTTCTTCATCCCATCGTTGTGTATCACGCTCTAATTGCTCAAGGGTGCGTTTGTTCATATGACTATGCCCGTAACTGTGAGACGCAAAACTCCATCCGTTTGTTTGCAGTGTCTCAACAACAGGCATAACAGCCGCTATCTCAGATTCTCTGTTAAGACTATCCGCTTGAGTGCGATGCCCTAAAATTCCGGAAAAACCTGTCAGCCCTAAAACTCCTTTTGCTTTAAAAGGTGAAAAATCAGGATATTGTTCTACAAACTTTTCCAGTAATGGAACAACACAATTATCTCGTGAAATAAAAATAGTTCCGTCAGACATTTTAGTGGATGTAGCCAACCTGCCATGCTCATCCAGCACAATTTTATCCACTGTTCCCTGACCTAAATTTTTGGAATAGTTTATGTCATCAAATGACAAAATTAATGGTTTTTTGTTTGCCGGCAGCATTAAATATGGCTTTTTACTGACACCGCCGTTTTCATCAATAATGACTGTGTCGTTTATGTCAATCAACACAAAATCATTTCTGTGAAATTCTTCTAAGCCTCTCCAAAATTCTTTAGCCGTCACAGTATCTCGATCTAAACTATGTCCATAAGAATTGGAAAAAGCAATTTCCGGAAAAGCAATCAAAAAATGAAAGAACGCATGATATATTGTTCCTCTATACTCTGCCAATTCAATTTTAGGATTAGATGTTGGTTGCGGTGCTAATGGTGTATTTTGAAATTCATATCCCGCACATCCTGTTAATATTGAAAAAATTAAAACACACAATACAAATATCTTTTTCATTTTCATGCCTGTTAATAGTTTAGCATTTTAATAACATAAATATCACAACAAATCAACTAAATATAATTGCATTAAACAATAAATTAGCACTGCATTGCCGAATAGCACTATTTCATCAAACTTAAACTAAGCGGCTTGTCGTCCGTTATTACAGACTGCAAGCCGCTTAATTTAGGTCTGACTATTCAAATTGATGTGAGATTTTTTTCAAAATTAAAAAAATATTCAATTGTTAAATAGATTACGCATCAAGTTCAAATACAACTCTATACATGCCATTGAGTGGATTGGCAACATGCGCAGCATAAATAGCCAGTGTGTTGTTTTCTCTATTGAATACTAAGAACAAATCTCTGGGATTCAGGAAATAATGATAATGCCTTAATGTTGTAAACATGACAAATTCGCCCTCAATATGCGGCAATGCTTCCAAAAGCGGCATTGCCGGTGACGGACCGGAAGAATTGATAACAACACCGTTATTTGCAGGGAATGCCGCAGGTGAAAAGTGCTGCTGATTGAATGTCACAAGTCCGTTACTTACAACAAATGTCGACGCCATATATCCGTCTCTTGCTTGGTTTGCCAAGAAATCTCTGGCAGCATTATTGTTAGATGCCCAAGTCACATTCGGATTGTTTACTTGAGATGTGAACCATGTGTTAAACGAAGGATTTCTTGTTGCGAACATTAAATCCCCGACATACCAACTCGCAAACTGATCGGGTGTTCTTATTTCAAGCGGTCCACCTTCATCCGACCTCCAAAACTCTGAGAATCTAAAAGTGCCATTAGGGATAACAACATTGTCAATGATGATTTCAATTATCAAATTTGAGGTAACTGTGACTGTGTATTCACCATACAATCCTGAAGCCACCCTTATTTTTGCAATTCCGTTGTCTAAATATATAGCCGCAAAGTGAGACATAATTGTTCTCCATGCGATAGTCAATTCTGTTTCGTCATCAACATTGAACGAACCTTCGGTCTCTTCTACGCCTGTGCCAAATGTCACGCTAAACTCTTGCAGATTATTAGAAACTTCGTTAATAATCGTTACTTGACGGATTATTTGATTAAAGTCAAGTTTTATTACAATTGCGTCAATAACAACAATATACGCACGATGAACTCTTCCTGAAACAACTGCATGTTCAACTTCATTGCCGTTTACTGATAAAACGCCTAATTCCCACCCAATAGTAGTTTCCCAAGTGATGCGGATAACTGTTCCGGCAACTCTTAGACCGTTTACAGGATTTGCTTCTCCGATTATTTCAATATTAAAGATTTCAATGCCGGCAGCGTCGGAAGAAGTTTCAAATGTGACAAGGTATTCATCTTCTAAATACTCATAATCCAATTCAACCAAGAAACCGATGACTGCTCCGACTGCTCTTGCGTCACCCCAAATGAGGATATTGCGAATTTTTACAACATAAGAGCCGCTAAAATTTAGTTCGTCCGAATACTCATCAAGCATTTCTTCATTTGCAAAAATCATGAAATTGACATTCAACATCCACATATAAGATGATGACACCGTTACACCGGTGTTTGCTGTTATTCTTGCAAGATCAAAATGCTCAATCTGTAATTCTGCTCCAACTGCCTGCCAATTGTTAGAAATCATCAAATTGCGAACGTCTCTTGCAAGATTTCTGTCGCCTTCAGTTAAATAAGCGCGCTCATCAATAAGCGTTTCATTATTCATAAACGCTGTCAAAACTCTGACAAGTTCACTGCTTCCTGCAAAGACAACATTATTGATATTAAATATTTGATATCCGGAAACTTCAAGTCTTGTTATGTCTGCTGTCATAACTCCGCCGTAGATATGGATTATCAAGTGAATCGGAACTCCGGCCATTTCAAGACCCGGAGCAGTTCTGATTACAAGAAGGTCAGCAAATTCCTCAACAATAAATCCCGTTGCAGGTTGCGTTCCGAGTGTTGTCGTCCAATTAAATCCGCGTTCAGTCAAAGCCTTGAGAATATCGTCCAATAAATCATAATGCTCGATTATGTCTATTTTTTCAGGAATAAAGCGATTATTATTAAGCAGTGTCAAAGCCAATGCATTGCTGCCGCTATAGTCATATTCATCATCGGTCATCACTCTTACTTGAGCGTCAAAAACTTCGCCGAGAACTAATCCCGAAGCACTCACAGTTATATAACCGTTTCCGAAAGAAAATACAATATCATTAATACCAATCTGACCAAAGTATTCCGCCACATCCTCTGCTCTTTTCAGCAAATCTAAATCAGCGGTTGAAAATGCTGCTATAACGATTGAAATATTTCCTCTGACAATATGATTAATTGAATGAGTCCCTGTACCTGATTTTTCCACAATGCGGATACCGTTGATATAGACAAAACTCACTTCTATACCCGCTCCGACTTCCCAAGTTATAACTATTTCTGTTCCGTGTAAAACAGAGGCTCCGATTATCTCGTTATCGTCATAGTAAGTGACATTTGCACTTTCTATGCCGTCGCGGTCGTCGTCGATTGTCACAGAACGCATAGCATGCTGATAATTAAGCGTGATTGTCGCAGTCACCGGACCAAGCGTGATTGAGGAGCGCCAAATACCGTCTGAACCTAAAACAGCGGGAGTATGCGTTGAGCCTGTGCCCGTCACACTCAACGAAGTGTTATATTGTTCCAAGGCAGTCCACTCAACCGTCAAGTTTGATGCCAAATAAACTTCATTATTATTATCGATTTCTAAAACATTACCATGGACATCTCTGATAGTAAACATCGTGATTGCAGTGCAGTTATAAGCAGATTTGATAACGGTCATTTTTGGAATATCATCACTGTCAACACTAAATCCGAGGTCTCTGAGAATCAGCAATGTTCTTGACATAAACATAGGAGTCGGAGTGAAAACAACAATATTCCCAACTCTTACGCTATTCCATGCACCAAGCGGCTGCCCTCCGTGATTGATTCTTGCATTATAGAACATTTCCGCTTGAAAAGCACTTGAAAACACATTCACAAAACCGGCAGGATTTGTCAGCAAAATAAATCCGTGTTGAGTTACGGCATTTATTGCTCCTAATCCGTTAGATGTCATTTGCCTGCTAAGTTCTTGAGCAAGATCCGCAAACGGCGCTACCGGCGGGAAAGGATCGACAGGATTGCCTTGCAAAAATGCTTCAATAACATTTAACAACATCGGATTATTACCGCCGAAAGAAATATTACCATGAGAACGAGTGCTGACAGGAGTTGCAAAACCGCCTGTTGCCGGTGCACTAAGTGAGAAATTCGCCCAATTATTATCACCAAAAATTCTGAACCTAAAACTAACCGGTGCAGCAATTCCGCCAAAATTCGAACTCACCGACATATTAAAATCAAAAAAGTCCACTCTTTCATGAGCAACAGTGACCACTTCAACAAATCCGTGTCTTGCCAGTTCTGCTATGATAGAGTTTGCCTGATCAATAAAGCGCTGGTCATAGGCAAATTCTTCCTGATCGTAATCTAAGAGCAACGCCGGTCTTCCGTGTCTTATCAGATTTTCGGCAAACCATCTTGCATATGCATTTCCTTGGATTCCATACCTGCGGTTACTTCCTTCACGACTTATTAAAATTCTGTTTGCATTAGGGATAAAACCCGGCGGAACCGCATCTTCATTTATAAAAACTGTTATCTGAAAACCCGGAGTTCCAGTGCCTGTAATTTGCACACCGAAGATATTTCCGGTTGCCGAGAATTGGAATAAGTCAGGCGTAAGTGCCCTGTTGAAAACAGAAAAACCCAAATAAACCATATCCGCCGCTATGTCCATTCCGCTGCCATAGACCCCTGCGTCAAATGCACGGATAGCAAAGGTAACATTATTGTTAACGGTTATTTGATGCGGCTGTTGTTCTTGCAAAAGACCGTCTCGAGAAAGGAAACCTTGATAGCCGTCTTTTGCAACCCAAGTCACAGTCAATACTGTTTCAAAAGGAACAAAACCTTCACTGTTAACCGCAAAGGAGACTCCGCCAAAAGAACCTGTCACCGTGACGCTTTCAATTTCGTCATAGTATGTGAATGTAACTTGAAACACTCTGACTGCGGTTATAAAAATCGCAACATTGCTTTTAACCTCATGAAAAATATTGAATGTGCCGGCATAATGTGCCGTGACATCTCCGCCGATAGAAAGATATGCCCTATAGCCTGTTTCAACAACAAATGAAATCGTTATAGTAATACCGTCTTCAATTCTATTTCCTGTTTGAACAGGTATCGGATCAGGACTGCCCGGACGAGTAACAGCAAAGTCAGTTACTCCCTCCGGTGGTGCGGCGATTGTTACTTCATGTGTCGCTATCACGACAATCTCAAAAACAAGAGCAGACTCGCCTGCTGTGAAAGTAAAAGTCACCGTTTGAGCGGTTGCATTCCAAACACCTCCGACTGCTGTTACGATTGCATTAACATTAACCCCTGTTAGTGTTACTGCTAATTCGGTTGCAGTTTGCAATACTGTTGCAGGGGCATTGTGTTCAACTCCTGTCATACCTGATCCTGTTATGGTCAAATCTACTGTTCTAGTTAATGGTGCTGTAACAACAATTTCAAAATTTAATGCCGAAGCACCCGCTGTGAATGTGAATGTCATTGTGTTTGCAACTGAGTTCCACACTCCGCCTGTCGCAGTAACTGTCGCATCTGTTGCAACTCCTGTTAGTGTTACTACTAATAGAGTTGCGGTTTGAAGGACTGTTGAAGGTGCATTATGACCAACTCCTGCTTGACCTGTTCCGATGATATTCACCGCTGCCGTTCTTGTCAATGCAGGAACATAAGTTTCAACAATACCCTCAATTGTCAAAGTTGCACCGCCTGGAATCATTGCACGGGTGACTGTGCCGATGTTGTTGTCATATTCGTCCCATTCAATTAGGTCGGTGATGTCGACGGTTCCAAGCATCACAAGGAAATCGTCTTCACATGCCTCATAGTCATCGTCAATTGTGATTGTGATGACAACATTTGTTCCGACTGCAACCGCTGTTGCAGGATTAAACACAACCGTCACATTTTCATGTCCGTTTAACTCGGCATTAAATGTGAAAAGGTATGTAGGGGCAACAGGAACAGGCTCAAGCGTGAACGCAACACTTCTGTTTGAAATGATGTTCGGAAGAGTCCATGTTCCGGCAGAAGCACGATAAAGATTGTGGTCAGTTCCTGAAACAATCCTCCATCTTTGCCCTGCAGTGGGCTCAGGAAGCGTGAACACAACACTGGCGCCATCTTCAACAGCAGAACCGCTTGTAAATGCTTCCCCGTCAACTGTCGCCGTGATATTAAATCCATCCGGCGCAGTCCATGTCACGGTGCGGGTATCTTGAGGACATGCCGTCAGCATTACCAGCGACATTGCCATCATAACCGCTACTGCAATCAGTAGTTTTATTTTTTTCATCTTTTTTTCTCTCCTTTCGAACTTTATTTTGCATTAAGACCGCTTAGTTTCTTAATGCATTATTACACAAATTTATTTATTTTTATTTTATACTTGTGTATATTTTGTTGTCGTTCAGCAACAAAATCATATTCAGTATAACATACAAACTTTTAACTTGTCAACACTTTTCAGTAAAATTATTTTATGAATTTTTTGTGAAAATACTTGATTTTTTTCCTTGACTTTACCGTTTTTTTTGTGTAACATGTAAATAGGAGAAACTTACACATGAACCAAGAAATGCTGAATAAATTAACAACTTTAAAAAATGAATACTCTATCATTTACAATCAACATCTGTTAAATAATGCTAATGATCAAGAATCATTGCAAAAATCAGCAGATTTAAGTTTTTATCAATATCAAACCATGCTCACAATTTACCATTGCGGTCCGCAAACACCTAACACGATTTCAAAAAGATTATCGGTTACCCGTTCTAATGCGACAAGAATTGCTGATGCCCTTGTTAAAAAAAAATTTTGCCTAAGACAAAAAGAACCGGGAAAAAAATCTGTTTATTTAGTTATGTCTGAAAATGGTATAAAAATGATAGAAGAAGACAGAATGAAGAGGTCTGCTAAACTTATTGCGCTTTATAATGAATATATACCGCAAAACGAACAAGATGAATTATTAGAATTATATGACCGCCTAAAAATAATTTGGTCAAGAATTCCGTTCTATTTGAATGTATAAATTTAAGTTAACTGTTAATTTATATTATTCAAAAAAAGACTGTCTTACAAAGATTGCCTTAACACAAAGATTATATTTGCAGAATAAAAAATAATGAAAGAAATTATAAAGAGATTTTACATATATGTCAAAAAATCCAAATCAGCATAATCCGCATCCCCGACCCTGCACCGCAAATTCATGAGCAGACTGAAATGTTTGAATCATCTCACTAAACTAAAAAAAGATATCTTTGAAAGGATATCTTTTATTTTATTAGATAGAATTTATCTCCTGTTATCCAATTTTATTTCCTCTCTCAATTTTGTTAAGAAGTCACAAAATTCTTTTTCGGTGAGAATAGTTTTTTTTGGATTCTGATTTCCAATTGAATGCGTCAAAATATTATTGCCGCTATCCTTTAAGGCTTTGAAAAAGTCAGGTGCTTTCAAGAGTTCATCATACGCTCTTTTCAAAAGATTTTGATATTCCTCACTATTTCTCTTATACTTTTTTCCTTTCCACCAAAGAACTTGTTTTTTAAACCATTTTTTAGCACCGGCATTGCGTTTAGCAGATTTTGCATCTATAGCACACACTTCTATTTGTCTGCGAATATTTTTATATTTAAGGCTTTGCAAAAAACTTTCCATACTGCAGCATTTCACCCCATCAATATCAAATGCATTGGGATAAAAATTGCTAAGAACATTGCTTGGATATTCACCTTTAGAATAAATGTCTATCATGGTTTAAGATTTTATGATTTTTCAAATCTCAGTATTAAAACTATATTTGTCACAATTAAATTACTCATTTAATTTTTGCAATATTGTTGGATTTGGAATTATACCTTCTTTTTCAAAGATAAATTGGTTGCTGAAACGATTGGTATCGCCGTGGTAGTCTGTTCCGATTGATGCAAGCAGTTTATTACCATGAGATAATTTTTCAAGATATTTTATTTGCTCAATTGAGAAATCCTGATAATACACTTCTATTCCGTCCAAGCCATATCGTTTCATATCTTTTAGAATTTGTTCAATTTTTATCTTGTCCAGTTCAATCATCCTCATGTTATATATGACATTAAACGGATGTGCCCAGACAGCAACACCGCCGCACCTTTTAATGTTTTCAATATTTTCTTTAATTGTTGGCAATAGATAATATCGGTTGTTGATACCAATTACTTCCGCCATTTGACCAATGTTCACCCCAAGTCCTAAAATATGACAGGTATAGTTATCAAATAAGTTTCCTTCTCCGTCAAAAATTGAACTCATTTCAACCCCTGTTATGAATTTCATATTGAACTTTTCCGCCAGTTCAATCGCTTCAACATTTCCTTTCACTGTGTCATGGTCGGTTATGGAAAAAGTGCTAACGCCTGCTTTACGCAATCCGTCAACAACATCTTTAACAGACTTAGTTCCGTCAGAAAAAACTGTGTGGTTATGCAGGTTAATTTTTGCCATCTTTATAAAAAAACACTACACCTTAAGCGACAACAACTCCAGCGGTATGTCTATTTTTTGCGGACAATGCTTGACGCATGCTTTGCATGAGTTGCAAAATTCGGGCAAATTTGATTTGCCTCGTTTTATTGCATTGTGAAATTTGAGTAAATCTCCGTCTTTGACATATTCGTTATAGAGAGTGAAAACAAGTCCAATGTTGATTTGGTTGTGGCAGACATTGCAGTAGTTGCAATTTGTGCATGGAATAAATTTGTGTTCAGCAAAAGCAGTAAGAGCCTTTTTTATTGTTTCGTGTTCAGCGTTTGTTAACGGTTGATGGTTTTTGACATGTTTTAGATTGTCTTTTAATTGATCCATGTTGCTCATTCCGCTGATAACAGAAGAGACTTGAGGCAAATCATAAAGAAATCTTAGTGCCCATGAAGCAACCGAATTTTCAGGCTTTGCAGTCGTTAAAATATCTCTTGCTTTACTGTTTAGAGTTGCGAGAGAGCCGCCTCTTACCGGCTCCATGACAATAATCGGCAAGTCTTTTTCTTTTGCCATGTCATAGAGTTCTTGAGCATTAGTTTTGTGCCAGTCATAGTAGTTGAGTTGCAATAAGCAAAACTCCCAATCATACATATTGATAATGGGCTTTAACTCGGCATTGTCGTCATGAAAAGAAAAGCCAAGCCTCTTAATAAGTCCCTCTTGTTGTTTTTTCACCAAAAAGTCGAGCAGAAATTCTTGATAGACCTTAACATTACTCCTAGATAGCGCATGACAAAGATAGAAGTCAAAATAATCCATTTTGCATCTAGCGAGTTGTTTGTCAAATATTCGTTTTGCATCATCAAGAGTTTTAACACTCCACCCCGGCATTTTGGTGGCAAAATAGAAACTATCCCTAGGCAACTCATTGAGAACAATTCCCAAAACTCTTTCGCTGTCCAAGTTGTGATAAATCGGAGCCGTGTCAAAATAGTTCACACCTTGCGAATGAGCATAGTGAAGCATTTCACGAGTTTTATCAACATCAACCCTGCCGTTTTCCTGACAAGGCAACCTCATGCAACCAAAGCCCAAAAGCGATGGTTTCACATTAATCTTTTTAAAATCTCTATGTATCATTACAACATTATATCACAAAAAATAAATATCGTCAAATGATATTTCACAAAAACTTAAAATATAGGTGCTGTTAATATATTTTGCACTGATTTGCAATTTTTTGCGACACCTTAAGATTCAAATATTCCCTCAACAAAGCCTTGGGCATTGAAGTCTTCCAGATCGTCGATTTGCTCGCCTACTCCGACATAGACAACAGGGACACTTAATTCTCCAGATATTGCAAGAATCACCCCGCCTTTTGCCGTGCCGTCTAGTTTTGTCAGTATTATTCCGTCAATGTCGATTGCTTCATCAAAGACATCAACTTGCGAGATTGCATTTTGACCTGTTGTTGCGTCAAGAACAATATAGTTAAGGCGCATGGCTTCAGGATATTCCCTTTCGATTATTCGAGTGATTTTTTTCAACTCTTCCAAAAGGTTTTTCTTGTTGTGAAGTCTGCCTGCTGTGTCGACTAGAAGTATGTCTGTGTTTTTGCTTTTTGCACTTTTTATTGCGTCATAGACAACTGCTCCGGGGTCTGCGCCCTCTGCGTGCTTGATTATTTTGACATTTGCCCGCTCAGCCCAGACTGTCAACTGGTCAGATGCCGCTGCACGGAATGTGTCAGCCGCAACTATAGTCACGCTCTTTCCTTCTTTCGTGAATTTATTGGCTAGTTTTCCAATGCATGTTGTTTTCCCAACACCGTTGACTCCGGCGATCAAAAGAATCATCGGAAATTTATATTCGGGTAATGCGTTTTCTTCAAGCATTTCCTTCATCAAGATTTTCAATTCTTCTTTTGTCGGTTCGCGGTCTTTAAGAAGTTTTTTGTTGATTACTTCTTTCAATCTGTCGATTATTATCTCAGTTGTTTCCGACCCGACATCGCTTGAAATAAGAGTATATTCCAATTCCTCATAAAACTCGTCATCCAAAACACCGCCGGTAAAAACTTGATTAAGCTTAAACCCAATAACATCTTTGGTCTTTTTTAATGCATTTTTTATTTTTGAAAATAATCCCATAGTTTTTATATCCTTTTGTTTTAGTCTTTATTTTTTTGATTTTCCATATACTGTGCGTGACATACTACACAGCCATGCACCAATCTTCGCCCTTTTCCGTCATATTTTATTCCACCGCAAAGCAATATAGGCACTTCAATCAAACTCCACAAAAAATTAGCACTGAAAGGGAAAAATGAAAATATTATCAAAATAATTGCAGATTCTGAAAACAAATACCAAATTATACCAACAGACAACATCGCCAACCCTATGACACCAATGAAAAGTTGTATTACAGCCTTAACAAAATAGCCAAGATAGAAATTATGACTTCCATAGCCAATAAGTAGCGCTAGAGCGACTGCTCCTGCAAGTCTTTTGCTGCTTATTTCTTCTCGTGCCTTTGCTATTTTTTCATTTTTAACACGCAAGTTCTGTTCATCAATTGCCACTCTCGCCAAAAAAGCACTCTTGCATGAAAGACATTTTCCGGCAGTCGTTGTTTTTTCCACTTCAACATATATTCCGCATTTAGGACATTTTACTTGAATTAAAGACATAATAGCACCTCCAAATAATCTTATTTTTAAAAAATTGCTTTTTATTTAAATATTCAATTTTGAGAAATCTCATCTCTATAATAATCACATAGTTCTTTTAAATCGCATTTGTGGCATTCGGGAGAACGAGACTTGCAAATATATCTGCCGAGAAAAATTAACAAGTGATGAGTGATGGAGTATTCTGAAAACTCAAAAACATTCATCAGGTCTTTTTCTACTGCGTGAGGAGTTTTTCCGTTTGAAAGTCCTAGTCTGCGGGAAGTTCTGAAAACATGAGTATCAACCGCTATTGTTTGAGCATTAAAGGCATTTGATAAAACAACATTTGCTGTTTTTCGTCCAACTCCAGAAAGTGCTGTCAGTTTCTCCATATCATTCGGCACTTCCCCGTTATGCCGCTCTAAAATCGCTCGACTGCTGTCAATTATGCTCTTTGCTTTGTTGCGATAAAATCCGCATGAATGAATTAGTTTTTCCAGTTCATTATATTCCAGATTTGCAAAATCCAATGGAGTATTGTGTTTTTTGAACAACTCATTCGTCACTTTATTGACTCGAATGTCAGTGCATTGAGCGCTTAGTATCGTTGCGACAAGAAGTTCAAAAGGCGAGGAAAAGTTCAACTCACATTTTGCCTCGGGAAACATTTTCACAAGAATTTCGATTATTTCTTTTGTTTTTTTCATAGTTTTTTTTAAATTCAAAAAAACAGTAAATCTCAAAATTTTATTGCGATAAGACGATATTAACCACCGCCTTACACAATTTTAATCCTCTATCGTAGCATCAAACATTGAATTATAGAGTTCTGCATAGAAGCCGTCTTTTCCTAGAAGTTCGTCATGCGTTCCGCTCTCTACTATGTCGCCTTCTTTTAAAACTAGGATAATGTCGGCATTTTTGATTGTTGAAAGACGATGTGCGATAACAAAACTTGTTCTGCCCTTGATGAGGGTGTCCATTGCATCTTGAATGAGTTTTTCTGTTCTTGTGTCAACATTGCTTGTTGCCTCATCTAATATGAGCATAGGGCTATTTTGAACGATTGCTCTTGCTATTGTCAACAACTGTCTTTGTCCGCCTGATATTGAAACTTCGTCGCTTAACATCATGTCATAGCCATTCGGAAGTGTTCTTATGAAGTGGTCAATGTTTGCCGCTTTTGCCGCAGCAATTATTTCTTCTTCGGTGACGCCTTCTTTTGCATAAACTATGTTTTCACGAATTGTTCCCTCAAAGAGCCATGTGTCTTGCAAGACCATTCCGAAAAGCGCTCGGACATCTTCCCTTTTCATGTCGTTTATGTTGATATTGTCGATTAAAATCTCACCGCCGCATAATTCATAAAAACGCATCAAGAGATTAACAAGCGTTGTTTTTCCAGCCCCTGTCGGTCCAACAATCGCAACCTTTTGTCCTGCTTTTATTGATGCACTGAAATTATGGATTATAACTTTTTCAGGATCATAGCCAAATTTGACATTTTTAAATTCAACCGCACCTTTAACATTTTCGATTTTTAATGTTTTTTCGCTCTCGCCGCTAACTTCGCCTTCCTCAAGAAGTTCAAACACTCTCTCACTTGCCGCGGCAGTTGATTGCAATGATTGCAAAGTTTGAGCAAGTTGTCCTAGGTTTGCTTGGAACATTCTCATAAACATCATGAAAGCAATAATTACTCCCATGCCTTCAACTGAACCATTATAAATCAAGACTCCGCCAACAATACAAATTGCAACAAACCCCATTGCTCCCATAATCATCATCAACGGAAACATAATCCCTGAGAAGAATTCGGCTTTTTGTTGGCTTTTCGCTAATTTCTTGTTTTCAATGTCAAATGACCTAAGAGATTTATGTTCACCTCTAAATGCTTTGACAATAGTATGAGAAGAGAAATTTTCTTCAACTTTCCCATTAACTAATCCAAGGTTTTTTTGCTGTGCAACGAAATGTTTTTGTGAAAATTTCATCACAATTGACAGAACAAAAAAACTGATTGGAACAACGCCAAGTGCAACAAGAGCAAGTCTCCATTCAGAGACAAACATTGCAATAACTATTCCGACAAGCATTATAACAGTCGTCATAAAGCCTGCAACACCGTTAGATAAGCCTTCGCCTAAAATGTCAGTATCGTTTGTGACCCTTGAAAGAGTGTTTCCAAAAGCATGCTTGTCATGATATTTTAAAGGTAAAACATTGATTTTTTCCAGTAATTTTGTTCGCATTTTTTTGACACCTTTTTGATTTATGACTGCCAAAATATATGACTGCAAATAATCTGTCAAGAACGCCAAAACATAAACGATGACCAAAATAATACCAAATCGTGCAACTTCATAAAGGTCAATTGAAAGCCCCATCCTCACAACATCAATTTCATTTGTCAATCGCTCCATTATGTTCGGGGCGATAATAGATAGCACACACGAGAGTGTTGCAATAATTAAAGATATTATGATTGCAGGATAATGACCACGAAAAAATCTTATTAATTTTTTCATGCTACCCCAGAAGTTTTTCGCTTTTTTACCATCCCATGAGTCAGTCATAGGATCGCTCGCCGCCATAATTTCTTCTTCCTCTTCTTCTTCGGGGTTAGTGATAGGATTAGATGTTGGCTCATTTACAGGGGACGATATGCTCGTCGCCCCGCTGTCTGCAGCAGAGTCGCTCTCATTCAGAACAACGAGATCGTTGTTCCTTGCAATATTTGATTCTGCTTCTAGGGTGAATTTTTCTTTTAATTCGTTTTTTAGATTCTCGTTTTTCATTACTTATCACCCCCTTTTTCTAATTCTTCTTCCGTTAGTTGAGAAAGTGCGATTTCTGTGTAGACTTCGCATGATTGCATTAGTTCCTTGTGATTGCCTTCACCAACCATCATTCCTTTTTCCAAAACAATGATTTTGTCAGCATCTAAAACAGTTCCTATGCGTTGAGCAACTATTAAAACGGTCGAATTTGAAGTATAATCCCTCAAGTTTTCTCTGACTAGTTTGTCAGTTTTATAGTCTAATGCTGAAAAACTGTCGTCAAAAATATAGAATTCAGGATTTATTGCAACTGCTCTTGCAATTGACAATCGTTGTTTTTGTCCGCCTGAAACATTTTTTCCGCCTTGTGCTACTTTTGATTCATATTGTCCGTTACGCTCAACAACAAAGTCATGGGCGCAAGCAACTTTAGACGCTCTTTCAATTATGTCTTGAGTGATTTCTTCTGCGCCATAAGCGATATTGTCAGAAACTGTTCCGCTAAAAAGAACACCCTTTTGAGGAACATAGCCAATTTTTCCTCTTAAGTCATGTTGCCTCACATTTCTTATGTCGACACCGCTCACCAAAATTTCGCCATCAGTCACATCATAAAACCTTGGAACAAGATTGATGAGTGTTGATTTTCCAGAGCCGGTTGAACCGACAAATGCAACTGTTTGACCTTTTTTGACTTTAAATGAAATATCTTCCAAAATATAATTTTCAGCATCAGGATATTTGAATGAAACCTTTTTAAACTCAACTTCACCTTCGTTTTCTTTTTTGAATTCAAAAGGCACTTCCGGATCTGTTATTGCCTCTTTTGTGTCTAAGACTTCTCTTATCCTTTTTGCAGAAACAAGAGCCCTTGGAAGCATAACAAAAACCATGATTAACATCATAAATGCCATAAATATCTGCATTGCAAGTTGATGAAATTCCGCAAGAGTGTCAAGACCTCTTGCCCCCAACTCGCCATCAACAAGATGTGCGCCAATCCAATAAATACTAAGGACTATTCCATGAATAACAAAAAGTATTATCGGCCAAAAAAGTCCATACATCTTGTGGACATAGGTGTTAATTTTCCTCAAATCTTCATTTGTTTTTTCAAATTTTTTGCCCTGATAAACTTCCGCATTATAAGACTTGACAACCCTCAATCCAGTTAAATTTTCACGAGTGACAAGGTTCATTCTGTCTAAAACTTTTTGAATGACTTTTAATTTTGGCAAAACAAAAATAATAAGAACACCAACAACTAACATAAAACCCAAAATCCATCCAACCGTCACCCAAGTAAGCGTTGGCGATGTTTCGGATATCCGAACAGATGCCCATATTATCGTGACAGGTGCAGAAATTGCCGCTCGCAGTATCATGAAAACAGCAACCCTGATGTTTTGAACATCGTTTGTTGAGCGAGTGATGAGCGACGCAGGCGAAAACTTATTCATTTCTTGAAATGAAAATTTTTGCACTTTGTGAAATACATCTCGCCTTAGCGTTGCCCCAAAATTTGCCGCAAGTGCTGCTCCGATGTATGCAATAATCATGGTGCAAACAAAACTTGCAACAGTCAAGGCAAGCATTAGTCCGCCTTGTCGCAGTATCTCGGATGTTCCATAAGGAGCATAAGGGTCAATAGGATTTGGACTCATCGCCCTCATTATTCTTCCGGTGTATTCCGGAATAGTAACATCAACCCAAACTTGCAAAACAACAAAACCTGCAAGCAAGAGAATAATTAGTTTCTCTTTGGTATTAAATTTTAGAAATAATTTAAACATGATATTTTAACGCACAACGCATAATTCACACACAATGAAAGTTGACTTTTTTAATACTCCAAAAAAATATTTTTCGGCACAAAAGGCTGCACCGAAAAATATTGTATCATTTAATTTATATTTTGTCCAATCAAAATGAATGGTTTTTTTAATATTCGTTATAAAGATATGTCGAAAACTTCCTTATTCAGTGCCGTTTTCATCGCTGACAGCAACTGAATCGATAACAATGCCGCTGCTATGTTCTTCATCACGGTCTTCATTTTCAGAATTTTCTGTTGATTGCAATTCACATGGTTGTCCATTTTTATCTAACATGATTTCTCTGAAAATTTCTGCGGTTCTCTCCCTAAAAATAGGCGGGCGTTTGAGAGATTGCTCTTCATCAAGAGGGATGTCTTGTATTGTTTCATTTGCATCAAAAGCATCCTTTTGATTTATTGAAGTAGCATATGCTTTTTCTTTTGCAGAACCTTGAATAAAATTCAAAACCTTTTCCAGCCAAAGCGGTAATTTGATAGGCGGAGGAGCTGCCCTTCCAAGTCGTTCTCTCTTTTTTTTGATATGAGTTGTGATGGCAAGTATAATATAGAACAGAGTAATAGATGCCACTTTTGATGCTTCAATGGCTATGCTCATCGGCGACCAATAACCTTCTCCCGGTTTATAGTTGCCGGTAAAAACATAGTAGCCGTAGTTGTTAAAACCATATGTCGGAATCGGGTCTCCAAGCAAACTAAGCGGTGTAGAGCCTATTGCTATCATAGTTGCATACATAACAACAAATAACCTAAGCCAATGCTTGCTCGGAAGATATTGACCCAAAACAAACAAAAGACCGGTGACAATACCAATTGATTGAATTATTCTTTGGGTCGTTGTGTCAAGTCCGATGACTGCAAAAATCGCAGCTCCTGCAACAATTGCCATCGAAATATATAAAACCACACGACCGATAATTTTGCGCTGTTTAGTCTTTTTTGCAAATACCCACCAAAAAGCAAGTCCTCGGACAACCCCAAAGACAGCCGCTAAAATCATAATCAAAGTACTGCCTAAATTTCCTATACGCAGACCTTCAAACACAAACATTAGCGCCCAAAATACATTGGCAATCGAGGTGAGCATAAGATAACCTCGTTGTGTTCTCATTTGATGAGAAGTAAATTCAAACAAAATGGTGATAACACCGGCAATTAATGATAGTATAAGCCAACCTATCCACGCTTCCGGAGGGTCACTAGAAAAACTGACTGCAGAAAGTAAATTCATAATAACTCTATATTATCCCTCTATTCCTCATTTGTCAAGCATTTTCAATGCTTGTGTCAAGTTTTGATAATTATCAGCACTCACCGTCAAGAACATCAAAAAATACTAATCAAGTGTTTTTTATTATTAAGGTGTGGGTGTTAATAGTCGTTCCTGCAGTGTTTTATCATCTTGTCTTAAAAACTGTTGTTTATATAAAAAATAATTGTAGTGACGGTCTGACCATCTCATATTAGTTATTTTTCCAAGTTAATTATCTTATCAATGCGTTTTTGGTGTCTTTCTTCATTTGAAAATTGTGTCAAAACAAACGCATCAACAATTTCTAGGGCAAGCCCTAATCCCACAACTCTTTCGCCGATACAAAGAACATTTGCGTCGTTATGGAGTCTCGTTGCCTTTGCTGAAAATGTGTCCGAGCAAACTGCTGCACGAATTCCTTTCATTTTGTTTGCCGTCATGCTCATACCTATGCCTGTTCCGCAAACAAGTATTGCAAGGCTGTTTTCTCCTTTTTGCACGCTTTCACACGCTTTTACGGCATAGTCAGGATAATCGACAGGTGTTGTGCCGAATGCCCCAAAGTCGTTTGTTACAGCACCTTTTGATTTTAAATGTTCGTTGATTTTTTCACGCAAGTTAACTGCTGCATGGTCAGATGCTAGCGCTATTTTCATAATTTCTTTTCTCCTTATGGTCTCAACCATTTATAATTTTTCTATGAACTCCAATAATTCTTTTAGCGAATATTGCAGTGATTGAGCAGTTTTTAAGTAGACTTCTTTGTCTTGCATATACGGGTCGGCAACATCACCAAGTTCAGATATGTCTGACATACTAAAGCACTTTTCACAAATTTTCGCATTCATTATTGTCTCTTTGTGGCGGTTTGTCATACAAATTACAAGATGTGCTTTTTTTAGCAGGGCATCTGTTACCTGGCGAGACTTATGTTTCCTTCTCGGGATATTGAGCGTTTTTAGAGCGTGTTTTGCATTTTCGCTCATGTCACCGCCCGCTTCTGCGTCTGTTCCGCATGATGAAGTGCTGAAAGTTTTGTCAAGTTCTTTTTCTTTCAACATCACACGCAATATGTATTCTGCCATTGGAGAACGACAAGAATTACCTGTGCATACAAACAGAATATTTTTTTTTATGATTTTTGGTTTTGTTGTGTTTTTTTTCATAATATTGTGCGGACGGTCTATGCCACCCTTACATTTTTGAACTTGCTTTGCGTATCCTGTTGTTGATTGCCCTTCCGATTCCCGCATCTCTTGCCAATTCACAGACTATCACTTCATATCCCTCATCATCGGCTTTTCTAAAATTTAAAAAGAGATTTTTTGCGTATTCATCTGTGCTGATGCAATTTTTCATTGAGATGATTTTCACCTTTTTTCCTCTTAATCCAACAGGCAAAATCGGATAGCCTCCATGTTCTATGAAGATGACTTGTGCTTTTGGAGCATAGTGTTTGTATTTCATTCCGGGACTTAGAGGTTTATTACTATTTGTCAAAACTTCGACTTTTTCTCCCAAAACTGCCTCAATCTCCTCTTTCGTCACTTTTCCTTCACGAAGTATGCGTGGCATACTACCCGATAAATCAATAACAGAACTCTCAATTCCTATTTCACACTGACCGCCGTCAAGGACAAATTGAAGTTTGTTTTTAAAATCATTTTCCACATGCTGAGCAATTGTCGGACTTGGCGTTCCTGAAATGTTGGCAGACGGTGCGGCGATTGGAATTCCTGAATGTTTGATTAATTCAAGCGCACTTGCATTTCTCGGCATTCTTATTGCAACAGTATCAAGTCCTGCAGTCACAATACCGGGCACTTTTTTAGATTTCTTTAAAACAATGCTGATAGGTCCGGGCATTAGTTTTTGCATTAATTTCAGCGCCCTGTCAGGAACTTCTCTTGCCAGTTCATGGACTTGTGAAATATCAGAAATATGGACAATCAAAGGATTGTCCTCTTCTCTTCCTTTTAATGAAAAGATTTTTTTGACTGCATCAATGCTAAAAGCATCAGCCCCGAGACCATAGACCGTCTCGGTGCAGAATGCGACAACCTCGCCGTTTTTTATGGCGTTTGCACAAAGTTGAATATTGTGTGGTGTTGGTGAAAGTATGTTTGACATAATTAATAGTTGTCAATAATTATTGAAGATATGAACACAAAAAGACGGATTGTTCTGATTATTGACGGGGTGCTGACATTTGTAGTCGCTTGTTTTTTTTCTATTGCATTTGTTGGATATTTCACTCGTGAACTAGGAGTTATGCTTATTGCAGGGATAACTTGTGCGATTTCAATCACTGCTCTTATTATGGTCTTTCAAAAAAACCGCCGTGATAAAACACTTAATAATAATGATGAAGTGAAGGAAATATTGACACAATTTATATATAATGACGAAGAATTCACAAAGAGTTTTTTTCTCGACGCCTTCAAAAAAAAATATGAAACAGTCGAGGATGACAAGGAAAACGGTTTTTTAAAAATTCAAAATACTGCTATTTTTCTTCACTTTGTTCCCGGTGAGATGGATGCTGTGACTCTTGGAAATTTCTACAAAAACGCACGAGGCAAAGCAAAAAAAATATTACTGCTAAGTGTTGACGGACTTGGCGATGAGGCTGAAGCGCTGAAAAAATTATTGCCTGAACCTGATATTGAAGTGCTTGACGGCGAAAAAGTTTTCTCTCTTTTGAAGTGGTTAGGCGACATGCCGGAAAAACAAATAGTTCTCAAAAAGCCTCGTATGACAGGTTTTAAATACTTTTTCTCCCTAGCACTTCGCCCTAAAAATGCAAGACGATATTTTTTTGTTGCATTTGTTTTAATGATTTCAAGTTTTTTCATGCCCCACTCTATTTACTATATCATATTTGCAAGTCTTTGCATAGTGCTTGGGATAGCGTCTAAGATAGATGTTGTCAATAGAGCGAAAAGTAAAAAGTGAAAATAGCAAATTACAAATTACAGTTTACAAATAAGGTCAAACTAATTAATCATTATTTGTAAACTGTAATTTGTAATTTAATTATCACTCTCTTCATCTTTTTCTTTCTCAACTTCTTCTTCTGCGTTCTTATTAATCTCCGTTTCAATATCTTCGCCGTCTTCTAACGGAACTCCGTCTTTTTCTTTTAGGTCATCCAGCGCTAATTGGTGGTCTAGTTTTTTTGTCCATGACTTTGACATGAAAAAACATGCGATACTAATAAGACCGCTCACTAGAACAATGTAGCCGACTCCTCCGTTCCAACGAGTAAAATCAGTAAAAAATACAATTAAAAAAACTGTGAATATTACAACAAACACCAATCCGACATATGCAACTATTCTTCTTGTTTTGCTGAGTTTTGTTGTTTCCTCGCTTGTCTCAATTTTGTTAGGTTCAGTTTCGACCAAAGTCGGTTCTTCTGTTTTCGAAACAGCAAGAACACCATCCTCTGAAATCTGCTCATCGCCTGACAAAGTAACAATAGTGCCGCCTCCTACAGGTGTGACGGTATTCTCTGCTATTTGTTCAATTTCGTCTTCCAGTTTGTCTTCCATGAATACATTATATCACATCACACATACTTTTGCAAGGAATAGTAGACACTATTTACATGAGAAAAAAGAAAAAAAATTTAATGAGTAATGGTAAAATTTTCACTTATGAAGAGTTAAAAACACTTTTCAAAAGCGATTTTGACCCAAATGGCTCATATACCGGAACCAGCAGTTCAAAATATGAAAAAGTCACTCAAGATGCCGATGATTTGTAGAAAATTAAAGAACTTGTCTAAAATGACTGAATTGCTGACATTATATGGTAATTGATATGTGATTTTTGTCAAAAAACAGGACAAAAACACAAAAACTAGTAATAATCTAATCTCATTGCTTGTTGAAGTATTTTAAGTGTGATATACTAATTTATAATCAATATGCAGGTTGATTAGATGTTTTTTCATTTAATCACAAATTAACCTAAAAAATATGCTCGGACTATATCTTCCACTCATATTTTTATTACCAGTTGTCATTGCCGGCACTTACCTTTTGTTGAAAAAGAAAAAACAGAAGCAGATTTTTTATTTTGTTGTCATTTTACTTGCAATTGCGGCTTTTACGACAAGATATGTTTGGGGGCAAAATGCATATATGGATGTTTTTGGACTCAGGCTTTTCGATTTTGGAGAACACAGACGCCTTAATGAAAATATTATTTCTGAACTGCCTTTTTCAATAGGGATGTTCGGAGCCGCAATGGGAATGCTATTTCTTTGGCTTAACACCGCATCTTTTGTCATTCTCGTTCTTAGTGCTTTTTTCAATATTCCTTTCATCTCTCGTGCTATTGTTTTTATTTTCTTGCCAATTTCACTCTTTTCAGCAGCAGCAATGCCGCTTAGTTCTGTCATGATTGAAGGCTCGTATGCCCTTAATAGTTTTAACGGACGAATATTTACGCATTCTCTTGAACTCGGTCTTATTTTGTCCATTGCAATAATGCACACTGTATTTTTTCTCAAAAAGAAAAGAGTTGCTAACAATTCCATGCCCTTAATACCATCTGCACCCGCTAGCGCCTCAAGTTCCGCTAAAAAAGAATGGATTGCCATTATTTGCACTCTGCCTGTTATCATTTTTTTAACAATGCCAAACAACTTTCTTCATGTGTTTTTTGGGTTTGGGGGCGAAGTTGGCGGGATTGACCTTAGTTTTTCCCACAGAATAATTTTGTATTTTTCAATACTTATTCCTTTTGGTATTTATTTTGGGGTCAAAAAATTACATAATGTTTTTTCTTTTCAAAATTTAACTCCCTCCCCATCTTTTGCACTGTCTCCTGCTTTTGCTTATGCTTCAACTCCGGAAAGCAATGCTCTGGAAAATATGCGGACAAACAAAACACCTGCAAAAAACACATCTAATGAAAAACCTATTCGTGACAAGGACTACATATCTCCTTTCACAAAAGGTGAATACAGCGAATTTAACAGATACTGCTTGTTGTTTATCGGCATTGCAACAATGATTGTCTACACCGCTATATTCCCTTTTCACAGATGGACTTCTTTGGGAAGTTTGCCGCTTCATCTATGCAACACAGCGATGTTTATCTTGCCGATTTGCCTTGCTTTTAGACTTAAAAAAGTTTTTTATTTCACTTTCTTTATTAATGTTCTGGGAGCGTTTTTAGCAAATCTTATGCCGACCTATGCTGCCTATGATACTCTTTCCTACACAGTCTTTTCATATTGGCAAAATCATTATATAGCGTTCTTTCTTCCTCTTTTGTGTGTTGCACTCGGTGTTTTTGAACGCCCGAACATCAAGCATTTTTTCTATTCAATGGTGTTCTTCTTCATCTATTTCATTTTCGTCATGTTTGTTAATGCCTACACGGGTTCAGACTTCTTTTTCTTGAACGGATATTTCATTATTGATTTCTTCCCCGAGAGTTGGCGTCGATTAATGGATCCTAACATCACTATTCACTTGACAGGCTACTACAACGCATATGGTTATTATGTCCCTAGGTTAATGATATTCCGTTATGTTTACCTTTTAATATTTTTCGGAGTGTTTACTGTTGCTGCTCTTATCATGTGGTTATTATATGAATACTTCTTTGCCGCATGGGACAGATTAAGGGAATTATTTAAAAGAAAACAACGAATACAATTAGACGAGATAGCACTAAAAATAAAATATAACTTAAAAAAATTAAGCGACCCGATTGACAAACAAGGAGTTGATATGCTGCAATTAAAAAACTTTTCAAAAAAATACGGTTCAAACAAAAGTTTTGCCGTCGAAGATGCCTCGCTTGAAGTTAATGCGGGCGAAATTTTCGGATTTCTTGGACCGAATGGTGCAGGAAAATCAACTATTATCAAAAGTCTTGTCGGCCTGCAGCCTATGACAAGCGGTCAAATGCTTGTTTGCGGATTTGATGTTGAAAAGCAAAGTGTTGAGACTAAAAAGCGGATTGGTTTTGTTCCCGATCACTATGCTCTTTATGAAAGGTTAACGGGAAGAGAATATATTAACTATATCGCAGATCTTTATGGTATTGAAAAAATAAAAAGAGACGAATTACTTACTCACTATTTAAACATTTTTCAAATGGAACACGCATTCGACAATCAAATGAGAACTTATTCCCACGGAATGAAACAAAAAATAGCCATAATGGCTGCTCTCATTCATGAGCCGAAAGTGTGGATACTTGATGAGCCTTTAACAGGACTTGATCCTAATAGTATTTTCCAAGTCAAGCAAACAATGCGTGAACATGCAGACAAAGGAAATATCGTCTTTTTCTCTTCTCACATTATGGATGTTGCCGAGCGAATTTGTGACAGAGTTGCAGTCATCAGAAAAGGCAAAATTGTTGTTGGCGGAAAACGCATTTCAGAGATTGAAAAATTAGGCATATCGCTTGAACACTTTTATATGTTTGTCATAAAGCACGGCCGAGAGCCTGAAAGCAAAGAAGAAGTTGAAAACGAAGGACTTGAACTTGCAACGATAATTAACTAGAATGAGAATTTATTTAAAAAACTTAAAAACGCTGGTTGCAATGCAACTAAGAGAAAAACTGGATTTCAGTTTTTTGAAAAGCACAAAGCAAGCAATATTGAAAATAATGCTGCCTGTTTTTGCGTTTGTTGTTTTGACTGTTTTGTGTTGGCTGATTTGGCATCAAATTCGGATTAACGGTATTTTTGGGCTTCCCCTTGCTCCAAATGCTTTGACTTTTGTTTTTACGGTAATGATGCTTCTTTCTATCCTTTTCACAACCTACTCAATGATGAAAAATCTTTATTTTTCATTCGACAATCAAATACTTTTAACTTTCCCCGTTCCCCGCTCTCAAGTGTTTTTATCAAAACTTATTGTCTATTACATCAACGAGTTTAAACGCTCTCTCATTTTTATTGTTCCGATTTTTATTGGCTTTGGAATTGCAAATAATGCATCCGCTGAGTTCTATCTCATGCTGCCATTATTTTTCTTACTGACATCACTTATTCCTGTTGTGTTTGGAGCACTTTTATCCATACCATTACTTTTTGTTTCGCTATTTTTGAGGCGTTTTAAGGTTATTCAATACATTCTTGCCGCAACAGCTGCAACCGCTGTAATTATTTTGCTCTTTAGAGTTGCAGGCAGAATACCCGAAAACTTTGATTTTTTTGGTAGTTTTCAGAATAATATAGAGTCAATTGAAACTTTTTTATATCGTTTTTCAAGAATTTTCATTGTATTTGATTTACTTATTTGGATGGTTTCAGGCACTCGCGGTATTTTGACCAATGTCGGCCGCTACACTATCCGCATACACGATGTTTCATCTTCATCTCGTGCCGCAATATTTTTTATTGCACTCTTAGTGTGTGTCATACTTCTTGTCATTGCTTTTTTTATTGTCCGTCCCCTATATTTCATGATGGTGTCACGCCACAAAGAAAACAACAAAAAAGAGAGGAAAAATCAAAAGAAAAACATCAAACTAAATTCTTTTTTGTCAATATTAAAAAAAGAACTCCTCCTTCGGTTCAGAACCCCTGCAGCACTTGTTCAAACCCTCATCGGTGTGTTCTTTTTGCCTTTTTCAATATTTCTGCTAAACAGAATTTATGGAGCGCTCGACACTCGTTTCCTTGGTGATATTGTCGCACTCACTACAAATTTTCTTCTGCTAATACTGATACTCACAACTCAGCATGTTAGTTCGGCTTCAATTTTTTCAAGCGAAGGAAAAGCAGTCTATATCCTCAAAACAACTCCAGATACTGTCAAGGCAAACATTGCCGCAAAAATGTCACTTAATGCAACTCTTTCAATGGCGTCACTAATCCTTACAACCGCTATAATAGCAAGAGCAAACTACCTCCCCCCTCTTATGTCCGCTCTCATTTTCTTCAGTGTGTTTTTCTTTGCAATTTCCCACATTTGCTGGTCAATCGAGATGGACATAACAAATCCGCAATATCTCAAAATCATTGACGGAGTTCACGAAACAAGCAATGTCAACGAAACAAAAAGTCTCATCATTGCCGTTGTCATGTCATTTTTAATCGCCGCAATTTCAACATTGCTTACTCTTCAATATGGAATTGACGGTGCGCACCTTGCATGGATAACTGTCTTTGGACTCTCTGCCGTCTTCATGGCAATTAGATTTTATCTGCTCATCCAAAATGTCAAAGTCTACTTTAAAGAAATGTAGGGTTTCACCACTCATCATATAAAAGGAGAAAAATGCGAAAATCAGTATTATTAGTTGTCGGAATAGTTTATTTTGTGTCTATATTGTTTATAGCATTTTTTGGCTTGCAACTCTCAGTTGTTAACCCGACTATTTTAGTTGAACGAGTTGAGTTCACAAGTGTTTATATTCTCTCTCGTGACGGCGAAATAATCGGTGAACCTACTGTTAGATTGTGGAGGGCAACTGATGAGGATGATGAATGGTGGCAATCTTATCCTATCGTAGTTCACGGAAATATGATTACTGAAACTGACTACGGCAGAGGGATTGTTGTTTATCTGGAATGGGAAGTTTACCCGCTAAACGCAACAAACAGAGATGCTTTATTGTTTCCGGTTGAAAGCCCGTCTGTTCTTATAGATAGATTTGATGATGATGATGATAGGCAATATTCCGCTCGACTTACTCTTTTAATTAGAGAAGGAGCATTAACTCCCGATGCGAATATTGCAATAGGACTTAGTTCAGCAGACGGAAGCGGAAGAACTGACACTCTAAGAATGCTGTTTGTCTAGTGTTCAATAATCTATTTTTTATTTAAAATAAATACTTTCCTGTTTTAGATACAAAATAGTTACATATAGATAAAAAATCAAAACTTGATAAAAGTATATAAATACTTTTTCAAAACTAACAAAAGCGTCATAGACGCAAAAGGAGAAAAACAAAAAATGAAAAAAAGAATCAAACAAAGTGCAGTAGCACTAACTATCGCTTTCTGCATGCTATTCTTGTTTGCATGTCCGGTGATAGTTCCGCCGCCGCCAAACCCAATTGAAAATGTCACTTTTGTGATGGAAACTGTTCAAACACATTATTATTTCGGTCAAACATTCTCTCTTACAGGAACCAGAGTTAGAGTTGAATTCAATGACGAAAGAGAGGAAGATGTTATATATCTTTATTATGGCGACCCTCGTTTGACATTCTTGCCGTCTGCTATTGACACTACTATCCCAAGGGCAAACATTCCTTTGAGGGTAACCTTCACCGAGGGTGAGTTTTCAAGATTTGCTGAAATTCCTATCACAGTCCTGCCTCAAGACACAAATCCTGTTTCAAATATAGAGTTTGTTGATTTTGACTTGTATTTTGACCAAGGCGATTCTATTAGCGCTGCGGATTTTAATGGAGTGACTGTCAGAGTTAATTTTGCAGATGATGAAAGAGACTCTATTTTGGCAACTTTTCCTCAAGATTCACGCCTTGCTCTTAATTTTTCAAGCATCAACACATCTGTTGCCGGTTGGCATCCTTTGATTGCTACTTTTACCTACAGGGCATTCCCAAACACTGCCTCAATCAATGTTGAAGTTCGTTCAGACACAGTAAATCCTATTGCAGGACTTGAATTTGTTGACCCTCCTACCATGTTCGTCAGAAATACTACCGTAGACTTAACAGGAGTTGAAATTAGAATACTTTATTCGGATAACACTAATCGCATTATTGAATATCCCTACACCGGATTATCTTTTAATACTATCAACACATCAGTTCTCGGACCGCAGCCTTTAACAGCAACATTCTTGTATGAAGGTTTCAATAATTCCGTCACAACTTTTATCACAATAGTCAGAGAATTTAGTATAGTATCTTTTGCTCTCCCCGGATTTTTGAACTTATATCATCAAAACATTTCAAGAGTCGGAACTCTTGAAAACGACTTTAAACTAAGAGATGAGGGATATTATATCGGAACTAACAATCCTTTCTCGTTCTTTCCTATTATTCAAGAACTTGACCTGACGGCAATAGGAGGTGTCAGAACTATCACTGTCGGAAATTATGCTCCTTTAATTAATGTCTATCAATATCAAAGCGTTGGAGCAAGTTATGAATGGGTAAATCTTACCGGTGCAGAAAGAGACACCTATATAACTATTATTCCTGCTCTTGGCTCTTTCCAATTCCATGAGGCGGCAATTGATGCGGGACCGTTTAGAATCACTCAGCAAATAGCAAATCCTGAGCATCTTGCAAACCCTGATAATATCCTTGCCTTCCCTGCCCTTGTTCTTGACAACATCACAGTCATTGATGCTATGAATGTTACTGAAGTCGGCGGTATTTTCGGACTCGGAATGCTTGACAACAGAAGCCTTCATCCAATCTACACTAACATTCCGCCTAGAGAAGCCTGGATTGATGAAAGAGGCGCTGATAACAATGACCTTAACGGTATTATCCTTCATAACAATATCAACATAACTCGCAATAATCTTCCTGATGTCCTTTTTAATGCCAGCGGTCATCTAATTCAAGAAGCCACTGCAACTTCCCTATTCTATAGAGTTCATGACAATCCTGACCAACCTTTTAACTTTATCGGCAATTATTTTTCTATAGATGCCTCAAATCTTCCCTTAGTGCATGATGATGCCACAAGTGACAGGTCTCCGACAGGCTTTGTTATGTCTCATATGTCACTCTTTTTTATGAGTGCGCTCAATGACTCGGAAATAAACATAAGAAATCTATCGTCACTCGGTAATGTCCAAAGAAGCGACCAAGAAGAAGATAGCAGGGGTGCAAGATTTGCTTATGTCAGAGGCGATGTTGATGTTTCAAACATAATACTTCGCGGACACTTTGCACATTTTCAAATCTATTCAACAAGCGAGCAATATGGTATGCTAACAATAAGCGACAGCAGAATGTATGACTCGTGGAGCAATTCAATCTACAGTTGGAACGGACACGCAACTGTCTACAGAAGTGATGTTAGACGCTCAGGCGGTCCTCTTATTGTTCTTGGCAATTTTTGGGGTGTTCAGGGAATCTATACTTCTGAAATATATCCTCAAATTCACTTTATTGACTCGACCGTTGAAAACTTTGTCCAACCAACTGCACCTTGGTTTTTAGTCTATGGCGTTGCGCACCTTCTCAATGATTTTAATGTCATGGATTTAGAATTAATAAATGATTGGGGCAAGACCGTTTTTGCACCAACAAGTGCATCCGGCATTGTTCAAGACACTCTTAATTTCATCGGAGCAATCAGAGTAGAAGGAAACAACATCCCTGATAACTTTAATGTCCGAGGAATTTTAAGTTTTGACGGCGAAGCAATTTTGGATATGGGAGGACACACAACAAATGAATTTGAAAGCATTATTGCTCCCGGAATGGTGCCTCTGCCGCAACCGCCATTCCCTGTTAATGACCTTCGTTTAGGTTGGAATGTCGGTGCTATTCCTTTATTCAACGCAGGCGGAGTGAGATTTTTACCGGGCGGACTTGTTATTAATCCTATGTTTAATCCGGAATATGCAATGGGACTTCCCGGCGGAGACCAACATCCGCTATTTGATTTCTTTATGAATCCTGTTATCCCGGTAAATGATTGGTCTATGACTCAAACAGGCATAACCGGAGAGTTGGTTAACACTGACCAAGCGATTAGAGATTCTGAAAAAATAGGTATCTACTTTAGGGCTCCCGGCTTAGGAACACTCGGTCTTGCTTTCAAATTCTATGATTTTGAAGCGTAAAACAAATAGTAGTCCCAAGGTTTTAATAACAAACGAGATTTTCTTATTTTTCGCAAAACAAACAAATAACAAAAAGAATCGGCTGAACTTTCGTTCAGCCGATTCTTTTGATGTTTCAAATATATTACTAAAAACCGTTTTCTATCAATGATTGCATGCTATCCCTGTTGTCTATCAATGCATTTTTAAAAGATTTTATTTCAACTTTTGCCATCAAGCCGACATCATTTAGAAAACTCAAGACACTTTCTCCAAAGCCGCCTGCTTTAATATTGTCCTCCATTGTGATGATAGTGTTTTCGGTTTTGTTAATTTGTTTGAGGAATTCTTCATCAAGAGGTTTCACAAATCGTGCGTTTATAATGTTTGCAGAATTTATTTCATTTGCAATATCAAGCATTCTGTTGCCGACTGCCAATACATAAACATTAGATTTTTCATCTTCTCTGATAATTTCCCATTTACCTATTTCAATTTTTTGGTGAGTTTCATAGTTTATTTTGAAATTTCGGGGGTATCTTATTGCTAGCGGGGCTGAGTAGTTTTGAGAAAACTCCAACATCATTTCCAGTTCTTTTCCGTCTTTTGGCGAACAAACGGCAATGTTTTCAACATGATTTAAATAAGACAAATCATACAATCCTTGATGAGTTATTCCGTCCTCGCCCTGTGTTCCAGCCCTGTCGATTAGTAGTGTCACCGGCAAAGAGTTGATTGATATTTCATGAATAAGTTGGTCATAGGAGCGTTGCAAAAATGATGAGTAGACACAAAAATAAGGTTTCATTTCGCCTTTGGAAAGACCTGCGGCAAGCAGCGCTGCATGCTGTTCTGCGATTGCAACATCAAAAAACCTCTTAGGATATTGTTTTGCAAACTCTTCAAGTCCTACTCCGTCACTCATAGCGGCGGTGATTGCGACAATATCTTTGTTTTTACTTGCAAGGCAAGTCAAAGTTTCTCCGCATATTTTTGAAAAACTACCCACGCTCTCTTTAGTATTTTCTTTGTTTTTCGGCGGAACTGCATGAAACTCTCTTGGATTTTTTTCTGCCTCAACATGTCCTTTTCCCTTCTTTGTCAAAACATGAATGAGAACAGGGCGTTTTGATTTTTTGGCTCGCTCTAGCGTTGGAATGAGCATTTTCAAGTTATGTCCGTTGAATGGTCCGATATATTTCAGTCCGAGTATTTCAAACATTTGTTGTCTTTGAAAAAGAGTTCTAATGCCATTTTTAATTTTTGTTGCACAAAAAATTGCCGCTCGTCCCAGCAGCGGAATATATGAAAAGAAAGTTGTTAGTCCGTTTTTGAATGCGTTATATTTTCTTGACAATCTAAGACGGGCAAGATGCTTTGAAAGAGCGCCGACATTTTTTGAGATTGACATTTCGTTGTCATTCAAAATAATGATGACCCGTTCTTTATTTGCTCCAATGTCGCATAATGCTTCATAGGAAATTCCGCCGGTCAATGCCCCGTCACCGACAATTGAAACAACATGATGCGTCTCTTTTTTTAAATCTCGTGCCCTAGAGAGTCCCAGAGACAGCGACAGAGCGGACGAAGAGTGCCCTAGAGTGAAAATGTCATGTTCACTCTCAAGATGATTCGGCATTCCCGAAACGCCCTCATTTGTGCGAAGATTCTTGAACTCTTTCCTTCTTCCTGTTATGATTTTGTGAGCATATGTTTGATGTCCGACATCAAAAATCAATTTATCATCCGGTGAATTGAAAACATAATGAATTGCAGCAGTCAATTCAATTGCCCCCAAATTTGAGGCAAAGTGACCGCCTTTTTCAGAAACAACATCTATTATTTCATCACGAATTTCCCCACAATAGGCTTGAAGTTCCTTGATTGTGAGGTTTTTTAAGTCATTTGGTGAAGAGATGTTTTCAAGATTTTTAATGGTCTCTTGCCTGTGCAAATTCTGTTAGTTCCTTTAAAAATGAGGTGTCTTGTTTTAGTTTTTCGAGTGCGTTTAATGCTTTTTTGGTGTGTTTTTCCAAATCTTCCTTTGCTTTATTTATGCCGTAGTGTGCTATATAGTCACAAAAACTTGGAGGTTTTTTTGAAAAAAATTCAATCATGTCATCTTTTATTTGAAATGCAAAACCGAAGTGATAGATAAATTTAGATATTAACTCTTGTTCTTTTTCATCTGCTCCGCCTAATATAGCACCGCACAATGCTGAAACTTTTAAAAGTGCGATTGTTTTATTTTCAAAAATATAGGTTAGTTTTTCGTCAGTCATGCTTAAATTTTCAATGTCCAGTGACTGTCCGCCGATTAGACCGTTTGAGCCTAGTAACTGAGAAAAAACTCTTCCTGCCCTCATAAATTTTTCGCACTTTGTTTCCTCTATGCACTCTAATATCAACTCATAGGCAAAATTTAAGAGTGCATCTCCTGCAAGTATTGCCAGTCCTTCTCCGAACTTTTTGTGGTTTGAAGGCTTTCCGCGCCGAAAATCGTCATTGTCCATCGAAGGCAAATCGTCATGAATAAGAGTGTAGATATGCAGCGATTCAATCGCAACGCTGAACTTTTTTGCATTTTTACAAACATCACCGCAAAAGGCACGCAATGTCTCTAAAAAGATGACCGGACGAATTCTTTTTCCGCCGTCAACTAGAGAATACAAAATTGCTTCTCTTAACGCAAGAGGAACACTCTCAAATGCCGCAAATTCATTTAAGTATTCTTCAAATTCTTCTTTTGTTTTTCTAAACCTCTCCATTATATGGCTCCTCAATAAGTTTGTCCATCTCATGTTTTAGCAAGACAATTTTCCCGCGAGAAGAAGACAAGTCGTCTAATGCTTTGCGAGTGAGAACAATGCCCTTTTCATAAAGAACAATGCCGTCATTAAGTGATATATTTTTGTCTTGCATTTTTTGAACAATTTTTTCCAACTCAGTTAAATTCTTTTCAAATTCCATTGTTTCGCACCTCGATTTTTTGTATTTTCGTCTGCAAAGTCCCATCATGCAAAATTATATCTATGTTTTCGTTTGCTTTGACTTCGCTTGAACTGGTTATTGTTTTTCCGTCTTTTTCGACTTTGACAAAGCCTCGCTTTAGAAGTTTCAGGGGGCTTAGTTGGTCAAGCGAAGTTGCAAGATTTGCTATCTTTTGTTCATCATTCCTTAATTTAGCCTCCAGTATGTTTGACATGCTTTGAGCATTGAGAGTTATTTTTCGAATATATGAAGAAAGTTTCCGCTCTCCGGCATAAGATATTTCGTTTGAGAGATTTTTTAGAGATAATGATTTTTTTTCATATAATCTCGTGATGATAAAAGACAATTTTTCTTTATATGATTGGACGAGTGCAAATCGTGATAAAAATTTATCAAGTATGATTTGAGCGGCAATAGACGGAGTCGCACACCTTGTTCTAGCACACAAATCAACCAGCGAGTAGTCAACTTCATGTCCGATTGCAGAAATGACCGGTTTTGAATAGTTAGCAACATATCTTGACAATTTTTCGCAATTAAACACATCCAAATCAGCAGCACTTCCGCCGCCTCGTGCGATTAAAATGCAATCATAATTTGTATTTTCAACTGCATTCAATGCCCTGATTATCTCCTCGCTTGCCCCCTCGCCTTGAATTTTAACAGTAAAAACCGCAATTTCAATCGGAATCTTTTTCAAAACAGATAAAATATCATGAATGACAATTCCGGCATTTCCGGTGATAACACACATTTTTTTGACGAGAAACGGAAGTTCTAAACCCTTTTCAAACAATCCTTCTTTTTGCAATTTTTCCTTTAGTTTTTTTAAGGCAAGTGCGTTTTCACCCTCACCCTCAATCTTGACTTCCTTGATGATAAACGATATTCTTCCGCCCTTTTCAAAAAAATTGACACCGCCGCGAAGAAGGACTTTTTTCCCAACTTCAATATCTTCCAAGGATGAAAATTTCACACAATTTAAAACACACTCATTTTCATATAGTGTTATATAAGTTGAATTTCCTGATACTTTGAACTCTCTAACTTCCCCTCTAACCCAAATATCATGCAAAATATATTCATCAGCAAACACGCCTTTGATGAATAAGTTTAATTGGGAGACAGTCAAGGTTTTGTTCATGATTTTCAACGCATTACACACAAGGCATAATGCATAATTATTGTTTAATTATTTTTTAGTTAATCGCAAATTTGCTGCTTTTAAAGTGTTCGCCATTAACATAGCAATCGTCATCGGTCCTACTCCGCCCGGAACCGGAGTAATATAACCCGCTTCGTTTTCAGCAGAGGCAAATTCAACATCGCCATAAAGTTTTCCGTCATGGCGGTTGATGCCGACATCAATGACTATTGCACCTTTTTTGATATCTTTGCCTTTGACAAATTCTTTTTTGCCGACGCTGACAACCAAAATATCGGCGTTTTTGGTATATAACGATAAATCTTTTGTTCTTGAATGACATATTGTCACTGTTGCACTCTCGTTTAAAAGCAGCATTGCAACAGGCTTTCCGACAATATTGCTCCGTCCGATAACAACCGCATTTTTTCCGGAGATAGTTTCTCCGGTTGATTTGATTAGTTCAATGATGCCGGCCGGAGTGCAAGAAACAAGACCATCAACTCCCAAAAGAATATTACCCATATGTTCGCTGCTAAACGCATCAACATCTTTTTCAACCGCAACCATTCCGACAATTTTTTGAGAATCAATATGCTTTGGAAGCGGAAGTTGAACCAAAATCCCGTCAATTGTTTTATCATCATTCAACTCTTTTATTTTAGCCTCTAACACCTCTTGAGAGGTATTCTCAGGCAAAAAACAAGCGATTGACTCAATGTTTGCACTCGCTGTCCTTTTTATTTTGCTTGAAACATAAACCTTTGACGCCTCATCATCACCAACAAGAACCACCGCAAGCGACACCTTTCTCAAGTGTAGTTTTTCAAACTCTTCAGATTGTTTCTTGGTTTTTGCAATAATCTCTTCCGACAATGCCTTCCCATCAATTATTTTCGCACTCATCTTCTTCATTCTCCTCCTCTTTTATTTCTTCTTTTGTGTTAAATTCGACGATTAATAATTCTTTGTTCTCGATAACGCTTGCTAAAACTCCGTTTATGAATTTGCTGCTGTCTTCGTTTGAGAATTTTTTGGCTAATTCTACTGCTTCGTTTGCACTGATTGAAACGCCGATTTCGTCCATGAAAAGTATTTCATAGGCTGCAACCAAGAGTATTGATAGGTCAACTTTATTCAGCCTTGAAATTTTGAAGTCAATTGAAAATCTCTCAATGACTTTTTTCAAAAATTCATATGTTTCATCAATTCCATTATAGGCGGCAATGAAATATTCTTTGTCATTTCCGCTTATTGCATTAAAAACCACCTCAAATGAGTGAGGGTTTTTTTCATCTCTTATCACGCGTTCATAGATTAACTTGAACACATTTTCTCTTGTTTGTATTCGTGACATAATTTATTTAAGGAAAAAGTAAAAGGTGTAGGATTATTTTTTCATTATAATATTGAATAAAAAAATCATCCTTACTTTTCACATTTCACCCTTCACTTTTTATTTTAATTCTCCGCTCCTTCAATAGTAAGTTCCAAAACATTGACATCAATATTTCCCGCTTTGTAGTTAGTCATGCTCTCTAGAGTTTTCTTGACATTTTCTTGAACACGAAAAGCCATATCAGGACAACTGACAGTGTGATAGACATTGACAAACACTTCCACATTAACAGTCTCACCAACAACCTCACACTTGACACCTTTTCCCGAAAGTGACGCCACTCCGTTTATTTCTTTGGCTGCCAGTTCAATAATACCTTCTACAACCTTGTTGCCATAGGTCACATCACCGGTGAAATTTGCATTATATCTTGATTTTAACGGCATAATTTTTTTACGCTCCTTTGCGTCAATGACGCTTTTGTCCGGGCATTTTGCTTGAAAAACTAATTTTTGCTTTAGAGCAATGTTTTTTAAGACTTTAATTATTATATCACTCTTCCTCATCTTTGTAAAGCAAGTTTAAGCAATTTTCTTTTTTCTAGACAAAAAAAATGCCAGACTTTTTCATCTAACATTTTTTTGTTTAAGTAAAATTTTACATTATGCCGGCTGAACCATTATTTCGTGTTCCGGGCGGTCAGTTTGATTTAGCACTGCATCGAGAATAAGGTTCGCTTCAGTGTCGGTCGGCCGCTCTCCTGAAGTGGTTCTAACCATAACAGTCAGCATTGAGTCGCCCTTCATAACATGGACATGTTCAACAAAATCTTTTGACCTGACAGTATTTTCGATGTTGTTTTCAACCCTTATGACATAGTCAATGCGTTCAAGGTTTGCTCTTGCTATTTCAAGAGTTTCTGCATCAGTTGAGTTTTCAATCGCTGATTGCCAAACAAGCCTTGACTCTTCTCTTTGAATTTGGCGAGTGTAGCGCATATCTTGGAATAGGCATTGTGCTGTTGTTCCGCCGCCGCCTCCTCCTCCGCCAACAGGGTCAGTCACACGATTGTTCAAAACGATGTTCAAAACACCCGTCAAAACGAGCAACGCCACCATTCCTGTGAGAACAAAGATTTTTTTCTTTTTTGTTAACATATTTTTTTATCTCCTCCTGATATTTGGGGATTGCTCCCAATCACTATCTATTGAATTATATGGTTTAATATTTTGTTTTATGACAAGTTTTTTTTAACGCATAACGCTTAATATGTAATGCATAACGATTGCTAGAATTAATTTTTAAAATTTTGATATTCGTTTACTGTTATGCATTGAATTACATTGCTAAAACTGCAACTTGTGCCGGCCTGACATTCAAAAGTGTTACTACTGCGTTTGTTATTTCAAATCTTATTCTTGGGTCTTGCACACCGTCGGCAACTATTAGGACGCCTATGATATTGGGGTAGATTTCTTGAATTATTATTGGACGGGATTGTCCTCCGCCTTGTGTCAGAACCGGTGTTTGAGATGTTGAGTTTTGAGAAGTTTGATTTGTGTTGGCTATTATGATTTCCATTGTTGACTCCCAATTGATAATAACCTGTGCGCTCGACACTCCGTTAATACTGACAATTGCTTCTGTCAATCGCCTTTCAACCCGTCTCAGCCTGCATTCATTTTCTTGCGGAGTGTAACCGCTGTCTTGATTTGCACTCCCGCTGCTCCCGAGTGAGGACGAGCATGTTGCAAAATACAAAATTAGCATTATTAAGACTGCAAGTCCCGCAATAAGAAATTCCTTGTGGCGAATCTTTTTGATTCTTCCAACAATTCCTTGCCCCTCATCGTTACTGTCGTTTTTTGGGGGAGATGATGATGAAGTTGTTATGATATTTTTAGACATGATTTAAGTTAGGTAAAAAGTTAAAAGTGAAAAATAAAAAGTTTTGATGGAAGTATTTTGTCGATTGCTAAAATGAAAAATAACTTGCCCTAATTTTTTGCTTTCACTTTTAACTTAAATGATAATGATTATGCTTCTTTCAACAAACAATAATTCACTAAGTCTTGTCCTTATGTGTTCATTTATATTTATATGCATAAGATTGTCAGGCATTACAATATTTGTTATGTTTACAGTTATTAAATTTATTTCAACATCATTATTGACCCATCTTCCGGTTATTTCTATTTGAACGCCTGATATTCCATCTTCCATTAGTTGCCGTTCTGCTCCCATTGCCAGATTTCTCATTCTGAGGTTGTCCATAAATTCCAAAAAATTCTCGTCCAAATTCACATTGTTATCAAAAATTGACCCCTCGCCGGTGAAATTAAAACCGTTGCGGAAAAGTCCCGGGAGCGGAAGGATAATGACAAGAACAACCATTGTCCGAAACACGCTTTTGATAAACTTTGAAATACGGTGAGTCGGAAGGACTAATTCGACCAGTGTTCCGATAACCGCAATTCCGAGTATACTTAAGAGCCAAGATAGAATCATTTTTTAACGCATATCGCATAACGCATATCATCGCATAAGGATGGTCAAGTTGTTTTGAAAAATATTCTAGCAATCATTGTGCGTTATGCGTTATAAAACAAGATTTCCTGTTGCAATAACTAATACTAAAAAAATAAAATACAAAAATGCCACTCCTAAAACTACTGCTATTAGCATTTTAGTGTTTTTTGCAAGTTCTGAAAGAAGTGAACTGATTCTCTCGTCTCCTAGCGGTTCACTAAGTGCTGAAGCAAGGTGGAGAGAGAGGGAGAAAACTATAATATGAATAATGATTGGAGCAACACTGACAAACAGAAGAATTACTGCCGTCATTCCGACTGCGTTTTTCATAAGAACGCTTCCCGCCATGACGAAGTTCAGACCCTCCGACAAATAACCTCCGATTATCGGAACATATCTGCTAATTGCAAATCGAGCCGTTCTTATGCTCACTCCGTCATAGACTGAGGCGGTTATTCCTTGAACACTTAAGAATGCGATAAAAATAAAAAAAACAGTGCCTAGAAGCCATTTTGAAACAGTTCTCAAAAAACCTGACATTTTCTTTAGTTTGATTGTCGGACTGAGTGATCCGACAACAGTGAAAACAGTTGAAAGGATAAACATCGGCAAGATGATGAGGGTTATTAACTCAGTTATCCCCGAGGCAAGTATTGCAACTGAAGGCTGATAAACTGCTGCTGAGGAAGATGCTCCCGAGGCTGCCATCATGGTGAGCAGTATCGGAAAAACTACATTCATTTGCCGCCGTAGTGATGCAATCATACTTTGGACTGACACTATAAGAAAGGTCATTTGAGCGAGCACTATCAGTATGATTAAGGCGACTGAGGCAAAGTGAACAATATTTTCAACCGAATTTGATGCAAAACGCCCTTTTATCGCATTCATCACACTAAAGGCGATTGTGATTAAAAGAATTGAAACAACAAGCGGCAAAAACTGAAATACGGAAACTCCTAAAACTTGAAGCAGATAGAGAAAAAAGTTTGAATAACTTAGTGATATTTCACCGCTCAAAATCCTTGAAATCCGCTCCGCAATACTTGATGCCCCGAACACATGCTGCTGTTCGGGCGTGAGTGATGCTAAAAAATCATCCAACTCATCTGTGTTCATTTGGTAGAGAATTTCTCTTAGGTTTTGATTGAGGTCTTCTTGAGCGTTTTCGTTGGCATTAGCAAACGAATTTGGGAACGGAATAACGAGAAAAACAAGCAAAAGAGTGAAGATAATTTTTATGATAAACTTCCTTCTTTTTTTTAGTCTCTCCATAAAACTAATGCGAGTGACTTGCTTTTTTTCTCTTAAAGCACGCTGCCCGCAAAGCATTGTGAGATATTTTTGTTTTGTTAATGCTTGTTCCATTTAAAGTTTATAATAATTTTGCAGGAGATATCACTATCAGCGTCCTGAATATTTTCAATTTTTTTCGTGACACCGAGGACGGCATCCTCTTCAGTTTTTGCTCATTCCTTAAGATATCAACTCCGCTACTGTGTCAAAAAGCATTACTACTATTGGAAGCGCCAGTGCCATAATGATTAACTTTCCGCCCAGTATTACTTTTTCGGAAACACTTTTTAGTCCGGCATCTTCAACAATTCCTGCTGAAAAGTCTGCTATGTAGCCAATGATTATTATTCTTGTGATGATTGAAAACAGTTGATTCGGAATACCTGCTCTGTCGCTGATTGCTCTTATTACCCCAAAAATGTCCGCAAAATAGTCAATTACCGACAAAACAATAAGAAGTCCGCCGGCAATTCCGATAAGAAGTGCCACTTCGCTTTTGTTCTCACGGAGGAGTATAACACTAAAAGCAGTGATGATGCCAATGCCGGCGATTTGAAGAATGTCCATTTTTTCAACACATAACGCATAATGCATAATGCATAACGATTGTTAGAATTATTAAAAAATATTTTATCCTACCATTGTGCGTTATGCGTTATGCATTATGCGTTAAAAAGTAAATATTGTCCTTAGACTGTCAAATAAACCTGTTATCAGGTCTACTACCATTAGTAAAACTATGACAAGTCCTGCAAGGGTTGTCAGGGTTGCTATTTCATCCTTGTCGGCTTTTTTCAAGATTTGTCCGACTATTGCAGTGACAAGTCCAACTGCCGCTATTCTGAAAATTATTGTTAAATCCATATTGTTTCAAATTACAAATTACAGTGGACAAAGGACAAATAAAATCAATTTAATTTATCATTATTTGTCCTTTGTCCACTGTAATTTGTAATGTTATATAATTATAATGCCGATTGCAAGCCCCGCCAAAAAGCCCAGTTTTATACACATCGGTGCGTATTTTTTTCTTTTTTCTTGAGCAATGTTTTGCATTTGCGAGAATTTTTCTTTGAAGTTTTCTAATTCGAATATTTGAGTGTGACTATCGCTTGTGCCAAGCGAGAGGAGAAATTTGTTGACTTCTGCTCTTTCACTTATCGTCAAACCGCCTTTTGACAGTTTCAAGTTAGAAAAGTCTGTACAGTCTATGTATTCGGTCAAATTTGTATTTAGCGGTGTTTTTGCTCTGTCTCTAAACTCGGTTAAAACTTGCTTTGTTGTTGTTTTTTTGAATTTCATCTCTGACAAAAACAAATTAATCAAGTCCATAAGTGCGTCAAAATACGCCGCCCGCCTTTGAAGCCGTTTAGAAAAATACAGCCCAACCACTGCACCAAGTGACATTGATATTGTTATTATTAGAAAGGTAGTTATCATAATAGTGGTTGGTAATCAGTGGTTTGCGGTCAATGAAGGTCATCAATTTTTTCTTTTTCTGTATAAAAAGTGAAAAAATAGTTTATCCTTCACTAACCACCAGATACTAAAACAAATTTATTTTATTAAAGTTTTCATCATACACTCCGTCATAGGTTCCTGGTCCGTGTTTGTTTGAGAGGACAACAAATCGAGAGAAGAGGCGTTTTTTTACAATATTTTCAAAACCTTTTTTCATCATAATGTCATGATAGTCATTTGCATGGACTGAAGCGAAAACTTTCACTCCGCTGAGAGTTGCTTCTTCAATTGATATTAGGTCTTTTTCTCCAAACAACTCATCGCATATTATAATATCAGGTCTTAGTGCCCTTATTGCACTTTCAAATGCGTATTCTTTTGAACAATTTGAGATAATGTCCGTTGACAAACCGACATCAAGTTGAGCAATTCCGTTTGCAACTGCCGCCAATTCGTTTCTTTCATCAATCAAGAGGATATTGTTTGGCGGATTCGATGAGGCTGAAAGGCGTGCCAAGTCTCTAAGCAGCGTTGTTTTCCCTGCTCCCGGCGGAGAAATGATAAGGGTGTTTTTGATTTGCGGAGTAACGCAAATATTAAGAAGTCTTTTTGCACATCCTTTTATTTCATGAGGCACTCTTATGTTAAGCGACGAGAAATTTTTTATTGTTTTGACCACTCCCCTGTCCCAAACAATCTCACCGCTAAGTCCAAGTCTTATTCCGCCTCGTATGGTTAAAAACCCTGCACAAATTTGTTCACTGACTGCATATAATGAATAATCACTTGCTTTAACAACAATATCATTGATGACCCCGTCACCTATAACCAATGTTTCATCATCTGCATATTCTTTTATTCCAAGCGGTGACAAAAAAAAATACTTACCGCCATAGTTGACCATAATCGGTTTGTTTGTTCTTAGCCGAATTTCATAGAGTTTTTCAAAATTCAGGCATTTATTCATCACCGCCACAACCTTTGACGGCAAAATTTTCTCAAGACTAATCTGCAATGTTTATATTTTCCTTTTTATAGACCTGTAGACAAATATACGGAGGTTTTTATTCAGTCTCTACATAATTATTAGACAAGCCATATTAATATGACTAAAGACACCATAAGGAATGTGAATTTTGCACTAAAAGATATTAAAAAAAGACTTACATTAAAATTTTACATTTATTGTAAAATAATAATAAAAAACACTCAAAATTACTGATATCTAAACAATTTTTTACTATTTAAGTCCAAAATGCTTGCCAAATTTGTCTAGATTTGATATATTTTATATGGTTATTTCTAAATATCTTTACTTCCTGCGCTAACTACAAAATGGACAATACGATACAAAAAACAAGAAAATATTATTTGATACTGTTTTTTATGCATTTGGCTCTTTTGTTGATTGCAGGATTTTTGTTTTTTGTCAGCAATTTTTCTTTCACTAATCCTGCTTTAAGGGAAGTTTTTCTTAGAAAGCCGGCAAACTTTACTGCATTTTTGCCAATGCTTCAACTTTTAAACACTTTGTTTTTGTCTTTTACTAAAACATGCGTGTTAATTTTATCTTATAAAATAGCAAAAACTCCTCGATTTAGACCAACTCAAAACAAAATAAAACAAGGAAATATCAGTGCAAAGAAATTTCCTCCAATAAATAACAGACCATACACATCTTTTATCTCGGTTAAGACAACTGTTGTGATGCTGAATTAAAATTATTTAACTGATTTAGGTTGTAATTTTAAATTTAAATAACTTTTCAAATGCAAAAATAATTGCATTTTGTTTTATTACACATACTATTTGCGGAATAATTCTAAGAAAATGCGGACTTATATATCCCTTTCCTAGTATTTTTTCGTACAAACTCACAAAAGAGGAACTTGATCTTTTTAGTTTTTGAAAAAAAACTACTCAGCAGTTCTAAGAGGAAGAGAACTTGAAAAATGTGATGTCGCTTTTATCGCTTCAATTGAGCGATAAGTTAAGGCTTTTTAAATCTAGAAGCAAAATATTATTCTCTATAAAAATAGTAGGATTGCTTTTTATTTTGGTTGGAGCGGGTATCGGTCTTAACTTCTTATTTTCCCGCTTTGAACTGCTTGATTTGAACTTTAATTTTTTGACCGTTATTGTGTTGTTCTTTTTTATCATCCTGTTCTTTCACGCACTCGGCTCAATCATCACTGAGTTCTACTTAAATCAAGCAAACAGCCTCTACATGACTTTGCCTGTCACTCAAAATCAAATTTTCATCTCCAGAATAATAGCACTCTATATCAAAGAGTTTGTTACCAATTTCATCTTAATACTTCCATTTATGCTTTGGATTAATTTCTCGTCAATATTCGGCGGAAATTATGATGTTTCGGTAATTTATTTTATCACTGCCCCGCTCTTTTTGGTGCTCTTTCCGCTCTTAACAGTAATAATTGCAAGCATATTGAGTATTCCGATAATGTTTTTCTATAGTTTCATCAAAAACAAACCCATCTTAAAAATAATAACTGCATTAGTTTTTTTAGGGTTATGTCTATGGGGATATTTTTCGTTTGTCGCAACTATTGCCTACACCATTGATCTGAGCACTGAAACCCACATCATAATGGGAAGAGTCAACTCACTTTTTAATAGAATAGCGGACAGGGCATTCTTTTTAAACTATATTGTCCCGATGCTGAACAGCGCAAGATTTTTTTATATCGGAATTCCGATATTAGTTGGCGTTATTTTATCTTTAGGAATTGGTTTAATGTTTTTGGTTCGTCCGTTTTACTACAGTATATCTCAAAAAGTTAGTGCTGAGAGTGTTTCAAAAGCAAAAAAAGGAAAATACAAAAATAACACTGAGTTCACAAGTTTGCTTAAAAAAGAATTCACAACGAACTTTAGAAACTTTAATAAAATCTTTTCCTATTTTATTTTCGCACTGCTCATGCCCTTTTTTCTCGTTGTTTATGACAGGTTGATTTATTCCATCGTTGTCACAACAATGGGAGACCTCCTTTTACCCGGGGCATTCTTGATGACTTTTATTGTTTTTGTTATGCTCACGACTATTTTTTCAGCAAACAGTTTAAGTTTAGAGGGCAACACTCTCTATATCATGAAAACAATGCCCGTCTCCCCAAAACGCTCTATATTAGTAAAAGCAACTTTTAATGCGATTCTTAGTATTTGTGCTATTATAATCACTGTTATTGCCTGCATTATTTTTCGCCCTGATTTGTTTGGAAACTACCTTTTAAACGGCACCGCTGCCATTTTAGTAACTTTGGGAAGTATTTGTTTTAACCTGAGTTTAGATGTCAGAAAACCTGTTACTCATTGGCTCGACACATCCGAGATTAACAAAGTTTCAAAAAACACGGCAATAGCGCTTCTTATAGCAGTAGTTTTTGGGATTGCAATAGGCGTTATCCATATGCTGCTCTCAACAGAACTTTTGCAATTCGGTGTTTGGCTTATTGTTATCGGAATCATCTTATCATATGTCGGATTAAGCATGTTTTATCTTTATCGCTCAACAAAAAAATTCATGAGGGTGGAGGTGTAGGATGAAAAAATTCGTTATAATCGTTTTGATAGTCATGCCCTTTTTCCTAATTTTCACCATCACAGGCATCGCAAGAGTCATCCAGCATTTTGTTACTATTCCTGTTGATGAAGTTGTTTTTATTGATGATAGAGGCGAACGAATTGATACCGTTCATGCTAATTTCAGACTTGAAGAAATCGGTCACACCCTTGACCTTAGCGAAAGAATCTTAGTTCTTCCACTAATTGCAACAAATCAAGATGTCGTTTTTACATCAGTCGGAAACAGTATAACAATAACACCTGATGGATATGTCACAGCCATTGCCTATGGTCTAAGTCAAGTCACAGTCCGAACAATTTCAAACAACAGAACAAGAACGATTGATGTTTTAGTTCATGGATATTTTGTCAGAGGACTTCAAATAAATCCAAATGCAGGCTTTGATAACGAAAACCACCGAATTATGACGAGGGGAGAAACAATACCGCTGCAAGACCACATCACAGTTATCCCTCACACTGCCGAAAACCAAAACTTGCAATTTTCAACAAGCGACCCTAATGTTGCAACAGTTGGAGGCAACGGAATGCTTTTTGCAAGATATGAAGGCGAGGCAGTTATCACCGTTCGCTCCGTTCAACAGCCTCATATCTACAAAACTCTTCATATCACTGTTGTGATGGGCATGCTGGAATGGGACTTCCCTCAGCATGATTTCGACTTCGAAAGACAAAGACTTTATGTTTGGGAAAGGTTTTTGCCGCTTCATGTTTTCATTCATGATGACATCTATAACCCTAACGCAATCGTCACATTCTCAACAAATCAACCCTCAATTTTTGCAAGAATAGTTGACGGAAATGTTTTAGAAATAATGGAAGGAAGTCAAGGACTGATTATTGTTGTTACCGCAAGGTATTTCGGAAGCGACAATGAATTTCACACCACAACATTCACAGTCATTTGGAGACATTAAAAAAAGCAATGTGTGAATAAGCACTTTAACATAGATTAAACAAACATCTCGGCAATGAAATATTGCCTCTAACAACGGAATGAAATGTTCCGATATAAAGCGTCTTTTAACGCTAAGGAGAAAACAAAAATGAAAAAAATTAAAACAACCCGTTTAAAGAAATTGTTAGCACTCGCTCTTGCCTTCATCATGATGGCAGCAGTGCTTGTTGCCTGCATTCCGCCTGAAATGCCTGAAAATATTGTGAGGGTGGCGGCGGCTAACAATGTGACTACTGTTATCCCCGGCGGAACAGTTCAATTCAATGCCCGCATCAACGACTTTCCAATTTCGGCAGGTATATCGTTTCATATTTCAGAAGAAAGTGAAGATAGCGCCTCAATAAGTGCAACCGGATTATTAACAGTCAGAAGTGATGCTGCAATGGGAGCAGAAATTGAAGTTTGGGCAACTCATATGAACTTTGAATATGTTGCGACAACAATAACAGTTGTTTCAGCCCCTTTCACAATCCACTCCAGCAGTTTTATTGAAAACGAATATGACGATATCTACGAAATCGCTGTTAACCAAACTGCACTTTTCACCTTTAATTTCGGCGGAAACACTCAGCATGTTTCTAACAATCCTTCCCTTTCTATTGTTGAAGGCTATGAGTTCGTCAATGTGAATGAAAATGCTCTCTCATTAACTTTTACAGGTGATAACGCTATCGGAGAATACATCTCAATCAGAGGTCGTGCAAACGAAACAGATAGTTCAAACTACATTCGTTTTCGTGTTATCGCCGCTCCGATTACTCATCCGACAGTAGATATTACTCTTGTTTCAAACGACGGAATTATCTATAGAGTTGACACTATTCATCAAGGAACAAGTTTAACTAATCCACACCCGGTTCCGGTCCGTGCAGGATTTATAATCGGCGGATATTATCGTGACCCTCTTCACACTATTCCCTTCCCTGAGAATTTCACAGGAGTAACAGCAAACGCAAACACAAGAATTTATATCCGTTGGCGTGAATTGTTCTCTGTCACATTTATGGCAGACGATGCTGAACCTCATTTTGTTCAAACTAACATAGCAGACGGAGACAGTGCTGTTTCTCCTGCTGTTTCTCCAACAAGAGACAACTATGTTTTTGGCGGTTGGTGGACAGCACCCGAGGGCGAGGACGGACATCAGTGGATTTTCTCAAGCCCTATTACCACAAATTTGACACTTTATGCCCGCTTTAACGAACGATTGAGCGTGACATTTATAATCGGCGGAGACGCTCCAAATCAAGTTGTTACTATTGGTTATGGCGGTCAGCCTATTATTGAAGGCTCACGGGTTGTTGCTATTGAGAATCCATCAAGAGACGATTATCGTTTCATAGGCTGGTTTAATGCTCCGCAAGGAACTGATGGAGTTAGACCTTGGATTTTCACAGGCGACAATGCTGACACCGTTAGTGCAACTAACAATAGAATTTATGCTCATTGGATAAGAGAATTTAACATAACTTTCATAACCGGAATTCCTCTCGTTATTGGAGATCGTGTTATTGACGATGGCTCTACTACCACTATGCCGTCTGAAACCTTAACAAGAGAAGGTCATGTTTTTGCAGGATGGGTAACAGGACCGGATTCAACAACCTTATTTGAGTTTAGCGCTCCAATTACTTCTGACACCAGAATTTATGCCAGATGGATAAGACTTTTTGTTGTTTCTTTTGAAACAGGTGTTTCAGACATTATTGTTCCAAATGCTGTTGTGACTATTCCTGATATGACAACCGAAGCACAAATTGCCGCAGCCCCATCAACTCCGCAGCGAGATAATTATGCATTTGACGGTTGGTTCACTCAAAATGTTGGCGGAGTTCAATGGAATTTTGCTAATGCTGTTGTTGAAGATATGACACTCTATGCTCGTTGGACTAGGCTTTTCACTGCTTCATTTGTTCTTCATAACGGCGAGGCAGACATAACAATTCCTAATGTTCGTAACGGTGAAACAGTTCTTGAGCCGACATCTGTTCCAACAAGAACTAACTATCGTTTCACAGGCTGGTTCACAGAGGCAGCAGGAGGAAGAGAGTGGAACTTCAACACAGACACAATCAGCACCGGACAAACAAATATCCACGCTCAGTGGATAAGACAATTTAATGTCTCGTTTGTTGTTGGTGAAAATGTTCAAAATGCACCCGGTGCAAGAGTTGTAGACACAGGCTCAACAGCAGGAACTGCTCCATCCCCTGCCCCAACTCGAGTTGGGTTTGAATTCGACGGATGGTTCACTGATGCAACTTTCATGACAGAATTCGTCTTCACCAATCCAATAACAGCGAACACTCAAATTCATGCTAGATGGCTTGAAATATTCACCGTTACTTTTGTTATTGACGGCATTGCACAAAATCAAACTCTGCAAATTGCTGAAACTCGCTTCATAACTAATATCCCATCGTTTACTGCTCCAAGTGCTAACGATGCCTTAGACGGATGGTTCAAAGAACCTGCTTTTGAAACTCGCTGGAACATGGCAACTGACACTATTGAAGGCAATTTAAGACTTTACGCCAGATGGGTGGTTGACCCTGTTCAGTTCCCTCATACTGTTACATTCCTTGTTAGAGGTCAAGACGGAACTGTTAATGATTTCAACTATACTTCAGTAGGTGAACGATTTAGAGACGATGCTCAACTTACTCCTTATGCTTTCTCAAATGCATCATTCCACTATAATTACGACATCGTCGACTTCTATACTAACGAGGCACTAACAACTCCTTGGAATTTCGCAACTGACAGAGTAACCGGTGACATTGAACTTTTTGCAAGACTAGTCAGAGTTTTCCGATTCACTTTTAATTATCAAGACAGCCGTGACAACAGAATAGTCAGAATTCGTCTTAATGAGTTTGCAACAGAGCCAAGTCCTGCTCCGACAAGAGCAAACCATGCTTTTGACGGATGGTTCACAACTCCTGAAACAAACGGAAGGGAGTGGAATTTCACAACTGATGCAGTTGAAGAAAACACAACTATTTACGCTCGTTGGACTAATCTTTGGACTGTTACATTCAACCGTAACAACTCTCAAGAAGCGTATGTCAGAGGAAATATTCGTCATAACACTACAACGACTGCCCTTTCCCCTGCTCCGACAAGAGACGGACATCGTTTTGCAGGATGGTATGATGCAGGTTTAACAACTCCATGGAATCCCGCAACTCCAATCACTTCCAATCTTGAACTTTTTGCTCGTTGGGAATCCCGTTTGACTATCACTTTCCATCATTATTCTTACTCCTATGAATACGAATATGAACCGGGAGAATTTGAAACTCGTTATGGAGTTGTTTCTTCAACCGCCAACATCTATCAAGGCGATGCGGTCACAAGACCTAATATCAATCCAACAAGAGACGGCTTTAATTTCATCAATTGGTATGCCGATGCTGACTTTGAAACTCTTTTTGATTTTTCAGAAACTCTAACAACTGTCACAACTATCTATGCAAGATGGGTTCGCTCTTTCACAATACAATTTGACTTAAATTTCGACACCCCTAATCGCAACACCTTTACTCATAATCATGAAATTGGCTCTCTTGTCACAAGGCCCACAACCGACCCGACAAGAGACGGTTGGGAATTTGACGGTTGGTTCAGAAATTATGGCGGACATCTTTGGAATTTTAGTGAATATGAAATCATCGAAGACATGGCACTAGATAATGTTATCAGGATTTTTGCTTTGTGGACTGAGTTAAGGACAATAACCTTTGACCCTGATAACGGCGAAACGATGCTCCCAAGAGAAGGCATTCGCAACAATACTGTAACTCATGCACCAATTCAACCGACAAGAACAGGTTATGTTTTCGGAGGATGGTTTGCAGAAGGTTCTAATATTGCTTGGAATTTTGCAACCGACTATGTCACAAGCAACTTAACTTTAACCGCTCGTTGGCTAAGAGTTTTCAATGTTAATTTTGTCTTTGGTGACTCAAGAGAGCCTAATGTTGTTTCCTCTCATTATGGGGCAACTGTTTCAAGACCGCTTGATCCGACTCGCAACGGGTTCACCTTTGACGAATGGAGAACGACACCTGATGCAAGCGGAAGAGCATGGAACTTTGAAACTGACACAGTCTATAGTGAAACAAATATCTATGCCCGATGGCTTGAACATTTCACAGTCACATTTGACAGGAACAACTCTCAAGCCCCGGTTGAAATAATCGGTGTTCAAGGAAGAACTATTCTTCCTTTGTCCCCAACTCCAATAAGGGTTGTTAATGTTGACGGAGTTTATATTTCTTATGTTTTTGTCGGTTGGTTCACTATTGGTGATGTTCTGTGGGATTTTGCAACCGATGTTGTGACTTCTGATATGAAGCTTGTTGCTCACTGGGAACAAGCCGACATTCATGTGACTGTCTCTAGACTTTTCATCGACATTAACAACAATATTGGGCTCGGCGAACAAGTTTATATGGATGGAGCCCCTGTTGCTTTGCATATTGAAAGAAGCATTGTCTACGGAAATGAATTCCTTTCCGTTGATGCTCTCGGCAACTTTACACCTCTCGGTCACGGCATCGCCCATGTCCGCCTAAGTGCAGGCGGCTTTGACCAAGAGTTCCCTGTTCATGTTATTGTTCCTCCATCGCTCATCACTCTCCCAGACTGGTTGGAAGGAAGAGACAATCTTCATGGCGGTTTTGCTTTTGGAAGAAGTGATGACATGAATTTTGATGTCAACTTATCTCGTCCTAATTTTACCAGTGTCGCAACTAATATCAATGTTTCTGTCACAACTAATGATATCCCAAGCGGAACATTCAATCAAACAACAAGAGAAATTGAGTTTGCCCAAAACGCAAGCGGAACAACAACTGTGACTGTGACCAGTAACAGCGGCAGTGCCGTTGAAACCACAATGACATTTGAGTTTGAATTAAACGATGGAGTTAATGTCGATGGATGGGATGAGTTTAGGCATACCTTTGAGGCGAGAAATATCTATGGAACTAATCAATATGTCACAATAAATTTAATTAACAATGTCATTCTTAATAGTTTCACACAAATTGAGCATCAATTCTCTCGTCCAAGAACTGGTTACGCCGGCTTTATCTATGATAACACAACATTAATTTCTATTGGAAACAGAAATATTAACGGAAATGGTTTTGAAATTTGCTATCGTTACTTGCCTCATTTGAGAGCAGGTGGTAACAGCAGTTCATGGGGTTCATGGGGATATATAGTTGGAGGGTTACAAGGTGAACGCAGACCACTTGAGCATTTAATGGGCTTTAGATGCATAAATAACAGTTCTGCTATAGTTAATATCAACGACTTAGATATTAGAGGAAATTCAGGTTTCTATTCATCTGGTCATTTCGCATCTCTCCCTGATGACCGCAATGCCATTCCAGTTTGGGTGCCTGCAATTACACCAACTCAACAAAATCCAAACCCAACGAACACCTTTGCCACTCAAGGTGGTCAGCATGGTTTTGCAGGCTCTTATGTTAGTGTTTTCGAAATAGGAAGAAGATTTGCCGGCACTCGCCCGAGAATATTTAACTTAACTGGCTCAACAGTTTCAGGTGTTAACAGGGTTGCCAGAGTTGACTCAGTCTATCAACTAAACTTTAGGCATAATCGTTTTTATGATAACTTCTCAAACCATTTTAGATTTATTCGCTCTCTAGTTAATTTTGAAAATAATCATTTCGGAGTTGCAGGCGGATTTATTTTTGAGTATGAGGTAACTGGTAGTGGAGGTGATGAAAACTTAAGTCCTGGAAGACCACAAACATTCAACTTTAATGGCGGAAACATATTTAATAACATTCATGGTCCAACCCCTTTCCTAAATGCTATTCACTCCAGTTTTGCATCTGGTCTCGATCAAGCAATTAACGCACTAACAACCAATCCAACTGGTCGCACTACAATTAGATATAACATTGAATTTGGCACCGGTATTTTCAATTTTGCCTTTATTCAAGTTGCAGATGGGGTTTCTCCACCGACAGATCACACAGTGTGGAATTTTGGAAACTACACTTGGGCAAACATGTCAACTTTAGTTGCTGCCGCAAATCAAGGAAACCACAACACGACACACAAGTTTTTGATGATGTCTCGTAATGTCGGTCTTTTTGGAATGGGTCCTCGCTTAACTCAATTTGTTATGAATGCTCATTTTGTTGCTTAATAACTAATCAAAAAAGTTGATTGCCTCATGTTCATTTGAGGACATGGGGCGATTGATTTTTCCACAATGACAAAATATCGACGGCTCTTGTATCTACACCATTTTTTAAACAATATTAAATAGGTAAAAATAACTATGTTAAAAATAACTGACTTTTCGAAAAAATATCATAATGCAACTCGATTTGCGATTGAAAACCTTTCTCTTGAACTTGAGCCGGGGGAAATTTTTGGGTTTCTTGGAAACAATGGAGCCGGAAAATCGACAACGATAAAAAGCGTTGTCGGAATTTTGCCGTATTCGGACGGGACGATTGAGATTGGCGGTATTGACTTGAGAAAAGACCCCGAGGGGGCAAAACGATTGATGGGGTATGTTCCGGATGACCATGCTGTTTTTTTAAGGCTCACGGGGAGAGAATATGTCAATCATATGGCAAATATTTATCGGGTTAGTATCGAAGACAGGGATCGAAGGGCTGCAAAGTATTTGAAACTTTTCAATCTTGAAAAAGCGTATGACAGTTTGATAAAAAGTTATTCTCACGGCATGAAACAAAAAATTTGCGTTATTGCCGCTCTTATTCACAATCCGAAACTTTGGATTTTGGACGAGCCGTTAATGGGACTTGACCCTCAAAGTTCGTTTCAGTTGAAAGAGAGTTTGAAAAACCATGCAATGGAAGGAAACACTGTCTTTTTCTCATCTCATATTCTCGATGTTGTTGAAAAACTCTGTCAAAGAGTAGGCATCATCAAAGACGGACAGTTAATGGGAGTTTTTAAGGTTTCGGAACTGGACGAGCCATTGGAAAAATTATATATACGGCTAACGGAAGATGAAGTTGCCCAAGATGATGAAACAATTGAAACAGAAAATTAATTAAACCTAATCAAAATCAAAAAGATGGGCTGTCACTAGTGACAGCCCATTTTCAATAATTTGCAGAGAGTTATTGTATTGTAGGGGACGCCGAGGGCGGTGTCCCCTACTATTTAAACTAAAAATAAATAACAATTTATAACACTATTTTGATTTTAAATCTTTGAAATATGTAGGCAATGCCCAGCGTTACTGTTATTAAAACTATTGTTGCACCGGCGAGCGCAAGAGATGCTCTTTCGCCCCATAAAGAACCGCCGAATATTGCTTGAACGATGGTGTGAAAGAGTGAACCTATGACAAAAAAGACTAAGGCACTTTTGCCGATTGCTGCGATTAACGGAATGTCTTTTTCACGAAGAAATTTTATTTTGTCGAAAACGATAAAAAATCCGAGCGTTATAGCGAGTGATATGAAGATGAAACCGGCAGTCATGTAGTATTTGTTGAGAAAAATTGCCATATATGCCCCAGAGATGCTCAAATTCAAAATTAAGTAAATAAGACCTGTCAGCATAACAACACCTGTCGCAATATAGAATTTTCGTTTGGTTTTTTCAAAGTAGTAATCCCCTATTGCGGACGCTATTAGACACAAGCCAATCCAAGCGAGAATTCCGACAATTCCTCCCTCCGGATTGACAAGAATACTTTGTCTCGTTGCTTCAATGCCTAAAAACACAAATTGATGAACGGCGATTAAAACAGTTCCTGCGATAAGGCGAAGATACGGCTTTAATTGAATGAAAATGAGTGAGAAAAGAGTCATGAAGCCATATGTCACAAAAACATTAAAATGAGTTGTGTGAACACCGTCAGCAAGACCTCCGATAAAGTTTGTTTCAAAAAAGCGATATGTAAAACCAAAGCCAATGAACACAAAACTTTTTAAGATATAAAAACGATAGACTTCTCCGAGTTTTTGCTTTTCTGCCTTTCTTCTGAAGTTATAGGAAAACAAAAAAGACAAGACTGAAACGAATGCGACAACTCCGATATCCATCACATAAACGGCGTTAACATAACGAGAAGCATGCATTAAAAAGTCCGGCATCATGTGTTGATAAATGCGAAGAAAGTTAAGTATTATTGTCAAAAATATGACAAGACCTCGGAAATTGTCGAATATTGGGAGGCGTTTATGAATAGTGGTTTGTGATTGGTGGTTGGTGGTTGGTGGTTTTTCGTTTTCTGTATGGTTTTGTGAGCAGTCACTGACTGCCCCTATGTGGTCGTCAATATAGTCATTGTCCGCCCCTGTATGATTATCGGGTTCAACACATTCACTAACAGGCAGACAATCTTGAGAGATTTCAGGATTGTCTGCTGAAATTGTTTTTTCATCAGTTTCGATATTCTCAATTTTTTTTGTTTTTGCTCTTGGCATTATTGCTTTCAATAAATAAGTGTGAATAAATATTGTGCGGGCGGCAGAGTGCCGCCCCTCTATTATTTCAACAACGCACCTAACTTTACTACTTTCTGCTGACTTCTTAGGTGTGCCTGTTAATTAATAAGCCCACCCCTACAGTTTATTTCACAAGTTCTTTTCAAAACATAATTTTTTGGGGCGGGCATTGACCGCCCCTACGGTTTGTTATGTCGTTGTGATATTCGGGAGTGGGATTAAATTGTAGGGGTGAGCAACGCGAGCCCGATTAAATTATCATTATTATGTTGTTCGGTATTCGGGTTCGCGTTGCTCACCCCTACAGTTTTGTTGGTTCGTTGTTTGATGGTGGTTCGTGATTATCGTTTCACATTGTGCAGGCGGCAGGTTGCCGCCCCCGTAGTGTCTGGCTGACATCCAAATACCCACTTCGTGTCTCGGGGATAGGCACTCTGATTGAGGCAAGGGATTGCCTCAACCCCTTCGGGGCTCTTCGTGTCAGTGAGATAAGATCCCCGATACAGATTTTTTACGCTTACGCTAGATGCTTCGCTTTGCTCAGCATGACATCACTTTAATATAGTGCGGACGCCCCTACAGTTGTTTTGACGAGTTATTTTAGGCACATAGTTGTTTATTAGATAGGTTAACGATTTTGGAGGGATTTTAAAAACTCTTCGCATAAGGGGAGTTTCAGTGCAGAGAATTTTTCGACAAGTTCGTCTATGTCGTTTATTTGTTTGAACTCCAGTTTTCTGACTATTTTTGAAAAGACTATGCAGTCAATTGCTTCGTGAATAAAAAAGTTGTAGTCAGAGTTGGTTTTCATATCGCTCAACAAAACATACACTTTGACAAAATCTTCAATTTGTTTTAAGATTCTGTTTCCGAACAAAATTTTATAAGGTGACATCAGAACTTCAACTTTTTTGACTATCTCGTTGTTTTCAGCATCAAATGATATATTTTTTGCTTGTTCAAACAGTGCTTTTAATTGAGCATAGGAGACGAATTTTTTCGGATATTCAGTGTTTTCATTGACACTTACTTTCGGCGCTCTTTTGTCAAAATTCATTGTTTGGGCTCTGTCATAAACTTTGTCGGATATTTCAAAGGTGCTTTCATCTCGGTTTGCAGTCCCTATGAACCAAACATTTGTCGGAATGTCGAGGGTATGACCTTCTCTTAAAGACAAATACTCCGCTCTTTCGTCAACCTCAGGATAGAGTTGGACATCATAGAGTTTGATATTTCTTTTGTGTTCTCTTTCCTCCATGAGTGAGAGAAAGTCCGAAAAATAGTATTCAACACGAGACAGGTTCATCTCGTCTAAAACAATGAACACCGGTGTGTCTTTGTTGAGTGATGCTTTGTAGAGGGCTTGAGTGAAGGTTTTTGGGGTGAATTTTTTGTTGAACTCATTGTAGTATCCCAACAACTCGTTTTTGTCACGCCAACTGCTCTCGACCGCAACCATCTCACAAATGCCGTCAATTGCTTCCATAAAAATTTTCGGCAAACTTGTTTTTCCTGTTCCGCTCAATCCTTGCAAAATGCTAAGACGAGAAGCGGCAATTCCTGCGATAAAAGTTTTTATTTCTTTTGTGCCGTAACTTAGGCGTTCTTTTGAATGTTTTGCATATTCGATTATGTGATGAACAAGTCCGGACAGTGTCAAATTTTCGAAAATATGCCCTTGCTTTTGGGCGTAGTCATTGTTAAAAATGCCTGCTTTTCTGTCAAGTTCTGAAAAGGTTGGAATTGGGTCAATTCCTGTTATCTCGTGCTCTTTCCTTTTCTTTTCAACATTGCCTGTTGCTCCGCCGACTGCTCCTGCCCCCGCTGCTTTTGCGTAAACTTTGTATTCCACATGTAGTTTTGAATAAGCAAGTCGAGCAAAAAAAGTTCCGACCCAATACAAAATAAACAAAACAAGAGGAATATAAGCATAGGTGTCCCAACTCAAAAACATAAATTGCTCATAGCCGCCGGTGTCAAGCCAAACTATTAAATAGTTTATTCCCATCAAAAAGTAAATAATGAGTGCGGCAGTTCCAATGAGGTTGTTGATTTTGTTGTAGGCTGAAAAAATCTTTTTGCTTTTAAGATATAGTATTAAGTTCACAAAGAAAGAAATAAACGAGATGATTAGAAAAAACATTGTGATAAACCTATATGCTCCGGACATCGGCAGAAAATATAAAACACCGGGGTCTCCAATTAATATGTTGAGAGCCGTTATTCTCCATGGAGTGCCGGGAAAAATATAGATTGGAATTAAAATTGTGCTAAAAACAAGTGTCACAATGACAAATGATGTCATGACCGATAGTTTTGCTTTTTCAAATTCTTTCGGTTCATTTTGCTTTCTGTAGCGAAGATTTATGAAATATTTAGTGATTAAAATAATAAGTCCTAGAACAAAAGTCCAAATTCCGCCTGATCTGACATTCACTCCCCACCATGACACTTCGTTAAAGACATTAGTAAGATTCATTCCGATAAGCATTTGAACAAGCATCAACATGACCATTGCAGCCATTGCGTGGTCGCTGAATCCTTTTGTTCTGTCTTTTCTTTTGTCGACAAAAACAAAAATTGCTGCGATAACTAACGCTGCCAAAACACCTGCAAACATATAGTGAAAACCAACAACAAGCCAGTAAGATGCAGTTGTGTTCCCAATTCCGAAATCGGACAGAAAATCAGTTGTGCTGAACATGAAGTTAAAAGGTGTTATTGATTGTCCGTTTATTCGAACTATCGGAGAGACAAGCGAGAGAAATGCAAGAAAAAATAACACCATGCTAAAAACAAATGATATTATTTTTATCACATTTTTGTCGTTTTTTAATTTGTTGTCAAGAAGAGAAAAGAAACCGCCGCCGCCTTTTCCTTGATGTGTCTCAACTTTCGGAGGATTATTATTTGGGGTCATCCATTCATTCATAAAAATTTTAAGTCCTTTGTGTTATACTCAGATAGTGTTTGTTAAATTGTATGCTTTTAATTTGCAGCATCTTCAATAATATCAAATGAGCAAAATAATGTCAAGGTTTTTCAACCCTTCTGTCTCTGCTGATATTAGAACTAACCGTTAATACTTGAAATATTTAATTAATGTTTCTAAGTTAGAAAATCCGCTCCGGCAAGAATATTTCTAAGCATAATCTCAACAAGCGCATCAATAAATGCACCGTCAATTTGACCTCTTTCATAAGATTCTCTAATAACAGGGTCACGCATCAAATCCGCTCTTATAAACGCTCTTAAAATATTTTCGTTCGGCAAACCTCCGGGAGCGCCGCCGGTCACACCTAACTCCAAAAGAAGTTCAATGATGAATTCCCTGAATTCTTCGCTTTCCATCAGCATGGCAATCAAATAATCGCCCAATTCATCGTTGCCCATCAGTGCTTCAATCAGACTATCTAATAATTCAGGGTCATTGATCAATTCATCTCTTAACACCCTAAAATCATCGTCAGTTAATATATCTCTTAGGTCCATGTTTAAAAGAGCATTTCTCAAATCCTCTTCGCTCATGCCGCCCAGGTCAACATCTCGTAATATATCTTCCCAGTCAACATCCCTTAATAAATCTGACCAATCAATGTCTCTTAGCATGTCCTCAATAAAGTTGCCGCCGCCGACATTCGCCACATCATACAGACCAAAAGCACAACCTACATTAGGCATCGCAAAAAGTGCCATTGACAATATGACAACTACTAGCATTTTAAATTTTCTTTTTAGTTTTTTTAGCATTTTATTTTTTCTCCTTAAGGGCAATATCCCTATATATATAAAACAATTTATAAAGTTATTTTGTTGCAAATTTCTTAAATATTTGCATTTTTTTTATTAAATTCTTGGCATTGCAAAATTACAATTTGAACAATAAAAATTTTCTTCATCCATGTTAGTTATGTTTCTGAATAGATATTTTTTCTCGCTTAGATGAAAATTATCTGTTTTTTTGTGTTGGTCAAATTCTGACAACTTGTCCGAATTAAGCATCTTTTGAACATCCGCAAAGGTTGTTTTAAAAGTTTGAGAGCATTTTGTGCATTTTATTTTGTTAATCACCAATTTACATTTTTTGCACCTTTTCTCACCATTTTCACCTTCAACTAACTTCGCCGAACAAAAAGCACATGTATTTAATAACTCATCGTTTTTTATCATACATTCAAAAATTAATTTTTGCAATCGTCTGAAACTATCAACTTCTATTATTGAAACAGGTAAAACTGCATAATGCAATTTATCTAAAGAATGTTTTAAGTTATAATTATTGAAAGATTTTCCGTTATAATCAAACGGGGATAAAAATACATACTTATCATACTTATGACCGCCTTTGAAAAGTCTTTTTATTAAATGCTCATAAAAATTTTTCTTATCAGTTGAAACAAAATAACTCATTGGAATAAGTAAGTATTTTGTTTGTTTTTCATTGTTTGTAACAGTCAAATTGATTGCATTGATATTTAGTATTGGAATATGTTCAGTCGTTATTAAGCATGTCCATTTTGCAAATGTCAATTTTGCATTCATCTCGCCATCTTTTAAAATAGTCATTTTTTGTGAAAATTGAAAGTTGAAATGAGATGCTGCAAAAAGAGTAAGTAATTGACAAAACTGCTCATAGGTTTTTTGTCCGTTTTTTTGCATTTCGACATTCGCTTCAAAGTTTTCCAAAATCCCGTCACTTAGTTTTTGATAGAGATTATAGATGTGTTTGTAGTCTGTGTGCATGGTTAGGATATTAGTTTTTTTTAACTCCCCTTCAAGTTTTGGCGCATTGAAATTTTCCGTGTAGACAAGACTGTTTAGATATTTTGATATTATTTTGTGGAGTTTTTTTGCCTTTTCCAAAAGCAAAGTTGCTTCTTCAATATCTTCATTTTTGAAAAACGCCGAATAGAGTTTCCCGACTGCAAGATAGTAGGACTCATGATTAATTCTTGAAAACACATCAACATGAACAAAGTCATTGACAGTTGAAGTTGCTCTTGAGAGATAGTAGATTTGCCGTCTTAAGAAGAAGAGTATTTTGTCAATCAAATTTCTAAAAACAACATTTTCATAGATAGTATAGTCGTCTTCATAATTTTTTGTCAAAACTTTTTGCGGAATTATTTTGCTGCCTTCAACACTCTCCCAATTTTCAGGGTGTGACATAAGATGACGAACTGTCTTTGCTGTTACTCGTTTTGCCAAATCAACAGGCACAATCCTTTCCATTTCTTTAAGATGTGTCACAGGCTGACGAAACACTTTTATTAAATACGGCAGATTATTGCTGACAATATCTATCACGCCTTCAACTTTTTCTATGTCAGAGAACTCAAAAAAAGTGCAAAGTGCAAGTCCGTTTTTAACAACATGCTCAAATCTTAAATAGTCGAGCGTTGGATTTTTTTTTATAAAAGCAGCAATTCCGCCATAGTGATTTAAAATCTGGCTTCCCTCTCCCGTCACAGGCAATCCAATCCGATAATCCTTTGTTTTTCCAATTCCTTTTTCATCAATCAAATACTGAGAAATATTGGAGACCATTTTGCCGCCAACTTCAATGCTCACTTTTTTTCCGTGTTGAAATATAGTAGTATTTTCAGGAAATTTATAAAATGATTTGCAATAATAAAATTCTGTAGGTATTTCCTTTTTCTTCATGAAATGTTATTACTCATTTTTTAGTTGAATGAATAATAAGTGTATCATATTATTTTAAAGAAGTCAATACATTTTTCAATATTAAATTATTAATATTTAATTAAATTACTATTGCCATTATACCATAGACTATTAAAGCACTCCCTGCGATGATGTGACCGACCATTGCCGGAAATTTGCGGAGGTATTTTGACAGAAAAAATGTTGCAGTGCAATAAGCAAAGTGTGCAATTGCAACCGTTAGAGGGATTAAAATTGTTGTCACATCAAGCGTTAAAGTTAGTCCTATTGTGATAAACATCGCCTCAACACTCATAAATAAACCTGTTAACCATATATTTTTTGTTGAGCCTTCTTTTTTGCTGTTATTATTAGTGTCGGTTTTTATTTCTTGATTGTTAGCAGTTGTTTCTTGACTGCTTTCACTCAAGCAGTCAATACTATCCTCTATTTTGCTGTTTTCTTGTTTTTTCCGTTTTCTTCTCTCGAAAAGAAAGTAAGAGGCAATAACCCAAACCCCAAGCGAAATAAAAACAATACCAATGACTAAATCCAACTCAATGTCGACTCTGTCGCCGATTAGAATCCCAAGATAGTAGCCCAATATACACAGTCCGAACAATGCTATATTAATGACCAATATATGCCAAAATTTACATTTTTTTTGTGTTCCGAACGAGACCCCGATAAATAATGCGTCAATAGACACCAATAACCCTGCCAATATTGCAGCCAACATAGATATATTTCCTCCGTTTTGTATTTTTAAAAAATCGGCTGCAACTGTTTTCCTTCCATTGCCAATTCGATAGTTTCTCTTAATTTTGAAAAATCGGCAACTAATGAGCGTTGCTTTTCAATCGGATTGTCTTGTTTCATAGGAACAAAAAAGATGTTTTTCGTATTTAAAAGTAATCCTATGTTTTTTGCATTTGAACTCAAAGCATCATTTGTTGAGGCGGCAATAACAACCGGACGATTGTTTCTCAAATGTGCTTTTGCCGTCATTAAAACAGGAGTATCAGTTATGGCATTCGCAAGTTTTGCCAAAGTATTTCCTGTGCATGGAGCAATAATAACGATATCCAGTTTTTTTACGGGTCCAAATTGTTCCGCTCCTACTATACTGTCAACGGGCTTTCTTTTTGTGATGAGTTCTGTGTCAAAATATAATTCCTTCACAGCATAAAATCGAGTGTCCGTTATTGCAACATTATATGAAAAAATTGGATATACTTCTCCATACTCCGCAAGTTCCCTCATTGCCTCAATTGCCTCATTGAAGGTGCAATAAGACCCTGTCAAACAAAATCCAATCTTTAAATTTTTTAGTTTTTCATTCATTATTTTTACTCCAAATGTGCCAAGGAAACAACTACACCGGCACACTACAAGATAGTTATATTCTTCTTAGTATACTTTTTTTTACTTCGTTTGCCGCACTGTGCGGAGAGACAATGCTTGGCACTCCCAGATATAGTTTTGTTTTTAGATAAAGTTTTTCCGCTGCTTCAAAGTCTATTCCGCCGGGGGCTGAGGCAAGGTCTAAAATGAATGTGTCTTTACTCACTTTTTTCAAAACTTTGCAAGGCATAACAAGTGCCGGAACAGTGTTGATGATAACATCAAACTCATCAAAATATGCTGTCATTTCTTTTAGTGATAGTTTTTTATCAGATAAGATTGCTCCTAGGTTTTTTTTGCTTCGGGCGGCAATCGCAACAAAAGCGGACATGTCTTTAAACACCTTTGCACATGCTTTTGCAACTCTGCCGCTCCCAAGTATTAAAACGCTCATATCGAGCAGCGACATATCAGTGTTTAGAATAACCTCTGCAAGAGCACCTTCTGCCGTCAAATAGGCATTTTTGACAATCAACAACTCATCATCAAAATAATTGAACACTTTGACATTTTTTTCTTTCAAAATTTTTGTTGCCTCATCTTCAATTTTAAGACAAAATACAGTGCTGAATTCAGGGATTCTTGATGCAATTTTTTTGTCTATTTTTCGCTTGAAACTAAACAAAAAAACAGCACTTTCAATGCCCTCATATTCTTCAAGAGCAGCAACACCCAGCCCCTCGTCTTTTAAGAGCCGCCTTAGGTATTCTCCTCTTTTATCAAGAGTTTCCACCACAAAAAGTTCCATAATCCATACTATGAAACAACTTCTGTTCAGGTTACATTTAAAAGAACGAAAAATCACACTTAATTCTTTAAGTGTGATTTTTTATTTTGCCGGTCGGGTAATGATATATTATACTTGGTTTTTGTTTTTATTTTTTTTGATTACTACTATCAGCACTATAAGAAGAATTAGTCCGCCTCCGCCGCCTATACCGATCCAGAGCCATATGGAAGTTCTCATCTCTTCGCCTGAGTAAGTTATGGTGATTGTTGTGTCGGCGGTTATGGTGATTGCTGCTGTGTTTTCTAAAAGCGTTCCATTTACATAAACATTCCTCCAATTAGGAACAAGGTTAAGTCTTGTTATTGTTAAAACTGTTCCATACTCAACTGCTTCTAAACTATCCGCTCCTATGATAGAGACGAGTGCCGGATAGTTCCCTTCAACTGTGACAGCAAATAACGGCATCGCAGCAAGAAAGGATATCTCTTTGATTATTCCGTTAATTTCAACAGTAACTGTCACTTCGCCTCTAAAACCTTCATCAAATGTCAAAACAATCTCATGAAAAACTTGAGGCAACTCAGTAAGACCGCATCCATAAAATCTAAATCCGCCTAAAACAGTCAAATCAAAAACAGTTTCAACTGCCGGAATATAGACTTCTTTCATTGTCGAAATTGACTCAACATCATATCTCCCATGACTTGTTATGACTTCTATTTCTCCGTCCATAAAATTAGCAACTACTTCTATTTTTGTTGTGATGGTATTTCCTTCTTTAGTGTTTGTTATGCTTGAAACAGTGATTGAAGGAGTCAGGTCTGCGTCAATGTTCCAAATTTGAAAACCTGTGAAAGGGTTTGCGGTTGTGACAAACAAGCCGTAGTCAGTTGAAAGAATAACTCGACCGCCATAGTTGTTAGCATAACCAAATCCGGTCACAGTGAATGGATGCCATGTAATTCCGTCATAACTATAGAAAAGGTCAAAGCCATCGGGGTTTGAGGTGTCGTTTAGATAAAGCGACATCACGGCACTAATTAGGACAAAATAAGACACACTCTGAATTAAATCAGGAGCAGAAGCAACAATTTGCAAGGTCACCTCGCCGAGATTTTCTGCTGCATCAAGCACTTCGCTTATTAGTTCAAGCGAGACGATATCACTGAGTTCAAAATTAGTTATCGTGTCTATTGCAATTTGAATTAGAGTATCTTCAACATTTGAGACAAACTGAAGAAGAAGATTTTGAATATCTTGAAAATTCACATTTTCAATATCTGCTAAAAGCAGCATTGCATCTTGAATTAACTCTTCAATATTTTCTTGAATTCCTTCAGCAATTTCTGAGGCTAACTCCGTTGACATTTGAGCGATATTTTGAACGATATCGGCGACAAGTGCTACTACTGACTCAGTAAACTGTTCCGCCGCCTCTGTCAATGCTTCAATTTGACTTGCGTTAAAAATATGTCTTGCCCAGTCATCAAGACCGCCTTGCCACGCTGAGCGGAAGTTGCCCATATCCCATGTGCTTGCAAAAAGTCTTCCCGTTCGAACGCACTGCTCCATCCACCAAATATACATATTGGCAGAACTGTTCGGAGTTAAAATTCCCGGGAAAAACCCTGCTCTTGTGTTTGCTCCATCGGCAAAAGGAGCAGGATTGCCTTCGGCATTGATTGCAACAGAACCTAAAATACTGCTAGTTTCACCGACTATCACTTCCCACTCATCATAGGCATTAAATCGATACATATTTGCCGCTTGAAAAATATCTGTGAATGCCGGAAGCGCCAAAAGCATTGTTTCATGCGGAAGCGGAGGAAGAGTGACAATTCCCAAATCCAGACCGCCTGCTAAAAGCGAAGTTGTTCTAAACGCCGCAAGAGCCCCCATAAACGCAGGACCGTTTGAAAAAGTTGTGACATAGACAAAATACTCTCCGTCAATATTAAATAAAAATGGCGAGGCTGCGACATGCGCTGAAATTCCAAGCCCGGATGGATAAATTGCTTCAGGACGAGAGCCGACAATTTGCACTAAATCATGCCCTGCTGTGTTTTCGGTCATGCGAACAACTTCAAAACCACTGCCACCTGTCATGAACGCATAGACACTTCCATCAAAAGAAATCAAATCCCAAACCATATTAGTGCCGAAACTAAGCCCTCCGGGTGAGGTTGTTACCATTTCATCTTCAACAAGGTCAGACACCAATTGCCATCCTGCATGTCTTTGCAAAGAACCTCTGTTTTGTCCTTGCCCCAGTGCAGAGGGAAATATTGGTTGAAAGTTTTCTCCGTTTGTCCTCCAAACTCTTCCGCTTGCTGTTCCTATGTAGAGAAATTTATCTTCTCCCTCATCATCTTGAACGACAACTCCTGCTCGAAAATATTCAAACGAATCTCCATACAATTCATCCCACAAAACAATTTCAGGAACATCACCTTGTTCAAACTCTGAATTGAATCTAAAAATCGCTGACCAATCTTGATGAGGAACCAAAGATGAAGTGACCATTGTTCCAATTCTTGTGAAATTGTTTCTGCTTGTTATGCCTGCGAAAACAAACAATTCGCCTTGAAATAAAAGCATTTGTCTGTAGCCATTTATTGCAGGATGCGAGAACATATATTCCCACTCGCCTGTGACTAGCGACATGCGATAAATTCTTCCTGCTTGGTCGTGCGGGTCAAATGATTGACCGAAAGCCTCCGCACCTTGAGCAGCGAAAGTTGTTGCGAGCGGAGCAAGCGCCGGATTTATTGCAGAGAGTGCATCAGTTATAGCCGACACAATAACAAGTGCCCCTAAATCTCGGTTTGTTCCAAGCCAAAGATAACCGTTGAACACTTCCATCGCCCAGCCATAACTATTGTTGTCGGTGTCACGAAATGTCGGATTGTTGTTGCCGACATTGATTGCACCGCGAAGTTCTTCTCTTTCTTGAGAAGGATTAGGCAACTCATATGATATCTCTTCCGCTTGAGAATTAATAAAAACAACAGGCAGCAAAGATGCAAAAACAATCGCCATGCAGACAATCATTATAACCGCTTTTTTAAATAACATTGATTTTTTCATTGTTGATTTTCCTCTCTCTTTAGCAATATTATATTATCAAACAGGACAAATGTCAATCAAACTAAAATGTAATTGTCATTAAAATAGTATTAAAAATTATTCGCAAAATCTACTTGACTTTTTATTTGCAAAAATCTATAATTGGATTGTTGTGAGTTTCTTTTCGGAAAGAGATGAAGAAAATATTGAAAAAACCAGAGCGATTCTAGAAGGTCTTCCATCTTTTGTCGAGGAGTTTTTTGTCGGGATTTCGCTTCGAACTTCCGCTCTTACCCGTTTTGGCTATGCTGTGGATTTAAAAATATTTTTTGACTACTTGACAAAAAGAAAATTTAGAAGTTTGAAAGTTGATGAAATAACGCTTCATGATATTGAAAAAATTGAAGTTTTTGACATTGAATTGTTCATGGAATATTTGTCATCTTACACGCTTGAGGGAAAAAAATTGAAATGCGAAAAAAGTGCAAAACTCCGAAAGTTGAGTTCAGTCCGTTCATTTTTCAAATATTTTTTCAAGCGAGGAAGACTATCAAAAGATGTCTCAAGCAAAATTGAAATATCTCGGGCAAAAGAAATGCCGATAATAAAACTTGAAGTTGATGAGATTGTCCGCCTTCTCGACAGCGTTGAAAGCGGTGAGAATTTCGGAAAACGACAGCAAAAATACAACGAAAATACTAAAATAAGAGATGTTGCTATTTTGACGCTTTTTTTGGGAACCGGAATTCGTATTTCGGAGTTAGTCGGCTTAGATGTTAATGATGTTTTTTTGGAAACAAACAGTTTCTCTGTCACAAGAAAAGGCGGAGGAAAAAGCATACTATATTTCTCTGACGAAGTGTTAAGAACACTTGAAATTTATTTAAAGTGGCGGAATGAACGATTGAAGAAAAAGAACATCAAAATTGACGCTCTTTTCATTTCGCTTCAAAACTCAAGAATCACTGTTCGGGCAACGCAACTTTTGGTGAAAAAATTCACTTCATTAGTGTCACCTTTAAAAAAAATAACTCCTCACAAGTTGAGGTCAACCTATGGCACAACGCTCTACAATGAAACCCGTGATATTTATGTTGTCGCCGATGTCCTAGGACACAAAGACATCAACACAACCAAAAAACATTACGCCTCTATATCTGACGAAAACCGCCGAGCAGCCTCAAAAGTTGTGAAACTAAGAGAAGATTAACATTTCATTAAAAATTGATTTTTTACAAAAGTTTTACAAATTTTCAATTGACAAATATTATGCCTTGTTGTATAATATCTATCTAAATATGGTGATTATTCTTGTCATAATATATTGCATTCTCACACCATAATTTAAGGAGAAATACTATGGAAAGTTTTAATCAGACAACTCTTGAAAGACAATCAATGAACCCGCATTTTAGAAGAAGGTCGGGAGCAAGGCGTTTTGGACTTGCACTTTATCTCATCGGTAGTATTTTAATGATTGCGCTTTTCTTTGTTACGATGTTTGGATATTTTGACTTCCTTCTTAACTATCTAAGTCGTGATTTGTTTGAGGCAACGATAATTCTGTCGACCGCATTAGTTTTGATTCAAACTATCTACTATATCATCATGCTCTCTTCAAGTGCAAACCTTCAAAAACCTTATCGCAGTGCGGTTGTTGCAATATTGTTTTTCCCTCTTTTCGGCTTCACTCACCTTCTTTATGTTGGTTTTGAAAGAAGCGACAAGAGGAGAACTTCTCGTTTGAATTTTTATCCGATTGCAAATGAGTTTGGAAAAATTGAAGAGGCTGCTAATGAAGTCGACAAAATTATTTCAAGAAGAGAAGGTCAAATTAGTTTTTGGACAGGCACTCCCGACAATATTGAAAGTCTCACTCCTCAAGTTAAAAAACAAGTCAATGCACTTGAAGAAACAGTTGAAAGATTTTTAAAAGTGTTTCGTGAGCATGGGCTTGGAGTTTTTTATCGTGATGCGCTTGCTGTCAAATTTATGTTTGAAAGCGCAATTAATGCAAAAGCAAGAGGTTACAGAGCAAAAGACATGGAAATGTTCTTCGACAGGCATGTTGACGCAGTCAAAACTTGCAAAATCTACTTAAATAATAAATAAAATAATTAAACCTACTGTGCCTAAACTCGCCTTCTGCAAGTCTTTACGCTCTAATAGGCGAGGTTTTAACCTATTGAGGTTCGCAAAATATGCCCTTGCAAGCAGTTTTGTTCCTATTATAAACTCACAACAAAAAAAAGTGTCAACTCCTCGTTGACACTTTTTTTTGTTTGATGATAATTGTTTGTTCGTCGAAGAACTATTCCGCTTTTGCAGATTTTTCAACTTTTGGAGTTTTTGTTGTTTTGGCAGTTTTTGCAGTTTTAGCAGTGATGTCTTCTTTGATTTTTGCCGCTTTTCCTGTCAAGTTTCTCAAATAATAGAGTTTTGCTCTTCTGACTTTACCTTTTTTAACGACTTCAACTCTGTCAATTCTTGGCGAATGAAGAGCAAACGATCGTTCAATTCCAACACCATATGAAACACGACGCACAGTGAAACTCTCTCTCACTCCGCCGTTTTTCTTTGCAATAACAGTTCCCTCAAACGCTTGCAGACGCTCACGGGTTCCTTCAACAACTTTAACGAATACTTTGACTTGGTCTCCAACATCAAATTGCGGAGGCTCGGGTTTCATATACTCTTTTTCGATTGCATCGATTAAAACATTTCTCATTTTGTTTTTCTTTCCTTTTTGTCTTTTGTTGCCCCATTAAACGCAACATCAACTATTTTACCACACTAAAAAAACTTTTGCAAGCGTTTTAACATGGGTTTTTAATCTTCCTCGTCAAATTTTTCAATCTCGCTTATTTCTATAATTTCAGAACTATCTATTAGTTCAACATATTCAAAAGGGTCGTTATATGTATCTTCATGAATATCAAAACCAAAAACCAGTTCATTGATAATTTGAGAAAGTCCGCCAAAAACTCCGCCGCCGAAAAAACCATCGAACGGCGAAGAGTTAATATGCTCAATGCGGCCTGTTGAAATGATAACATTTTCAGAAGACACTTCCCTGTTTTCAACATAGTGGTTGCATTTTTTGCAGTAATTATCCTTGAGAGCGGTTTTGCAGTTTGGGCAAAGCATAGTTTTTTACGGACAATACATAACGCACAACGATTGTTAAAAATTAATTTAACTAAACTCTATCCTTCGTTATGCGCTACACATTATGCGTTGGAAATAAAAGGACAGGACATTTTTGCCCTGTCCTTTAGTTTACTTACCGGAGAGTGTTAAAAATTACTTCCCTGCATCGACTTTCGCCATATGGACGATTAGGTCGTTACATTTTGTTGAGTAGCCATATTCGTTGTCATACCATGAAATAAGTTTGAAGAAATTGTCGTTCAATGCAACACCTGCGCCTGCGTCAAAAATTGAAGTGTGAGGGTCAGACATAAAGTCACTTGACACAACTGCTTCATCAGTATAGGCAAGTATTCCTTTCATTGAACCAAGAGATGCTTTTTTAACAGCGGCACAAAGAGCGTCATAAGTTGCCGCTTTTTTAAGTCTGACAGTCAAGTCAACAACCGAAACATTGATTGTCGGAACTCTGAAAGCCATGCCTGTCAGTTTGCCTTTTAGTGAAGGAATAACAAGAGCGGTTGCTTTTGCAGCACCTGTTGATGACGGAATGATATTGGCAGACGCTGCACGACCGCCGCGCCAGTCTTTTTTTGATGAACCGTCAACTGTCATTTGAGTTGCAGTCATTGCATGAACTGTTGTCATGAGACCTTCAACGATTTCAAATTCGTCATTAATTACTTTTGCAAGCGGCGCAAGGCAATTGGTTGTGCAGGATGCGTTTGAAACAACTGTCATGTCTTTTTTGTAGTCAGTGTGATTAACACCCATAACGAATGTCGGTGATGCATCTTTTGCAGGAGCAGAAATGATAACTTTTTTTGCTCCGCCTTTAATGTGGGCAGAGGCTGCCTCGGTCGTTGTGAAAACGCCTGTTGATTCCAAAATATATTCAGCACCGCATTCTTTCCAAGGAATTTCCGCCGGATCTCTGAACGCATAAAACTTGATTTTTTTGCCGTTAACAACGAGAGTGTCGCCATCTGCTTTCACTTCGCCTTTGAACTTTCCATGAGCCGAGTCGTATTTGAGCATATACTCAGCATAAGTTGCGTCCATGAAAGGGTCGTTAACTCCGACAACCTCAACATCGTTTCTTGTTGATGCATTGCGAAGAACCAATCTTCCAATGCGACCAAAACCATTGATACCTACTTTTACTTTTGACATAATATTGTCTCCTTTGAATTATAATTATGTCCTTATTTTACATTTTTTATCTTATTTTGTAAAGCGTTTAACTCCTCATATGAAAAATCTTTTTTGTCGATTAGAAAAAATTTGAACTTTGAAAGGAAAAGATGATGATAGTTTTTTGATGAAGTTACTTTGAAAAAGTCTTTATAGTTACATTCCAAGATGATTTTGTCATTGCTATAAATAATTATGTTTTTATTGAACACAATTTTTTGCTCTTCCGGATTGAACATTGTCTCCACAGAGTAATCAAGGGATTTTAAGGCAATAAAAATTATTGTTGCAACAATCACTCCCCCAACAGGAATAAAAACAAAGCAAAGCCCTACAATCAAATGAAACCCTGCAATCAAAATTGCAATACCTGGAGATGCTAAAAAAAGCATAAAAACAAACATCACCAAAGAAAAAATCAAAATTTCTCTGGTGAACTTAAATAGTTGAACCTCTTTGCTTAGTTTCAGCGTTGTTGTTTTGTCCATGTTTTTTTATGAAAAATGAGTTATCCTGTTGACAAAGTTGGCAGAAATTAAATTGTATTTTTTAGAATCACCTTGCAGATTCGGTCAGTGACCACACTTTACTTTATTTTATTGGCTCGTTATTTGATGGTGGTTCGTGGTTATCTTTTTACATTGTGCGGGCGGCAGGTTGCCGCCCCTACGGTTATTTTGTCGTGTGATATTCGGGGGAATGAAATTGTATGGGCGAACAATGCGAGCCCGATTAAATTATCCTTATTATGATGTCCAGTATTCGGGTTCGCTTTGCTCACCCCTACAATTTTGTTATCTAGTTTATTAGGGCTAAACATGTTGTGCGGGCGGCAGAGTGCCGCCCCTACAATTTTGTCGGTTTGTTATTTGATTGTGGGTTCGTAGGCAACGAATCACTTTGTTCAGGCAATTAGTAATCGCCCCTACGATTAATTATTCATACTCCCCTCATATATCTTATCACGAATATTTAACATTTTCCAAAGATTCAGATGATGCTGTTAAAACTTGACTTTTCTTTGATTCTTTTTCTTCTTTTTAGAAAAAGAAATAAAATTGATATGAACTGATTATTGGTTGTGCAAAAACTACTTTCTATAAATTTAAATCCAAATTTTTTTTCAAGTTCTTTTAATTTTCCAATTCTATAAGAATATTCAACCGCATGCCTTATTGCTTTTTCTACCGAATTTTCACTTGTTTTCCTGTTTTTTGCAATATCTTTGTAAACTTCACCAATTTTTCGTCTGTAGTTATATTTCAACATAATAAAAACTGCTTCTTTTATAAAATCAAATCCTAAAAGATTTGGAAACATACCCATTTCTAACATTATATTTGTGACTTCAAACTCAAAGAATTCTTCTTCTTCCGCAGTAAAATTAATTACATCTCCCATAATACTACCACTCCTTTATTAATTTAGACAAAAATATACCGAATCGATATAATAAAGCATTTTTTGTTGTTTATCTAAAAATATCGACAAAACATATTTGTTAAACTACACATATATTGATAAGAAAAAATCTTATCAAATTGCTAAATATAGCAAAAAGGAGTTTATTTTAATATGATCAAAAAAAATATCTTAAAGATGATGTCACTCGTATTGTTGCTGTTTACTTTCGCCGGAGTGTTTGCAGGATTCACCGCTCCTCCGCCTCGCCAAAATACTTATGGATTTTACATAAATTTATATAGTCCAAAAACCAGTTTTTTGCAATTCAACACAAATCATGAGATATTAGAAAGTCATTCCGTCCGTCAAGCGATAGCATATGCTATAAATAATAACGAATTAGCAACTGTCTTTTACGGAACACCGACTCAAAACCATTTATGGGGAACAAATCTCCCGAGTTATAATCCCAATTTAGAAGCAAGAACGCCCAATATTCACCGTTCAATAGAACTACTCGCCGAAGCAGGATTTTCTAATGAAACAACTCTTAATCTTTTAGTTCCGCTTGAAAATGAATTTTTAATGCATAAAGCAGCGATTATTCATGATATGCTAAGAGACATTATTATTATTGATATAAATACGGTTTCACAAGAAGATTTTTATACAAACTTGGAACAAAGAACTTTTGATATAGCGATGACAAGCATGTTTGTTGATAATCTTTACACATTGCGTGAACTTTTTGTCTGTGACGGAATATTAAATTATGGCGACTTTCAATACACACGAATAACGGAACTTTTTGATAACGCTTTTTATGAAACAGACCCCGTCAGCCAACAAGAAATGTTTTTTGAAATTCAAGAAATCTTGTCATACTCTCTGCCTGTCCTTAGTTTAGTCCGTCATCAGACTATCACCGAGGGTTTCATGTTCATTGAAGAAGACCGATTTGTTTTCCCCATCGGAAATTTTATTGCCGAGTGGCCGAGAACAAGCATTGACAACATCACAAAAATCGGTTCAGACGGATTTGCTTGGGTTGATGAGGGAAATTCTACAAGATGGGAATTTGATGATGAAACCAGAGAAAATATTTTGGCTACGGATCCTGATAATGTTGCATTTTATAGCGGAAAAATCAGAAGAGTATAGTTTTATTTTCTTTATTCATAATAAACTCTATTTTACAATATTTTTAAAGCAAATGCAAGCAAAATTCAATGCTTGTGTTTGTTTTTTTTATTATTTTTGCTAAATTTCAATGATTTTTTGCTTTTTTCGTCATTAGTTTTGATTTTGACAAGTTTTTTTAGGCACAGAATTTATTTTATAAGATTATCATACAACTAATATAAGATCATCCTGAGCGGAGCGAAGGATCTGGGCACGAAGTGCCGTAAAACAGTTTTTTTACGCTTACGCTAGATGCTTCGCTTTGCTCAGCATGACATTTAATATAGTGCGGGCGGCAGATTGCCGCCCCTACAGTCATTTTGACGAATTTTTTGCAAGCATATAGATTTGTTACAAAGGCGTTTGTGACCGCCCCTAGATTTTATGATTGAAATTTGTTCGGGCGGCAGCCGCCCCTACGGTTTGTTATGTCATGTGATATGCAGGGAGTGGGATTCAATTGTAGGGGCGAACAACGCGAGTCCGATTAAATTATCATTATAATGTTGTTAAGCATTCGGGTTCGCGTTGCTCACCCCTACAGTTTTGTTGGTTTGTTTTATTGTGGTTGGTTCGTGAGTATCGTTTTACATTGTGCGGGCGGCAGGTTGCCGCCCGCACAAAGTGAAACCGCAACCACTACAGTTTTTTGACGAGTTCTTTTCAGAACATGATTATTTTTTTAGAGAAGTCAGTGACTGCCCCTACCAGTCATTTTGACGAGTTTTTTGCGGAAAAAATTTATTGTAGGGGTGGCAACCTGCCGCCCGCACATTATAAAAAAACCTTCATATTTAAACAAACCATATTCAGATTGACCTACCCCTACGATTTTATTGTTGAATTTGTGCGAATGACAGAATACTACCCCTATGCAATCAATTCCATTCTTCAACCAAATGTTTCAACGCAGTCTCCCAATCAATCTTTCTGTTCTTCAAAATAATCTTTGAATCTTCATGCCCGAGTTTTGCGGCTTCAACATAATGCTCATTTGCTTTTTCCTCATTACTTTCAAACCCAATTCCATCATCATAGAACAATGTCCTTGTGTAGATGATCACTTCATTCCTATATTTTTCTTTTTCATGTTGCTCTATTGCTTTTTTAAGAATATTTAGGGCTTTTTTGTCATCTTGCGGAACCCCAATGCCTCGTTTGTGGCATCTTGACAAATTCAAAGAAGCAATGCTACAGCCCTGCTTTGAAGATTTTTTATACCATTTGATAGCGGATTGGATGTCTTTTTCAACTCCCAAGCCATGCTCAAAATAAGTTCCGACTTCGTTTTGTGCAACTTCGTGATCATATTTTGCGGCAATCATATGAAAACAAAATGCTTTTTCAGGATTTTTTTCAACCCCTTCACCTTGAGCATATAAATTCCCGAGGTTAAAATACGATTCAATATTGCCGAGCAGCGCCGATTTTTTGTAGAATTCAAGTGCTTTTGAAAAATCTTTTTGAGTGCTTCCCAAACCAAAATAGTGATAGTTTCCAAGACACCTAAATGCTTCTCCGTCTCGATTTTCCGCTTTTTCCAAAAGACCGGCATAGGCTTTGTCATAGTTAATTTTTGCACGAACAGGGTCTTTTTCGTAACCTTCGCCGCGCTCATAAAACTCAGCCAGCATATAGTTCCCAAAAGGACTTCCGTTAAGTTCGGCATTAATAGCAGAAGTTAGTCCTGATATGACATTTGCATTCACTCCTTGCCCAAGATATCTCATCTTTCCGCTCATTGCTCTTGCGTCAGCATTTCCTAACTCAGCGGCTTCATCATAATATTTAAGCGCCGTTTTGAAACACCTTTTTTCTCCAATACCGTTTTCAAAAAGAGCGGCATAATGATAAAGCATTTCCGAGTCTTTTTTGATATTATAGGTTGTTCTTTTTTTTGCGTTGTTTTCCATATTATTTTTATCTCCTCTTGGTTGTTTTTTTTATAATGATTTTTTAATATGCGGGCCGCCCCCGTAGTCCAAATACCTACTTCGTGTCACGGGGACAGGCAGCAAGGGATTGCCTTTCGTGTCAGTGAGATAAAGTCCTCGTGACACTTCGTTTCGATTGCCTCTTGGACATTACGCACCCATATAGGGTTTTGTTGGTTCGTTTAATTAGGTCTAGGTTGGTGATTGTTTCAATTTGTTTATTTTTAGTCTTCTTTTTTTTCGAAAGGTATTCTTTCGGTGGTGGTGTCCCATTTGAAGTTCTTTTTTCTTTTAAAAAGTGCTAAAATAAAAGCACGCAAATATCCGAGCGTAAAGAAGGGGTGGAAAAATAATATTGCCAATTTTTCTAAGAATGAAATTTTTATGTTGCTTCGGTCGGTTAAAAGCGCTGCCAGTGTGAAAACAAACAAAGACCCATACAAAACCACAAGAGGAACCCATGTCATTCGCAGCGCTAAATATAAATCAACACTGGGTGACAAAATCCCAAAACCAATTGCAACAAGACCAAAAATAAAAGAAACAATAGAAACGCCTAAAAACATGCCCGGAGGAATTGTTCCGACAAAATAACTAAGATTTCGCCATGAAACATTTCTGCTCAAAATCTTTTTGAAAATCTTCTTTCGATATTTTCGTTTGCATTGAACATAGCCTCCAATCCAGCGGTCTTTTCGTTTCTTTACTGTTTTTCTGTCAGTTGCCTCTTCAGTGCAGACTTTAGCGTGAGCATAATACATTGAAGTCCAGTTGTTTACTATAGCGTCGGCAGTTAGTTCGTAGTCCTCTGTCAGACTGCGGTATGGCCAACCGTTGTTCTTTTTTATTATGTCTTTGTGCACCATAAGCCCGGTGCCAATTATTGTGATGGTTATTCCGAAACCGTTTCTTGCACGATTTCCAAGGTCATCTACTAAGGTGTATATTAAAGAGGTGCAATTTGAAACAAATGAGCGAGAGTCACGACGAGAACTGTTCCAATTTTTGATAAGTTTTTTGCCGCAAATAATATGTTTTTTGCTGCCGAGTGCGTTGTTCATTTCTTCCAGTAAATTAGGCGTTGCAATATTATCAGCATCAACAATTAAATATGCATCATATTTATCATCATCATCTGTCAAAATTTTTTTCAAAACACCGTCGAGAGCATCGCCTTTGCAGGTTTGGTTTCCAACTATTGTGACAAAAGTATTTTCATAATTTTTGGCAATTTCACTTGTTGGGTCATCTTCATTTTCAATAACTACGAAAACATCAAAATATTCTTTTGGATAAGTTTGATTGCTAAACGAGTTAAGGCAGTCGCGAATAACTATGCTTTCATTTTTTGCCGGAATTATAACAGCGATTTTATTTTTTTCGGAATTTTTTAGTTTTTTCTGCTCTCTCAATGCCACAAAATAATAACTGACACGAGGCAGGTATAACAGCAATGCGGCAAGACAAAACCACAAATATATCCTTAGTATAATCTCAATTACATTTTCCATAGTTTGGCTAGTGATTAGAATGCGGTCAGTAATTAGCGGTTAGCGGCCGGACAAACTAATTTGTCCTTCACTAATCACCAATCACTAACCGTTAATCACTATAAATATTTTTTCAAAAAAGCATCAATCGCCTCATCATAACCCTCCGGTTGAGTTGACCTGACATGAGAGTGTCTGCCTTCCGGAAAAAAAGCAACTTCTTTAAATTCTGAAACACATGCTTCAAACAACTCCTCAGATTTTGGTTTAACGGAATAAAGGTCTTTTTCACTCCAAATGAATAAAATAGGGATTTCAATATCCTTCATGCATTTCATCGGAGAGTTTTTAAAAAGTCTCGCTCCTGCAAAAATAAAAGCAAAAAAGAAAACTAAGGGCAAGACCGGGAAAGCACGCTTGTTGAACGATTTAAAATGCATTTTGTAAATCTCGTAATTACTTTGAAATATTCCGTCTGTCACAATCCTTTTTATTAAATTACTGCCTTCGTTTTTCATTTTGACATAAGCATAAATTGCAGATGCAGCACCTATGCAAATTCCATGAAGAGCGAAATCGTGTATTTTATATTTTTCATTTATTAGTTTAATCCATAAAATCAAATCATCGCTTTCTTTAACCCCTTGTGTTTGATATTTTCCGTCACTAAGCCCATGAGAACGAACATCAATAACTAAAATATTATAGCCATTTTTTGCATAAACATCGGCAAAGTAGTAGGAATATAATAGTGACTCAGTTCGTCCTTGCAAAATAACAACACACTTGTCATATCCTAGATTGATGTATTCGCCGTATAAATTTAATTTATCATGACTCACTATATGCAATTGTTCAGTTTTGTCCTTAAATTGCTCTGCCCACTGTGTTCCTTCTTCAAACATCATCATTTGCTGCTCGTCTTTTAAATTAGTGCATTCTCTTGTTCTTTTCTTTTTGGTGTTACGGCGCATTGTTGTGCGAAAAATTACCGAGATTATCAAAACAAAAAAAGCAAAACTCGCCGCTGTTAAAAAAGCAGCAACGGCAATAGCGGCAATAATCCAAGGGTTTAAGGTAGTAGTTAATATAAGCATAATAGTTCAATAGATACGAGGTGTTAATCGGATAATATTATGAGGGCAATTATTAATCTCACCTACAGTTTATTTTGACGAGTTCTTTTCAACAAACAACTATCTCTGTAGGGACGCCGCACATTATTTATTTTGTTTTTTCAACTTTCTTTCTTTTAGTTCGTGGAATAGATTTAGAAACTTGTTTCTAATTTCTTCGTTTATTATTTTTAATTTTTCTCGGGTTATTTCCTCGTCTGAATATTGCGACAAATCAATGCTTTTTCCAATCATCAAATGGACTCTTTTGAAAATGCCATAATTAAAGTCGTTAACAACAGGAACAATTTTTGATTTTGTTTTGATTGCAAGCAAGATATACCCTGTTGAAAAATCTGCAGGCTCAGGGGTAAACTTGAAATCACCTTCCGGAAAAATCAAAATGGCTCTGCCTTTTCTTGTTACTTTTTTTGTTTTTTCAATAAAATCAAAGTTTCTCAAGTCTTTATCAACAAAAATCCCTCCCGCACAACTAATAACAAACTTTAAAAATTTTCGTGTGTTTCCATACCAATCTGCCACTAAATAGTGCAGCCTTTTAAAGAAAAACCGAAAAGCAATAACGATTCCGTCCCAAAAAGAACGATGATTTGAAATGATTATTGCACTGCCTTTTATTTTCCTGTTTTCTTTGTCGTTATCTTCGTAGTAAGTTTTTGTCTTAAACAAAAGAACCGGAGCAGGCCACATTAATATGAGTGCAATATAGTAGAGGATTTTTTTCATTCAATTTTTGTCCTGTTTTTAAATTCCCTTTTCAGTTTGCCAAGCATTCTTCGTCTTGCAATCCGCTCAAAAAGTCCGAAAATGTGACGCCCTAGAACAATCCTTGCAAATTTCGCAACTTTTATTCCGATAAGTTTTCCAATCGAATACCATGCTGAGGAGTAGTGATGGATTGCAATGGTGTTTTTTGTTGTTTTTGTTCTGCGAGTGATGTAGTGCTGAGGAAAGAAATAATCAGTTGACAGAAGGAGTGCGTTATCCTCAATTTTTTTTGTTTTTCCGTTAAGTTTAGTGTCATAAAGTCTTTTAATTACGGCACTAAAATTTAACACACACAGCATGTTCGAGCCTTTGTCAAATTTATTCACAGGCATAAGATATCTCTCAAACACCTCACTCATTATTTTGTGTCCCTTTTGTGCCCCTAAAACAGCACAGCCAAACCAAAAATCCGTTTCATACCCAATAAAAAAATCATTTTCTTCCGCCAACTCATCAAACGGTTTAATGAGTTCAATGTCAGTATCAAGGTAAACTCCTCCGTGATTAAGCAGTGCCCAACTTCTTATGACATCGGCTGCAAGCGCATAGTTTTTCTCTTTTAGCGCAAGTTTTACCCAGTCGTTTCCGTTACAATCAAAATTTTCTTCATTCCACTTAATAATTACCCAATCGGGATGAAGTTGTTCCCAATTTTTTATGAATTCAGCAAATTTTTCGGGAATTTCTTTTGTCCCCAGCCAAACATAGTGGATTTTTTTCTCAATCATTTTTGATTATTCCTTAATCTTATTCTTTCGTTGAATTGATTATTCTGCTTTTTAATTCGCTGGTTGACTTGCCATGAGAACGATTTAAAAACAGTGTTTCGATGCCTCTCTCTTTCTCAAAATCTTTCCCCGTCCAATTTTTATCGACATAATCATCGCCCAAAATTCGAACATCATAAGTCGTGGTTTTAATTAAAAGTTCCAAATCATTTTCATTTTCATAAGGAATTATTAAATCCACGCCCTTAATATTGTGAACTTGTTTCCACCGTTCATAAACTGACTGAACAGGCTTGCTCTTCCAGCCGGTTTCAGGATAGCAGTTAAGCGCAACAACAATTATCTCACACGCTTCTCTTGCTTGTTCAATCATTCGTATATGACCTGAATGCAAAAGTTCAAACGATGAACAAACTAATCCGACTTTATAATTTTTTTTCATAAATTTTTCTGTTTTGTTTTACTTAAAAACAAAGCAACTATAACACATCTTAGCAAAAAAAGCAACTTCTTTTCATCACTTCCCAAAAAAATTATTTTTTGTGTGTTTTCGCATCTAATTAATTATTCTTAGATTTTCGCAGCAAAAACTTTTAGTTTGTTTGGGATTATTTCAGCAGCAAATTCCACTCCTTTTGTCATTTCGCCATCTATTTGATAGGTGAATTCTTTGTTACTTTGAGTTTGTATTGTCACTTTCTTTGTTTTAATGTGAGTTATATAAGGGTAGTGCAAATGCTTGCCTTTTTTCAATTTCATTGCTGCAACATAGACATTGTTGGTTGGTTTTGCAGAAAATATAAGGTCAAGATAACCGTCATTCGTTATTGAGTGAGGTGATATCGGGATTCCCCCGCCAAATATTCCGCCATTACAAACTGACACAACTAAGCATGGAGCAATCGGTAATTTTTCCATTTCGCCTTGTTCGTTTTCAAAATAAATATCGTATTCTATGTAAGAAGGTTTTCTGAGTGACTTCAGCAAACTAATAAAGTAGGTTAGTTTGTTTTTTCTTGTTGACTTTTCGTATCTTATCAAAGTGTCAACATCAATACCTGTTCCGCAGATGTTAAGACACCTTGAATCTTTTAGTTGAATGAAGTCGATATATTTTGTATTTCCTGTCAAAATGTCATCAAATGCTTTTAAGGGGTCTTTTTTTAGACCCATATGAGTTCCGAAGTCATCGCCTGTTCCGCCCATTATGAAACCAAGTGTTAAAATGTCGAAGTTTTCAACCCCTGCAAGAACCTCGGAAAATGTTCCGTCTCCGCCGATAACGACAATATTTTTTCTCGAATTTTGTTCATCGCTGTTTAAAGTTAACTCTTTCGCAAAGTCCTTTGCATCGCCTCTTTTTGAAGTCATATAGAGTTTGAAATCAATCTCTTTTTCTTTTAAGTAGGGCAAAATACGAGATAAAACTTTTTTGCCTGTTCCCTTGCCCGACACCGGATTTGCGATAATGTGATATGTAGTTGTCATTCTGTTTTTAATAATAACACAAATTAGATATTGTGTCAACTGTTATTCATGTCTTGTTTTTTTTCATAAGGTGCGGAGCGGTCAGTGACCGCCCCCTATATTAAATTTTTATGCCAAATTAACTATATTAAAAAGTTATAGGTATCTGCCATTTTCCATCAACACATTAAATTAATTATGCACCTTTTCTTCCCGTCTGTAATACAATTATAGATGAGCAAAAAACATAACGCTCAAAATAGGAGTTAAAAAAAGAATGAAAAAATATCGAACTGACTATGGTCCCGGACCGTTCGCCATTGACATCAACAAAGCAACACTATCAAACGATACATACCGCACCGCCATTTGGACGGGACCGCATCTGCAACTGACCGTCATGAGTATAAATCCATTTGACGACATAGGACTTGAGCAGCACCCGGACAACGACCAATTTATCCGCATTGAAAAAGGAAAAGGCGTTGTCAGAATGGGTCCAACAAAAGACCAAGTCACCTTTGAACAATATGTTTTCGATGACTATGCCGTCTTTGTTCCCGCCGGAACTTGGCACAACATCATCAACACCGGTTCAGAGCCAATGAAACTCTACACCGTCTACGCACCATCCCACCATGCCCATGGCACAATTCATGAGACGAAAGAAGTAGCGGAGAGAGAAGAAGGTTAAAATATTTCACAGCCTTTAAGGTTTTTGTTTAGGTGGCAGACCGTTACTATATATTTGACAAGATTTATTTTTTTCTTGGTTTTTTGTTTGGTTTCGACCGCATAGGCTGAATAATCTAAAAAAATATTCAACCTGTTGACATCATCAAGTGAAAACGCTTTGATGTTTTTGAGTGAAAAACTTTTTCCGCAGACTATAAGTTTGTCGCTAAAAAGTTCGATTTTTCCTTTTTGAGAAGCACCTATTTTCTTTCCCTTTTCAGTTAAGAAAAACGATATGTTTTCATCAACGAAAAGCGGCTTGTCAAAATAGAGTAAATAGTCAATATTGTTTTTGATGAAATCGAGTTGAGATTTACTCCAATCGAGTATTGAAAAAGTCGATTGCTGAAAATGTTCGGGATGCCGAGGGCGGAGTCCTCTACAGGGTGTGCTAACTCTGGTTTTTTTTAATATTTTTTGTGTAAGGGACGCCGCTATCGGCGTCCCGATTTCACCATCAAATGCCCCATATTCATTAACTATGAAAGTTTTATCACACTCTTTGCAAGAGAGAGTGTTTTTTCTTGATGCCAACGAATCAAGAGAATGACATATCGGGCAATAGAATAAAACCGTTTCTAAATGTTCCGCTCGCCTTTTCCCTTTGAATTTAATTTGAGATAACACCGTAGGAGCAACACTCTGCCGCCTGTAAAAATCACAACAAAATAATGTAGGGGCGGGCATTAACCGTCCGTTTTGTTTTGTTTTATAGTTTTGTTTCGGGCGGCATGTTGCCGCCCCCGTAGTGTCTGGCTGACATCCAAATACCCACTTCGTGTCTCGGGGACAGGCACTCTGATTGAGGCAAGGGATTGCCTCAACCCTTTCGGGGCACTTCGTGTCAGTGAGCCAGTCCCCGTGACACTTCGTTTCGAGTGCCTCTTGAACATTACGACCCCCTACATTTTTTTCCAAATCGGCACTTTCATCTCCATGATAAAAATTGAGTTTCTGTTTGTTTTGTCCGCTAATTTGAATACCAATATTGTTAAATTCAAAATCATTATGATAAAGTTCTTTTTCGATTATTGTTTGAACTTCTTCATCTGTCATTTTTTGCAACTCATCAGGTGAAATAACTTTCACAATCTCAGCAAAAATTCGTCCTTTATTAGGTCTTTTCTTCCATCTCGGCTTTGTCAAGTAACCGCCTTTTTGCTTGACCAAAACAAGCGAAACACCTAGTTTTTTCGCAAGTCTACCACAACTTGGAACTATCCGTCCACCCTCACCAAACAAAGAACGAGTGCCTTCGGGAAACATACCAACCGCACCGCCTTGTCTGATGACACTAAATATTTGCCTAGTCGCTAAAATATCGGGCTTTCCTTTTGAATATGAAATAGGACGAGTAAAAACTTTCATAAAAAAACTCTTCAACCCTTTATGAAAAAAAGTATCATCCGCCACAAAAGTAATCGGAAACCTAAACCCTAATCCCAACGACATTTGGTCAAACGACGCCTGATGATTCATTAAAATAAAACAATTCTTAGGGATGTTTTTTGAGGATTCCCTGTCAAACCAAAACCCATATTTAAACCACATCAAAGGTCGAAAAACAACCCTCAAAAACCAAAACACAATCCAAGGCGCTTTTTTAAGTCCCTTAACGCTATGTTTAACAGGCTTTCGTCGTTTTTTATTGTGTTCTACCTCAAAAATTTTTCTCACACAACTAGTATGCCGTTAATAAAAAAAACTAACAACTCGTTTTTAATGATTGTTAGTTTTAATTCAACTCATCATACTTATTTCTTTTAATTATTTAAAGCAAATAACGCCAATGCCATAGAATTATCTTCATTAGATTTTAATTTCTTGTTATATACAAAGAAAGTGCATGTTGCCATTAACAGACACATCTCCCACAAACTGCCATCTATCTCTGTTACAGCATCTATTTGACAAACACCATATTTTTTGCCTTTTCCAACAATATCACAATAGATATGTGCAAGTATTTGATCATTTTCATCCCTTGAATAATCAACAATAACAAGAGCGCCATTTTCTTCGTTGTGTAATATATCAAGAGTTGTTGCATTGTTTGTTATATAAATATCTAAATCATCATTGCAGGTCATTTGAAATAGTTTTTCGCCTATCCTTGTAAAAAAACTAAACTTAAATGATTTTAATAAAGACGCCTTAAAATAAAACTCCCAATCGTTATCGTCAACAAAGCGAAATACTCCATCTATTTTTCGAGCAATATATAGATTTTCAGAATCAAAAACTATTATTTCAAGCGGATTACTGTTTAATGCATTTGTGATAACAGTTGTTCCTTCCGCATCTTCTTCATTTATTAATTCTAAAATTTCATTACCTTGAAATTCTAAACTCATAAAATAAGCAGAATGTTTATGTTGTCCTGAAATTAATTCTATTAACAAATCCCAATTATTGGCAACTAGATTATAAAACTCAAAAATTTCAGCCATACCGTTAATACCAGCAGTTCTAGTCAGCGTTCTTTTTGTTTCATTGTAAAAATCACTAAAAATCAAATTATTCTTTTTTCTATAACCTAATTCATCTAGTGCTATATGTAATTTTTCAACTTTAGTTCTAGTATTAAAAAACATTGCCTACTCCTTCGGCACAAAAAAATTACCACCAATTAAGAGTGACACTCCTAGTAACTATCTCCTAATTGTTGCGACACAACCACAAAACCTGCGGGGATAATTGCCAACATGCAGAACTCACCGCAAGTTTTATTTGTTATGTCGCATTGTTAGTCTAGCATTTTTTTTAAATGTTGTCAACTAAAAATCATAATCTTACAAACATGAAAAAAGACAGTATTTCTACTGCCTTCTCAGTGTTTAGAATTCAGTTAATTTAGTTTTCGTCATTACCTACATTTTCAATATCCATACTCTCTTTTAATCCCAATACTGCTAAATAATCACTTCTACCGTCGAGCACTCGATAGATTTTTATTAAATTACCATCTATCTTGAAAAGAACGATATACGGTTTTGACAAAAAACTTGCTCTTAAATCTGTTTCAATATCGAACTTATTTTTTAGTTCAGGATAAACAAAAGGATTGTCCTTCAATCTTCCAATTGTCCGAAACAATTTCTTTGCCATATTTTTAGCGGCACTAGGTTTGTCCTTTGCTATGTAGTCACATATGCCACTTATATCGCGATATATAATTGCCGGAATATCTAAAACATATTTCATTTGTTAAACTCCTAATTTTTCTTTAAGTTCTTTTAGAGTTAATCGTTCTTCGTTCTCAAAAGACTCTTCCGCCTCTTTAACTTTTTCAAAGAATACTTCCTTTGCCTCTGCTTTTGTCATTGGCGGAATTTTAACCGCAAAAGGCAATCCTCTTTGCAGAACAACTTGCTTTAGGAAGATTGTTATCGCTTCATTAGGAGTAAGTCCTAAAGTTGAAAGAACCATCTCAGCATTTGCTTTCAGCATTGGTTCAATTCGCATATATACTGTGTCTGTTTTTGGCATAGTTTTTACCTCCACTTTTAGTGTATGCATAGTTTATCACAAATAATATACAATTGCAAGTGTTTTGTTGAAATTTCTTGAAAAATTTTTACCGAAGATATTTTGAATCAATTAAAAAAAATCCCATCACTTGCGTGATGGGATTTTTAATATTTACATTGAGGAATAGAAAGATTTTCAACAAGTTATCGGGATGTTGATGCCCATAAAGATTTTTGCATTTATTTTTAGTGAGATAATGCTGTCTCATTCGTAATGCTGCTAACTCGTAGCAACTAAAGATTTACTCTTTAAAGGAGGTGATCCAGCCGCACCTTCCGATACGGCTACCTTGTTACGACTTCACCCCAGTCATTGGTTTTACCTTAGACGGCTGCCTCC